>JAEEYP010000108.1 GCA_016288155.1 Clostridiales bacterium | reverse complement strand
GCGCCTGCAGTACCTCGTTCAGGCGGGCTACGTCCTCCATGTGCAGGCCGGTCGTGGGTTCGTCCAGCACGTAGACGGTGCGGCCGGTGGATTTGCGCGACAGCTCCGTGGCGAGCTTCACGCGCTGAGCCTCGCCGCCGGAAAGCGTGGTGGAGGGTTGGCCGATCTTCACGTAGCCCAGCCCCACGTCCACCAGCGTCTGCAGTTTCGTCGCGATCCGAGGCAGCGCGCGGAAGAAGTCCAGCGCCTCCTCGCAGGTCATATCCAGCACTTCATAGATGTTTTTGCCCTTGTAGCGCACCTCCAGCGTTTCCCTGTTATAGCGCCGTCCCTTGCACACGTCGCAGGGCACGTACACATCCGGCAGGAAGTGCATCTCGATTTTCACGATGCCGTCGCCGCCGCACGCCTCGCAGCGGCCGCCCTTCACGTTGAAGCTGAAGCGCCCCGGCGTATAGCCGCGCGCCTTCGCGGCCGGCGTTCTGGCGAACAGCTCGCGGATGTCGTTGAACAGCCCCGTATACGTCGCCGGGTTGGAGGAGGGCATGCGCCCGATCGGGCTCTGGTCGATGGAGATCACCTTGTCCAGTGCCTCGATCCCCTCGACGGCGCGGTGTTTGCCCGGCGTCGCATACGCGCGGTTCAGTTTCTGCGCGAGCGCCGGATACAAAATCCCGTTCACGAGCGAAGACTTGCCGGAGCCGGAGACGCCGGTCACGCAGACGAAGCAGCCGAGCGGGATCGTCACGTCGATATTCTTGAGATTGTGCAGCTGCGCGCCGCGCACCGTCAGGAAATGCCCGTTCCCGGGACGGCGGGAGGACGGGACGCCGATCTTCTCCTTTCCGGCGAGGAACGCGCCGGTCACGGACGTCTCGCAGGCGCGGATCTGCTCAGGCGTTCCGGCGAAGACGAGTTCCCCGCCGTGGACGCCGGCACCCGGTCCGATATCGACGATATAGTCCGCCGCCTCCATCGTCTCCTCGTCGTGCTCGACGACGAGGACGGAGTTCCCGAGATCCCTCAGCCCCTTCAGCGTGGCGATCAGGCGGCTGTTGTCCCGCTGGTGGAGCCCGATCGAGGGCTCGTCCAGCACGTACATGACGCCGGAGAGAGAGGAACCGACCTGCGTGGCGAGGCGTATGCGCTGCGCCTCGCCGCCGGACAGCGTTCCGGCGCGGCGGGCAAGCGTCAGATAATCGAGCCCGACGTTGATGAGGAACCCGAGGCGGGAGCGCAGTTCCTTCAAGATCTCCCGCGCGACGGCCTCCTGCTCCGGCGTGAACGCCAGTCCGTTCAGATACGCGAGCGCATCCGTTACGGAAAGCGCGCAGAGCGCGGAGATGTTCTTCTCCCCGACCGTCACGGAGAGCGCCGACGGATTCAGCCGCTGCCCGCCGCATTCCGGGCACTCCGTCTCCTCCATGAATTGCTCATAGTAATCGGCTTCCTCGCCGTTCATGTTCACGCGCGCCTGGATGACGGGGATCACGCCGTCCCATTTGGCGTAAGAACGGTGCGACTCCTTCCCGAAATAGCGGGTCACGTCGTAGGTCTCCTCTCCCGTCCCCCAGAGCAGCGCCGACAGCGCCTCCTCGGAATAGGAGGAGATCGGCTGGTCGAGGGAGAAGCCGTGTCTGGCGCCGACGGCGATCAGCATCGGTCCGTTCCACGATTCCGGCGACACCGTCTTGAAGCCGTTCACGGCGATGGCGCCGTCTTCGAGCGACAGCGAGCGGTCCGGCAGGATCTTCTCCGGCGATACGGAGCGGAGCACGCCGATGCCGCTGCAGTGCGGACACGCGCCGAACGGATTGTTGAAAGAGAACAGCCGCGGCTCCAGTTCCCCGAAGGAAGTGCCGTGTTCCGGGCAGGCGTAGCGCGTCGAGTATTCGTACGTCTTCCCCTCCCCCTCGCGCGGGACGGTGAGGATGCAGACGATCCCGTCGCTCTCCCGCAGCGCCGTCTCCACGGAATCGGAAAGGCGGGAGCGGATGTCCGCTCTGAGGACCAGCCGGTCGATGACGAGCTCGATCGTGTGCTTCTGATTCTTGTCCAGCCCCATGTCCTCAACGATGTCGGACACGACGCCGTCCACACGCGCGCGGACGTAGCCGCTCTTGACCGCGTCGGAGAAGACCTTCTCGTGCCGTCCCTTCTTGGCGCGCACGACGGGCGCGAGCACGAGGAACCGCTCGCCCTCCGGCAGCGCCATGATCGAGTCGAGCACCTGATCCACCGAACTCTGGCGGATCTCCCGCCCGCAGATCGGGCAGTGCGGCACGCCGAGGCGCGCGTACAGAAGGCGGAGATAATCGTAGATCTCCGTCACCGTCCCGACGGTCGAGCGCGGGTTCTTCGACGTCGTCTTCTGGTCGATGGCGATGGCGGGCGAGAGCCCCTCGATGGAATCGACGTCCGGCTTGTCCATCTGCCCGAGGAACATGCGGGCGTAGGACGACAGCGATTCCACGAACCGCCTGTGCCCCTCCGCGTACAGCGTATCGAACGCAAGCGACGATTTTCCCGAACCGGACAGCCCGGTGAACACGACGAGACGGTTCCGCGGGATCCGGAGATCGATATTCTTCAGATTGTGCATCCGCGCGCCGCGGACAACGATTTCCTCCATGACGACTCCTTTATCGGTTTGCGTTCAGTCTTTCGTGAGCTGCAGGGACCGGATCTTGTCCCGCAGATACGCCGCCTCCTCGAAGCGGAGCTCCTTGGCTGCCGTCTTCATCTGCGCGGTCAGCGTCTCGATCTCTTCCTGCCGGTCGGCGGCGGAGAGCTTCGTCGGATCCGCGTTCCGCCCGCGGCGACGATCCAGTTTTTTCTTGTTCTCCTCCGATGCGCCGATGGCGATCAGTTCCCGGATCCCCTTCTGCACCGAGCGCGGCGTGATGCCGTGCGCGTCGTTGTACGCCTTCTGGATGCGGCGGCGGCGCTCCGTCTCCCGGACGGCGACTTCGATCGAATGCGTCATGACGTCCGCGTACAGGATCACCTTGCCGTTCACGTTCCGCGCCGCGCGGCCGATCGTCTGGATGAGCGAGGTCTCGCTGCGGAGCAGTCCCTCCTTGTCCGCGTCGAGGATCGCCACGAGCGTCACCTCCGGCAGATCGATCCCCTCACGGAGCAGATTGATGCCGACGAGCACGTCGTACATGCCGGTGCGCAGATCGCGGAGCAGCTCCATCCGCTCCATCGTCTCGACGTTGTGATGGATATACTTGACGCGGATCCCCTGCTCGTCGAGGAACTGCGCCAGATCCTCCGCCATCTTCTTCGTCAGCGTCGTGACGAGCACGCGCTCGCCCTTCTCCGTCCGTTGCCGGATCTCCCCGGTCAAATCGTCGATCTGCGTCTCGATCGGGCGGATCTCCACCACCGGATCGAGGAGCCCCGTAGGCCGGATGAGCTGTTCGACGACCTGCGACGAATGCTGCCGTTCATACTCCGCCGGCGTAGCCGAGAGGAAGATCACCTGATTCAGCTTCTCCTCGAATTCCTCGAAGCGGAGCGGCCGGTTGTCGTACGCGGACGGCAGGCGGAAGCCGTAATCGACGAGATTCTTCTTGCGCGCGCGGTCGCCGCCGCTCATGCCGCGCACCTGCGGCAGCGTCGCGTGGCTCTCGTCGATGAACATGAGAAAATCCTTCGGGAAATAGTCCATCAGCGTATACGGCGTTTCGCCGGGCGCGCGCCCGGCGAAGATGCCGGAATAGTTCTCGATCCCGGAACAGTAGCCGATCTCCCGGAGCATCTCCAGGTCGTACCGCGTCCTCTCCTCCAGCCGCTGCGCTTCGAGGAGCTTGTTTTCCGCGCGGAATGCGGCGACGCGCTCCTCCAGTTCGCGCTCGATGCGCGCGTACGCCGCTTCGCGGCTCTCCGGCGCGATCACGTAGTGGTTCGCCGGATAGACGGCGGCATAGGTGAGATCCCGGACGGACGCGCCGGTCAGCGGCTGGATCTCCGTGATCCGGTCGATCTCGTCACCGAAGAACTCGACGCGGATCGCCCTCTCCGACGAGTTGGACGGAAAGATCTCCACCGTGTCGCCGCGGACGCGGAATTTGTCCCGCACGAAGCCGATGTCGTTGCGCTCGTACTGGATGTCGATCAGATGCGCGATCAGCTCGTCGCGGGACATCTCCATCCCCGGACGGAGCGAGGTGACCTGCGCCTTATACTCCTGCGGGGAACCGAGCGAATAGATGCAGGAAACGGATGCGACGACGATCACGTCCCGCCGCTCGAAGAGAGCGCTCGTCGCGCTGTGGCGGAGCTTGTCGATCTCCTCGTTGATGAGCGCGTCCTTCTCTATATACATGTCCTTGCCGGGAACGTACGCCTCCGGCTGGTAGTAATCGTAGTAGGAAACGAAATACTCGACGGCGTTCTCGGGAAAGAATTCGCGCAGCTCCGAGCAGAGCTGGGCGGCGAGCGTCTTGTTGTGCGCGAGCACGAGCGTCGGACGGTTCAGCCGTGCGATGACGTTCGCCATCGTGAACGTCTTGCCGGAGCCGGTCACACCGAGCAGCGTCTGCATCCTCATGCCGGATTCGACGCCGCCGACGAGCGCGTCGATCGCCTGCGGCTGGTCCCCCGTCGGGGTGTATTCGCTTTTCAGGACAAACCGGTCCATATCCTCATCCTTTCCCGTACGCCGGATTCCTCGGCGGATAGAGCGCATACGCCGCTCTTAATTCCTCAAGGATCCGCCGCGCCGCTTCCGCAGTGACCGCCTCGGCGATCTTGTGCTTTTTCCATACCCCACCGTCTGTATCATAGACGAACTCGATCCCCAAAAGGATCCTGTCGTCCGCCCGCGCCGCGGCGACCGTCAGATACGGCTCCGTGAGATCGGAGATATACAGCGGCTCACCGCCGTCGGCGACCGCCGCGATCTCCTCGATCAGTTCCCCCAGCTCGAACGTCTGGAGACAATCGTCCTCGTACTCGTACGTCCCGGTCTCATCGGTATACGTGATTCTGACCGTGAGCCATTCCGCGTCGCCGTCGTACCCTTGTGCGGCGGCGCGCGCCGGATACCGATATCCGGTCACCGCCAGGGACAGCGCGCGTTCTCCGCAGCGAAGCGTCATGACGTCTCCTCCGTTCCGTATGGAATGATCGCCGCACGCCGGAATTGCCGATCCCGCGCAGGCGGGATCGCGGACGGTCGCCCGCGAAGGCGATCCGCATGCGAGCACGCCGACGTACGGTGTATGCTTTCCGTACACTCGTATATTATAGCACAAAGAAGCGCGAATGTAAACAGCGGCGGTGCAAATGTTCGCGCGAATTCCGCCGCTTTCGCGCACACGATTGCAAAACCGCCGCACCTGTGTTATAATGATATTATGAACGATCATACCGCGCCGCCGCGGGCGGAAAGGAGGGAGCGGTGACCCCGCATCCGGATCATGACCTTCGCCGAACTGTTTCACAGCCGGGGGATCGGGCTCTTCGCCTCCGTCCCCACGGACAGGCTGAAAATCACCCATCCGTCTCTCGCCGCCCGCGCCGCGCGGGCGACGGCCGCCGTTTTCGCCGCCATCCCCTATGCGGGCGACGGCGATGAACCGACGAATCTCGCCGCGTTTGCCCGTGTCCGCGACTATCACGCGTTCGCCCGCGCGCTGGCGGACGAGCTCGCCGCGCTCGCTGCGGCACGGTACCCGGAGGCGTACGCCGCGGGGTTCGCCGATCATTCCCCCTTCGACGAGGTACACGGCGCCGCGTTTGCCGGACTCGGTGTCATCGGCGACAACGGGCTGCTCATCACAACGCCGCATTCCTCCTTCGTTTTTCTGTTCGAGTTCCTCACCGACCTCCCCTTCGGCATCCTCGCCGACGAGGGGATCCCCCGGGGAACGGAAGCGATCCGCTTCTGCGGGCACTGCGGCCGCTGTGCCGCCGCCTGCCCCGGGCACTGCGTCGGCGGCGACAAATCGCGCTGCCTCTCCGCCGTCACCCAGAAAAAGGGCGCGCTCACAAAGGAAGAAGAGGCCGCGCTGCGCGCCGCGCCGTGGGTCTGGGGCTGCGACGTCTGCCAGAACGAATGCCCGTACACCGCCGCCGCAAAAGCGCGCGGCACGCTTGCCGCACGGATCCCGTACTTCGCCGACCGCCTCGGCGTCCTGCGCGCCGCGCAGGTGGCCGCCATGACGGAAGAAGAATACAAGAGCTATCCGTTTTCGTGGCGCAAACGGGAGGTCATCCTCCGCAATCTCGCCCTGAAAGGAGACCGACTGCCGTGATCACGTTTCTCTGCGGCCGCGCCGGAAGCGGAAAAAGCACGGAGATCGCCTCCCGCATCGGTGACGCGCTGCGCGCGGGTCATTCCCGCCTCATCCTGATCGTGCCGGAACAGCAGGCAGTGATCTGGGAGACGCGCGCCGCGCGGCTGCTCCCGCCCTCCGCGCCGCTTTCCCTCGAGATCGTCAGTTTCCGGCGGTTGTGCAACCTCGTCGCCCGCACGTACGGCGGTCTGTGCGACCGTCCGATCACCCGCGGCGGCAAGGCGGCGCTGATGTGGACGGCGCTCCGCTCGCTCACCGATGCCTGCCCGCATCTCCTGCCGCCCTCCGCCCGCCGCGCGGAGCGCGCCGTGCCCGTGCTCCTCTCCGCCGTCTCGGAAATGAAGCGCGCCGGCGTCACCCCCGCCGTACTATCCGAAGCCGCCGAACGCCTCGCCGGAGATCCGGAAGGCGCGCGGCTCGCCGACCGCGCCTCGGAACTCTCGCTCATCGCGTCCGTCTATTCGCATCTGCTCGCCGAGCGGTTCGACGACGACGAGGACGCGCTCGCCCGCCTCGCCTCCCGGCTCGAAACGGATCGGTTCTTCGAGGGGACGGACGTTTTCGTCGATTCCTTCTTTTCCCTGACGCCCGTCGAGGAAACGATCCTCTGTCACGCTCTCCGTCAGGCGGATCACGTCACCGTATCCTTCGCCTGCCCGGCGGAGGATACGCGCGAGCCGCACTTCGCGCCGCCGCGCCGCTTCCTCGCCGCGATGCGGGAGGGCGCCGCGCGCGCGGGAAAAGAATTCCGGATCGTATCGCTGCCGGAAAACCGCCGCGCGCAGTCCCCGGCGCTCGCGTATCTGGAGCGAAATCTCTGGCGCTTTGACGCGCCGCCCTTCGGGGAGGCGCCGGGCGGCGCCGTGAACGCCGTCTACGTGCGCGACCGCTACGCGGAAGCGGAAGCCGCCGCCAGCCTCATTGAAGAACTCGTGCAGGGCGGCGCGCGCTACGCGGACGTCGCCGTCATCGTCCGCGACGCCGAAACGCGCCGCGGCATCCTCGAGCCGTATCTTGCGCGCCGCGGCATCCCCTTCTTCTTCTCGGAGCGCGCTGACGTCTCGACCCATCCCGCCGCCCGACTGCTGCTCTGCGCGCTCGCCGTCGCCGGGGCGGGCTGGCGCCGCGAGGACGTCCTCCTCTGTGCCAAAACGGGGCTCTGCTCCCTCACCGACGACGAGTGCGACGCGCTCGACACGTATACGAAGGCGTGGCACATCCGCGGCGCGCGCGCGTTCTCCGAGGCGTGGAACATGAACCCGGACGGCTACGTCGCCGAACGTTCTCCGCGCGCCGAGCGGACGCTCGCCGCCGCCAACCGCGCGCGCGACGTCCTCGTCCCGCCCCTGGAACGCTTCACTTCCGTATTCTCCGGCGGCACGGCGCCGATCCGCGAAGCCGCGCGCGCGTGCTATGAGCTGCTCTGCGAATTCTCCGTATGGGACGCGCTCGCCGCTTCCTCCGCCGCGCTGGCGGCGGCGGGCGACGCGCAGGCGGCCGCACAGGAGGCACAGATCTGGGACGTGCTCATGGACGCGCTCGACACGCTCGTCGACGCGGCGGGCGACGCCGACGCCGACGCGCCCGCGTTCGCCTCGCTGCTCCGTCAGGTGCTCGCCGAGGCGGACGTCGGCTCCATCCCCTCCGGCATCGACGAGGTCGTCGTCGGCTCCGCCGACCAGATCCGCCTCGGCGAGGTGGAGCACGTCCTCCTTCTCGGCTGCACGGACGCCGAATTCCCCGGCTCGCCCGCCGAGGACGGACTCTTCTCCGACACGGACAAGGTACTGCTCGAGGGGGAAGGGATCGTCCTCTCCCCGCGCACCGATCTGCGCATGCAGGAAGAGCTCTTCTGGTTTTACCGCGCGGCCTGCCTGCCGCGCCGTTCGCTGACGCTGTTTATCCCCCGTACCGACGGGCGCGCCGGATGCGCGCCGTCCCTCGGCGCGGAGCGGATCTTCACCCTCTTTCCGGCGCTTGCGCCGCAGGACGCCGCCGCATGGGAGGCGGGCCGCTTCATCTTCACGCCGGACGATGCGGCGCGAAAAGAAAAGCTCCTGCGCGGCACGCCCGCCGGAGAGGCGCTCGCGCGCCTCGGAGCGTTCCCGCCGCCGCCGGAGAGACCGATCTCCTTCTCCGCCCGCGCGGAGACGATCTCCGAGGAGGCGGCGCGCCTCCTCTTCCCCGGCGACGTCTCCCTGACGCAGTCGCGCATCGACGCCTTCGTCCGGTGCCGCTTCGGATACTACTGCCGGTACGCCGCGCGGCTCGAGGAGGAAAAAGAAGCCTCGCTCACCGCGCTCCACGTCGGTACCTTCCTCCACCGCGTCTTCGAGCTCTTTTTCACGCACGTCCGCGAGGAGCGGCTGACGCTGCCGCTTGAAAAAGAAGCGCTTCTCGCGCTCACGGAGGAGATCGCCGCGCGCGCCGTGCGCGAGATCGCGCCGGAGGATCCGGCGTCCGGGCGCACCGAATATCTTTTCCGCCGACTGAAGCGGTGCGTGCTCCCGATGCTTGCCTCCCTGAGCCGCGAGCTCGGCGAGGGCGCCTTCCGCCCGTCGTTCTTCGAACTCCCCGTCGGACGGGACGGACCGCTCTCCGTGCCCGCCCGGCGTATCCCCTTCGCCGACGGGCGCGCCGTCCTGCTGGGCGGCACCATCGACCGGCTCGACACCTGGCGGAACGGGACTGATACCTACGTCCGCGTCGTGGACTACAAGACAGGGGCGAAAAAATTCTCGCCCGACGACATCGCCGTCGGGCTGAACACGCAGCTCCTTCTCTATCTGTTCACCGTGCTCCGCTGCCCGCCCGGCGCGTTCCGCCGGGCGCTGACCGGCGATGAAAACGGCTCCGTGCGCGCCGCCGGCGCCGTGTACGTCAGCGCGCGCCCGGGAGAATCCGTATCTGACGTCCTGCTCGGCGCGGACGAAGCGCTCTCTTGCGCGGAAGAAGATACGGAGCGCAGCGGGATCCTTCTCGACGACGACGAAGTCCGGCGCGCCATGGCGCCGGAGCATCCGGAATACCTGCCCCCCACCGCCGTCTCCGCCGAGGAGATGGAACGGATGGAAGACGCGCTCTGCGGCACGGCCGCGCGGATCGCGGACGAACTGACCGGCGGCGGCGCCGAGGCGGTCCCGCGTCTCGACCGGGACCGCGGAGTCTGCGACCGGTGTGCGTACCGCACCGTCTGCCGCAGCGCCGACGCGCGGTATGCGGACTGACGGAAAGGAGAGACCGATGAGCGAAGTACAATGGACCGCGGCGCAGACCGCCGCGATCGGCTGGCAGGGCGGCGACCTGCTCCTTTCCGCCGCCGCCGGATCCGGGAAGACCGCGACGCTGACGGCGCGGATCGTCTCCCTGCTCACGGCGCCCGGCTCGGATGCGGAGATCTCCCGGATGCTCTGCGTCACCTTCACCCGCACGGCGGCCGCCGAGCTGCGCGAGCGCATCGGCCGGGCGCTGCGCGAGGCGCTC
>JAEEYP010000002.1 GCA_016288155.1 Clostridiales bacterium | reverse complement strand
GGGGAGGGAAGGAACGCTGATCCTTTTGTTCCGGGAAGCCGACGGGTATTACGAAGCCGTCTGTATCGTCCCCGAGGGATCCCCCCTCGCCCCCGACGCGGCAGAGCTCGCGGCGGATCTCACGGCGCAGGCGATCCCGGGCCTTGCGGCGAACGGGAAAGGTCTCCCGGCGGAAAAGGCCGCACAGGCTGCCAAGCCCTTCTTTATGAGTTTTGAGGGACCGGATCTCGACGAGCTTCTGAGCGAAGAGGAACGGGAGAACGAGAGCCTGCGGTCGGTCGCCGTCATGATCCTGCCCTACGTCAACATCATGCTCTTATACTTCCTCGTTCTGTACTACGGTCAGAGCGCGGCGAACAGCGTGATTTTGGAGAAGACCTCGAAGCTGATGGACACCTTCCTCGCTGCGGTCAAGCCGGAGAGCATGATCTTCGGCAAGGTGCTCGCGGAATGGACCGCCGCGCTCGTCCAGTTCGGCGTGTGGGTCCTCTCTCTCGTCGGCGGATTTGCGGCGGGGACCTTCTTTGTGAAGACGATCAACCCGGATTCGACGATGGGCATCCTGCGCCTCATCGATTATCTCGGCAGTGTGACGAAGATGTTCGCCTGGCCGGAGGTGCTCGTCGCCGCGTTCATCATCGCCGCCGGATTCTTCCTCTACTGCTGCCTCGCCGCGATCTGCGCATCCTTCGCCTCGAAGCCCGAGGAGCTTTCGGGGACGCTCAGCATTTTCTCGATCCTTCTCGTCGTCAGCATGCTCGTGACGATCCGCGCGGGATTTCTGAGCGGAGAGATGGCGGCGGGCGCGAAGTGGTTCGATCTCTTCCCGTTCACCGCGATCCTCATCACGCCGAGCCGGGTCCTTCTCGGATCGGTGAGCCTCGGCGTCGGACTTGCTTCGCTCGCGGTGATCCTGCTGCTCTCGGTCTTCTTCATCCTGATCGCGGGGCGGGTCTATCGCATGATGTCTCTCTACCGCGGCAAAGTCCCGAAGCTGAGTCAGATCGTTCGGATGTTCAAGGAAGGCTGACCGCGTCGGATCGCCGCGCGGCAGTGCCGATACGTAGGGGGGCAGAATATGAAGAAGAAAAAAGCCAGGTGGATCATACGAACGCATCTGTTCCGCAAAGGCGAGTACGAGTGCTCTGCCTGCGGATGGCTGACGATCGCGCCGTACAGGATCTGTCCGAACTGCGGAGCGGTGATGAAAGGCTCCGAAGCCGATACGACCTGGATGGACGAGATGGAAGAGTACGACGCGATCTCCGGAGAATGAGGGACAAACCCGAACAGAAAACAGAAGCGGTACTGCGGCGCGGCAGTGAAAAAGGAATTTTCCGCGCTTCGGGACGCCATCCGAGCAGAAGGAGAAACCGACAATGGATCGAAGTGAAAGCAAGGCGCTGCGGCGCCCGTTTCTCAAAGAGCTTTTCCGAAAGAATAAGCTGAATCTTGTGATGACGGTGCTCGCGGCCTTTTTCGCCGCCGCGTCGAATCTTCTGATCTCGTGGACCTTAAAGGGGATCTCCGATCTGATCTCCGGTGATACGGAGATCCGGTTCGGGACGCTTTTGCTCGTTGCGGGCATCGGCGCCGCGCTGCTGCTTTTGGCGTGGGTGCTCGACCGGACTTTCCTTTCCCGATTCCGTTCCAGGGCGATGCAGCAGTACCGGAAATACGTCTTTGACCGGCTGCTGGAAAAGGGGATCCAGGCGTTCTCGGGCGAGGGCAGCGCGCGCTATCTCTCCGCTTTGTCCAACGACGCGAACACCATCGAACAGGACTACGTCAAGCTGCTGCAGAACACGATCGAGGTGGGCATCACCTTTGTCGGCGCGCTGGGGCTGATGCTGTGGTACAGCCCGCTCTTGACGCTGATCGCGATCGGCTTTTCGCTTTTGCCGATCCTCGTTTCCGTCGTGAACGGCAACAGGGCGGCCGCCGCGGAAAAGGATGTGTCCGACAAGAAGGAGCGCTACACCGGGATGCTCAAGGACGTCCTCTCGGGTTTTGCGGTGATCAAGAGCTTCAAGGCGGAGAAGAATATCTCGTCCCTCCACGGCGAGAGCAACGACAGCGTTTCCGACGCGTCCAAAACGCGCGACAAAGTCAAGCTCGACGTCTCTTACACTTCTGTCCTCGCGGGCGGCGTACTGCAGTTCGGCGTGTTCTTTGTCGCCGGGGCGCTCGCGCTTTCCGGCAAGGGCGGCATCACCGCCGGCACGGCGATCGTCTTCGTGCAGCTTTTGAACTACGTGCTCGCGCCGATCCAGGCCTTCCCGACGTATTACGCCGGAAAGAAGTCCGCTTACGCCCTCATCGACAAGCTGGCACAGGCGCTCGATCAGAACGTCCCCGACGAGGGCGACCCCATCGAACCGCAGCTCACGAAAGGCATCGGGATCCGCGATCTCAGCTTCGCCTATGAGGAAGGCAAGACCGTTCTGTCCGACGTCGATATGGACATGAAGGCCGGCGGCTGCTATGCTCTGGTCGGCGGTTCCGGCAGCGGAAAGTCAACGCTTTTGAACCTGCTCATGGCGTCCTACCGCGGCTATAAAGGACAGATCCTCTACGACGGGAAAGAGCTCAAAACCGTGTCCGCAGCCTCCCTATACGACCTCGTGTCCATTATCCAGCAGAACGTGTTTGTGTTCAACAGCACCATCCGCGACAATATCACCATGTTCTCCCGATTCCCGGAGGAGGAGATCGAACGCGCGGTGCGGCTGTCCGGACTGAAAAACCTCATCGAAGAAAAGGGCGCGGACTATCTCTGCGGCGAAAACGGCTCCGGGCTCTCCGGCGGCGAACGCCAGCGCATCTCCATCGCCCGAGCCCTTTTGCGCAAGACCCCCGTGCTCTTTGTGGACGAGGCTACGGCCTCCCTCGACGCCGAGACCTCCTTCGAGGTGCTGGACGCGATCCTGAAGCTCGACGGCTATACCCGCGTCATCGTCACCCACGATCTCGACGAAAACGTGCTCCGCCGCTGCACCGGCCTGTTCGCGCTGAAGAACGGCGCGGTGACCGAGCAGGGCACCTTCGACGAGCTGATGGAGCAGAAGGGGTACTTCTATTCGCTGTACACCGTTTCTCAAGGATAAAGGCTCCCCGGCGCGGAGACCGATACTGATTTTTTGATACGAACTGTTAAGGTGAGGTTGTTCGATGACGTATCTTCGTGAGAGACCCGTCGTGGGCGTCATGCCGCTGTGGGATGACGAAAAAGACAGCATATGGATGCTGCCGGGATACCTGGACGGGATAAGACAGGCCGGCGCCGTTCCTTTTATCTTTCCGTTTTCAGCAGAAGACGCGGAGCCGGCGCAGTTGATGGGATTCTGCGACGGATTTCTCTTTACGGGTGGGCACGATGTATCACCGCGGCTGTATCACGAAGAGCCGCCGGACGGCCTTGTTTTTGTGTGCGAAAAGCGGGATACGATGGAAGCCGTCGTACTGAGATCCGCTTTGGAGGCTGACAAGCCGGTACTCGGTATATGCCGGGGGATCCAGTTCATCAATGCCGCACTCGGCGGAACACTGTATCTGCTTCAACGTTTTGAAAAAACGATTTCCCAAACCGGCGGCAAACGCCGGTTTTTCCTTTTTTTGCGTGCAGATATCCGCGTGCGCACGGGCATTTTCGGCGTATCAAAAATCGGATCTTCGCTTGAAAGAAACAGGTGCGTCCCGGAGTTCGGGAGCCCCCGTCCGGGATCGGACAGGGCGGAAGGCGGCGATGGACGAAAAATGATCCCCGGACCGCCGGATCTCTTCAAAATATCATTTGTAATCATCATCGGGATGTGGTATAATGTACACAGCATATTGGGAGTACGGATCGTATGTCGGTCGGCTCGTACGCGAGTTGCCGCCGCGGGGGAACAGCCCCGCGGTCCCGCTGCGCGGAATACCGACGATCCCAAGATGCAGTTGTGGTAATAACAAGCGCGAACACGTCGTCCCGTCCGATACGCGGGGATCGGAAAAAATCACGGGTGATTTTTCTTTTGACTGTAGTATTGCTTTGACGGTGCGGAGGACTGTATGAAGAACGGCACGGCGAAAAAAGACGGCAATGCGAACACGGATCAGAAAAAAACGGCGGCTCCGTACCGCCAGAGGGAGCATCTGGAGTATCCCGAAGCCACGATGTTCCAGCTCGTACGGCGGGCGGCGGAGCAGATGCCGGATGAACCCGCCTATGAATTTTACGGACGGAAGACAAGCTATACGCAGTTCATTTGCCGCATCGAGCGGACGGCGCGCGCGTTCGTCTCCTCCGGCGTGAGGGCCGGGGACGCGGTCACGATCTGCATGCCGAATACCCCGCAGGCGATCGACTGCTTCTATGCGCTGAACCGGATCGGCGCCGTCGCCAATATGGTGCATCCTCTGTCCGCCGAGTGTGAGATCACCGATTATCTCGACATCTCCGAGAGCAAAATGATCCTGACGGTGGATCTGTTCTACGAAAAGGTCGAGCGCGCGGTGAAGGCGGCAAAGGGGACCGTCACGATCCTGACCTGCCGGATGCAGGACGAGCTCCCCGCGCACCTCGCGGCGCTGTATATCCTGAAAAAGGGGAAAAGCTATCTGAAATACCCCCGCGCGCCCCATCTTCTCTGGAAGGATTTTCTGAGGAGAGGCGACGGACCGACAGCGCTGCCGGAACCGGTCTTCGATAAAACGAAGACCGCCGTGATCCTGTACAGCGGCGGGACGAGCGGCACCCCCAAGGGGATCTGCCTGTCGGATTACAATTTCAACGCCTGCGCGCTGGAAGCGCGGGAGGCGATCGGCGTGGAGTTCGTGAAAGGGTTCCGGATGCTCAGCTGCATGCCGCTGTTCCACGGCTTCGGTCTCGGGATCAATCTGCACACGGTCCTGATCCACGGCGCGTGCTGTATTCTGATGCCCACCTTCAACGGAAAAAGCTACGCGGCGATGCTGAAAAAGAAGAAACCGAATTTCATCGCGGGCGTGCCGACGATCTTTGAAGCGCTGCTTCACGTTCCGGGACTGGAAAAACTGGATATGAGCTTTCTTTTGGGGATGTTCTGCGGCGGCGATTCGCTGTCGGTGGAACTGAAGCGGAAGATCGACGCGTTCCTCGCGGCGCACAACGCCTCCATCCAGGTGCGCGAGGGCTACGGACTGACCGAATGCGTGACCGCGAGCTGTCTGACGCCGAGAGACGATTACCGGGAGGGCAGCATCGGGATCCCCTTCCCGGATACGGTCTACCGCATCGTCAGACCCGGCACCGATCAACTCCTGCCTGCCGGCGAGGAGGGAGAGATCATCCTGAAGGGACCGACCGTGATGCTCGGATACCTGAAGGATCCGGCGGAAACGGCGAGGACGCTGCGCGTGCTCCCGGACGGCGACACCTGGCTCTATACCGGCGACCTCGGCTGTATGGACGAGGACGGATACGTCTATTTCCGCCAGCGCATGAAGAGGATGATCATCACCAACGGCTACAACGTGTATCCTTCGAGACTGGAAAACGTGATCGACAGCCTGCCGGAGGTGGCGTACTGCTGTGTCATCGGCGTGCCGGACCCGCGCAGGATGCAGCGGGTGAAGGCCTATATCGTCCCCGCCGACGGCGTCGAACCGAGCGACGCCCTGAAGGAGCGCATCCTTGAAGAGCTTTCGCGGCATATCGCGAAATACGCGCTGCCGCGGGAGATCGAATTCCGCACGGAACTGCCGAGGACGCTCGTCGGCAAGGTCGCCTATCAGGTCCTCGAGCGGGAGGAAACGGAGAAAAACAGCCGCACGAGCGCCTGAAGTCAGGAATGCTCATGCATCGGAAAAAAGGAGAGTACATATGGCGGAAAAAGAAAAGAAAGCGAAAAGACGATGGGGCGACCGCAGGGACGGACGCCGCGTCAGAGCGCCGGGACTGCAGACGATCATGTGCTATCTCTGGCCGAAACGGACCGACTGCGAGGTCTATCTGAACGATAAAATCGACGCGACGGAGCTGATGGAATATCTCGAAAGACGCAACGCGGAGCACCCGGAATATAAAACGACGCTCTTTCACGCCGCGGTCACGGGTATGGCGCGCATGGTGAAGGAACGCCCGCTCATGAATCGGTTCATTCAGGGGTACCGGCTGTACGAGCGCGACGAGATCACGATCAGCTTCGTCGTCAAGCGCCGTTTTGCCGACGGCGCGGAGGAGTCCCTCATGGTGCTCAAGCCGAAGGACGAGGATACGCTCGATTCGATCAGTCAGCGGATCGTCGGGAACGTCTGGGAGACCCGCAAAAGCGAACACGCCACCGGCGGCATCGACGAGACGCTGGATACTCTTGCAAAGCTGCCGCGCTTTTTGCTTTTGCCGATCGTCCGCTTCATCCGTATCCTGGATTTCTGGGGGAAGAACCCCAAGGCGATCACCGAGGGAGACCCGAATTATTCCACCATCCTGACGAGCAACCTCGGAAGCATCCAGTGCCCGTCGGTCTATCATCATCTGAATAATTACGGCACGCTCAGCGTGATGATCACGATCGGGACGCTCCACAAGGAAGAGATCTTGATGCCGGACGGTTCCAAAGCGATCCGCGACGTCGTGGATATCGGCGCGACGCTCGATGAACGGATCGCGGACGGGTTCTATTTTGCCCGCAGCCTGAAGCTCATCAAACACGTTTTCGCCCATCCGGAGCTGCTGGAGAAGCCGATCGGCGAGGGAAGCGGGTTCGAATACTGACGAACGGACGCGGATCGGAAAGCCGCCGCTCCGAGTGCGGATCGTGAGCGGCAGGCCGTCCGAGGAGGGCGGTCGCCGGGGCATCCTCGGAAGCGGATCCTTCCGGATATATCGATATCCATGGCGTCGGCGGCGGATCGCCAAATTCCGGGGCGGAAGGAAGACGAAATGGACAAAACCGAAGAAAAAGCGATATTCGATAAAGCGACGGAAAAGCTCGACCTTTTCGTTCCGCTGTGTCTGAAAGACAACTACGCCGATGAAGCAAGAGAGTTTCTTCAGCCGGGCGGGCAGTACGTCAGATTTGCCGTGAAAGAGTTTATGAAAGAACTTCTCTTCGAGCTGATCAAGCCGGTCGGCGAGTGGACGAAGGATCCTTACTATATCGATATGGACCCGATCTACGAGACGGTAAAAAAGGAGCTTGCGGAGCATTTTGAGGTCACTCACGGGCTGGAAGGATATATTTTCTCGGAGTTCGTACACGTCAGAATAAACGATATCCTGTCATTACACCTTATAAGAGGACACCACGCGTTCTCGATCGTCGGGATACGCGTCGACGGTCTGTGGGACGATGACGACGGCGACTGGATGGGATACGTTGCCGAGGAAACGAACGACGAGCTCCTCGAGTGTCAGGCGAACGGCGACTGCGAGGAGTGCTCCGCGTACTTTTTCCCCGATCAGACGGTACAGTTCTGCCGCGTCGCCGAGTACGTGTACGACAATATCGACCGCTTCACGGAGATGGCGGAGGAAAAGGCGCGGGCGCAGAGAGAAAAGTATTGCCCGTGAATCCGGAACAACGGGTGAATGTAAGGAAATGACAGAAAAGTATATCAACGGCAAAAAAGAGGACGTGATCCGCAAGGTCCCGGAGGATCTCTGGTGCGACTGGCTGGAGCGAGCGCCGGAGGATGACGGAGCGGACGAAGCCTTCATGGGGAACGCGCGGCGGAGATCCTTGCAAAGTATACGGAATGATCGGCTGCCGCGCGCGGCGGATCCCGGTCGGGCGGGACGGATGCGCAGATCAATATCCGGGAGGCATTTTCATGCTGTTTCAGACTCTTGACAAACTCAAGCGGCAGTCGATCCTTGCCGCCATACTCATGATGGCGTTCGGCATATTCATGCTGATATGTCCGGAGAACTACATAAACGCCATCGTCGTGACCGTAGGCTTCGTGATGATCATCTTCTCCATCGTCAGGATCCTTGAGTTCATCACGGGGAAAAAGGCGCTCATCCATTACCTGATCTTCACGGGCTCGCTCGTGATCGCGCTGTTCGGCATCATCATCCTCATCTATAACGAGGACCTTCTCCGCGCGCTCGGCTGGCTGTTCGGATTCGTGCTCGTCCAGGACGGCGTATTCACTTTGCTGAACGCCCTGATATTTGCCCGCCGCTCGAGCAGGCGCGGCTGGTGGATCCTGCTCGTTCTTTCCGCCGTGCTGACGGCGCTCGGCGTGCTCATATTCCTGAACCCGTGGTGGGATTCGCCGAATCTTCTGATGAAGGTCATCGGCGGAGCGCTTTTGTTTTCGGCGTGCGTCAGCGCGCTGAGGCTCATATGGGTATGGCCCTTCCGATCGGAGGAGGATCACGGCGATGAACGATAAGACCAAAAAGCTCATAAAGGAACTGGAAGACAAAAAAGAGACGATAAAAAACGGCGCCGCGGAGCTGAGTTCCGAACTCAAGCGTCTTCTGAAGGAAGAGATCGATGCCGTAAAGAAACGCGAAAAACACCGTCCCGCCGAGATGGTCGCCATATTCGCCAAGCATAATTTTTACGCGGGCGGCTTTACCCCGGGCGAGCTTCGGACGACGCTCGAGGACCTCGGTCCCACCTACGTGAAGATCGGGCAGATCATGTCGAGCCGCGTCGATCTGCTCCCGAAGAGCTACTGCAAAGAGCTTGAAAAACTCCGCCAGAACGTCAAGCCGCTCGACGCCGCCGTCGCGCGGGC
This sequence comes from Clostridiales bacterium, assembly GCA_016288155.1. GTDB lineage: Bacteria > Bacillota > Clostridia > Oscillospirales > CAG-272 > SIG701. Next base: position 28,995 of record JAEEYP010000002.1, on the reverse strand, counting down.
GGTCATCGAACAGGAGACCGGCAAAAAGATAGAGGATATCTATTCCGAGTTCCGCGACGAGCCGCTCGGCTCCGCTTCCATCGGGCAGGCGCATTACGGCGTCCTGAAGGATGGGACGAAGGTCGTCACCAAGGTCCAGCGTCCGCTCGTCGCCGATACGATGCGGAGCGACATCGTGCTCCTGAAACGGCTTGCCGGTCTCGTGAACATAGTGGGCGAGGAGTACGACGGGCAGGTCATCGATTTCAGGTCCGTCGTGGACGAACTGGAGAAGGTCACGCAGGACGAGCTCGATTTCCGTGTGGAGGCCGAGAACACGCGCTTCTTCAAGGAAAACTGCCTGGGCGGCGGCGAGGTCGGCTGCCCGGACGTCATAGACGAACTCACGACGGAGCGGATATTCACCATGACCTTCATCGACGGCTGCTGTGTTTCCGACGCCGAAGGGCTGGAGGCCGAGGGCTGCGACCCGGAGGAGATCGGCAGGATCATCGTTCAGAACTATATCCACCAGGTGCTCGACGTCGGCACCTTCCATGCCGATCCGCATCAGGGCAATATCATGGTCAGTCACGGCAAGCCCTACTGGATCGATTTCGGCATGATAGGACGCGTCACCGAAAAGGACGTCGACCTCATTCAAAGCGCGGTAAAGGCGATGCTCATGCACAGCGCGGACGACCTCGTCGGCGTCATCGTGAGCATGGGCGCCGCCTCTCCCCTGACCGACCGTGCCCGGCTTACGCAGGACGCCGAGGTCTTCGTCGAGAAGTACGCGTCCGTCAGGAGCGTAAGCGACATCAACGTGACGGAGGTCTTCGAGGAGGTCATGGGGATCGCCGCGAAGCATCACGTCTCCATGCCCGGCAGGTTCACCATCCTCGCGCGGTCGCTGACCGCCATTGAGGGAGTCGTCGGACTGCTCTGCCCCGAGTTGAACGTTTTCGATCTGCTGTATGACAAGATGAAAGAGCGCATGCTGAAAAACCTCAGCCTCCGGCGCGAGCTCGCCCAGGCGGGCCGCGAGCTCTTTGAGGCAGGCAAAAAAACGGCGAGGATACCGGTGCTCGCCTCGGAAGCGCTCGACCATGCGGTCAAGGGCAAGATGAAGGTGAACATGGAACTGAAGGGGTACGACGAGCCGCTTGACAGGATCGGGCATTTCGTGCGCTACGCCATGCTTACTCTCGTCGCCTGCGTGCTCTTCATCGGTTCCTGCATCCTCTGCACGACCGAGTTCAAGCCGCTGTTGTCCAACGGCATGCCTCTGTTTGCCGTTGCGGGGATCGTATTCTCCATTGCGCTTGCGATATTCTCGGTGAAAAATCTGAAATGAACGGGAACGGGACGAACGGGGGGCGGACCGGCGAGGGGGACGAACGATGGACTTTTTCAGCGAGTACAAAAGGCTGAAAGCGCAGAGATTCCCCGTTACGGATGAAACGATCGGATTCGTGCTGGCTTTGGAGCACAGCGACGATATCGCGGCACATTTCGAGATCTATTGTATGGAAATGCGAAGTCCGCGAGAGGAACGCGGATTCGGCATACACGAAGGGTTTTCGTCGCACGGCAGAGCCGGAGGAGAATATCTCCCGGAACGCCTGAACGATGAGGACGAGGCGGCCAGCCACGCCGCGTACCTGCCGGCTGCGTGGCGCGTCCAATCGGGATGCCGTATCAGCGCGGAGGAAAACGCGGTCGTCCGCCGGAAGCTGACGGCTCTTTCCGAGTCCGACGATTGCGGGATCCGGCGAAGAAGTCTGATCGCCTTCGGTTGGATCGGCACGGAAAAGGAACTCGCCTTACTTGACCGGCACCTGCTGACGGATACGGACGCGCTGTGCCGCGCCTGGTCCGCGTCTTCTTTCCTCCGGCTGGCGGAAGGCGAACGGATCCCGCGGGAGGTGCTGCGGGCAGCCGCGAGAGACGGTATGATCGCGTGCCTGAGAACGGAGAAGGACGCGTTCGTCAGAGGCGTCGCGGTCGAGACGATCCAATCCGTTTGGGAGACGGCGTTCGGTCTTCGGGCGTCTGCCGTGGAGGCGAGAAACGAAAAAGCGATCGAAAAGGGTGCAGCAAAAGCGTTGGCTTTTCTGGAACGGCACGAGTGACGGACGGGGATCGGATATGCGGAAAGATAAAGATATCGCGTCGGCGTCCGACCGTTCTCTGCTTCGCCGGATCCGCACAAAGAAGAAAGGAATACATATGGATAAGAAAACACTGATGGAAAACCTTGCCCGCGCGGCGTACGAAAAAGGCGGCTTCAACGGCACGTGGCTGTACGCCGAGAACGGTGAGATCGTGTCGAAGGGCGCCTGCGGCTTCCGCGACGCGGAGGATACGCTCCCCGTGCGGGAGGATACGATCTTCGAGATGGCGTCGGTCACCAAGATGTTCACGGCGACGGCGGTCATGCTCCTTGTCAGGGAAGGCAAGTTGAGCCTTGACGACGAGTACGTGAAATATTTTCCCGATTACCCGTACCCCGGCGTGACGGTACGTCATCTTCTGACGCACACGAGCGGCATGCCCGAGGATTTCGATACGGAGGATTGGGTCGCCCCGATCCTGGAAAAGGAGCGCCGGATCCCTGCCTGCGGTGAGATCATCCGCTTCATCCGGGAAAGCGGCGAGCCTCTCGACTGCGCTCCCGGCGAAAGGTTCGAGTACACCGACGTCGGATACTGCCTGCTTGCGAACCTGGTGGAAAAGCTCTCCGGCGTCCGATTCGAGGATTTCCTCAAAAAGTATATCTTCGAGCCGGCCGGCATGAAGGATTCCGCCGTATACCACACCCGCCGGGACGGGAGACCTTCCGACCGCTTTGCCCGCAATATGGTCCTGGAGGACGGCAAATACGTTCCGTCGGACGTATCGGAGCGCACCGCCCCGTACGTGGTCGGATCGGACGGCCTGAACGGCTGCGATTACCTGTACACCACGATATTCGACATGCTCGCGTGGGACCGCGCGCTGCGGGAGGAAAAGGTGCTCACCCGCGAGGAGCAGGCGGTGATGTACACGCCCGTGAAGCTGAACGGCGGCGGGGAATACGCCGACGAGGACGGCGAAGGCTACGGCTTCGGCTGGGGCATTGCAGGCGATGAGAAACTTGGGCTGATCGTCAGCCACTCAGGCGGCATGCCGGGTCTCGGCACGTGGTTTGAGCATTTTGTGGATACGGACAGAGTGCTGATATTCTTCAGATGCCGGGATTACTTGGACGCCAGAGCATACTGGGGGTTCGAGTCCGGTCTGGAAGCGATCGCAAGGGACAGGGAACCCGAGCCGCTCGTGTCGATCGAGGATATCACGGTCAAGGATCCGGATACGTCGAGGTGGGGGAGCTTCTGCGGGAAGTACGAGCATCCGAAGGACGCCGATTTCATCATCGACGAGGTCTGTCTGAAGGACGGCGAGCTCTGGGCGGATGCAATCATCGACGGAGACGAAACGGCGTTCCGTCTCTATCCCCTGGGCGAAAACGAGTTCGGCCGCAAGCGCGGCATGCTCAGACTGACCTTCGGCGACGGCTGTCTGTCGTTCGACGACGTCACCTGCAAAAAGCTGTAACGGATCACGGCGGGACCGGCCGGGGAGGAACGCCGTATAAGCCGTATCATGGAGCGGATCCTCGCGGCGGCGCCGTGCGCGCCGATCCTGTCTTTTGGAGGGAAAGATCATTATGGAAATGCTGGCATTGCGGTGTCCGTCCTGCGGAGGGAACGTGAAGGCGGACGCCATGGCCGTCCGGGGCTGGTGCCCCTTCTGCAATACGGAATTCCTCATCGAGAAGGCGCTCGCCTCCTCCGGCGGCTTTTCTCTGGAAGAGCGGCTCGCCAGCGCGGATCAGCTCCTCGCCTTCGGAGATTACATAGGCGCGGACAAAGTCTACGCGGACGTCACGCAGCGCTGGGCGCAGGATTACAGAGGATGGCTCGGCCGTGCCCGCTGTATTTCCAGAGACGGCACGCTCATGGCTTGGCGCAGGGAGGGCGTTCGTTACACGGTCGGCGGAGGCGACGACCGGGAGGCGGGAAACCTCTACGACGTGGACGGTACCGTGTCGGAATTTTTGAAAAGGGCGGAGGTCCTCGCCGGAAGCGGCGGCGGCGCGGAGGCGGTCGCGGCCTTCCGGACGCGGTACCGCACGGCCGTCCGCGAAAAGAACATGGAGATACTGGAAGAGCAGCTCGCCTCCAAAAGAGAGCAGGCGGCGGCGCCGGACAAGACGAAGAGCCGCGAGTACCGGGATGCCAAGGAGACGGCGGACGAGCTTCGGGGCCGGATACGTTCTCTCTTGCGGCGGATGAAGTTTTTCCATCCGGGTCACGAGCACGACGTGGGATTCCGTTTCGCCTCCGTCCTCTTCGTGCTGCTCTTCGCGCTGTTTATGTACGGGGAGGGGCGGTTCTGGGATCTCGGGGCCGCCGTCCGGATCGTCGGCGTGCTCTCCGTGCTCTTTTTCCTGTACGGGTGGCTGGCAAGTCCTCTGTACATGGCTTTCAGCAAACGGTGGACCAAGCTGTCCGCTGAGAGCAGAGAACTCGATAAAAAGATCCGTGACATGGAGAATTCCCGCCCCGACTACAAGGCGCTGGAGGCGGAGATCGCCGTCTGTGAGGAACGGATGCGCCGCTTCGAGAGCGACCCGGATCTCGTATACGTGCTGTAAAGCCGAGGAGAGCCGCCGCCCGCCCGGACGACGGGCGGGAGCGGCACGGCAAAGACGGAATATCCCGCCGGGGAGAAGGACGCGGCGGGAGGAGCGGAGGGAACATGGAATCTGGCACGCCGATATCCCATTTGGGGACGGAGGTCTCGCTCTATCTGAACGAGGCGTGGCCGCGTCTGTACCGCGATTCGTTTCTTGCCCTCGCCGCGATCATGGCGGCGGCGGCGGGACTCAGCCTTCTTGCTTTCGCCTTTTTCAGGACGAGGGCGGCGTGGGTGAACCGCGCGACGACGAAAAAGACGTTTCACTATGCGTTCATGGGGCTGCTCGCGCTGTTTTTCATTCTGCAGCTGACGCACCTGTCCGGCACGCTCGATACGGTCGTCGCCGTGTCGGCGTTTTTGTCCCTTGCGGCGGGGATCGTCGGCCTTCTCAGGCGGCGGCGCTTCGGCGTCTGGTTTTCCGCGGCCGCTTTGTGGCTGACGCTGCCGGCGCGGGAGATATCCTCCGTGATCGGCACGCTTTGCGACTATGATGAGATCGACCGCTATTCCGCGCCCGGCAAGATGGGCGTGTTCGCCGCGGCGCAGTACATCATGGACCGGATGCTCGTCCTCGCGGCGATCGCCGCGGTCTTCACGGTGATCGCAGCGGTCTATTACATCAGACGCCGCTATCTCTTCACGGACTGCGGGGAGAAGCGCTTTCTGCGTGCGGAGGCATGCCCGTCCTGCGGCGCGGTTTACGTGGGAGCGGGGGACTACTGCAGCGTCTGCGGCGCGAAGGCGGAGGACCATGCGTATTCGGTTTTGAAGTGGACTCCCTTGGACAAGATCTGCTTCTGCCCCGCCTGCGGCAGGGACGTGAGCCGAAAGTTCGGCGTTCCCTGCGAGCTCTGCCGGGAGAAAAACGAGGGGATGTCCGACTTTGTGAAAAAACTCGGCGCGGTGCTCCTCGCGGCCGCGCTTCTGGCCCCGACGTTCTTTGGCGACACGCCCGCGTTCCTTGCCGAAGGGAGCGCCGCGGCGAACAACGCCTACGTGGATCGGGTGAACGAGTGGTGCGAAGACGTTTCCGTCGCGGAGGATGCCGCCTGGCGCGCATCGTTCGACGCGGCGGATGAAGCGCTCTGTGAACTCGATCTCCGCGGCTTTCGGGCGGATACGCGGCGGCTGAATTATGCGGGGCTTTACATGTACGTACGGTATCTGGAAGGATCTTACTCTCAGGTGGCCGTGATGGAGAAGCTCCGGGAGGCGGTGGATACCGGGGATACCGGGGATATGGCGGAGCTGGCGGCGTGCTTTTCCGAGACGCAGAACATGCAGCTCCGGGCCTCCGGCAGCACGCTGCGCCTCCTTTTCAGCGTGGACCGCCTGCATGCCGGTGAGAATATGGTGCTGGACGCTTTGCGGTACTATTTCAGTTTCATTCCCGTGATCGCGGCGGCGGCGGTGCTGTTTTTCGCGGGGCTGTTCGGTGCGGTCTGCGGGCTGATCCTTTACCGGCGCGATCCCTCGGCGGATCCTTTCGTGAAGCTTGCGGAAAAGACGGAAGAAGAGAGCGTCCGCAGGGAGCGGGAGGCGGCGCGGGCAAAGCGGGCGCGGGCGGATCGCCGCCTGACGGCGATCACCGCCGCGGTGACGCTTTTGGTCTTGGGCGGGGCCATCTTTTTCGAGATCCGGACGGCGCCGGAGCCGGAGATGACCTATCAGACCGGGATGCGGTGTTTTGCGGGCGACGGCGCTCTGCTCCTTGACTGGATCGGCCGGTGCCGCACGGATCCGGACGGCGCGCTGGCGGAAAAAGAAAGCGTTTCACAGCTCGTCGCGGCGCTGCGCGAAACGATGGCTTTTCTTGCGGACGCAGAGCCGGAGGAGGACGGGCTGCAGCTGAGCGAAAAGGTGCGCGCGGTCGCAGCGGGCCTTTCCGACGCGCTGGAACGGATGCAGTCGGCGCTGGACGGCGGAGGGATACCCGACCGGGAAACGTTGGAAAACACGGCGAAGCTGCTCACGGACGGCATGAAACTGGAAAGCATCATGGAGACCGAGGCGGCCGTCAGCGCCGTCGCGGATCTTTTCTGAGACCGCGGAGGATGCTCCGGCACGCCTTGACGGCAGCCGCGGATCTGTGCTATAATGGGGCAACGGGGACGGATCCGTTCGGAGAAACGGGCGCCGCCGCCGTCGGCTCCGTGAAACGCACTTCGAGCGACAGGGAGAAGTTATGGTACGCAGACGCATCGTGTTCTACGGACGGGTCCAGGGCGTCGGGTTCCGCTGGCGCGCCCGTCACGCCGCCGCGCTGTACGGCTGCACGGGATGGGCAAGGAACGAGTGGGACGGCTCAGTGACCATGGAGATCCAGGGGACGAAGGAAGCGATCGATTCCGTGATCGCCGCCGTGGGGAACGGTTCCTTTATTCACGTCGAGAGTACGGAAGAGGAGAGCGTCCCTCCGGTCGACGATGAACGAGAGTTCACGACGGAGTGAAGGATGCGCGCGGCCGCGCGTTCTGCGGGGGATCCGGATGCCGATCGCCCTCCGGGACGGCGAAGCGTGATACGTAAGACACAAAAAATATCAATCGATAAGGAGTACGGCGATGACTGAAACGAAAAACCGGCTGACGGATCCCGTGAACGGAGACGAGATCGGAGGATTCGCGGAAAAGATCGGGCTCCCGGCGGAGTATCTTGCGGCGGCGGCGCCTCTTATGCCTCGGGTTGCCGCGCTGCTGGACGGGGAGCCGTTCGGCCGCGATCTGTGGACGTGTGACGCGGCGCTGTCCTGGAGTGAAAAGATCGGGGAAGAGGCGGATCTTACGATGCTTGCCGCGGGGATCCTGATCGGCATGAGGGCGCATGCTTTCTACCGGGAACGGGGGATCGGCGACGATATTTACTATCCCTCCATGCGGGAGCTGACCGTATGGTCGAAGACCTGCGAGCGGGAGTTCGGGCATATCGGTCTGCGTGAGTGGGGCTGGGTCACGAGTTTCTTCGACGCCTCCATCGTGCGGCTCGTCCGCCTTGAATTCCACGAGGTCAGCTTCCGAGAAGGGCTCGTATGGGAGAAGGACGGCGTCACGGTCAAGGGCGGCGACCGTGTGATCAATATGCACATCCCGGAGGACGGACCGCTCGATCCCGATGCCGTGCGGGACTCTTTCCGCCGCGCGTATCGGTATTTCGGCAGGACGGGGCGCGCCGTTTTCGTGTGCGATTCGTGGCTGCTCTGGCCGGGGAACTACGACTTTCTCGGACCGGATTCCCGCATCCGCGCGTTTATGGATAATTTCGATATCATCCGCCGGGCGGACGGGAAGTACATCAAGGATCTCTGGCGGGTGTTCGGACACCGGGATTCCTACGATCCCGCCTCTCTCCCGCGCGATACGGAACTGCAGCGGCGGCTGGCGGATTTCCTTGCAAAGAACGACGGCGTGACGGGCGGAGGCTACGGCGTGTTCCTGTTCGACGGGGAGAACGTCGTGAAATGAACGCCGCAGCGGACGGACGCGCGGTCAGCGGATCGGACGGATCCGGGGAAGAGCGGACATACGGTACGGCAGAAACGAAAGGAGCGGTCGAACTCATGAAAGTACTGATCCTCAACGGGAGCCCGAGGGCGAACGGCAACACCGCCGCGGCGATACGGGAAATGGTCGGCGTGTTCGAGGCGGAAGGCGTCGGGACCGAGATCGTGCAGATCGGCGGCAGGGACGTCCGCGGCTGCATCGCCTGCGGGAGCTGCAAAAAGAACGGGAAATGCGCACTCGACGATATCGTGAACGAGGTCGCTGTGAAATTCAGGGAGGCGGACGGTCTCGTGCTGGCGTCTCCCGTATACTATGCGTCGGCGAACGGCGCGCTGATCGCCTGCCTCGACCGGCTGTTTTTCAGTACCTCCTTTGACAAGACCATGAAGGTCGGCGCGAGCGTGGTCGCGGCGCGCCGCGGCGGCTGCTCCGCGGCGTTCGACGGACTGAACAAATACTTCATGCTCAGCGGTATGCCGGTCGCTTCCAGCCAATACTGGAACAGCGTGCACGGCATGGCGCCGGGCGAGGCGAGAGAAGATCTCGAGGGCATGCAGACGATGCGGACGCTCGCCCGGAACATGACGTTCCTGATGCGGTCCATCGCGCTCGGAAAGGAAAAATACGGCCTGCCGGAGAAAGAGCCGCGGCAGGCGACGAACTTCATCCGGTGACCGAAGAATGGAATACAGACGGAAGATCGTCCTGAAAAACGGCGCCGAGGCGCTGCTGCAGAGCGGCCGCGCGGAAGACGGCCCCGCCGTGTATGAGAATTTCAATCGGATCCACGCGGAAACGGATTATCTGCTCACGTATCCCGATGAAAACAGCTTCAGCCCGGAAGAGGAAGCGCGGTTTCTGGAGGAAAGAGCGGACAGCCCGGACGAGGTCATGATCGTTGCCTTTATAGACGGGAACGTCGCGGGGACCGCCGGGATCGAAGCGGTCGGCAGAAAATATAAAGTGAAGCACAGAGCGGTGTTCGGTATCGGCATCCTGAAGGAATACTGGGGACTCGGCCTGGGCAGAGCGCTCGCCGAGGCGTGCATCGCATGCGCCAAAGAGGCCGGATACAGCCAGTTGGAGCTGAACGCGGCGGCAGAGAACACAAGAGCCCTGTCCTTGTACAAAAGTCTGGGCTTTGAAGAATTCGGACGGAATCCGAGAGGGTTCCGTTCACGGATAAGCGGATTCCAGGAGCTGGTCTATATGCGGCTCGAATTATAGGCTCGGCGCGCCGAGCGGATGAGGCGCGGCGGGGGAGAAAGACGTTTTTTATGGATCAAATCGAAGAAAAAGGGATATTCGACCGGGCGACGGGCAAGCTCGATCTGTACGTCCCGTCTCATCTGAAATGCGGCGAGACCGACGGGGCGAAAGCGTTCCTTGCGCCGGGCGGACCGTACGTGCGGTTCGCGGTAAAGCAGTTCGTGAAGGAACAGCTCGGCAAGCTGATCAAGCCCGGCGGAGAGTGGAAGAAAGAATCCGCGCTCGTCGACATGGAGTCCGTTTTCGAGGCGGTCAGAAAAGAGCTCCCGGAGCATTATCACGTAAAGAGAGACTTGATCGGATATACCTTTTCCGAGTTCGTCGGAGTGACGATAAACGATATCCTGTCGTTCAGAGTGCAGAGAGAGAGCTGCCGTTACCCGACGCTCGCGATCTGCGTGCACGGCTATATCGAGGGCGACGATTGCGACTGGATGGACCTCGTCGCGGACGAAACGGACGACGAGCTCCTCGCGCTGGAAGCGAACGGGGATCTGAGCGAAGGTTCCGCGTGGTTTTTCCCGGAGCAGACGAAGGAGTTCTGCCGCGTCGCGGAGTACGTGTACGAAAACGTCGGCCGCTGCGCGGACACGGCGGAAAGAAAGGCTTCTCTCATGAGAGAGAAATACGGGCTGTGAACGCCGCTCCCGCGTCCGCGCCGGAGAGGAAGGCTTTTTCGGCGGACCGTTCGTTTTCCGCCGTATTCAGGAAGGGGCATCATCATGATCGACAGAAACAGGCTGACGGAGACCTTTCTCACGCTGGTGCGGTTCGACGCCGAATCCTTCGGGGAACGCGCGATCAGCGACTGGCTCCGCCGGCGGCTGGAGGAGATCGGGCTGGAGGTGACGGAGGACGACGCGGACGCGCTCTGCGGACGGAGATCCGCCTCCTCCTCCGGGAATCTCTACGGGATCCTTCGCGGGAACACGGCGGGGGAGCCGATCCTGCTCTCCGCCCACATGGATACCGTGAAGCCGGGCATCGGCAAACGACCGATCGTCCGCGAGGACGGCACGATCACCTCCGACGGGACGACCGTTCTCGGCGCGGACGACGCGGCGGGGCTGGCGGCGATCCTGGAGGCGCTGACCGCACTGGCGGAGGACGGCGTGCCGCACGCCGACGTGGAGGTCTTGTTCCCGGTCGCCGAGGAGATCTACGGGCGCGGCAGCGCGGTGTTCGATTACGGTCGGCTGCGCTCGCACAGCGCCTTCTGTTTCGATCTGACGGGGCGGATCGGCGAGGCGGTCACGCGGCAGCCGAGCATCCTTGCCGTGCGCGTGACGGTGGAAGGCGTCGCCGCGCACGCGGGCTTCAATCCCGAGGACGGGATCAACGCGCTGACCGCGGCGGCGCGGGCGCTCGCGCGCATCCCCACGGGGCGGGTCGCGCCGGATACGACGGTGAATTTCGGCACGATCGCGGGCGGAAGCGTGACCAACGCCGTGCCGGCGCGCGTGACGGTGGGCGGCGAGGTGCGCAGCCTCATCCACGAGGAGGCGGTGCGCCGCGGAGAAGAGATCCGGGCGATCTTCGAGGAGGAGGCACGGCGGATCGGCGCGTCGGCGGCGGTGGAGATCACGGAGATGGTGCGCGCGTTCCGGACGGATCCGGAGGCGCCGGTCGTGCGGCGCTTCGCGCGGGCGGCACGCGCCGTCGGCGTCGAGCCGGCATTCGGCGTGACCTTCGGCGCCAGCGACCTCAATCACTACGCCGCGCACGGGCTGGAAGGGATCGTCGCCGCCTCGGCTATGCAGAACGTCCATACCGTACATGAATATACCCGCATCGGCGACATGGAGACCTGCGCGCGTCTGATCCTCGCGCTGGCGGCGGATCGCGCGTCGGCGGAGTCCGACGGATAAGGCCGCACGCGGACAGACGGTATTCCGAATCGCAGAACGAACGTCCGACAGCCACACGTGCCGGACGGATAACAAAGGAGACGAGCCATGTACAATCTTCCCATTGAAAAATTCACGCTTTCCCGCAGCGGCGACCATATGGAAGGCTGGCCGGATCTGATCCGCACGCAGAGCGGTAAGCTTCTCTGCGTGTACAACGAATGCGTTTCCCACGGCAACCGCGACCACACGCACATCACGCTGCGCGAATCGACGGACGGCGGGAGGACGTGGTCGGAAAAACGGTATATCGATATCGAGACGTTCTCCGGCGATTAGTGGAACTCCATCCGGATCAATCAGCTGCGCGACGGGCGGATCCTGCTCGTCTGCGACCGGATCCGCGTAAGCGAGCTTTCCGCCGGGACGGAGATGTGGATCTGGGAGAGCCGCGACGACGGCGTCACGTGGAGCGAAGGCGTCCCCATGGGGATCTTCGGCTACTGCTCCGACAAGGTGCGCGAGCTGCGCGACGGGACGCTGCTTCTTCTGGTCAGTTCCTTCCACGAAGCGATGGGCTGTTCCGTCGTATACGCGCATCTTTCCCGCGACGGCGGCAGAACGTGGAGCGAGCGGATCCACGCCGCGGCCGATCTGCGGTACAATCTCATCGAGCCGGCGGCGCTGGAGATGTCCGACGGTACGCTCGTCGCCTTCCTCCGCGAAAATTCCGGCCGGTTCCACGACTGCATGCGCATCATCTCCAAGGACGGCGGCAGAACGTGGAGCGGCGTCCACCCGATCGCCGCGCCGGCATGCCACCGCCCGTCCGTCGGCTTCCTCTCGGACGGCCGCATCCTCATGACCTATCGCAGCATCGCCAACCACCGCATCGGCGAGACCGCGGGCGCGGTGTTCAGCGAGGAGACGGCGACCTCTCCCGAACGCGGCGACGGCGCGGTGGAGCTCTTCCGCCTCGATTACGACCGCAGTGCGACGCCGGATACCGGCTATACCGGTTGGACCGAGCTGGACGGCGGCACGATCCTCGCGGTCAACTATATCGTCGACGACGCGCCGCGCGCCTATATACGCGGGTATTTCTTCCGGCTCGAAGATCTGCGCTGAGACCGACACCTCGGAGCGTTTTTCGATTTGCCGTCTGCGGATGGGATCATGGATATCAGCGGAATCGATCATCTGGGGCTCGACCGCGTGCTCAGACGCGGGAGCGGGGAGATCCTCGCCGACGAGGAGGACGCGCTGCTGATCCGCGACCGGATCAGCGGGGCGTATCTTTTCGCGTGCGATGACGCGGCCGTCGGGATCCCGCTGCTCGAGGGGCATATCGGGCGGGACTGCGGCCTTCTGATGGTCTCGGACCGTTCTCTCGGAAGAGCCGCATTTGAAAGATACGGCTTCGCGGAGAAGATCGAGTGTTTTCAGGTCGCCTATTACGGACCGAAGCCGTCGGACGAGTCCGTGCTGCGCTTCAGAGAGGCGGACGAGGACGATCTTGCGATGCTGATCGGAAACTATCACCGGATCAGTCCGGAAGAACTCGGAGAAGCGGTGCGCAGAAGGTCCGTCCTTCTGGGGTATGATCGGGATCGTCCGGTCGGCTTCATCGGCGAACATCCGGAAGGAAGCATGGGAATGCTGTACGTCTTCCCGGAATACAGACGGCGCGGCTTCGGCGCCGCGCTGCAGAGGCGGATGATCGCAAAGACGATGGAGGCGGGATATATTCCGTTCGGTCAGGTGGAAACGGGGAACCTTGCTTCTCTGGAACTGCAGAAGAAGACGGGCATGACGCTCTCCGACAACGTGATCGTATGGATGTGGAGATAGCGGATCCGCATCCGCACAAAAAAGCGGCTGTGCTTTCTTGAAAGCACAGCCGCTTTGACGTCGGAGAGGGAAAGACGCCGCAGGGATCAGTAGGCGATCCCCTGCCAGAGCATCGCGTCGGCGATCTTGAGGAAGCCGGCGATGTTCGCGCCTGCCACGAGATTGCCTTCGCAGCCGTACTCCTTCGCGGCGGCGGCGGCGGCGGCGTAGATGTTCTTCATGATGCCGTGCAGCTTCTCGTCGACCTCCTCGAAACTCCAGGACATGCGCAGCGAGTTCTGCGACATCTCAAGACCGGAGGTGGCGACGCCGCCGGCGTTCGACGCCTTGGCGGGCGCGAAGAGAACCTTGTTCGCCTGGAAGTATTCGACCGCGTCCGGCGTGGAAGGCATGTTCGCGCCTTCGGCGACGGCGATGCAGCCGTTCGCGACGAGCGCTTTCGCGCCGTCGAGATCGAGCTCGTTCTGCGTGGCGCAGGGCAGGGCGATATCGCACGGTACCGTCCAGATCCCGCGGCATCCTTCGTGGAAGGAGGCGGTCGGGACGCGCTTCGCGTATTCGACGATGCGCCCGCGTTCCACTTCCTTGATCTGCTTGATGACGTCCAGCTTGATGCCGTCCGGATCGACGACGTAGCCGGAGGAGTCGCTCATCGCGACGACCTTGCCGCCGAGCGCCGTCGCTTTCTCGCAGGCGTAGATGGCGACGTTGCCGGAGCCGGAGATGACGACCGTCTTGCCCTCGAAGCTCTTGCCCGCCGCGCGGAGCATCTCGTCGGCGAAGTAGCACAGACCGTAGCCGGTCGCTTCCTTGCGGGCGAGAGAGCCGCCGTAGGAGATGCTCTTGCCGGTGAGCACGCCGGTCACTTCGTTGCGGATGCGCTTGTACTGACCGTACATGAAGCCGATCTCACGCGCGCCGACGCCGATGTCGCCCGCCGGGACGTCCGTGAACTGACCGATGTGTTTCTCGAGCTCCGTCATGAAGGACTGGCAGAAACGCATGATCTCGCCGTCGCTCTTGCCCTTCGGATCGAAGTCGGAGCCGCCCTTGCCGCCGCCCATCGGCAACGTGGTCAGGGAGTTCTTGAAGCACTGCTCGAAGCCGAGGAACTTGATGACGGAGGCGTTGACGCTCGGATGGAGGCGGAGCCCGCCCTTATACGGACCGATCGCCGAATTGAACTGCACGCGGTAGCCGCGGTTGACGCGGACGTTGCCTGCGTCGTCCACCCAGCTTACGCGGAAAGTGATCATGCGCTCCGGCTCGACGATGCGGTCGAACACGCCCGCCTTGATGAGGTCGGGGCGGCGGTCCGCCACGGGAGAGAGGGATTCGAGGACCTCGCCGACCGCCTGGAGGAATTCCGGTTCGCCCGGATTGCGGGCTTCGACGTCGGCGTATACTTTTGCAAGATATTCATTGGCAATCTTCATTTGAGAAAGGCTCCTTATATTAGAATTCGCCGTTATTATATCATACTCCCGGTTTTTTTGTCAAGAGCAAACGCGCAATTTATGCAGGATTTTTCCGTGTTCCTGCAAATTTATCACACGCGCCTCGGAGACGGGCGGCGCGGCGGCGCGCCGGTCTCCCGGATTTTCTTCGGATTTTCTTCAGCGGAAATTCCCGAAAATTGCGTCGAGAGACTTGCAAAAGCGGATCATCTCGTGTATAATAATATTATCCCGTATTTTGGGTTATTCCGGATCGGGGAACAGCGTCCGTTGTGCGGCGTGCCGCGCGGGCGCAGACGCCTCTCTTTTGTGACAGGCAGAAGGGGATTTTCATGAGGAACCGACTTCTTCGAAGCATACATACACGCTCTGATCGGACGATCCCGCCGAGCCGCCGTTCCCGCTTCTGGGCGGTTGGCTTTTCGGCGGTGTTCTGCATTGCCGTCATGCTCTCGCTCACGGTGGGCGGGTGCGTGCGTCCCGCCGAGCCGGAGCCTTCCGGCGTTTCCTCCGCATCGGGTACTTCCGCGCCTCCGTCCGATACCTCCGCGCCGGAGAGCACGCCGCCCGCGGACGGCACGACGGACGCCCCGGATTCACTGCCGTTCAGCACAGATCCCGTCACGGACGCGCCGGAGACGGATCCTCCCGCGACCGAACCTCCCGTGACGGATCCGCCTGCGACGGAGCCTCCCGTTACCGAACCTCCGGTCACCGATCCTCCCGTTACCGATCCGCCGGAAACGCAGCCCGTGTCAAACGGCGTCGTGCGCGTTCCCGCCTCGGATCCGGTGGACGATTCGTTCTTTGCCGACGCCGTTTTCATCGGGGATTCCCGCACGGTCGGTCTGTATCTTTTCTCCGGCCTCGCCTCGAATTATTACTGTGAGCAGTCGCTGAACGTGAGCACCGTCCAGACAAAGGCGTACATATCCGCCGGGAACGACGACAAGGTGACGCTCCGCCAGGCGCTCAGCGCCAATTCGTTCCACGCCGTCTATATCTCCTTCGGCATCAACGAGATCGGCTGGCCGTCGGCGCAGGGGTTCTTCGATACCTATGAGTCACTGATCCGTCTCGTGTGGGACTGCGTGCCGGACGCGGACGTGTACGTGCAGTCGGTCCTTCCGATGACGAAGGCGGCGTCACAGGGATACTACAGCCAGTACGGCGGCAACGCCCGCGTCGCCGAGTACAACCGCGGACTCCTTGCGCTTTGCGAAAAGCTCGGCGTGTATTTCATTGATCTCGACGAGATCTTCGCGGACGCGGAGGGGAACCTCAACGTGTCCGACACGACGGACGGGATCCATCTCGGCGTCGCTTCCTCCGTTGCGTGGGTCGATTATCTGCGTACGCATACCGTGTCCTGAATCCAGGCGCGATTCTGTAGATCGAAATGAAGGAATGCCCGGCTATGAAGAAAAAACAATGCTGCCGGTTTGCTCTGCTCGCCGCTCTGCTCTTCCTCCTGTCCGCGTGCGGGCAGCCTCAAAAGGATCCCGGCGACGTCCCGCGGGATTTCGCTTCCGTAGACATGGAGACGGCGGAGATCTCGCCGGAGGTTCTGGCGGTGCATCTGCTCGCGGAGACGGCGTTCGACGACGCGCTGATCCAAATTGATCCCGCCATCGCCGGACGGCTGTACGGGATCGAGGGGCTGTACGACAGCCTTGCCGCGTACGGCAGCACCGGCGCGACGGCGGAGGCGATCCTCGTCGTCGCCTGTCCCGACGCCGAAACGGCGGCGGAGGCCGCCGGGAGCATCGAGCGGTATCGTGCGGAAATGACGGATATCTACGCGGACTACAATCCGAAGGAGTCCGGTAAGCTGCGCCGGGCCGTGCTCGACTGCGACGGCAGATACGTCGTCTTCTGCGCGGCGCCCGATCCGGACGCGGCGCGCGCGGCGTATCACGCGTTCGTCGCGGAGAGCATCCCCTCCTGACGCGGAGCGGGACGGAAGAAAGAAGCACAAGCCAGTACCAAAGGCAGGGAAGAAGCGGCAGACCGGAGGACCCCGGCACAAGAGAGGACGGCCATGGCTGGAAGCCGTCCGCCGGGACCGGCGCGCCTTTCACTTCGGAGCCGATGCGGTGAGCCGCGCACGCGGTCAGCCGTGTCCGGGAGATCCCGTTACAGATCGCGGAGCGTCGGCTTCGGCCGGAATCCGGGTGGTACCGCGGAGCGATATTCGCCCCGTCCCGTTGTCATGGGGCGGGGCGTGTTTATTTTTTCAGGAGCAGGACTATGAGAGTACTCATCATCCGTCACGGCGATCCGTACTATCCGACGGATTCCCTGACGGAAAAGGGCGAGCGGGAGGCGGCGCTGCTCGGCGAGCGGCTGATGCGCGAGCACGTCACGCACGTATACGTCTCGCCGCTCGGCCGCGCGAAGAAGACGGCGGAGCCGTTCCTTGCGGCGAGCGGCCTTACGCCGGTGACGCTCGCCTGGCTGCACGAGCTGAGCGTCACCCGGGAGGAACGGGAGGCGTACGGCGAGCGGTGGGGCGGCGCGAGCTGCGAATGGGATCTCCCGCCGCTTACCTGGACGAAGGAACCGCATATTTTCGACCGGGACGGATGGCGTACGTCCGCGGTCTTCGATCGGCCGTCGCTCGCCGCCCAGTGGGACGCCGTGCGCGAGGGCTGGGACGCGCTGCTCGCCGCGCACGGATATACGCGGGAGGACGCCGTATACCGCGTCGGCGAGGGGTGGGAGGACAAGCACGAAACGCTCGCGCTTTTCTGCCATCTCGGGATGGGAAATCTGTTGCTTTCGCAGATACTGAACGTGTCGCTTCCCGCCGTGTGGCTCACGCTCTTTCTGCCCACCTCCTCCGTGACGACGGTGTTCATGGAACGCCACCGCTCCGAACTCCCCATCGCGCACGCGCGGCTCGCGGCGGTCGGGGACACCTCTCATCTCTACGCAGGCGGAGAGCCGATCTCGGCGAGCGGCCTGTTTGCCGATACGATCCGGTAATACTGAAAAGGAGACGCTTATATGAAACAAACACTGCTGAGGATCCGGGAGGAGGCGCTGCGCGCCCTTTCCGAAAATGGAGCCGATCTGGAGGCCTTGCGCATCCGGTATCTGGGGAAGAAGGGCGAGCTGACCGCCGTACTCCGCGGCATGGGCGCGCTGTCCGCCGAGGAACGCCCCGTGATCGGTCAGATCGCAAACGAAGTGCGCGCGGCGATCGAGGAGGAGATCACCCGCCGTGCCGCCGAGCTGAAGGTGGCGGCGATCGAGGCGCGCCTTGCGAGCGAGAAGCTCGACGTGACCGTTCCGGGCGACGAGGTCGCCGTCGGACACGTGCATCCGATCTCCCGCATCCAGCGGGAGATGGAGGATATCTTCATCGGCATGGGCTACGACATCGTCGAGGGACCGGAGGTCGAGTACGACTACTACAACTTCCAGGCGCTGAACATCCCGCCGGATCATCCGGCGCGCGACACGCAGGATACGTTCTACATCACGGACAACATCCTGCTCCGGTCCCAGACCTCGCCGGTGCAGGTGCGCACGATGGAGAAGCGCCGTCCGCCGATCCGCATCATCTCGCCGGGGCGCGTCTACCGCTCCGACGCCGTGGACGCCTCGCACTCCCCGCTCTTCCATCAGATGGAGGGGCTCGTCGTCGACCGCGGCGTGACGATGGGCAACCTGAAGGCGACGCTCGAAATGTTCGCGCGGAAGATGTTCGGCGAGGACACGCGCGTCCGCTTCCGCCCGCATCACTTCCCGTTCACCGAGCCGTCGGCGGAGGTCGACGTCTCCTGCTTCGCCTGCGGCGGGAAGGGCTGCCGCCTCTGCAAAGGCGAGGGCTGGATCGAGATCCTCGGCGCCGGCATGGTCCATCCGAACGTGCTGCGCGGCTGCGATATCGACCCGGACGAATACAGCGGCTTCGCCTTCGGCATGGGGATCGAACGCGTGGCGCTGCTAAAATATCATATCGACGACATGCGCCTGCTCTACGAAAACGACGTGCGTTTTCTCGCGCAGTTCTGAGAGAAAGGGGATAACCGATGAAACTTTCCATGAATTGGCTGGCGGACTTCACCGACGTCAGCGATATTTCCGTGAAGGACTACTGCGACCGCATGACGGACACCGGCTCGAAGGTGGAGGGCTGGGAGACGCTCGGCGAGGATATCGAGAACGTCGTGGTCGGACGCATCGCCTCCGTCGTCCCGCACCCGGATTCCGATCATCTGCTCATCTGTCAGCTCGACTGCGGTACGGGTGAGGAGATCCAGATCGTGACCGGCGCGCACAACGTGTACGAAGGCGCCGTCGTCCCGGTCGCCATGGTCCCGGCGAAGCTGCCGGGCGGCGTGAAGATCAAGGCCGGCAAGCTGCGCGGCGTCGAATCGAACGGGATGCTCTGCTCGATCGGCGAACTCGGCCTGACGACGCACGACATGCCCGGCGCCGTCGAGGACGGCATCCTTATCCTCAGCGACGTAGGTCTCGGCGACGCGCCGCTCGGACAGGATATCAGAAAGGCGCTTTCTCTCACCGATTCCGTCGTGGAGTTCGAGATCACCTCGAACCGTCCGGACTGCCTGTCCGTGATCGGCCTCGCCCGCGAGACGGGCGTCAGCTTCGACCGCGCCGTGACGATCCCGACGCCGCCCGTGCCCCCGGTGCGCGGCGACGGCGACGATATCGGCAATTATCTGAAAGTGGAGATCCGGGAGCCCTCGCTCTGTTACCGCTACAGCGCCCGCGTCGTCAAGAACGTGAAGATCGCCCCGTCGCCGTTGTGGCTCCGGATGCGCCTGCGCGCCGCCGGCGTCCGCCCGATCAACAATATCGTCGACGTCACGAACTACGTGATGCTCGAGTACGGTCAGCCGATGCACGCCTTCGACTACGCCTGCCTCGAGGGCAGCGAGATCCTCGTGCGCCGCGCGGCGGCGGGGGAGAAGTTCGTCTCCCTCGACGGGGTCGAGCATTCGCTTGAGGATTCGATGCTCGTCATCGCCGACGCGAAAAAGCCCGTGGCGCTCGCCGGCGTGATGGGCGGCGAGAACAGCGAGATCACCGAGGGAACGAAGACGGTCGTCTTCGAGAGCGCCATGTTCCGCGGCCCGAGCGTGCGCGTTTCCGGCAAGAAGCTCGGCATGCGCACCGAAAGCTCCTCCCGCTTCGAGAAGGGACTGGACCGGGAGAACACCGTACCGGCGCTCCACCGCGCCTGCGAGCTCGTCGCGCTGCTCGGCGCCGGCGAGATCGTCGACGGCGAGATCGACTGCTATCCGACGAAGGCGGAGCCGTTCACGATGCCGCTGGAGGCGGAGAAGATCAACCGCTTCCTCGGCGTGTCGCTGACGGAGGAATACATGGCGGACGTGCTGCGCCGCCTGTCGTGCCGCGTCGAGGACGGGATCATCACCGTTCCGAGCTTCCGGGACGATCTGCGCTGCATGAACGACATCGCGGAGGAAGTTCTCCGCATCTACGGCTACCAGAAATTCGATTCCGCGCCGCTGTGCGGCGAGACGACGCAGGGCGGCCGCACGGCGCGCCAGCAGTACGAGCAGCTCGTGCGCGATACGCTCGTCGGCGCCGGGCTGTGCGAGGCGCAGACCTTCTCCTTCATCAGCCCGAAATTCTATGATAAGATCCGCATGGCGGAGGACGACCCGCGCCGCGTCAGCATCGTGATCTCCAATCCGCTCGGCGAGGACACGTCCATCATGCGCACGACGGCGCTCCCGTCGATGCTGAACGTGCTCGAGAACAACGCCGCGGTGAAGAACCGCGACGCGCGCCTGTTCGAGCTGGCGAGCGTGTATATCCCGCGCGGCGGCGAGAACGATCTCCCGGACGAGGAGAAGCGCGTCGTGCTCGGCTTCTATGAGAATACCGCGTCGGACGGGCGCGGCTTCTACCGCATGAAGGGGATCGTCGAGGCGCTGCTCGCGGCGAGCGGCGTGCGGGGCGCGGAGTTCGCGCCGGTCACAAACGATCCGCTCTTCCATCCGGGACGCTGCGCCGTGCTGACGGTGGGGGACAAGAAGATCGGCGTCTTCGGCGAGGTGCACCCGCAGACGGCGGCGAACTTCACGATCGGCGCGCCGACGTATCTGGCGGAGCTCGACTTCGACGCGCTCTTCGGCGCGCGCGCGGCGGTGACGGAGTACGTGCCGCTGCCGAAGTATCCGGCGCTCGAGAGGGACTTCTCCTTCGTGTGCGCGGAGGACACGGCGGTCGCGACACTGGAGAAGTGCATGCGCCGCGCCGGCGGTCCGACGCTCGATTCCGTAAAGCTGTTCGATATCTACCGCGGGCCGCAGATCGGCGCGGGCAGAAAGAGCGTTTCCTTCGCGGTGATGCTCCGCGCCGCCGACCGGACGATGACCGACGAGGAAGCGGACGGCGCCGTCAAGAGGATTACATCAAGCCTGGAAAAGGAATGCGGCGCGGTGCTCCGCAGCTGAGAGAAAACAACGGATCATACCGGCGCGGCGCCGCCGCGCCGAGGACAGGAGGAATGGTATGGAGAACATGTACTATGAAATGACGATCGCCGGGCTGAAGCGGCAGCTCCCGCTGTGTCCGGTCACGGACGAGTTGTATATCGGCGCGTTCGTGATCTTCGGCGACCCGGAGTTGACGACGGCGTGCGCGGAAGCGCTGCTCGCACGCGCGCCGGAGTACGACTATCTCATCACGGCTGAGGCGAAGGGGATCCCGCTCGTGCATGAGATGGCGCGGCTCGCGGGGAATCAGAAATACTTCCTCGCGCGCAAGAAAGCGAAGCTGTATATGCGCAACGTCTTTTCCGTTACGGTGAATTCGATCACGACGGAGGGCGAACAGAAGCTGTATCTGGACGGCGCGGACGCCGAGCTGATGCGCGGTCGTCGGATCCTCATCGTGGACGACGTGATCTCCACCGGGCAGTCGCTCGCGGCGATCGAAAAGCTCGTGGACGCCGCCGGCGGCAACATCGTCGGGCGCATGGCGATCCTCGCGGAGGGAGAGGCGCAGACGAGGAAGGACATCGTCTATCTGGAGCCGCTGCCGCTCTTCCGTCCGGACGGATCCGTGATCGAGGAGAGTATCCATACGGACGCGTAAGGATCCTGTGAAGTGAAGAGCCGAGGGCGCGTTCGGTCTGCATTTCGGCTTTCACACCCCCCGCGCCCGCCGTCGGCGCTGCGCTGCGCGAGGAGGATCTCCGGGAGATCTGCACCCTGATCCGGCCGTGCGGAGAACGGCACGAAGCGACATCATGTACGGAGAAAACGCAGGAGGCGGGGAATTATTCCCCGCCTCGTTTGGCTTTATTCAAGATGAAATCTGTTTTTTACTTTCAATTCAATTTCTTGACGCAAATCGTTCAACTGTTGCATTTCGTCATCGCTGATTTCAGAATGGACCGAATACGCCCAGATATCCCATAACAACTGACGCAGATCGTGTGAAATGCGATCTTTAAGAAATCTTACTCTCTCTTCTCCTTCAAGTGCCCAGTAGATATTATAATCATAACAAGTCTCGGCACTCGCCATATTTTCCGCGAGTCGCTTTGCTTCAGCGGTTCTGTCTGTATCGCAGTAATGCCGGAACAGCAGCCTCAGCGTTTCATTTCTGCAGTAATTATCGGTTGAGTATCTCTGTATCCGATAGTAAATCGAAATGATCTCCGGGTCGTATTTACGGCAAAGCTCGTCATCTTCGCTTGCCGCATAAAGCGCATACATCAAACACGTAAGAAGCCTGTCATTGTTCGGGTATTTGTTTAATGCTTTCCTCAGTTCCGTTATTGGTTTTTCGGTGATATTCTTATTTATCTGCTCTTCCGCAGCATCAATCACCGACGATATTTCTTTTTGTCGTTCAACATCGTCATACCCGAGCAATTCATCGATTGAAATGCTGAACAAATCGGCAAGTTGCGGCAGAGCAGATATGTCGGGTGAAGTCGCACCGGTCTCCCAACGGCTGACCGCCTGAGGGGATATGCCCATATATTCGGCAAGCTGCTCCTGCGTCATATCCTTCGCTTTGCGCAGAGTTTTAAGCCTTTCACTTAAAGATACCATATTTTTATCCTCCAAAAATGATTTTTTGTAAGCTTACGACTGAATTATAGCACGCAAGTTTTACAATCGCAAGCAATCATTTCGATTGTGCAGATAAACAAAAATGAGAGTTGATTGTGTGAACAAAGGCGGGGAGCGATCCCCGCCTCGTATTTCTAACGTATGTGGTTGTTATCGTCATCCACCACAAATACTATAGGTGGAGTCGATTTGATAAACACCAAATCATCCTTTTCCGCAGCGCGTTTGATAAACGCCATCGGGATAGCGTAACAAGAATACTGTCTGAATTCAGCCACGCGTCCTTCCAGATGTTTCGGGATTTCGATTTTCAGTTGCGGGAATATTTTTCGCAGTCCCGGTTCAAGTATGTCTGATAATACTCGCATTTGTTCGATGCGTATTTTGTCAAGATCCTCGTATTCTTCGGGACGAAGCATGGGAATATCCACACGTATTTTCCCGTTATCATTTGCAAGAACACCGCATTCAGTTAAATGCGGGATATCTTCCAAACACATAACATTGAATCCGGTACTCTCAAACGGGATCCCGCGCGAAATGAGATAAAGCATTTTGGCAAGATCATCGTCGCTTGTTTCCAAAGGACCGTGTTGGTATCTGTTAAGGGCGGGCTGTGTGTCATATACTTTGAGATCAAGTGATCGTGCTCCGTATGTCTTTTCCCAAAATGTTCCTCGCATTCCTCCGTAGCAGTATTTTCCGAATTTATAGTTCTCAAAGTTAAAATCAATCGGATATTTCGACCCTTCCGCAATCCACGAGCCGCCGTCCGAGCGAGCCGGATAATATTCCTTTGACGGAACGATCTTTTGTGCTGCATTATATATTGCAGTTGTAAGCAAATGCAGCGTGAAATAGTATTCCAACTTTTCGGCTTTCTCTTTGGGGATTTCGCGGAAAAAGCCGACGTTTTGAAGTCTTGCAACAAAGCCGTTGATAAAAGACAGCATATCTTTGTATATCGATTCGGCGAATAAAATCTGAACATCAAGACCTTTCAGTATGTCTTCCGGTGACACGATCATAAAGTCCGTGAATACTCTATTTCCGTTTTTCGCCATCAACTCGGTTTTCACAAGTTCTTCCACCGCTACTTCGATATATGGTGTCGGAATACCGAGCGCTCTCGCAATTTCCGTAACTGTTACGGGACGATCATAGGCGATAATCAAGATGTTTTGCTTCATCAAATCACCTTCGACAAGTGACCATGGTTCATCACGTAATCCTTGTCTTCCATGACAACTTATTTCAAGTCTTTCGGGATTGTAACTTTGCTTTTCGTACTGCTCCATTCTATCAAATCCTTTCCGCATCTGTTCACGACCCGCAGATAATCTGCTAAGAATTGTTCCTTTGGGAATGCCAAGTTCGTCAGCGATTTTCTGCACCTTTTTACCCTGCAAATAATGCTTCACGATAACGTCCCGCTGAAGTTTTGCAAGATAAGCAATCTCCCGACGAACAGTTTCGTCTGAAATTGTTTTCTCCTGCTCGTCTTCCGAAATATCGTCCGAAATCTCGTCAATGCTGATCGTCGGTAGATTGTATTTGCGGCGCAGCCAATCATTGAACTTGTGATTCAGTGTAGACGACAACCATGATTTCGGGTTTTCAATCACGCCGCCGCGCCTTTCATAAGTAAGCGCCGCAAGCATGACTTCTTGAGCCAAGTCTTCAGCATCGTGTATATTTCCGCATTTTTGCAGAGCTATCGCAAACAGATACTCTATGTAGTTTGTGATTTTGTTTTCCATAAAGGATACCTCTGTTTTGAAAGCTTTCACTTATAAGTCGCGGATTGTGGATTTGATTCGGTTAATTTTTTTTTCGCCGAATTTCTCCGTCGGCGTCCTCTTAATCGGAAAGAATACAACCCACCATGACGCTTTCCCGCGCAGAAAGAGATCACGGTGGGTTTGCTTTTTCTTTATGCGGCGTTCCCTGACAATCTGTTTTTCATTTTGTCGGCATGCGTCAGCACACGGTCGCCGGACCGATCCATCCGGAGCGCGGCAGCGCGTGGTAGGTGGAGAAGTGATCCCGTCCGCTGTAGCCGAGGTTGACGACGACGTCCACGCGGATCGCGTTCTCCCCGGCGTGAGCGGCGTCGAGCGGGAAGGTGAACGGCGCGCCGACGCGGCGGCCGAGGAAGACGCCGTTCAGCGTGACCTCGGCGATCTCCCCGATCTCTCCGAGACAGAGCGTGCGCTCGCCGCCGCGCAGTGTCAGCGTCCCTTCGTAGCGGAGCACGCCGCCGAAGCGTCCGTTTCCGGGCAGCGCCGTGAAGTCGTCGCCGATGCGCGCCGCCGTCGGCGTCCATTCCGCCTCTCCCGGCTGCCGCGCGGAGACGGTCACGTCCAGGGCGGCGGGGGCGGCCTGCGACGGCGCGGGCAAGGCGGGCGCGTCGCTGTCGTCGGTGACGAGGAAGTACGAGGCGGCGGGCGGCAGGCGGAGGCGGATCTCCCGCCCGTCCTGACGGGGCGTAAAGAGGCGGTTGAGCCACGGATCGTACAGCCGGTACGGTCTGTCCTCCGGCACCGTTACGGTGATCTCGTGTTCCTCAAACAGATCCTCCGAATGGAGGAAGATCGCCTCGTTATGGTCGGGACGGCGCACGCGCCGATATACGAGGAGCGGCATCGCGGGCGCGACGGCGATCTCCGGCAGTCCGAGCCGGACGCACGCGCCGACGAGCTCCTCCGGCGCGACGGACAGGCAGCCGACGAGCGGCGTCCCGTCCTCGCAGGCGGCGGGGACCTCGCCCGTGCAGAGCACGGGGACGCCGCCCGCGGCGATGCGGTTCAGTTCGCCGATCATCGCGCGGGACAGATACCGGCTCCCCGGCACGACGACCGCCCGCCAACGGAGCGTGCCGCCGACGCGGATCCCCTCCTGCGACGCCTCGCACTCCGGCAGCCGGTCTTCCCAGAGGACGTCGAAATCGAGCTGCGCCTGCGTCAGGAGCCGCGCGAGCGTCTGCGGCATCTGTTTCGGACCGTCCGCCCATTCCGCCTCCGCGTTGTAGAGGAGGGCGACGGGCGCGCGGTGCTCGCCGGTGACGAGATGCGCGCAGCGGCGCATATAGAGCATCAGATCGCCGAAGGCGGGGTACTGCGGATTCATCCCGTGCTCCCAGAAATGCGGCGGGCAGTCCGGATCCGGATACCGCGGCGTGAACGCGTGGGGGACGAAATAGTTGACGCCGGCGGCGAGCACCGTATCCGCCATCTGCTTCATCATCGGGACGCCCTCCGCCCAGCCGAACGCGCCGAAGATCTCGCACAGGGCGCGCCCCTGCATGCGCGGCGTGAGCTGCGCGTGGGAGGAGGCGAGCTTCGGCAGAAGATAGCGGAAGAATTCCGGGTCCGCCGTCTTGCCGGAACAGGAGGCGGCGTGGTCGATCTGCGTCATGCCGGGCGTGTACTGCATGAGCACGAGGTCCATGCCGCTCATGTCCTGATATTCGAGCGCGCGGAAATAATGTCCGGGACCGTAGCCGAGACGCTGGTGCGCGTTCATGTCTTCAATGATATGTCCGACGTACATCACGCCGTGCGCGCGGCACCATTCGCCGAGCTGCCGGGTGAAATTCTCCCGATAGAGCGTTGAGACGATATCCATGTAATGACAGCGGAGCGCGTGACGGATCGGATCGTCATAGGGGTGGAAGAGCGCGGGGAGGAGCAGCCGCACGCGGCCGGCGTCCATGCCGATCGCTTTGCCGATCCTCTCGGGCAGATCGTCCCGCCACGGGAGCGGGATGCCCGGCTTGCCGAGGACGGTGACGTAGTTCTTGCCGTCGTTGCCGAAGCCGGGCTCGTCGGAGAAGAAGCCCGCGAAGGTGTTCCCGAAGTACGCGGAGAAGTGCTCAAAGTGCGGCTCGTAGACGGCCGTCAGCATCGCGCGGCAGGAGTCGGGAGAGAGCATGTCGATCATCTCGTCGCTCCCGGTCCGGAGCCGGTGCGTGCGGATGAGGTAATACACGCGCCAATACCCCTCCGGGATATCCCACGTGAGGATGCGGTCGGACAGGGACGGCAGAAGATCGATCGGCTCGCCCTCGAACGCATTGCCGCTCTGCGTGCGGCGGAAGGCGGCGACGGAGACGAAGGACTCACCTTCTCCGAGCTCCGGCGCGACCGTGTGCGCCCCGCGGCGCGGTCCGGCGAAGTCGCGCCATTCGAGCTGGAGCAGCGTCTTTTTCAGTTCCGGGTGCGCGGCGACGTACCCGTTGGCGTAGCCGGTGGGGAAACGCTTGTCGTCGAGCAGCCATACGCGCATGCCGCGCCGCTTCGCCTCGCGGAGGAGGAAGCCGAAGTCCTCCCACCATTTGTCCAGTCCGAAATCCGGATGCGTGCGGCTCTCCACGCAGAATTCGCGGACGTTTGAGCGCTCGATCGCGTCGATCTCCTCGGCAAGCACGGAGTGTTCCTCGCCGTGCTGCCAGAAAAAGGGGAGGATATATTCCCCCGGTACCCGTCCGTTCAGGACGTCGTTCAGCCTTTGTTCCATCGGTTCCTCCGTAAATCGGCGGGATCCGCGGATCCCGCCGTTATTTTCGCGCGGGGCCGTTTTATGCCTCGCCGTAGTATTCGTCGAGCACGGCGGACGCCGTCTCGGCCCAGACGATCAGGTTCTCCGGCCGGTAGCCGACGGTGCTGATGTCCTTGAGCGTGATGTCGCACGGGCAGCCGTACCTCAGGCAGGCTCTGACGGTCTGGCGGATCTCGTCCCGGATCTGTTCCGGATCGGTGCGGGAGGCGACGTGCGCCGGGTTCGGCTTGCGGGAGAGGACGTACTCCCCGCCGAGCTGCTGTGCCGTTTTCTCCACGTCCGCCCACGGGCTGCACCCGACCTTGCGCAGGTTCGGATACTTCTTCAGTTTGTCGATGCGGTCGTGCAGCGGCTCGCAGCAGCCGTAATAGGTGTACACGCACCGGGCGGCGAGCGGGATGCTGTACTGGAGATCGAATTCCTCGTGCGCGTCCGGCGACACGGACGAGAAAAGCTGCGCCATCGTGCGGAACCAGATGTCCCGGCAGGTGTAGTGCGCCGGATCCGGCGCGCGCGGCGGCGTGACGGCGTTCGGCGTGCAGTGCAGCGCCGGGTCGTTCGGATCGTACAGACCGAGCGCGTCCATCTGATCCATCTCGAGGCGCATGCCGCGCGTGAAAAGCTGTATGATCTTATGCAGATACTCCGGCCGCTCGTACACGTCGATGAGGATCGGCTCGGCGCCGCGCAGCGTGGCGATCTGATCCCACGGCGCGTAATAGATGCCGCGCCCGCGCAAAACGACCGGCAAAGCGTCCCCGAGGATCTCCTCTGCGCGCGCGACGTTTTCCTTGTCTCGCTCCGGGTACGCCGTGACGACCGGATCGTGATACATTCCGAGCGAGCTCTCGTCCTCGAGCACGTCCTCGAAATGATGGGACACGACGTTGTTGCGCACGTCGACCGCGAGGCGCTGTTCCTTGATCTCGAAGCCGTTGCCCGAGTTCGTATACGTCTTGCGGAGGACCCATACCGGCTCGATAAAGTTGTCGCAGCGGAAATGCTTTTCCCTAAAGAGCGCGGAACGCAGCTTGTACTCCATTGCCCGCAGCGTCTCGTCCTCACACGCGCAGTCGAGCTCGCCGTCCACGTTCATCTCGTGCCACGGGATCTCCTCGATGAGGAGCGGCGGGCGTACGATCTTCCGGTCGTTCGAGTCGCGGAAGCGCTGCCGCATCCGCACGTGCCGCTCCGATTCGGCGATCTCCCTGTACCGCTTCGCCAGCTCCCGGACGACGGATATTTCCTTTGCGATCTCGCTCATTTTCTACCCTCCCCGCGGCTGCACGGACCGATCTCTTTTCGTCATTATATCACCAAACAAAGCGCTTGTCAATAAACACCGATGCAGGGGGGCGGTTTTCCTATTGACGGGACGGGCTGTGGGATGATATAATAATATCACGATATGTCCGGTATAGATCGTGCCGGAGAACGGAAAACTATCGTAAAAGAGAAAGGGGAAACGTCGCCGATGGAACGGTATACGGTCACGGGCATGAGCTGCGCCGCGTGCAGCGCCCGGGTGGAGAAGGCGGTGCGCGGCGTGCCGGGCGTCACCTCGTGCGCCGTGTCCCTGCTCACGAATTCGATGGGCGTGGAGGGGACGGCTCCGCCGGAGGCGGTGATCGCCGCGGTCGAGGCGGCCGGCTACGGCGCGAAGCGCCGGGACGCGCGCCCCGCGCCCGACGCG
>JAEEYP010000107.1 GCA_016288155.1 Clostridiales bacterium | reverse complement strand
GGGTATGGGGGATTCTGAACCCTGCGCTTCGCCGGGGCGCAGCGGAAACGCTTGTCAACCTGTGCGGAGCGCCATGAGATTTTTTGCGCATGCGCGCAAAAAACTCGGGGGTCCGATCCGGTTTGTACAGACGATAGAAAAGACGAGGCACCGAGGTGCCTCGTCTTTTCTATGGCCCGCCCTGGGGGATTCGAACCCCCGCCCTACGGAATCGGAATCCGGCACTCTATCCAGCTGAGCTAAAGGCGGTTCTCACGCTCGTATATTATACACCTTCTTTTCCACGTTTGCAAGCCTTTTCGGAAAGTTTTTTCGCGTCCCGGCCTTATCCCGCGCCGCGTGCCGAAAATGCGTCTTGTAATCGGCGTCCGAATATGCTATAATGAAACGTACCGCGGTGCGGGAAGCGGGACGGAGTCACCGTCCGATTAGATCGGACGGAGAAGAGAGGGGGAGACGCTGTGCGGGAGTATACGATCGTGAGCCGCTCGGAGAAGGAAACGGAGGCGGCCGGAGAGGACGCGGCGCGGATGCTGCGCGATACGCGCGGCGGCGTACCTTCCTTCGTCGCGCTGTATGGGGATCTCGGCGCGGGAAAGACCGCGTTCGTGCGCGGCTTCGCTTCCGTGCTGTCGCCCGGAAGCCGCGTCAAGAGTCCGACGTATACGGTCGTCAACGAATACCGCCGCGGACCGATCCCGGTCTTCCATTTCGATTTTTACCGTCTGGGGGACGCGCGGGAACTCGATTCCATCGGCTTTGAGGAATACACGGCGCAGGGGATCTGCATAGCGGAGTGGAGCGAGAAACTGGGAGAGGATCTTCCCAAGGACGCGCTCACCGTGACGATCCGCAAACTGGACGCGGATACGCGGGAGATCACCGTGCGGACGCCGTGGGAGACGGAGGATGAGTCATGCTGACGCTCGCATTGGACAGTACCGCGCTGCTCGCGTCCGCCGCGCTCAGTCGGGACGGCGTGCCGCTCGCACAGGATTCATTGCTTTCTCCGCATTCGCACAGTACCGTCCTTCTGCCGATGGTCGAACAGATCATGAGATTTGCCGACGTCTCCCTCGGAGAGATCGATCTGTTCGCCTGCGCGAAGGGACCGGGTTCCTTTACCGGCGTGCGCATCGGCGCCGCCACGCTGAAGGGACTTGCGTTCGGAAGGAATAAACCGTGCGTCGGCGTGTCCTCGCTCCTTGCGATGGCGTATGGGATGCGGTATGCCGACGGGATCGTCTGTCCTCTGATCGGAGCGCGCCGCGGACGGTATTATACGGCGCTGTTCCGGATCCGGGACGGAGCGGTCGAACGGTTGAGCGAGGACGGGATATTGCCCGCCGACGGTCTCGACGCGGCGCTCGCGCCCTACGACGAACCGATCCGCCTGACGGGCGACGGCTATGAAAGCGCGCTGCCGTTCGTCACGCATCCGCGCCTGACGGCGACGCCGCCGTGCTGGCGCAGTCCCGGCGCGTTCGCCGTGGCGGAGGCCGCGGAGGCGATCCTTCGCGCGGCGCCGGATCCGTCCGTTTTTACGCCCGAGGCGCTTACCGTTTCGTATCTGCGTAAGACGCAGGCGGAGCGGGAACGGGACGAACGTCTTTCGGCAAACGCCGAAGAATAGATGGAAGATATAGAAGAAAGATACAACGACGACACGTCGGGAGGAATACATGATGGAAAACAAAACGATCGCCTTTGCCTGTGACCACGGCGGATTCTCTTTGAAGGAGCCCATCCTTGCGTATCTCAAGGGGCAGGGCTGGGACGTGATCGACTTCGGAACGTGGAGCGACGAACGCTGCGATTATCCGCAGTACGCGGAGCCCGCCTGCCGCGCCGTCACGGAGGGAAAGGCGTCGCTCGCCGTGCTCGTCTGCGGCACGGGGATCGGCATGAGCCTTGCCGCGAACAAGATACGCGGGATCCGCGCCGCCTGCTGTTCCGAGCCGTACTCCGCGGAGATGACGCGCCGTCACAACGATGCGAACGTTCTCTGCATCGGCGCGCGCGTCGTAGGCGAGGGGTTGGCGCTGACGATCCTCGAGGCATTCCTCACGCATGCCTTCGAAGGCGGGCGTCACGCCGGGCGTGTGGCGATGCTCCGGGAACTGGAGGATCGCTTCTGACACGGCGATACGGAAAGGGATCTGATGGACGCACGAATGCACGTATACGCGGACAACGCCGCGACGACGCCGCTGTCCGAGACGGCGTTTCAGGCGATGCTCCCTTATCTGCGGCAGTGCTGCGGCAATCCCTCCAGTACGCACGCGCCCGGAAGGGAAGCGGCGCGCGCGCTGCGCGAGGCAAGGGAGCGGATCGCCGCCTGTCTCGGTGCTGAGCCGGAGGAGATCGTTTTTACCTCCGGGGGCAGTGAATCGGACAATCAGGCGATCCTGACCGCCGCGCGCCTCGGGGCGGCGGCGGGAAAGAGACACGTGATCTCCACCGCCGTCGAACACCACGCGGTGCTCCGTCCGCTCGAGCGGCTCGCACGAGAAGGATACGACGTCACGCTCCTTCCCGTCCCGGAGGAC
This sequence comes from Clostridiales bacterium, assembly GCA_016288155.1. Classification (GTDB taxonomy): domain Bacteria; phylum Bacillota; class Clostridia; order Oscillospirales; family CAG-272; genus SIG701. Next base: position 31,271 of record JAEEYP010000107.1, on the reverse strand, counting down.
GGGATCGTCCGGACGGAAGACGTCCGCGCGGCGATCCGGCGGGACACGGTCTTCGTGAGCGTGATGCACGCGAACAATGAGATCGGTACGGTCCAGCCGATCGGGGAGATCGGCGCGGTCTGCCGGGAGGCGGGCGTGCTCTTTCACACGGACGCCGTCCAGACGGCGGGGCATCTGCCGATTTGCACGGACGAGCTGTCCGTCGATCTGCTCTCTCTGTCCGCGCACAAATTTCACGGACCGAAGGGGATCGGCGCGCTGTACGTGCGGCGCGGCGTCTCTCCGGCATCGCTGATCGAAGGGGGAGGGCAGGAAGGCGGACGGCGCGCCGGTACGGAGAATATCGCGGCGATCGTCGGCATGGCCGCCGCGCTGGAGGAGTCGTGCCGGCGTCGTGAAAAGGATGCGGCGCACACCGCCGCGCTGCGCGACCGGCTGATCGCCGGGCTGTCCGGCATCCCCGGCGCCGTGCTCAACGGCGATCCGGTGCGCCGCCTGCCGGGAAACGTCAGCTTCTGTTTTTCGGGGATCGAGGGGGAGGCGCTCCTTTGGCAGCTTGACCGATGCGGCGTATACGCCTCCGTCGGTTCCGCCTGTACCTCCGCCGCGTATGCGCCGAGCCACGTCCTGCTCGCCCTCGGACGTTCTCCGGATCTGGCGCGCGGCGCGCTCCGGCTGACGATCTCCGCGGAGACGACGGAGGAAGAGATCGGGTATATCGTCGACGTCGTCCGGCGCTCCGTCGCCTATCTCAGGGAATGTACGGGCGCCGCGTCGGAACGGTCGGACGAATAAAAAGAAAAGGTGGCAGCGGATGAAGGCATTGATCGCCATGAGCGGCGGCGTCGATTCGAGCGTCGCTGCCTATCGCATGAAGGAAGCCGGATACGACTGCATCGGCTGTACGATGAAGCTCTTCTCCCGCCCGGCGGGGGAGGAGGCGGATCCGGATGAGCGGAGCTGCTGTTCGATCGAGGACGTCGAGGACGCGCGCGCCGTCGCGCGCCGGCTCGGCATCCCGTATTACGTCTTCAATTTTTCGGAGGAATTCCGGACGGAGGTCATGCGGCGTTTTGCGGAGTCGTACGCCGCCGGGCGGACGCCGAATCCCTGCATCGACTGCAACCGCTTCCTGAAATTCGGAAAGCTGTACCAAAGGGCGCGGGAGCTCGGCTGCGACTGCGTGGCGACCGGACATTACGCCCGCATCGGGCGCGACGGTGATCGGTATTATCTGCGCTGCGCGGCGGATCGGGAGAAGGATCAGAGCTACGTGCTGTACCGTCTCGGACAGGATGAGCTCGCGCATACCGCGTTCCCGCTCGGTGACGTTGCGAAGGAGGAAACGCGGCGGATCGCGCAGGCTCTCGGATTCGTCAACGCAGGGAAACGGGACAGTCAGGACATATGCTTCGTGCCGGACGGCGATCATGCCGCCGCCGTCGCGCGGATCCTCGGCTGCGCGGCGCCGCCCGGTGATTTTCTCGACGTCGGCGGCGCCGTGCTCGGCCGCCATGAAGGGATCACGCACTATACGGTCGGTCAGCGGCGCGGTCTCGGTATCTCCTCGACGGAGCGGCTGTACGTCTGTTCCGTCGATCCGGGTACGAACACGGTGACGCTCGGAACGAAAGCGCAGCTGATGCGGGAGTGGGCGGATACGGAAGACGTGCACTGGATCTCGGGGGAAGCGCCGGCTTTTCCGCTGCACTGCCGCGTCCGTCTCCGGTATCATCAGACGGCGCCGGAAGCGACCGTCCGTCCGCACGGGGACGGCGTGCGCATCGAGTTCGCCGTGCCGCAGCCCGCGCCGGCGCCCGGACAGGCGGCGGTGTTCTACGACGGAGATACCGTCCTCGGCGGCGGGATCCTTTGCGTTCCGGGACGATAAGAGGGACGGACAAACCTGAAATCCATATTTCATTTCATACATACGGGAGGTTCATGATGGAACGACTGCGCGTAGCCCTGATCGGGCAGGGACGGAGCGGAAAGAACATTCACGGCGCGTATTTCCGCTCGGAGGCGAACACGCACTATGCGGTGCGCTGCGTGGTGGACGGGGATGCCGTCAGCCGCGAACGCGCCGCGGCGCTGTATCCCGGCTGCGATACCTGCGCGGATTACCGGGAACTCTATGAGCGGGACGATATCGATCTCGTCGTAAACGCTTCGTATTCATCGATGCATTATCCGATCGCCCGCGATCTGCTTGCGCACGGAAAGAACGTGCTCGTCGAAAAGCCCTTTGCCCGCAACCGCTTCGAGTGCGAGGATCTCATCCGCACCGCCCGGGAGCACGGCGTGCAGCTCGCCGTGTTCCAACAGACCTTTTTCGCGCCCTTTTACCGGGAAACGCTGCGCCGCATCGAAAGCGGGATACTCGGACGCATCGTGGAGATCAGCATCCGTTACAACGGCTACGGACGCCGCTGGGACTGGCAGACGATGCAGGGCATGATGGGCGGCAGCGTATACAACACTGGGCCGCATCCGATCGGCATGGCGCTCGGCTTCCTCGGCTTTGATAAAGAGACGCGCGTCGTCTATTCACGGCTGGATACCGCCGTGACGAGCGGCGACGCGGAAGACTATGCCAAGATCCTGCTTACCGCGCCGGGCAAGCCGCTCGTCGATCTGGAGATCAGCGCGGTCGATCCGTATTCCGGCTATACGCTCAAAGTGACCGGTACGCGCGGCGCGCTGCGCACGACGACCGGCGCGTACGAGCTCCAGTACTGGACGGAAGAGGAGGATCCGATAAAGCCCGTGCAGCGCGAGACGCTGCGCGACGCGGATCACAATCCCATCTATTGTTCGGAAAAGCTCAACTGGCACAAGGAGAGCGGGAACTACAGCGGCAACGCCTTCGACGTCGGTACTTCCTCGTTCTATGAAGAGCTGTACGGAGCGCTGACGGCGCATACGCCGCTGTCCGTCCCGCCGGAAAAGGTGGAGGAGATCATCGGCGTCATCGAGAAGGTGCACGCCGACAACCCGCTCCCCATGAAGTATTGATGCGGACCATGCGGTCCTGGAGGGCAAACTATGACGCAGTGTTTTCTTTCGGACAGGATCCTTGCCGGTGGTCGGGAGTTTTCCGGGGCGGTATTCGTGCGCGACGGCGTGGTCGAGGCGATCCTCCCCGAAGCGTGCGGCGCTGATGAAACGGTCGAATTGCGCGGGCTGTACCTCAGCGCGGGATGGATCGATATGCACACGCACGGCGGCGGCGGGCGTCCGTTTCTCGACGGCACGGCGGACGACGTGATCGAAGCGGCGCTGTTCCATTTCCGTCACGGTACGACGACGATCCTGCCGACGCTTTCCGCCGCTCCCATGGAGGAGATGCACGCGGGCGTCGCCGCGATCGACGAAGCGCGCCGCAGCGGCCGCTTTCCCGGCACGATCCTCGGCGTACATATGGAGGGACCGTATCTTTCCGTCGCGCAGTGCGGCGCGCAGAATCCGAGCTCCATCACGGAGCCGATCCCCGCGGAATACGAAGCGCTCGTGCGCGATTTTCCCGGCGCGGTCGTCCGCTGGACGTATGCGCCGGAACACGACCGGGACGGGTCGTTCTGCCGTTTTCTGTGCGCTCACGGGATCCTGCCTTCCGCCGGACACACGGATGCGATCGGGTCCGATATGGAGAGGGCGATCGCAAACGGCTGCCGTCTCGTGACGCATCTGTATTCCGCCACGTCTACCGTCACGCGGGATCACGGCTTCCGCCGCCTCGGCGTCATCGAGTCCGCGTTTCTGCACGACGAGCTCGCGTGCGAGATCATCGCGGACGGGCGGCATCTCCCGCCTGATCTCATCCGGATGATTTTGAAGATCAAGGGGGACGACGCCGTCGCGCTCATCACGGACAGCCTTGCGCTCACCGGAACGGATGAGAAGGAGGGCGTATCCGGCGGGATCGCCTACGTCATCGAGGAGGGCGTGTGCCGCCTGCGCGACCGCAGCGCCTTCGCCGGGAGCATCGCGACGGCGGACCGGCTGATCCGCGTCCTGACCGAGGAGTGCGGCGTCACCGTTGCCCGCGCCGTGAAAATGATGACGGAGACGCCCGCGCGGATCCTCGGCATCCCCGCCGGACGGATCGCGCCCGGCTGTCCCGCCGATCTTCTTGCTTTCGACGACGGCATTCAGATTCGCCGCATCTTCATTCGCGGCGAGGACAGGAGCGGCGTACTGACAGCGCCGCATACCGCGTGATGAAGAGGTGCGTCGTCGTGCCGCTGCTTTTTGCTCTGGCGTTGCCGTTCTTTTCTTCCTGCGGCGACGGCGGCGCGGCGGTCAAGGGGAGCCAAACGGGCTTCATCACGGCGGCGCTTCCAAAAAACGACGAACCGCTCGTCAACCCGTATAAAGGATGGATCGCGTACGACAACGGCGCCGGTTCTTTTGTGAACCAGAGCGCTGAAGCGTGGGAGCTGGCGTCCCTCGGGTACTGCCGGTATGCGTGGAGCGATATCGAGACCGCGGACGGCGTGTACGACTGGGACGTTATCGAACGCTCCATCGCCGAGCTTCCCGCGGGAAAACAGTTCGCCTTCGGCATCATGGCGTGCAATCCGTCGAGCGCCGCCGATTACTGTACGCCGAAATTCATCTGCGACCGGGACGACGTGAACGTCTCCGCAATGAGCGTGAACCTGAACGCCTCCGGGACCTATATCACGCTGCACGTGGTCGACTACCGCGATCCAGGCGAAGGGTATTACGAAAAAGTGGGACAGCTCGCCCGGGCGCTTGCCGCCCGCTACGGCGACGATCCGCGGATCGCGTATATCGACATCCGCTCCTTCGGCTCGTGGGGCGAGAATTCCTATTCCCAGCTGGAGATCGGAGACGGCACGAAGCAGGACGGCGGCCTCGACACTCAAGTCATGGCGAGGTGCTGGCAGCTCTATATCGACGCATTCAGGGGCTGCAAGACGAAGCTTGTGACCGCGTGGGGCTTCGGCTGCGACGGATGCTCGATCTACGCGGACAAAGAGGTGTTCCTCGACGCGGTGGAGCAGGGCGTCGGCATCCGCCGCGACGGATACGGCGGCGTCACCTGTGCGGGCGACGAGGTCCTCTGGTGCGTCAATCGGGCGATCAGCGTCCTTGAGATGCCGGGCGGATATCTCGCGCAGCAGCGCGAGGGGCTGGACGCGGAGAGACTGACGCGCACTCTGAACGAGAACCGCGCGTGCTACGCGCCTATGGGCGCGTATGCCGACAGCATGCTGATGCTGAACGATCTGGGCGGCGCCATGCGGGAGGTCACCAATTCCATCGGGTATCATTTCGTCCTGGAGGACGCCGTGTTCTCCGATACTCTCGGCGTCGGGGCGGATGCCCGGATCTTCATGCGCTGGACGAACGACGGGAACGCCAAGCTGTTCGATCCCGTCACCTTCAAACTCGCTCTGCTCGACGAGGCCGACCGGGTCGTGGCGACGTGCGTCCTGGACGGCGTCGATCCCACCGCGTGGATCTGCAAACGGGATCTTTACACGGAGAGCGAGACGAACCACGCAGAGTCCATGTTCCGCTTCGACGCGGAGAGCGGTGTCTATAAGCTCGCGTTCGGCATCTTTTCCGGGCTCACCGATACGCCCGATGTCAAGGTCGGCAACGACGGGAGGACCGGGGACGGCTGGTACGTGCTCTACGACGGATTCGCGGAGAACACGCCTCATCCGACGCTCGTGCAGACGGACGGGAACACCTATCTCTTCGACGCGGGCAAAACGGTGAAGAAGTCCGATCTGCTGATCCGTTACGGCGCCTTCATCCCGGAAAACACGGCGATCACCGTCTCCGACAACGGAACGGATTTCCGGGACGGCGAAAAAGGCAGATATTTCAAAATACAGCTCGACGGATGTATCCCGAATTACGTCAAAGAGAAGACGGATCTCTTCTCAGCGGCGCCGAGCGGTACGGACCGGAAGATCACGGCGGAGGGCGGAACGATCCGGGTCCGAGCGTCCGAGGAAAAATCGCTCCGGTACAATCTCGTGCAGCCGCTGGAGGTGGGCGGAAGCGGTCGGTATCTTCTGACCTTCCGCGCCAAAGCGGACGCGAAAAAAACGCTGCGGATCAAGGCGTCGTTCGATCTGCGCGGCTCGGGCGATCATACGGCCTCCGCTGCGTGGTACGAAGCGACTTTGAACAAAACCGTCAGCGAGAAGCTCGCCGCGGACGGCGCGTGGCACGAATACGAGATCGCGGTCGATCTGGATTACCGCGGCTGCATCGAGATCGCCCGGACGACGGTGTCGTTTGTTTCAAGCGGCGCCTATGAACTGGAGATCGAGGATTTCTCCATGACGAAGCTGGGCGAGGAGACCGGAGAACGCAATTACGACGCCTATGCGCCGCAGCAGAAAGTCGTTATAGAATCCGTGACGGTCCTTGAAGACTGACTCCGACAAAAAGCCGCCTCGGACGGGGAAGATCCCCGCCCGAGGCGGTTTTTGTCGGGTGCGAAAGACGGACGGTTCACAGAAAACGCATCGCGTACACTTCGGCGTCGCTCATCGTGAATTCGATCCGCACCGCGCGGCCGCTGAGTTCGCCGAGCGGGGACGGGAAGTCGACCGGACGCGCGAGCGCGTCGCCGAACAGCTCGCACGTCTCGTATCCGGGGATCACATCGCCGCCTTCGGTGAGGACGCGCACGATGATGTATCCGCGCGCGGAGGTACGGAAGTTGAGCGCGAGCACGTCGGATTCGAAGGTGAAGGGAAGCGTTGTCAGGACCTGCGGCTTATACGTCGCTTTGTAGGAGGCGAAGCCGTCCCGGCGGACCGTATAGCGGATGAGCTCCGACGGTTCCGGCATGAAATGATTGCTGACGGCGTACATCGAAAGCTCCGGCGGCTCGCCGGGGAGATCCGCCTGCGTCTCGATCGGCGCGGAAAAGGCGGGATAGCAGTCTCCGTAGATCCAGTTCAGACCGTTCTCCGGACCGGGGATCATGAACGCCTCGTCGAAACGGTGCCAACGGAACATGTCTCTCGAATGCATGAAGACGCAGTCCGTTACGACGGTGCCGAGGCGCGGAGAGAGCTTCATACGCTCCAGCCGCCGCTCCTTTCCGCAGAGGCGGTCGTAGTTCGGCGTCCATTCCTTCCGCTCGACGTACCGCGTCGGGAAGCCGATATACAGCCGGTCGTCGTACGGGTAGGCGGAGACGCAGTTCGTGTACAGCGGGCAGTCTTCCGCCTCGCCGAAATCGAGCGGTACCGGCTCGCTCCAGCGGACGAAATCCTCCGATTCGCTCACGTATATGCTGCGGACGCTCGTTTCGTTCAGCGTTTCCCTCGTGGTCTGCTCCACGACGCGGAAGCCGCGCATAAAGGCGTAATACTTCCCGAGGTGCGGATTGTAGTGCAGAGTGTTCTGGGAATCGTACTGCAGACCGGTCGAGATGATGCTGTGTTCATTGAAGTGCAGTCCGTCCGCCGACGTCATGCACAGCAGCCCGAGCCCCTTCTGACCCTCCTTTGCCACGGAGGAGGTGCTGATGTCCGGAAACTCGAGCAGCGCCTTATAGCGGTGCTCGGGCGGACAGGCGGGATTTTGGTCGATCATTACGGTAAAATTGTCATTGATCGGCATGATGACATTGTTGTGCCGGCTGCCGTTGATCTCATACATGCCGAGATCTGGCTTCACCCAATGGATCCCGTCCGTACTTTCCGCATAACAGAGCCGCACGCGGGCCGGAAAGTCGGATTCGTTGAGAGAAAAGCCGTTGTAATACATACGGTACAAACCGCCGTCCCGGATGATCGTGAAATAATCGGGGGAGTCTCCCTCCCACGGCTGATCGAAGCGAAGAACGGATCCGGCGCGCTGCGGGCGGTTGACGGAGAGCGTCGCCGACGTGCGGGCAGAGTCGATGCACGTATCGTCCCAGAAGGGAACAAAATCACGGGAGAAATGGATCATGGGAAGCCTCCTGACGTCTGATTTCCGGGCGGCGCGTCCGCGGACCCGAAGCGGGACCGCTCGGCGTACCGTCAACAATACTGTACCATAAATCGCGCGGAAAGTCAACGGGATCATCGCACCGCAAAGAAGATCCTTCAAATTTTTTACAAAAAAAGTTGACACGCGGTACGCGATGTTGTATAATCATACATAGGTACGTCGGTTCGGCGAGACCGGAAATCATAAAATAAGGAGAACCAGGATGAGTATTCTTTCCAAGCTGTTCGGCAGCAGCGCGAAGGCGGAAAAGGTCGCCCGCGAACTTCTGCGCAGCGTAACGCAGGGGAATCCCTCCGCCTCCTCTCAACCGTCCGCGCCGCAGCGGACGCAGGCGTCTCCGGCGCCGCAGCCTGCCGCCGCGGATCTCGGCCCCAGCGGCGAATCATGGGGACCGATCATGCCGGCGGAGGAGAACCAGTACAATTTCGGCGGTACCTATATCCAGTATTTCGAGCAGATCTTCCGCACGGAGTTCTCTTCCTATCGGTTGGAGAACGCGATGACGCGCGACGGGAAGCGCACCGTCTTCACCTTCTGGGACGGCACGCGGAAGGCGCTCGTCGTCGAGCTTCTGTTCAGCAGCAGCGCGTCCGCCAAGCTGCGCCAAAACTGCGCGGCGCAGGGCGTACCGTATCTGCGCTTCTACTATGACCATCCCGGCTGGTGGAACACCCGCTCCTACGTGGTCAAGCGTGTCCGCAATGCGCTTGCGTAAGGCCGCATTGCGCTGATCCCCGAAAAAAAGCAGAAAGAGAACGCGATGCGCCTGCGGCGGACCCGGCGCGGATCTCCGGGATCTCCCGGAACGCGGCTTCGCAGGCAGCCGATCCGCGTACGGTCTGGTACATCCCGGAATTTTCCGGGCTTTAATGTCTTCTCTTTCTGCTTTTTTTGTTATGTCGTCACGAACGCCGCCGTCCGGCGCGGCGGGGAAAGAGGTCCGTATGTCGCTGCTCGATCTGCTCTCCGACCGGGACTGCTGGGAGCGTTTTCTCGAATATAAGCGTTCGCTTGCCTGTCCGAAGGAGACGGCGGAGGAGCTGCGCGCGTTCATCGACCGGGAGGGCTATCTCCCCGTCTGCCGTGCGATCCGGGAGGGGCGGCGTTTTCCGCTTCCGAAGCGCTCCGTCATCAGCAAGATGGGATCGTCGAAAAAACGGGTCGTGTATACCTATCCGGCGGATGAGAATACGGTGCTAAAGCTGCTCACGCATCTGCTCCTCCGTCGGTATGACGGGGTCTGCGCGGAAAATCTGTATTCCTTCCGCCCCGGCAGGACCGCCAAGGATGCCGTCCGCGCGCTGCGGCGTGTACCGGGCGTCGGAGACATGTATTCGTACAAGGCCGACGTTCACGATTATTTCAATTCCGTGCCCGTTCCTCTCCTGCTTCCGCTTCTGCGCGATACGGTCGGGGAGGACGAGCCGCTCTTTTCCTTCCTCCGCGCGCTGCTTGAGGAACCGAACGTGCTCGATCGGGGAAGGATCACAGCCGAGGAGAAAGGCATCATGGCGGGCACGCCGCTTTCCGCCTTTTACGCCAATCTGTTCCTTTGCGGACTGGATCGCCGCTTTGCGGAGACCGGTGTCCCGTATGCCCGGTATTCGGATGATATCATCCTTTTCGCTCCCACGCGGGAAGAGGCCGAGGCGCATGCGGCGTATCTCCGTGGATATCTCGCGGAGCGCGGTCTCAGCATCAATCCCGCAAAGGAATCCTTGCACGCTCCCGGCGAGGGGTGGACTTTTCTCGGCTTCGTCTGCCGCGGGAACACCGTCGATATCGCGCCGGCGACCGTAACGAAGCTGAAGCAGAAGATGCGCCGCAAGGCGCACGCGCTCCGGCGCTGGTCGGCGCGCACCGGCGCGGACGGAGAGCGCGCCGCCGCCGCCTTTATCCGCGTCTTCAACCGCAAGCTGCTGGAGGGTCCGCTGGACAACGAGCTCACGTGGAGCTGGTGGTTTTTCTCCGTCATCAACACGACGGAGAGCCTGAGGATCATCGACGCCTATGCGCAGGAGTGCATCCGCTGGATCATAAGCGGCACGCGGACGAGAGCGCGCTACAACGTGCGGTACGAGACGCTGAAGCAGCTCGGATACCGCAGCCTCGTCCATGCGTATTACGCCTTCGAGCGGCAGAAGAACGCGCCGGAACCGCCGATGCTCCCGGAGAGCGGGAGCGATCCGCCCGTATGCAGGGAAAAGAAACGGGAGTGAAACGCTTTACGCGGGATTGACTTTGCGGCGGCGGCGTGTTACAATGTATACGGTACCGGGTGCCGCGGCAAGCATGCGCCGACCGGATCCCGCGTCAAAGTACGACCAGAATAACGGAGGATGAATCCATGGCGTTTCAGTCACGCTGCGAACAGGCTGCCGATCGGGATTTTCCCGAGATCCTTACCTTTGCGATGAACGTATTCCACGTGGACTTTCCGACGCTCCTTCCGCTCATATACGGGAAGGACGCGACGAGCGGTCCGCAGCATTTTGTGGTGCGCGAGGACGGAAAGGTCGCTGCCGCCGTCCTGAATTATCCGTATGAATATAAGATCGGCGAGAGCGACTGTACGGCGTACGGCGTCGGTACGGTCAGCGTCGGCGAGGGGTCCCGCGGCAAGGGATACATGAGCGATCTTCTCGCGTCGTGCCTCTGTCAGGCATGCGAGGACAGAGCCGTTGTTTCCGTTCTCGGCGGACTGCGCCAGCGGTATGAATACTACGGCTTCGCGCGCACGGGCAATCACATCCAGACCGTTCACACGGCGTACTCCGTCCGTCACACGATCGGCGAGCGTCCCTCGCGGTATACGATCCGCGCGGCGGTGCCGGAGGACGCGGCCTGCATGAAGCGGATCATGGCGACGCAGACGGTCTTCGTCAACCGCCGCACGGAGGATTTCTGGACGCTGACCAAGCACGGGTATCACGAGGCGTATCTCGTTCTGGAGGGGGAGGAGCCGGTCGGCTATTTCATCTCGAAGGAAGATTGGAAGGACCTCGCGGAGTTCGTTCTCGTGCCCGGCGCGTCGGTCGATGATTTCCTTCTTGCCCTCATGAAAAAGACGGATCATTGCTGTGTCCCCGTCGGACCGCATGCCGATACGCTCGCCGAGAGACTGCTTGCCGTTTGTGAAGACTGGCACGTCACGATGCTGACGCACGCCTGCGTGCTCGATATCCCGCGCCTGTTCAATGCGTTCGGGACGCTCTACGCCGGGACCCATCGCACGGAAAACGGTTCCTTCGTCCTCGGCGTCGAGCCGCATCCGTTCTTCGAGAAGATCGGCATCGCCAGGGAGGGCGTCACGGACGGCAGGTTCCGCATCGGCACGCAGGACGGCCGTTTCTTCGCGGAGCCTACGCAGGCTGACGCCGATATCACGCTGCCGTATCTGCGCGCGATGGAGGTCGCTTTCACGGGGAACGGGCGGCTTCTGCGCGACCTTCCCGCATTCGCGAGGACGCTGTTCCCGCTCCCGTTCTATTTCCCCGGGATCGACAAAGTGTAATCATAATGCCGCGATTCCCCGCAGCTGCGGCCGCGGGGGATCTTTTTACATGCGGCAGACGTCGGCACAGCTCCCGGCGGCAGCGAATCCGTGTATAGCACAGGAGTATTCACAATGATTTATCTGCAGAAATTCAAGATGCTTTCCAGGGCGGAGGATGAAGGCTTTTTTCAGGAAAAATCTCCGACTTATCATCCCAAGACTCGCGGAACATATTTTACGTCGTATTATCCATTCATGCTGTTCCGCGATCATGAGCTGCCGGAATTTCAGTTCGGCGATATCACGATCTTTTACGGCGGCAACGGCAGCGGAAAGAGCACGATCCTGAATATCATCGCGGAAAAGCTCGGACTGCAGCGGGGGACGGTTTATAACCGCAGTGATTTCTTTGACGATTACGTGGAGCTGTGCCGGTATGAGCTTGCCGCGCCGCTTTCAGCCGCAAGCAGGATCATTGCGAGCGACGATGTGTTCGACCAGGTGCTCGATATACGCCGTGTGAATGAAGGGATCGACGGAAAGAAAGCAAATCTGATCGAAGAGTATATCAGTGAACGGAGCAGCGAGACGCCGAACAATCTCCGGGGACTGGATGATTTTGACCGCTGGAAAGCAGCGGCCTACGCGAGAAGGAAAAAGACGACGATGTCCCAGTTCCTGCGTACGAAAGTGATGCGTAATGTGCAGGAGCGCTCCAACGGAGAAAGCGCGCTTTCTTTTTTCGTCGATGCAATCACGGACGGCGCGCTGTACCTTCTCGACGAGCCGGAGAACAGCCTGTCTCCGTCAAATCAGATCCAGCTGAAATATTTCATTGAGGACTGTGTCCGCCATCACGAGTGTCAGTTTGTGATATCGACGCATTCGCCGTTTCTTCTGTCTCTTCTGCGGGCAAGGATATACGATATAGATTCTGTCCCCGTCAGCGTACGCCGATGGACGGAGCTGGAAGGCGTGCGGGGTTACTATACCTTTTTTGCCGAACATAAAAATGAATTCGAGTCCTGATCCGTACCCAAGCATAAAACGCTTCCGCACCCGACATATTGACACCGAGGATGCGGAAGCATTTTTATTGCTGCGGATCGGCGGGAGATCCCTGCATGGGGGCCGCGTTCCTCGCGGCGAGCGCTTCGCCGACCGTTTCGCCCTTTTCTTTTTTCATTTCCGAGAGGATCTCGCCGATCCGCGCATCCACGGCGTCCACCTCGCGCTCGAATTCCGCGGCGGACATGCGGAGTACGCCGAAGCGCACGGCGCCGAGCTGGATCAGCCCGTCGGAGGAGACGACGCGCACACGGTCGTTTTTCCCGATCTCCGAGAGGAGGCGGCTGATATACACGTCGCCGAGCTCCCGTTCCTTTGTGTATACCACGTGCACGTCGCCGCGGTCGAAATGCTTGCCCGGATTTCCCGCCACACGGTACGCGTCGAAGACGAGAATGACTTCGTTCTGCGTGAACGCGGCGAAGTTCGCGAGGATATCCGCGAGACGGACGCGCGCCGCCTCCAGATCCGTTTCGGCAAGCGTGCGCAGATCGTCCCACGCAAAGATCACGTTGTATCCGTCGACGATCCATACGTCCGTGCGCACGCGGGCGGCGGTTTCCCGCTCCGCTGTGCCCGCGTCGACCGTTCTCTTTTCCGTGTACGTTTTCCGGCGGATCGGTCCGAATTCCCGGAGCATGATCGCCTCGAGCTCGCTCTCGTCCAGCTTCAGGTTCCGGTGGCTGTACGGGACGGCGATCTCCTCGCCTTCCGTATGCAGACAGGAGGGAAGATGCATGGCGCCGGATACGCGATCCCAGGGCACGACGAAACCGGCGCCGTGTGCGCAGAATACGGAGTCCGGGGTGTTTTCCGTATCGGCGGTCGGCGAATACGCCGCGCGGCGGATCACCTCCTCCGCGTTCCGGCAGAGATCGTATCCGGCGGGCGCCGTACTCATCCGTCCGCGTCCGCCCGTGTAGGCGGCGAGCTCCGCCGCGTAACCGTTCAGCGCCGTAGCCGGCGCCCGTCCGTTCAGCAGCGTCAAGCCGCCCGCGTCCTCGGGCGGATCGAACGTTCCGCCGCGCAGCCGCACGTCGGTGATGGCGCGGCCGATCTGTTCCGGCGGCACCTCGATGCGGAAGGATAGATACGGCTCGAGCAGAACGGACTGCGCCTGCATGAGCCCCTGCCTGACGGCGCGGTACGTAGCCTGCCGGAAATCTCCGCCTTCCGTATGCTTGGGGTGCGCGCGTCCCGCAGCCAGCGTGATGCGCATATCGGTGATCGGCGCGCCGGTCAGCACGCCGAGGTGCTGCTTTTCCGCCAGATGCGTCAGGATCAGCCGCTGCCAGTTTCGGCTGAGATCATCCTCCGAAACGGAAGACTGAAAGACGAGGCCGTGCCCGCGCGGCAGCGGTTCGAGGAGCAGGTGTACCTCCGCGTAGTGGCGCAGCGGCTCGTAGTGCCCGACGCCCTCGACCGTATCGGAGATCGTTTCTTTATACAGAACGCTTCCGCTGTCGATCACCGTGTCGATCCCGAAGCGGTCGAGGATGAGCGCGTGCAGGATCTCCGCCTGGATGTCGCCCATCAGTTCGCAGTGGATCTCCGCGACGGCGCTTTTCCACGTGATGCGCAGCAGCGGGTCTTCTTCCTCGAGCTGCTTCAGTTTCGGCAGCGTCTCACGGACGTCGCATCCTTCCGGCAGGCAGATGCGGTACTCCATGACCGGCTCGAGCGACGGCGCCTCCGCCTGTGCCTCATAGCCGAGCCCGTCGCCGCTTTTGAGCGATTCGGGACCCGTCACCGCGACGATCTCTCCCGCCCGTGCCGTTTCCTTTGACGTGAACCGCGCGCCGCTGTATACGCGGATCTGTGAGATCTTTTCTTCCGTTCCGGCGGCGGAGACCGTGTCGCGGACGGAGAGCGTTCCGCCGGTGATCTTCATGTGCGTGAGGCGTACCCCCTGCGGGTCGCGGCCGATCTTGAAGACGCGCGCGCCGAAACGCTCCGGATAGATCCGGGGGCGCAAAATACGCGGGAGGGCGGCGAGAAATTCGTCGATCCCCTCGACGCGCAGACCGGATCCGAAAAAGCAGGGAAAGAGGAGCCGCTGCCGCACGAGCTGCGCCGTGTCCTCAACGTCGAGCGAGCCTTGCGTCAGATATTTATCGAGCAGATCCTCCCGCCGCATGGCGACGGCTTCCGCCCGCGCTTCTTCGTCCGCGTCGGAAAAGTCCACACAGCCGTCACCGAATTCGCGGCGCAGTCCGAGCATGACGTTCGCTTCCGTTTCTCGGGCGAAATCCATTTTCGTCACGAAGAGCACGGTCGGTACGCGATAGAGTGCGAGCAGCCGCCAGAGCGTCCGCGTATGCGCCTGCACGCCCTCCGATGCGCTTACGACGAGGATCGCGGCGTCGAGCACGCGCAGCGTCCGTTCCGTTTCCGAGGAGAAATCGACGTGTCCCGGCGTATCGAGCAGCGTCGCCGTCATATCGCCGAGCGGAAAAACGGATCCGCTTGCGAAGATCGTGATCCCGCGCGCGCGCTCGAGCGCATGGGTATCGAGCGCCGTGTCGCCGCGGTCGACACGGCCGAGGCGGCGGATCACGCCGCTGCGGTAGAGGATCGCTTCGGCGAGCGTGGTCTTCCCGGCGTCTACGTGCGCGAGGATACCGAGGACGATGTTTTCTCCCATCAGCGGGCGGCGCCGGCGGATGCGGCGAGCTTGCGTCCCATGAGAACGCCCATGATCGACGCCATCATCAGCCCGCGCGTCCACCCGCTCGAATCACCGAGGCAGTGGAGCGCGCGCACGTTCGTGTTCAGGTCGGCGTCCATGCGGACGCGGTTGGAATAGAATTTGAGTTCCGGGGAATAGAGGAGCGTTTCCCGTGCCGCGAAGCCCGGCACGACTTCGTCCATTGCCCGGATGAAGCCGAGGATGTTCGTCATCGCACGGTAAGGCATCGCCGAGGTGATATCGCCCGCGACGGCATCCGGGAGCGTGGGACGGACGTTGGACTGCGCCAGTTCCTTATCCCACGTCCGCTTTCCGTCGAGGATATCGCCGTAGCGCTGTACGAGGATATGTCCGGCGCCGAGCATGTTCGTCAGCTCGCCGACCTTCTGCGCGTACTCGATCGGCTGATTGAAGGGAACGTTGAAGTTGTGTGAGCAGAGGATCGCCAGGTTCGTGTTTTCCGACTTCAGTTCCTTATAGGAATGCCCGTTGACGACGGCGAGATCGTTGTCGTAGTTCTCCTGGCTCACGAATCCGCCCGGATTCTGGCAGAAAGTGCGTACCTTGTTGCGGTAGGGGAGCGGATAGCCGATCAGCTTCGATTCGTACAGCACCTCGTTGACCCGTTCCATGACCTCGCTGCGTACTTCGACGCGGACGCCGATATCGACGGTGCCCGGCTGATGAGCGATGTTGTGCTCCGCGCAGATCTTCTCCAGCCATTCCGCGCCGCGCCGCCCCGTGGCGATGATCGTCTCGTCGGCGAGGATCTCTTCTTCTTTTTCACCGCAGCGGACGACGGCGCCCCGGCAGAGGTCGCCGTCCAACAGGACGTTTACGCATTCGCTGCCGAAAAGCAGCTCGACACCGTCCTCGCGCAGCTTGTTTTCGATCGCCAGATAGATCGCCTGGGCACGCTCCGTTCCCATATGACGGATCGGGCAGTCCACGAGCTTCAGCCCGGCTCGGATCGCCCGCAGGCGGATCTCCTTGACGGCTTCCGAGTTGCTCAGTCCCTCAACGTGCTCATCCGCCCCGAATTCAAGGTAGATCCGGTCGGTGTAGCGGATCAGCTGCTGCGCGAAGTCCTCGCCGATCAGGGAAGGGAGGTCTCCTCCGACCTCACAGCTGAGAGAGAGCTTGCCGTCCGAGAAGGCGCCCGCGCCGGAGAAACCGGTCGTGATGTGACAGTACGGCTTGCATCCGACGCAGTGTCCGGCGGACGGCTTCGGGCAGTGCCGCCGCTCGACGGGCTGTCCTTTTTCCACGATCGTAATATGGCGGCGGTCGCCGAGACGGCAGAGCTCCATGGCGGTGAAAATGCCGGCGGGTCCGGCGCCGATGATGAGGATATCGGTTTTCATAACGGATCCTTTCCTGTATATGACAAGGCAAAGGCCGTCGGCGGGATTCCCGCATGCGACGGCCGATCTATCCTCTGTTATTATATCAAAAAGCATACGCCTGTGTCAAGAGTTTTTTTGTGGGGAATGGAAAAATCGATGCGATGCACGGAAAAGTACGGATACCGTATTGACAAATCCACTCGGATGTGGTAATATATGAACAGATGAACAAATGAAAATGGAGGAGCGTATGGACAGAGAACGGGAAACGGAAGAGGAACGCGGCGAGTACCTGTGCGTGCATGAGGATACGGTGCGGCGCGTGCTGGCGGATATGCCGGAGGAAGAGACGCTGAGCGATCTGGCGGAGCTGTTCAAGGTATTCGGGGACACGACGAGGATCCGGATCCTGTACGCGCTCTTTGAGGCGGAGCTCTGCGTTGGAGATATCGCGCAGCTGCTCGGCATGACGCAGACCGCCGTGTCCCATCAGCTCCGCATCCTTCGCACGAACAAGCTCGTCAAGGGACGCAAGGACGGAAAGATCGTATTCTATTCGCTCGACGACGACCACGTCCGCACGATGATCGGGCAGGGCATGGAGCACGTCAACGAGTGATAACGGCATTCGGCACACCATTGAATTCATTTTATCGGAGGACGGAACCATGACAAAGACGTTTATGCTGGAAGACCTCGACTGCGCGAACTGCGCGCGCAAAATGGAAGAAGCGATCAAAAAAATCGACGGCGTCGAGGAGATCCACGTGAATTTCCTGACGCAGAAGATGATTTTGACGGCGGACGACGATCGGTTCGACGCGATCCTGAAGGAGGCAGTCCGCTGTATCCGGCGCGTCGAGCCGGACTGCAGCGTGAAGCTGTGACATGAGCCGCCGCCAGAAGCGGACGCTCGTCCGCATCGGGATCGCCGCGGCGCTGCTCGCCGCCGCCGCCGTGATTGCGCGCACCGTCCCGTTCTTTGAGGGTATACGGGCGCTCCCTTTGTATCTGATCCCGTACGCCGTGATCGGTTGGGACATCCTGTGGCGCGCCGCGCGCAATATCGCGCACGGGCAGGTATTCGATGAGAATTTTCTGATGTCCGTCGCCACGATCGGCGCGTTCGCCACCGGGAACTATGAGGAAGGCGTCGCCGTGATGTTGTTTTATCAGCTCGGCGAGTGGTTCCAGAGCTGCGCCGTCGCCTCCTCACGCCGCTCCATCGCGGCGCTGATGGACATCTGCCCCGATACGGCGAACCGGATCGGCCCGACGGGCGAGATCGAGACCGTGTCTCCGTCCGAGGTGGCGCCGGGGTCGGAGATCCTCGTGCGCCCCGGTGAGAAGATCCCGCTCGACGGGACCGTCTGCGAGGGCGGATCCACGCTCGATACCGCCGCGCTGACGGGCGAATCCGCGCCGCGGCGCGTGTCGGTCGGCGATCCGGTCGTCAGCGGCTGTCTCAACCGGGAAGGAACGCTGCGGATCCGCACGACGAAGCCGTACGGGGAATCGACGGCGGCGAAGATCGTGGAACTCGTGGAGAGCGCATCCGCCCGCAAGGCGCGCACGGAGAATTTCATCACGCGCTTCGCGCGGTGGTATACGCCTGCCGTCGTGATCGCCGCCGTGCTACTCGCCGTGCTTCCGCCGCTGATCCTCGGCGGAGGATGGACGGATTGGATCCATCGCGCCTTGACCTTTCTCGTGATCTCCTGTCCGTGCGCGCTCGTCATTTCCGTGCCGCTCACCTTCTTCTGCGCGATCGGCGGTGCCTCGCGCGCCGGGATCCTCGTCAAGGGCGGCAGCGATCTGGAGGCGCTTGCCTCCGTCTCGACCGTTGTCTTTGACAAGACCGGCACGCTGACGGAGGGGAGTTTCACCGTGACGGCGGTCCATCCGTCCGTCGGCACGGCGCCGGAGTTGCTCGAGACCGCCGCGTACGCGGAGACCTGCTCGGATCATCCGATCGCCCGCTCCGTGCGGGAGGGGTACGGCGCGGAGCCGGATTCCCGCCGCGTGCGGAACGCGGAGGAGATCGCCGGACGCGGCGTGCGCGCGCAGGTGGACGGTCATGAGATCAGCGCGGGGAACAGCCGTCTCATGGACGACGTCGGCGCCGCCTGGCATGCCTGCCATCATACGGGCACGACGGTACACGTTGCCCGCGACGGCGAATACATGGGGCACATCGTGATCTCGGACAGCCCGAAGGAGGACGCGGGAGACGCGGTGTCCGCACTGCGCGCGCTCGGCGTCACGCGCACGGTGATGCTGACCGGCGATTCCGAAGAAGTTGCCCGCGAAACGGCAAAAGCGCTCGGCATCGACGAATACCACGGCGCGCTCCTTCCGGGAGACAAGGTGCGCCTCCTGGAAGAGATCCTCGCTGCCGCCGGAAAGACGGGGAAGACCGCCTTCGTCGGCGACGGGATCAACGACGCGCCCGTGCTTGTGCGGGCGGACGTCGGGATCGCCATGGGCGCCATGGGCTCCGACGCCGCGATCGAAGCGGCGGATATCGTCCTGATGGACGACGCGCCCGCCAGGATCCCTCAGGCGATCCGCATCGCCCGGCGCACGGTACGGATCGTGTGGGAGAACATCGGCTTCGCGCTCGGCGTGAAAGCGCTGATCCTTCTGCTCGGCGCGGTCGGCGCGGTCGGCATGTGGGCGGCGGTCTTTGCCGACGTCGGCGTCGCCGCGCTCGCCATCCTCAATGCCATGCGCGCGCTGCGGATCCCGAAAACGTAAAATCGAATATCCGATACAAAAACAAGCCGGGGAGGAGATCCCCGGCTTGTCTTGTATGATTTCTTGTGCGGCGGTTTTACTGCCTGAAGCGCAGCTCGTCGAGCATATCCTCGACGGCGTCGGAAATTTTGTTGTTGATCGATTTTTCCCGCGAGGCGAGCAGGGAAGAGAGGCTTTTGCTGTCGTTGAAGCCCGTGCGGTAGACCTCGTACGTCTCGTACCAGAAGCCGAGGCGCGCCATGTCGTACACGGCGCTGTCGAGGATCAGCTGGATCATCTCCGAGCTTTCCGGGTTGCGCGCGATCTTCTTCTTGAGGTCGTTGTCGAAGTAGATCGGAATGATGTTCTGGTAGCCGTAGGCGGAGCCGAGCTCAAGTACGGCGCCGACCGCCTCGGGCACCTCCGAGTAGAAGAGCGGGCCGATCGGATTGACGTTCACGCCGCCCGTCGTGTAGTATTCCGTCTGGTCCTTATTCCACTTCGGGGAGGGCAGGATGCCGAAATCCGCCTCCATCTCGCGCAGGTTGTTCAGCATGGCGAAGGAATACTGGGCGAAGAGCACCTGATCCTTCATAAACGGATCTTCTTCCACGCCGCGCATGACGACGTTGTTGGAATCGCGGAGGTTCTTCGCACACCATTCCCACACGTCGTTGAACAGCATGTTGCCGGAGAGCTGGAATTTCGGAAGCCCCTCGTCGTCGAACGTCATGATCGTCGAACCGGTCGCGGAATAGAAGCGCACGATCGTATTCTGATCGTCCGGGATGTAGAAGCCGAAGACGTCCTCCATCGGATCGAAGACGCCGTCGCCGTTGAGGTCGTTGTGGACGGTATTCGCCATGGTGATGAAGGTGTCGAAGGTCCAGTCGCCGCTTGCGACGAGGTCGAAGGGATTGTCGAGGTTATAGGCGTCGAGCACGTCCATGTTGAACACGATGCACTCGCAGGAGGCGTAGCGCCCCGGCGTGAAGTCGCTGATCGCCATGAACTGATGCCCGGCGATGGAGAGCGTCTGTTGCGTCTGCGTCGCCCAGTACGCCTTGCTCGTATCGACGTAGGGGAGCTCGTTCAGATCGGACAGCAGTCCCCAGAGCCCGCCCTTGAAGAGACGGAAGGTGTTCCAGTACGCGAAATCGAAGGAGAAGTCGCCCGCCATGAGCAGCGCTTCCGTCCCCTGACACAGTTCCTCATAATAGAAGGAGGTGGAGTGGAAGGTGATGTCCAGCGTATCCATGAGATACGTGTCGCGGGAATAGGTCTCCATGCCTATGATGGACTCTGCTTCCTCGTCGCCGAGAAACGTACTGTATTCTCCCGGAGTGCTGTGCTGGGCGATGATGCCGAGGGAGCGCCCGTCGAAGGTCGGCGGGTTCTCGACGTCGGCGACCTCGTTTTCTTTCCACTTCGGCGCCGCCGGTTCCGTATCGGCGGTCGGAGCGGTGGAGCTTTCGGCAGGCTTCGCCGTGTCGGCAGGCTTGTTTGTACCGCCTGAGCACGCGGCGAGCGAGAAGAGCATCGCGGCGAGCAGGATCAGAGAAAGAATGCGCGTTTTCATAAGAGATCTCCCTTTCATATCATCGATATTTCAGCTCGTCGAGCATATCCTCGATGGCGTCGGATATTTTGTTATTGATCGATTTCTCCCGCGAGGCGAGCAGGGAAGAAAGGCTCTTGCTTTCATTGAAGCCCGTGCGGTAGACCTCGTACGTCTCATACCAGAAGCCGAGGCGCGCCATGTCGTACACGGCGCTGTCGAGGATCAGCTGGATCATCTGCGAGCTTTCCGGGTTGCGCGCGATCTTCATTTTGAGATCGTTGTCGAAGTAGATCGGGATGATGTTCTGGTATCCGTAGGCGGAGCCGAGCTCGAGCACGGCGCCGACCGCCTCGGGCACCTCCGAATAGAAGATGCCGCCGATCGGTGTGACGTTCACGCCGCCCGTCGTGTAGTATTCCGTCTGATCCTTGTTCCACTTCGGGGAGGGCAGGATGCCGAAGTCCGCTTCCATCTCACGCAGTCCGCCCAATCCGCCGAAGGCATACTGGGCGAAGAGCACGTGATCCTTCATGAAGGGATCTTCACTCAGTGAGTTACAGACGACTTTGTTGGAATCGCGGAGATTCTTTGCGCACCATTCCCACACGTCGTTGAACAGCATATTGCCGGAAAGCTGGAACTTCGGAAGCCCCTCGTCGTCGAACGTTATGATCGTCGAGCCGGTCGCGGAATAGAAACGCACGATCGTGTCCTGATCGCTCGGGATGAAAAAGCCGAAGACGTCCTCCGTCGGATCGAAGACGCCGTCGCCGTTGACGTCGTTGCTGACCGCGTTCGTCATCGTGATGAAGGTGTCGAACGTCCAGTCGCCGCTTGCGACGAGGTCGAAGGGATTCTCCAGATGATAGGCGTCGAGTACGTTCATGTTGAACACGATGCACTCGCAGGAGGCGTAGCGTCCCGGCGTGAAGTCGCTGATCGCCATGAACTGATGCCCGGCGATGGCGAGCGTCTGCTGCGTCTGCGTCGCCCAGTACGCCTTGTTCGTATCGACGTAGGGAAGCTCGTTCAAATCGGACAGCAGTCCCCAGAGCGCGCCCTTGAAGAGACGGAAGGTGTTCCAGTACGCGAAATCGAAGGAAAGATCGCCCGCCATGATCAGCTGTTCCGTTCCTTCGCACAGACTCTCGTAATGGAACGAGATCGAATGGAAGGTGATGTCCAGCGTATCCATGAGATACGTGTCGCGGGAATAGGTCTCCATGCCCAGAATGGACTTCGCGTCCTCGTCGCCGAGGAACGTGGTATATGAATCCGGGGTATTGTGCTGGCAGATGATGCCGAGGGAGCGCCCGCCGAAGGTCGGCGGGTTTTCAATGTCGGCGACCTCGTTTTCGTTCCACTTCGGCGCCGCCGGTTCCGTATCGGCGGTCGGAGCGGTGGAATCGTCCGAGGGCTTCGCAGTATCGGCGGGGGTGTTTGTCCCGCCTGAGCACGCGGCGAGCGAGAAGAGCATCGCGGCGAGCAGGATCAGAGAAAGAATGCGCGTTTTCATGAGAGACCTCACGTTCATATCATTGATATTTCAGCGCGTCGAGGTAATCCTCGACGGCGTCGGAAAGTACGCGGTTGATCTTTTTTTCATGGGCGGCGAGCAGCGAGGCAAGGTTGCCTCCGTTCGTGAAGCCGTCGCCGTAGACGGGATCCGTCTCCGCCCAGAAGCCGAGGCGCGCCATGTCGTAGACGGCGCCGTTCATGATGAGATCGAACATCCGGGAGGTCTGGGGATCGCGGGAGATCTTTTTCTTGAGATCGTTGTCGTAGAAGCGCGGGATCAGGTTCTGATGACCGTAGCAGGAGCCGAGCTCGAGGAACGCGCCGATCTCACGCGGGATCTCCGTCGCGAAGATCACGCCGAGACCGCCGATGCTGTAGCCGCCGCAGGTGTAGTATTCCGTCTGCTCCGCGTTCAGCTTCGGATAGGGGAGGACGCCGAAGTCGCTTTCCATATCGCGCAGTCCGTTCAGCTCGCCGAACACCACCGCGTTGAAGAGCAGCTCGTCTTTGACGAAGCTCGGCTGTGCGCCCGTGTGAATGACGACGGACGGATCCTTCTTGAAATTGTCGGAAAGCCAATCCCAGACGGTCTGCGCGGTCTCGTTCCCGGTGAGGTTGAAGACGGGGTAGTCGTCCTCGTCGTGGGTGATGAAGGTATTGCCCGTCGCGTTGTAGAAGGAGAGCATGACGTTCTGCTCGTGCATGGCGAAGCCGAAAACGTCGCCGCTTTCGTCGACGGTATACTTGCCGTCGCCGTTCACGTCGCGCAATGCGGCGCTCGACATGGAAAGGAGCCGGTCAAAGGTCCATTCGCCGTTCTGCACGAGGTCATACGGATCGTCCATATGATTGTCCTCGATGAGCTGCCGGTTGAAGATGATGCAGCAGCAGCCGGAGAAGCGGTCGGTATTGTAGTCGTTGATGCCCATGAACTGGTGTCCGGCGATGGAGAGCGACTCCTGCACGTTCGACGCCCAGTACGCCTTCGTCTGATCGACGTACGGCAGCGTGTTCAGATCGTAGAGCAGCCCGTAGATGCCGCCGCCGAAGAGACGGAAGGTGTTCCAGTGCGCGAGATCCCACGAGAGGTCGCCGGACATCAGAAGCCCTTCCGTGCCCGCAGTGAGATCGTCGTAAAAGAACGAGGTCTCCTTGTACGTGATGTTCAGCGCGTCCATGAGATACGTGTCGCGGTAGTGCATCTCAAGCTGCATCATCGAGGCGTCCGCGTCGTCGGAGCCGAGCATGGAGGCAAAATCGCCGTGGTTGTCCTGATAGATGATGCCGATGGCGCGCCCGTCCAGATCGAAGGTATCCGTGATGTCGTGCATCTCGTCCGGCCGCCAGGTCTGTACCGGCTCCGTATCCGGGGCGGCGGTCGACTCGCCGGGCTCCGCGGTGCCGGAGGCGGGTGTGGGCGTGTCCGGCGTGTCCGTTTTGCCGCAGGCGGCAAAAACCGTAAGAAGCATGAGGCAGGAAAGACAAAGCGCGAAGATCCTGTTCTTCATGGGGGAACTCCCTTCTGTTTTGCGGCATCGGCGGCAGTGAAGTCTCAGCCGTATTCTTGCACTGCAAAAGAAAGCCGTTACATTGCTCTTCATTATAACAGTTCGTCGGGAGGAAGTCAATCCCCGGGATCAGGAATTGTAGGATCCGTCAAATTGTGAACGCCATATTTGTGGAAAGTGATCACGACCTCCCGTCTCGTTTCCTGAAACGGGAACGGGCGGGAAGCCGCCGCTTCCCGCCCGTCCCTCATCCGTTCCGCTCGATGGTATACAATGCGTTCAGAACGAGCCAGAGCTGCGGGAAATACCGCGTGATATTCCATACGCTGATCCCGGAGAGCCCGAACTGCCGCACGAGTCGCAGCTTCGCCTCCGCGCTGCGCGCGTCTTCAAACCAAACGACGTGCTCCTGTGCCGGATCGCGGTCCGTCGTATACACGTAATAGCGGAAGGTCGGCGACTGCGCTTCCCCGTCGTAGCGGATCTCCGCGCGCCGATCGCCTGCGAGGCGCACCGCCTCCGTGTTGGAGAGAGAACGCGCCTTCGATTCTCCGCGCACATAGGGCAGCGTCCAGTCGTAGCCGTAATTGGGGATACCGAGGAGGATCTTTTCCTCCGGTATTTCCGTCACTGCGTATTCCACGACCCGCGTGACCGGCCCGATCGGTGCGACCGCCATCGGAGGACCGTACGTATACCCCCATTCGTAGGTCATGAGCAGCACGTCGTCCGCCGCGGCGCCGACGGCGCCGTAGTCGTGCCCTTCATAGAGCAGCCCCGGCTGATCCGCGCGGTTCTTCGGCGCGAGCGAAGCGAAGAGCACGCCGCCGTCTATCGCCTGCCGCATCCGCGAAAGGAACGCCGGATACGCGGCGGCATACTCGCCGGGTATGTATTCGAAATCCACGTCGATCCCGCCGTAGCCTTTCTCCCGCATGAGCGCGGCGGCTTGCGCGATCACGCGGGCGCCGAGCTCTTCGCTCTCGAGGATCTGCGCCGCGAGCTCGTTTGAGAAAGTGCCGCTTTCCGTCAGCGACGTGAGCATCATGAGCGGGACGGTACCGTAGCCGCGCGCAAGCGCGATCAGTTCCTCGTCCCCGCCGGGCGGCGGTATCAGCGAGCCGTCCGGGCGGATCCCGTAGGTGAATATCGATAGATACGTCAGATAGGGAAGCGTTCTCCGCAGCACGCCGCGGTCGACCGTCGGATACGTATAGCCGTTCGTGCGAAGCGTACCGAGCGGCGGCGTTTCATAAGAGACGTTCAGCGTCTGTCCGGGAACGAGGAGATCCGCGCCGCCGAGCGACGGATTGTTCCTCCAAAGCTGATTCAGCGTGACGCCGTATACCGCAGCGATGCTCCGCAGCGTATCGCCGCGGCGCACCGTGTACGTCTCCGTCGGATAGAGGAGCACAAGCGCCTGACCGACGGTGAGATTTTCCGGATCCGTGAGGTCGTTGTCCGTCACGATGCGCGGCACCGTCGTGCCGTAGGTGCGCGCGATGGAGTACAGCGTATCGCCGCGCTTTACCGTATAGATGATCATTGCCTTCCGCCTTTCGTTTTCTTATCAGTATATGCGCGTGCGGTGCGGCGGTCACCGCGCACAAGATAATCCGAGGAATTTTCCGCATGCTCTTGCAAAACGCGGCGCGGTATGGTATAATATATGTGTCAATCATTGAAGAAAGCAAGCCGTGAAATAAGACCATACCAGCCGGGGGAGCAGCGGGTCCTTGTACCTGAAATCCGCTATAGCAGGGGTGGAATCCTATTTTGAGGGCTGAAGCTGTGTGGTCTGCGCCGCATGCAGACTGTGTTGAAGGATGGGTCTTGCGCGATCGGCGGCTGTGAACCATGTCAGGTGGGGAACCAAGCAGCATTAAGCAGTGTGGCCGATGCGCCGCGAGAGCGCCTGTTCTGAGCAGCCGGTGCGGAATGCGCGCATGGTTTCGGTTCGATCTGTAGGTGTATGGTCTTATTTTGCGGCTTTCTGTTTGCGGAGGAGGACGGTATGTATCAGGCGCTGTATCGGAAATATCGCCCGACGGTCTTCAGCGACGTCTGCGGGCAGGAGCACGTCACGTCCGTTTTGCAGTACGAATGCGAAAACGGTCGGATCTCTCACGCCTATCTTTTCTGCGGCTCGCGCGGAACGGGGAAGACGACGTGCGCCAAGATCCTCGCCCGCGCGGTAAACTGCGAGGATCCGAAGAACGGGAATCCGTGCGGCGAGTGCGCCTCCTGCCGTTCCATCGAGGCGGGAAACGCGATGGACGTTCTGGAAATGGACGCCGCGTCCAACAACGGCGTCGAATACATCCGCGACATACGCGACGCCGTCTCCTTTACGCCTGCCGCGCTGAAGCGGCGCGTGTACATCATCGACGAGGTCCATATGCTCTCGATGTCCGCCTTCAACGCGCTTCTGAAAACGCTGGAGGAGCCGCCGGAGCACGTCGTCTTCATCCTTGCGACGACGGAGATGCACAAGCTTCCCGCCACCATCGTTTCGCGCTGTCAGCGCTTCGATTTCCATCGGATCCCCGTGTCCGTCATCGCCGAGCGGCTGTCCTATATCGCGTCGCGCGAGTCTCTCCGGCTCGATCCGGAGGCGGCGCTGCGGATCGCCAGGCAGGCGCAGGGCGGGATGCGCGACGCGATCAGCCTCTTTGAGATCTGCGCCGGAGGCGGCGCGGACGTGACGGTCCGGCGGGTCGAGGAGATCCTCGGACTGAGCGGTCGGGAATCCCTCCGTGACGCGGCGCTGGCGCTCGTGCGGGGCGATATGCCGACGATACTGCGGATCCTGGCGGAGATCGCGGCGTCTTCGCGGGACGTCGCCGTGTTCTGGCAGGAGCTGATCGGTTTTTACAGGGATATGATGGTCGCCAAATACTGCGCCGATCCGATGCAGTACCTCGATCTGACGCCGGAGGAGACGCAGCTTTTGAAGGAAGCCGCCGCGCAGATCTCCCTGCAGATTCTGACGTATCATTCCGCCGTGCTCGACGGTGCTTTGACCGAGATGCAGCGCACGCCCGGCATGAAGCGGACGATCGCGGAATTCGCCTGCCTGCGCATGTGCGATCCGCACCTCGACGATTCCGCCGCCGCGCTTGCGGCGCGGATCGATCGGCTGGAAAACACGGTGCGCATGCTGGAGCTGAATAAGGCGGTCCCGGTCTCCTCCGCGCCCGCCGAGAGGGAAGAGGTCGGAGCCGCAGCGGAGGCGGCGTCGGCGCCGCCCGCGGCGGTGCGGCCGACGGAGACGCCGGCGGCTGCGGAGACGGCGTGGGAGCCGCTTGCCGATGCAAGTGATTTTATCGAAAAGCTCGCGGAGCTCGACCGCCAGACGGCGAGTTTCCTTGCCGCGGCGCGGATCTTGATCTCCCCGGACGGCGGGAGCGTGAAGATCCTGTGCGACAGCGATTTTGCCGTGCGGATGCTCTCCCGTGAGGACGCGGGGAAACGGATCGCCGATGCGCTCGCTCTCTGCGGCATCACGGAGGGGACCGCGCGGATCACAGCGGAACGCAAAGCGGCGGACGCCGCGCCGGGCGACGCGGCACAGGAACTGTACTGAACGAAAACAATATGGAAACGGGGAGGAACGTATGAAAGCAAGACTTCCGAAGGGGATGGGCGGCGGTCCGCAGAATATGCAGGGCATGCTCCGTCAGGCGCAGAAGATGCAGGAGGATATCGCGGCGCTCCAGGAGGAACTGGACGCGCGCGAATATACGGTGTCCGCGGGCGGCGGCATGGTCAGCGTGACGATCACCGGCAAGCATGAGATCCGCTCGATCGACATCAAGCCGGATATCGTCGATCCCGACGATATCGAAACGCTGTCCGACGTCCTCGTCGCCGCCGTCAACGAGGCGATCCGGAAGGTGGACGAGACGAACAGCGAAGAAATGTCGAAGATCACCGGCAGTATGAGTCTTCCGGGCATGCCCGGCATGTTCTGAGATGGCGGATTATATCGAACCGCTGCAGAGACTGGCGGACATGTTCCGCCGACTGGACGGGATCGGAGCAAAAACGGCGCTCCGTCTGGCGTTCTGCGTCATCAATTTCTCCGAGGAGGAGGCGCGCGCCTTTTCCGACGCCATCCTCGCCGCCAAGACGGAGATCACGCGCTGCAAAAAATGCCAGAATATCGCCACGGGCGAGCTCTGCTCGATCTGTGCCTCCGGGGACAGGGACGAGAGCGTGATCTGCGTCGTGGAAGATCCGCGCGCCGTGATCGCCATCGAGAAGATGCACGGTTACCGCGGGCTGTATCACGTCCTGCACGGCGTGCTTTCTCCGATGCGTCACGTCGGACCGGATCAGCTCACCATCCGCGAACTGACGGACCGGATCGAGGCGGGCGGCGTCGGCGAGGTGATCCTTGCCACGAATTCGACCGTGGAAGGCGATACGACCGCCATGTATCTGGCGCGTCTTCTCGCGCCGTACGGCGTGAAGATCAGCCGGATCGCCAACGGCGTCCCGGTCGGCGGAGATCTGGAATATGCCGACGAGATCACGCTCAAGCGGGCGATGGAGGGACGCTACGATATCGGATGAGGCTTTGGAGCAAATAACGAACGCCGCGGATGCGCATGCATCCGCGGCGTCCTTTCGCTTGGCGGCAGACGTGCCGCCGTTACGTTTTTTTCGACTGTATCGGATTCCCTTTTTCGTCGTAATACGGGTCGATCATGTATTTCTTGATGATCGGATACGCCGCGTAGGCGGCGATGAAGGCGCTGACGGAGAAGAGCAGGATGAACGGAATGATCACGCCGATCGGGACGAAAACGGTGAGCAGCACGTAGTTGAGCGCGACGAGCACCACGATGCCGAACAGCGCCATGATGTTCCGCTTGATGCCGAGGATCGTGAAGGATATGGCGTTTTTCAGCAGCTTCATGACGCTCAGATCGAACGTGATCATCATCAAATAGATGTACATGCGCATCATGGAGTAGACGATGATCATCGAAAAGGTCAGAAAGAAGAAGATATAGATGAGCGTGCCCGCCGTGAGATTCAGATAGAAATAGATGAAATCGTACACGAGCAGCGCTATGATGCCCAGATCGAACGCGCCGAAGGGAAGCGCCTGCTTCCAGTTGCGCCGGACGGCGTACCAGAAATCCTGCCACAAAAACACGCTTTCCTCGCGGATCATGGAACGGATCAGATACGTCGTGCCCACGTTCACGATGCCGAAGGTGAGCAGCGTGAGCAGCGCCAGCGCGTAGAACACGGTCGTCGCCGTCGTCGGGACGGAGATCTTTGCATGGATCCCGAATACGCCGAGCAGGGAAGCGACGACGGGCGACGAATCGAAATAAGATGCGCCGAGCAGCGGCGCGTACTGCTGATAATAGGGGGAGAAGCTTTCGGCGGAAACGTATCCGGTCATGGCGAAAAGCCCGAAGAAGACGGGGAAATTTCCGAATACGAAGAAGAGATTGACGTACAGAAGCGACGTGATCTTCCGACCGAGAAGCTTGAAAAAGTGAAAGAACGTCGGCTCGTCGATCACGCGCGGCTCGTCCGGCGATACGCCCGCCTGTTCCCGGCGTATCCTCTCGAAGAGATTGAAGCGGAAACGCTTCTTTTCCGACTCTTCTTCGTTGTCGTTTTTGTTCTGAGGATAACGGTTCATACTTTTCTGCGCCGATCGGCGCGGCCTTTCTGCGTATTACAGTATCGTGGAGAGGATGACGGCCGCGCAGCCCGCGCCGCCGGCGATCAGAAGACAGCACAGCGATTCGGAAAACGGGCGGCGCGCATCCCCCTCGCGGAGAGCACGTGGAAGAAGCAAAAGGATCCCTGTCACTGCCGCGCAGGCGATCGGGGCGGCACAGGCGCGCGTCGGCGCAGCGCATGAGACGCAGAGGCGGAACGCCGCGCCGCACGAGAAGCCGCAGACGGCGTACAGGATCCTTTGTATCACGGCGCCGAACGTGCAGTACGAGGACAGCCATACCGCCAGGACCGCTCCGAGCGCCGGACGGCAGAGCAGACACGCGCGCATCACGTATTCCGGCGCCAGCTGACAGCCGAAATACGGATCGACCGCTTCGTATATCGGCGGCCGTTCACCGAAGAGAAAGGAGACGAGCCAGCAGCCGACGGCGGCGCCGATACACACAGAGAGAATGGGACGCGCACCTTCCGTTTGCCCGGAATGCCGCCGGGCGCGCTCTGCTTTTGCCATGAATGCACCTCCGCTGTCGTTTGCTTCAGTGTATGCGGCGGTGCGGCGCATATGTCTTCTGATTTTGTATTGTATCACACTTTTGCGCGCCGTGCAACGGAAAAGTGTAAATTTCACGGAAAAGAATTGCCGTCCGTATTGCATTCCCCGTGTGGGGAGTATATAATGATACTACCATTCACAACAGAGGTACGCATGAACAAGGATGCCGTTGTCGAATATTTCCGGGATCTGCCGCAGCTGACGACGTCCCGGCTGATCTTGCGCAGGCTGAAAAAAACGGATTATCACGATATGTACGAATACGCGTCCGATCCGGAGGTGACCCGGTATCTGACGTGGGAGCCGCATCCGGATCTTCTGTACACGCTGCGGTATCTTTCCTATATTACCACCCGTTACCGCACCGGCGATTTCAGCGACTGGGCGGTGATCTGGAAACAGACGGGACAGATGATCGGTACCTGCGGCTTTACTTCCTTCTGCTACGCGCACAACGGGGCGGAGATCGGATACGTGCTGCACCGTTCCTTCTGGGGGCAGGGAATCGCGCCGGAAGCGGTGCGCGCCGTGCTGCGCGCCGGGTTCCTCGATCTGAATATCCACCGCATCGAGGCGCATTTTATGGAAGGGAACGATCGGAGCCGCCGCGTCATGGAAAAGGTCGGCATGACGTTCGAGGGGATGCAGCGGGAATCCATGTTTATAAAGAACGGCTATCGCACCGTCGGGGTCTGCGCGATACTCGCGCCGGAATACATCCGGCTGAGTACCCGATGAAGAATGGATCATATACGAAAAAGTCCGCCGAAACGATCCGGCGGATTTTTCGTTGTACCATAACTGACGTACGAGCACGCTGACGAAATATACATGCTTTCAAGACGCTCGTACATTGAACCGTAACCGTACTTCGGAATCGCCGGTATCCCGCGCAGCGGGACTGCGGGGCTGTTCCCTCGCAGCGGCGATTCACGTACGAGCACGCTGACGTAATTTACATGCTTTCAAGACGCTCGTACATTGAACCGTAACCGTACTTCGGAATCGCCGGTATCCCGCGCAGCGGGACTGCGGGGCTGTTCCCTCGCAGCGGCGATTCACGTACGAGCACGCTGACGTAAT
>JAEEYP010000106.1 GCA_016288155.1 Clostridiales bacterium | reverse complement strand
GGAGATGATCGTCGTCTGCAAGCCGGAGGAGAGCAAGACGTGGTACGACCGGCTCTGGAAGAACACCGTCGATCTCTTCCGCTCGATGGATATCCCGGTGCGCACGCTCGAATGCTGCTCCGGCGATCTCGCCGATCTGAAGGTGAAATCCTGCGACGTGGAGGCGTGGTCGCCCCGCCAGAAGAAGTATTTCGAGGTCGGCAGCTGCTCGAATCTCGGCGACGCGCAGGCGCGCCGGCTGAAGATCCGCGTCAGCGGCGCCGAAGGGAAGTACCTGGCGCATACGCTGAACAATACGGTCGTCGCGCCGCCGCGGATGCTGATCGCGTTCCTCGAAAACAATCTGAATGCCGACGGTTCCGTCAATATCCCCGCCGTCCTCCGTCCGTACATGGGCGGCAAAGAGAAGCTGATCCCGAAGCGCTGACGCGCCGCGGGATACCGATCCAAAAAAACGAACAGGAGAGAGAGTATGCAGTTTATCATTGAAAACGAACGGCTGAAGGTGACCGTCGATTCCGTCGGATGCGAGATCACGGCGATCACGGGCAAGAAGAACGGATGCGAATACCTCTGGAACGGGAACGAGGAGTTCTGGAAGCAGCACGCGCCGACGATGTTCCCGATCTGCGGGCGGCTCGCGGAAGGGAAGTACACCTACCGCGGGAAGGAATATGAGATGAACCTGCACGGCTTCGCGCGCCATGCGGAATTCACGGTGTTCGAGAAGACGCCGGTCTCCGTTGCCATGACGCTGACGGACAGCGAGGCGACGCTCGCGCAGTATCCGTTCCGCTTCGCTTTCACGATCCGCCATACGCTCGAGGGGGATACGATCCGCACGGAGTACACGGTGGAGAACCGCGGCGACGTGGAAATGCCGTACGCGCTCGGCGGTCATCCGGGCTTCCTTCTGCCGCTGTGCGGCAAGGGCCGCTTCGAGGATTCGTACATCGTCTTCGACGAGGCGGCTCCGGCGCGCAAGCTCGTTTTGACGGAACGCTGCCTCATGACGGACGATACCGTTCCGATGCCGCTGGAGAACGGCACGACGCTGTCGCTCACGCACGACCTCTTTGACAACGACGCGATCTTCCTCGTCGATATGGCGAAGGCGGTCACGCTCCGTTCCCGCGTCTGCGGCGCTTTCGTCCGTCTCACCTACGCGGATATGAAGTACCTCGGGCTGTGGCACAAGCCGAAGGTCGCGGCGCCGTACATGTGCATCGAGCCGTGGACGAGCGTGCCCGCATACGACGGGAAGATCGACGATCTCGAAACGAAGCGGGATCTCGATCATCTTCCGGCAGGGAAGAGCGCGCACAAGGAATACACGATCACGATCGGACAGGAGGACTGACGGATGAAACTGGCCGAAGCGCTCCATTTGCGCGCGGATCTGCAGAAACGGATCGCGCAGCTCGGCGTCCGGCTGAACAACAACGCGAAGGTCCAGGAGGGCGACGAGCCCGCCGAGGATCCGGCGGCGCTGCTTGCGGCGCTGGAGACCGCGACGGAGGAATTCTGCACGCTGATCGCCGCCGTCAACCGCACGAACGCCGCGACCGTGACCGCGGACGGGCGGACGCTGACCGATCTGATCGCCCGCAAGGACACGCTGGCGCTCCGCGTGTCGATGCTGCGCTCTTTTCTGGACGCGGCGAGCGCGAAGACGGATCGCTATTCGAACAAGGAGATCCGCGTCGTGAGCACGGTGGACGTCCGTGAACAACAGAAGAAGCTGGACGCGCTCTCCAAAGAGCTGCGGGAGACGGACGTACTGATCCAGGGGCTGAACTGGACGACGGATCTGCTCGAGTGAGGATGTCGGTACCCGGACGGGCGGATGTGGACCCCGACGATTGGGTAATTCGTCACAGAGTATGCGGAACGGCGCCTGTCGCACCGGTATGATTCGGCGCAGCATCACGCACATCGGCACAATGGATCCCGAACGCTTACTACCTCACATCGACGTCCGGCGAGGGCGGGATCGGGGAAGTATCCTCCGCGGCGCAGAAAAAAAGAAAAGCTCTCCGCAGAACGGATCTGCGGAGAGCTTTTTCGCTGCGGTTCAGTTGAAGTTGATGTCGGGCGTGTATTCGTAGCAGGTGGCGGTGACCTCGACCATCCTGCCGCCGCGGTACACCGTGAAGGTGATCCGGTCGCCGATCGCGTGCTGTTTCAGGAGCGACTTGATCTCGGACGAGGAGGAGATCTCCTTGCCGTCCATCGTGATGATCCGGTCTCCGACCTTGAAGACGTCGGCGTTGAGGTTGTTGTCCAGCGAGTACACGTACACGCCGAGGCTGCGCACGCCGAGATACAGCATCTGATTGAGGCTCGTCACGTCGTAGAAGGTAACGCCGAGATCCGGTTTGCCGCTGACGTATCCCTGCGCGATGAGCTGCTTCGCGACGTCGATCGCTTCGTTGATCGGGATGGCGAAGCCGAGCCCCTCGATGCCGGTGCCGGAGGATTTCGCGTTGACGATGCCGATCAGCTCGCCGCTCATGTTGAAGAGCCCGCCGCCGGAGTTGCCGGGGTTGATGGCTGCGTTCGTCTGCATCAGGTTCATCTGCGTGCCGTCCACGTTGACCTCGCGGTCCTTGGCGCTGATGATCCCGTTCGTCACGGTGCCGCCGAGCCTGCCGAGCGGATTGCCGACGGCGATGACCTCTTCGCCGACCGCCAGCGTGTCGCTGTCGCCGATCACGGCGTAGGTGAGTCCGGTCACGTCGATCTTGATGACGGCGATATCGAAATCCGCATCCGCGCCGATGATCCGGGCGGGATACTCCTCGCCGTTCGTGAGGCGCACGGTGATCGTATCGGCGAACGCGGGACTGCTGCTTTCCGTATTGGCGATGACGTGGTTGTTCGTGACGATATATCCGTCCTCCGAGAGGATGACGCCGGAGCCGGCGCCGGACGCGATATACTGGAAGTAGGAACTGACGACATACTCCGTCGTGATCTCCACGACGCTGTCCTTCACGGCGCTCGCCACGTTATAATAGTCGGAGGTGCCGCCGGAGGAGGACATGCCTTCCGCCGGGGAGACGGAGGGATGGAAGACGACGTCCGTTTTCGTGCCGTCGCCGGAGGCGTCCTGCGTGCCGACGGATCCGGACGGCGCCGTGCTCTCCGGCGTCAGATTCTTCGTCGCCAGATAGGCGCCGAAGAAGCCGGAGGCGCAGGAGAGGAGGATCGCGCAGACGCAGAGGATGACGGCGGCGGAACGGGAGATGCCGCCGGAGGAGGATTTCTTTGCGGGAACGGCGCTCCGGGTCGGCGCGCGGTTGTAGGAGGTGTAGGTGTGCGACGTCTGCGCATAGCTGCCGGACTGCTGCTGCGCATAGCCGTTCTGCTGCTGCGCGTAGCCGTTCTGCTGCTGCGCGTAGCCGTTCTGCTGCTGCGCATAGCCGTTCTGCTGCTGCGCGTAGCCGTTGGCTTGCTGCGCGTACCCGTTGGTTTGCTGCGCGCTGCCGTTCGGCTGTGGGACGTCGGCGGCGGGCTGCGCGGCGTTATTTTGCGCCTGCGTCGGCACGGTATCGGTCGGTGTCGGCGACGGTGCGGCGCCGCTCTGCCCCGCGTCGGCCGCAGGCGTCTGCGGTACCTCGGCCGTCGGTGCGGCTTCGGCGGGACGGACGTCGCCGGTCGGAGCGGGGACGGTATCCCGTTCGTTGTTCTGAGCGTTATTCAAACTGTCGTTCAGTTCATTGTCATTCATCATAAGACGTACTCCTTCCGCAGCGGAACGCTGCTTTTTTCTGTACACGCATATTATACGCCCCCAATGTGACGGTTATTTGAAAAGTAAAAAAAAAGTGATTGAACGTTGCGTCCGTGTGCGTCCGGGCGGACCGCAGGACGCGGCGTTCCTATACGGTCGACGCGGGTCTGTCCGCCGCCGCTTGACAAGCACGGGACGGTATGGTACACTGAGATCACGAGGGGGTACCGTATACGGCGAAAGGAAATCGGTCGACTATGAAATCGAAGATCCTGTTCAGCTTTGACTGCGAAGATTACACGGCGGACGATGAGCGGATCATGCCGCAAAAAAAGCGACGGTCACCCGAGAGTGACCGTCACGATGAAGCCGCCGACGTTGTCGCCGGAGATCAGGTAAGGAAGCCCCGGCGGGACGGGAACGTCCGTCGTCTCGCCTCCCCCGGCGGGGACGCAGTAGATCATCCAGCCCGCCTCCGGAAGGGACTCGCCGCCTGAGACGGACAGCGTACCGTCCGGCGCGCAGAAGAGACGTTCGCCGTTCCAGGTGAAGGTGTGGAGATAGTCCACGTATTCCTCATAGCACATGCCGGAATCCGTGATGATCCGTGCGTGCGGCACGCCGACGTAGCGGTAGTGCCACGGCTCCTCCGCGCAGTGCGTGATCGGCTCCTTTTCCGCCGTATAGCGCTGGAAGAAGCCGTAGGACGGCGCGTTTTCTATGAGCCACGCGCCCGCTTCATACTCGGAGAAGTAGTACTGCCGGCCGTCGGTATAGATGACCATGTCGACGGCGAGACCGGTGTGGTGTTCGCTGTGACCGGGAAGCGCGACGTAGCGCGCCGCCTGCTCCGCGCCCATCGACTGCACGCGGGACTGATACAGTTCCTCCTGGAATTCGTAGGTGCGGTAGCAGCTCGTCACGAGCAGCTCCGTGCAGCCGGTCTCTGCGGCGAAATCGCAGATCATTCCGTCGAAGATCGGGAAGAGCGCGCTGTTGAGCGAGAGCGCGGAGCCGCTGAGCAGATACACTTTTTTCGATCTGTTGCCGTACAGCAGCGTCTGCGGCTGGGAATCCGGGAAGACGTATTCGTAGTCCGCGTTGACGAGGATGAGATCCCCCACGTGGATCTGCGCGTTGTCCAGCGTGACGACGTCGTACGCCGGACCGGCGGGAACGGGCGTCGTTTCGGCGCCGTGGGCGGAGCTGTCCGTCACGCTGCCCGAGGAGGGATCCTGTCCGGTGGAGGACGTCTCGCCGGACGGGAGCGAAGCAACGTCGGAGACGGACGGCGTCGTCAGCGCTTCCGGTCCTTTTTCGGCATTGTTCCTGTGCGCGATAACGAGCAGAGAGATCAGGATGACGGTGAGAAACAGCGCGGCGCACAGAAGCATCCCCGTGACGGAGGAGGTGCGGCTTTTGCGCGTATCCTGTCCGGGAGACGTGCGTCCGCTGCCGGGACGCAGAGGATCTTGATTCATGGCTTCCTCGATTTCGTATGGAATAGAAACGATAAAACGGCAAGCGGTGATGGCGCCGCTTGCCGTTTGCGGTATCGATCAGAGCGCGTCGCGGCGCGAGAGGTTCATGCGGCCTTTCTCGTCCGTTCCCAGATACTTGACGCGCATCTCGTCTCCGACCTGGCAGACGTCCTCGACCTTCTCCGTGCGGCCCTTATCCAGCTTGGAGATATGGACGAGTCCTTCTTTGCCGGGCGCGAATTCGACGAACGCGCCGATCGGGATGATGCGTGTGACGTGTCCGGTGTAGACGGCGCCGACTTCCGGCTCGAATACGATCCCGGCGATGATGTCGCGCGCGGCTTCCAGACCCTTCTGGTTGATGCCGGAGATATAGATGCTGCCGTCGTCCTCGACGTCGATCTTGGCGCCCGTATCCGCGACGATCTTCTGGATGATCTTGCCCTTCGGGCCGATCACGTCACCGATCTTCTCGACGTCGATCTTCATGGTGATCATCTTCGGCGCGTACTCGGAGACCTGCGGACGCGGCGCGGGGATCGCCTTCAGAATGATCTCGTCGATGATATAGTCGCGGCCCTTGTGTGTGACCTCCAGCGCCTGCCGGATGATCTCGGGCGTCAGACCGTCGATCTTCAGATCCATCTGGATGGAGGTGATGCCCTTGTGCGTCCCGGCGACCTTGAAGTCCATGTCGCCGTAGAAGTCCTCGAGCCCCTGGATATCGATCATCGTCATCCAGCGCTCGCCCTCGGTGATGAGACCGCAGGAGATGCCGGCGACGGGAGCGGTGATCGGCACGCCGGCGTCCATGAGCGCGAGCGTGGAGCCGCAGACGGAAGCCTGCGAGGTGGAGCCGTTGGAGCTGATGACCTCGGAGACGAGGCGGATCGTGTACGGGAATTCATCCATCGACGGAAGGACCGGGAGCAGGGAACGCTCGGCGAGCGCGCCGTGACCGATCTCGCGGCGGCCGGGGCTGCGGGAGGATTTTGCCTCGCCGGTGGAGTATCCGGGCATGTTGTAGTGGTGCATATACCGTTTCTCGGTGTCTTCGGTGATCCCGTCGAGGAGCTGCGCGTCGTCCGGCGCGCCGAGCGTGGCGATCGTCATGACCTGCGTCTGACCGCGGGTGAACATGGCGCTGCCGTGCGTCCGCGGGAAGAGACCGACCTCCGCCGCGAGCGGGCGGATCTGGTCGAGACGGCGGCCGTCCACGCGCTTCCCGTCGTCGAGGAGCCAGCGGCGGACGACGAATTTCTGGATCTTGTACAGGATCTCGTTGATCATGACGTGGGTGTCCGGATCCCCGCCGTCGAATTCGTTGTACACGTTCTCCGTGATGACGGCCATCCGCTCGTCGCGGACGTTCTTGTCGTCTGTGTCGAGCGCGATGCGCACGGCGTCGATGCAGTATTCCTCGATCTTTTCGTACAGATCGTGATCCACCTCGCAGGAGGGATAGGAGAACTTCGGCTTGCCGATCTCGGCGATGATGCCGTTCATGAAGACGAGGAGCTTCTTGATCTCCTCATGCGCCGCCATGATGGCGCGGAACATATCGTCGTCGGTGACTTCCTTCGCGCCGGCCTCGATCATGACGACCTTCTTCTCGGACGCGGCGACGGTCAGCTCGAGCACGGACTTCTGCCGCTGCGCGGAGGTCGGGTTCATGATGATGCCGTCTTCCTCCGTCATGCCGACGAAGACGCCGCCGATCGGGCCGTTCCACGGGATGTCGGAGATGGAGAGGGCGAGAGACGCGCCGATCATCGCGGCGATCTCCGGCGAGCAGTCGTGATCCACGGACAACACGGTGAGCGCGAGGTTCACGTCGTTGCGCAGATCCTTCGGGAAAAGCGGGCGGATCGGACGGTCGATCACGCGGGAGGTGAGGATCGCTTTCTCGGACGGGCGTCCCTCGCGGCGGTTGAAGCTGCCGGGGATGCGGCCGACGGAATACAGGCGTTCCTCGAAATCGACGGAAAGCGGGAGAAAATCGATGCCGTCGCGCGGACGCTCTGAGGCGGTCGCGCAGCAGAGCACGGCGGTGTCGCCGTAGCGGACGAGGCAGGAGCCGTTCGCCAGACCGGCCATCTTGCCGGTCTCGATCACGAGCGGGCGCCCCGCGAATTCATACGAATAGGTCTTGTAGTTTTCAAACATGCTTTTCACCACTCCTTTTCTTTGTTCACAAGAGAATGCGTGCGGGATACGGATGCTCTCCTCTTGGGGACCGGACGGTGGTATAGCACAAAAACACACATCCGCCGCGCGGGTGCATGTTTACCTGCTATGCCACGTCCGCCGGGGGAGAGAACGGGCGGGGAGCAGAGAAGAAGCCGCGGCAAGCTGTATGAGAACAGACTGCCGCGGCTGCCACCTGCTCATGTCGGATGGAAACGGCAGACGGAAGTCCGGTGCGGATTACTTTCTGAGTTCGAGCTTCTCGATGATCGCGCGGTACCGCTCGATATCGTTCTTCGCCAGATAGTTCAGAAGGTTGCGGCGGTGACCGACCATTTTCAGAAGACCGCGGCGGCTGTGGTGATCCTTGTGGTTGTTCTTCAGATGCGCGTTCAGGTTGTTGATGCGGTAAGTCAGAACGGCGATCTGTACCTCGGGAGAACCGGTGTCGCCCTCGTGCGTCTTGTACTGGTCGATGATCTGCTGCTTGATTTCCTTTTCCATGGTTTTCACCTCAAAAATAAATGTATCGGCCGTGTGACTCAGTAAGCGGCGGGTGAAGACGCTTCTTTGAGAAGCCATAGATCCGCGAACCGGGTCAGCGGCACAACCGTGGAATATTATATCATACCGGAAGACGTTTGTAAAGAAGAAATCCAAATTATTTGTAAAATCCTTCGTTTTTCCGCCCGGTCGGCGCCAAAAGGAGGCGGGCGGCGCGTGAAATCGCAGAAAAGTCCGCGCGCGCGGAAAGTATGTGCGTGATGCCTCTTGTTTTTTATCGGAATATTTGGTATACTATAGTAGTATAGGCGGGCGGCGCGCGTTTTTCCGATCTGCGGGCACGCGGGCGCCGCCGCACGATCTCAGAAGAAAGGACGCTTCCGCCGCGGCGGAGCAGCATCTATGTCGACTGATTCCAAATCCAAAAAGCAGACCCGGTCCGCCCCGTCCTCCCGCCGCAGCGCTGCCGCTTCCAAAAGCGCCGCCGTCAAAAAGACGTCGGCGGAACGCACGGTGAAGACCGCGGCGAAAAAAAAGAAATCCGCCGCGGCGGAGACGCCGTCCGAGCCCGCCCGCCGTCCGGCGGGACTGTGGGTACAGATCTTTCCGTTCGTTCTCGCCGTCGCGGCGGTGTTCCTCGCCGTATGCCTTCTCGCTCCGAGCGTCGGCTTCATCGGCGACGGACTGCGCGGCGTGCTCTTCGGACTGTTTTCCGGCGCGGCGTATACGATCCCGATCTATCTTTTGCTCGGCGCCTTTCTGTGGAGATCCGATTATGAGAACGGGATGACCGTGTGGAAATGCTTCTGTTTCGTCATGGCGTTTCTTGCCGGCGCCGCGATGATGCATTTCTTCACGGACGGACCGCATACCTTCTCGCCCGGCGCGCTGTACGAGGCGGGGCTTTCCCGCGTCGGCGGCGGCGCCGTCGGCGGGATCCTCGGCGAGGCGGCGTACCGCGCGTTCGGCCGCATCCTTTCCCTTGTGCTTTTGATCGCCGTTCTTTTCCTGTTCGCGCTCCTCATGTTCGGGATCACTCCGCGCGGACTGTGGCTCAGCCTCTCGAACCGTTTCCGCGCCTCCCGCGAACGCTCGGCGGAATACCGCAGCCGGCGGCTCGAAGAGCAGGAAGAGCGCCGCGCGCAGCTCCGGCAGCAGCAGAAGGAGCGTCAGCTGGCGCAGCCGGCGGACGCCGGGAAATGGCGTCTGCCCGAGCAGATGCCGCTGACCGCGAAGCGCCGCCGCGGGGATTTCGGCGACCTGGACGTCGATGAAGACGCCGATGAAGATACGGTAGAAGAACAAAAGCGGCCTCCCGAGAAGGAACGTTCTGCCGCCGCCTCCGGCGCGCAGGAGACGGAAGGCGTGATCGACGAGAAGATCTTTCAGGAGGTCATGCGCAACACGCGGGAACTGAATGCCCGCAGAGGGTCCGCAGATGGTTGGGAGGAGACCGATGATCCTTCCGCGCAGGACGGTGCGGACGCGAAGGACGAGGTACTGCCCGACGGCGAACAGAACGGTGAAGACGGCGATCTGCCGTGGTATGAAACGGAAACGGAAACGGTGGCGCCGATCGCGTCCGTCTCGGACGGCGACGCGGCGATCGACGGAATGGAGGAGGAAGACCTCGATCTGAGCAAGATCTTCACCGAATCATCCGACGAGGATCTCGTCCGCCGCTTAAACGATCTGTACGATCCGGACGACGACGGAACGGAGAACGCCGACGCGGAGATCGAACTCTCCGTCCAGCGCCGACAGCTCACCGAGACGCTGGTTCCCGGCGGAACGGCGCAGCCCGCGCCGTCGAAGAAGGAGCCGGAACCGCAGCCGGAGACGCAGGAATACGTATTCCCGCCGATCGATCTTCTGACGCCGGACGAGGAAACGAAGGAAGACAATTTCGCCGACGAGCTGCGCGACAACGCGGCGAAGCTCGTGCGGACGCTGGACGATTTCCGCGTCAAGACGAAGATCGTCAACGTCAGCCGCGGTCCGACGATCACGCGCTACGAGCTCCAGCCGGAGCCGGGGACGCGCGTGCGCTCCATCGCCAATCTGGTGGACGATATCGCGCTCAATCTGGCGACGGCGGGCGTCCGCGTCGAAGCGCCCGTGCCGGGGAAGAACGTCGTCGGCATCGAGGTGCCCAACAAGAACGCCGCGACGGTCTATCTGCGCACGCTCATCGAGAATCCGTCCTTCGCCGCCTCCAAGAGCCGCCTGAACGCGGCGCTCGGCCAGGACGTCGGCGGCTCGAACATCTATCTGGACATCGCGCGGATGCCGCATCTGCTCATCGCCGGCGCGACCGGCATGGGCAAATCCGTCTGCATAAACAGCCTGATCGTCAGCCTTCTGTACAAGGCGAAGCCGGACGAGGTCAAGCTGATCCTCATCGACCCGAAGAAGGTCGAACTCAGCATGTACAACCGGATCCCGCATCTGTACATGCCCGTCGTCAGCGACGCGAAGAAGGCCGCCGGGGCGCTGACGTGGGCGGTCTCCGAGATGGAGCGCCGCTACAGCCTCATCGAGGAGGTCGGCGTCCGCGACATCAAGACCTACAATTCCGTCACGAAGGACGATCCGCAGTATGAATTTTTGCCGCAGTTCGTCAT
This sequence comes from Clostridiales bacterium, assembly GCA_016288155.1. Lineage (GTDB taxonomy): Bacteria > Bacillota > Clostridia > Oscillospirales > CAG-272 > SIG701. The sequence continues at coordinate 6,220 of JAEEYP010000106.1, read as the reverse complement.
CGTGATCGACGAGCTGGCGGATCTCATGATGATGGCGCGCAAGGACGTCGAGGAGCCGATCTGCCGGATCGCGCAGAAGGCGCGCGCCGCCGGGATGCATCTCATCATCGGCACGCAGCGGCCGTCCGTGGACGTCATCACCGGCCTCATCAAGGCGAATTTCCCCTCGCGGATCGCGTTCCGCGTCTCCTCCCGCGTCGATTCCGGGACGATCATCGACCGACCCGGCGCGGAGAACCTCGTCGGACGGGGCGATATGCTCTACAGCCCGGTCGGGTCGGATAAGCCGGTGCGCGTGCAGGGCGCGTACGTTTCCGAAGAGGACGTCGAGAAGGTCGTTTCCTTCATCCACGAGCACAACGGCGCCGCCGCGTACGATACGGGCGCGATCGAGCAGGTGGAACGCAACGCCGCCGCCATCGCCGCCGGCAAGAAGGGCGCCGCCGGTCCGGAGGACGGGGAGAGCGAGGCGGAAGAGGATCCGATGCTCCGTCCCGCCGTCGAGCTCGCCGTCGAGAGCGGGAAGATCTCCACGTCGCTCCTCCAGCGGCGGCTGTCGCTCGGCTACGGACGCGCGGCGAAGCTGATCGACCGCATGGAACAGCTCGGCTACGTGACCCCGCCGGACGGACAGAAGCCGCGCGAGGTGCGCATCACAAAGGAAGAATATCTGGAAATGGTCGCGCGCGGCACGGATTACTGACGCCGCCGCGCGGCGGGAGGAGGGATCGCTCATGGGTCGGCTGATCGTGATCGAGGGGCTGGACGGCTCCGGCAAGAGCACGCAGGCGCAGCTTCTCACGGACAGACTGCGCGCGGCAGGGAAGCGCGTGCGGCTTCTCAGCTTCCCGCGCTACGAATCGGAAAGTTCCGCGCTCGTGCGTCTGTACCTGAACGGCGGGCTCGGTTCCTCGCCGGATTCCGCGAACGCCTACGCGGCGTCTCTGTTTTTCGCCGCGGACCGGTACGTCACCTACGTCACGGACTGGAAGAAGGATCATCTCGATCCGGAGACCGTGCTGATCGCGAACCGCTACACGACGGCGAACGCCTGCCATCAGCTTCCGAAGCTTCCCCGCGAGGAGTGGGACGGGTTTCTCTCGTGGCTGTCGGATCTTGAGTTCTGCCGCCTCGGACTGCCGAGACCGGACGCCGTCGTCGCGCTCTCCATGGAGCCGGAGATATCGCACAGGCTGATCGTGGCGCGCAGCGAAAAGACCGGCGCGGCGCAGGATATCCACGAGGCGGACGCGGCGTACCTTCGCCGCTGCTACGACGCGATGCATTACGCGGCGGACGCCCTCGGCTGGATCACGCTCGACTGCACCGACGGAAAAGATCCGTATCTGATCCCGGAGGTGGAGCGGCGCGTCTTCGAGGCGCTTGAGCCGCTGGGGCTTTGGGAGTGAACGGTATCCGGACGCCGCGGTGAGACCGCTGAGCGCAGTCATACGGGAACGAATCATTCGGGAAAGGGAAGGATAGAGAGTATGGTATATCTGTTTCTGGCAGAAGGCTTTGAGGAGATCGAGGCGCTGACGCCGGTCGATCTTCTGCGCCGCGCCGGCGTCGCCGTCACGACCGTCGGCGTGACAGGCAAAACGGTAAAGGGCTCGCACGGGATCGAAGTGACCGCCGACGTCGACGCCGCGGAGGCGCGGGAAATGCTCGCGCGGACGGACGTGGAGATGGTCGTGCTGCCCGGCGGGATGCCCGGAACGAAGAATCTCGACGCGTCGCCGCTCGTCGATGCGTTCCTCGCCGCCGCCGCGGAGCGCGGAGCGTTTATCGCGGCGATCTGCGCCGCGCCGATGGTCCTCGGACGCCGGGGGCTTCTGCGCGGGAAACGCGCCGTGTGTTATCCGGGATTTGAAAAGTATCTGGACGGAGCCGAAGTGCTCGCGGAGCACGCCGTCCGTGACGGAAAGATCATTACAGGTCAGGCGATGGGCGCCGCGCTCCCGTTTGCGCTCGCGCTCGTCTCCGCGCTGAAAGGAGAAGCGGCGGCGGGAGAACTCGGCGCCGCGGTTCTTGCATGATGAACATAATCCGAAAGCAGAAGGACGATATCCGCGCCGAGTACTCCGCGCGCCGCGCGGCGATGGATCCGGAGGAGAAGAAACGCCGCGACGCGGCGATCTGCCGCGCCGCTCTTTCGCTCGTGAGTTTCCGTTTCGCGGAGTACGTGCTTCTGTATGCCGCGATGAAGAATGAGATCGATATTTACGACGTCGCGCGCGAGGCTTTGAACCGCGGCAAGCGGATCGCTTTCCCCCGCTGCGATACCGCCGCGCATTCCATGGAGTATCACACGGTCGGGTCGCTGGACGAACTGACGCCGGACGCCTACGGCATCCTTGAGCCGCCCGCCGACGCGCCCGTGTACGATCCGATCAACGAGAAGCGCAGCGCCGTCTGCTTCGTCCCCGGACTGGTGTATGACCGCGCCGGGTACCGCCTGGGGTACGGCAAGGGTTTCTACGACCGGTATCTCTCTCACTTCTCCGGCTGTACGCTCGGCGTGGTCTACAGCGACTATATCCTGCCGACGGTGCCGCGCGGCCGCTTCGACGTCTCGGTGGACATCCTCCTGACGGAAAAGGGCGTGAAGGTGACCGGTGAGAATTAAGAGCACGTTCGCGGCGCCGCTTTTGCTGCTTGCCGTCCTGGCGCTGCAGACGCTGGCCGACCGCATCCCGTACGAACGGCTCGGATGGAATACGGATCCGTATTTGTCCGTCGCGATCCTCGAACTCGCGGTCTACGCGCTGCCCGCGCTGTTCTACTGCCGTTTCCGCGGCGCGGATTTTACCCGGAGGCTCCGGCTCCGTCTGTTTGTGCCGACGCACTTCTATCTGCTGTTTCTGGCGCTCGCCGCCATGATCGTCGGCAGTGCGCTCATCAATATCGGGATCCTCGCCGCGTTCCCGGACGGCGCGCAGACGGCGGCGCAGACGGCGGGAGAAGATCTTTTCCCGACCGTGCTCGCCTTCTGCATCCTTCCCGCGGTGCTCGAGGAGTTTTTGTTCCGTTCCGTCATCGTCGCTGAGTACGAATCCGTGGGCGTGCCGTTCGCCGTGTGCGTCAGCGCCGTGCAGTTCGCCATGATGCACCTCAGCTTCCGCCGGTTTCCGGCGTATCTGTACTGCGGGATCCTGCTCGCGCTGCTTCTGTACGCGACCCGTTCCGTCCTTGCGCCGATGATCGCCCATTCGCTCAACAACGTCGCGGCGCTGTGGATCGACCGGATCATCGGGAGATCGTCGGCGGCGGCAGGGGGACGCGGCGCGCTGCTCGTGTTTTTGCTCGTGCTCGTTCTGTTCGTCGTGCTGATCCTGTTTTTCAACGAGGCACAGCGGATCTACAAGGGATACGGGGAGGAGGCCGTCCCTGCGCCGTACGTCCGCCGCCGGAAGCCGGGGGAGAGCGCGGGTATCCTGCAGGCGCTTGCCGCACCGCCGTTTATCGTGTACGCCGCGGCGTTCGCCGTGCTCACGCTGCTGAAACTTTGATTTTGCCGCACCTTGAAAGGGTACTCTTATAAAAATGGATAACAATCAGGAATATCACGAGACCTCCGCCGCGCCGGGCGAGGACAACGAGGCGCTGCTCGCCGAGAAGCGAAGGCGAGCCGCCGCACCGGTAAACGCGGGACAACTCCGTGCCCGGATGCGGGACAGCCGGGGCTCCGGCACGCAGCCGCAATCCGCACAGGACACGGCGGCACAGCCGCAGACCGCGCAGCGTACGGCAGCCCAGCCGCAATCCGCACAGCGTGGGTCGGCGCAGCCGCAATCCGTACAGCGTACGGCGGCACAGCCGCAGACCGCACAGCGTACGGCAGCCCAGCCGCAATCCGCACAGCGTACGGTGGCGCAGCCGCAATCCGCACAGCGTACGTCGGCGCAGCCGCAGACCGTACAGCATACGGCAGCCCAGCTGCAATCTACGCAACGTACGGCGGCGCAGCCGCAGACCGTGCAGCATACGGCAGCCCAGACGCAATCTACGCAACGTACGGCGGCACAGCCGCAATCCGCACATCGTACGGCAGCCCAGCCGCAATCCGCACAGCGTGGGTCGGCGCAGCCGCAATCCGTACAGCGTACGGCGGCACAGCCGCAATCCACGCAGCGTACGTCGGCCCAGCCGCAGACCGTACAGCACACGGCAGCCCAGCCGCAATCCGCACAGCGTACGGCAGCCCAGCCGCAATCCGCGCAGGGCACGGCAGCCCAGCCGCAGACCGCACAGCGTACGGCAGCCAAGCCGCAGACCGCGCAGCGCGGGTCGGCTTCAGCAACGGTCCATTCCGCGGAGACGCCCCGCGCGACCGTTCCTCCGGCGATGATCCCGTATCAGCAGGCGTCCGTTACTCCCGCGCGTTTACGGCGGGACGTCGGCGCGCCCACGCGCGTCACGGATATCACGCACAGTACCTCCGCGGCGGATGCCGCCGCCACGCAGCTCAGCAGCATCCGCACTCCCGTGCCGAAGCGGACGAGCGAAGAGACGGAGGAACCGGAGGAAAGCGAAGGCGGCAATACGCTCATCAGCCTCCTGAAGGCGATCACCTATATCGTCGCCGTGATCGTCATATCCGTGTTCCTCTCTGTTTTCATCATCCTCGTCGGGAACGATATCTACGCCTTCGTCAAGGATACCGCCGCCGTCGAGATCACCGTCCCCGAATATGCAACGCTGAACGACGTCAGCACGATCCTGGCGGAGAACAATATCATAAAATACCCGAAGATCTTCAAGCTGTACGCGGAGTTCAAAAAGGACGACGGGCAGTTCCTCGCCGGGACGTATTCGCTTACCCCCTCCATGAACTATGACGAGCTGCTCGCCTCCTTCAAGCCGAGGAAGCCGAGCGGTACCTCGCGCATCACCATCCCCGAGGGCTACACGACGGACGAGATCATCGATCTGCTCGTCAGCCGGGGAATCGGCACCCGCGAGGGGTACGTCGACGTCATCAACAATTACGATTTCGATTACTGGTTCCTCGACGAGCTCGAGGAAAACGGCATCCCGGAGGGGCGCTTCTACCGGCTCGACGGGTATCTCTTCCCGGATACGTATGAATTCTACAACGCTTCCTCGGAGGAGGTCGTCATCGATCGCCTGCTCAAACGCTTCAATCAGGTGTTCGTTTCCTCCTACGCCCAGAAAGCAAAGGAACTCGGCTATACGGTGGATCAGATGCTCATCATCGCCTCCCTGATCGAGAAGGAGGCCGGCTCTCCGGCGGAGTTCTTCGATATTTCTTCGGTATTCAACAACCGCCTCCGCCGTCCCGCCCTATATCCGTGCCTCGAAAGCGATGCCACGATCGTCTACGCCATCCAGCACGACACGGGCGTCCGCGTCAATCTGACCGGGGCGGATCTCAGCTACGACAGTCCGTACAATACGTACACGCATCAGGGACTGCCGCCCGGACCGATCGCCAATCCTTCCGCCAGTGCGATCCGTGCCGCGCTCTATCCGGCGGATACGGATTATTACTACTTTGTCGCGGCGTCCTCTACCCGTTCGCTGTTCGCCAAAACGAAAGAAGAGCACGAGGAGAACATCCGGCGCGTCATGAGCGGCAAGGTCGCGGAGGAGACTTCCGCACCGGGTCTCGACTGACACCGGCAATCGGCGTTCCCGCCTGACGGCGGGGACGCCGTTCCATGTGGAGGGAAGAGGGCCGCACGGCGCATACGGCGGGGAATTTTGAAAAAGATATTGCATTTCACGCGGAAATATGGTATACTGTACGCAGCGTTTCGGGAGGCTGAGACGTACGTCGGTCTGCTGCGTAAGTGAAACGCTCCACAATCAAATACGGAGGGATATCGAAGCGGTCATAACGGGGCTGACTCGAAATCAGTTTGAGAGCAATCTCACGTGGGTTCGAATCCCACTCCCTCCGCCAAAACAAAGTCCGTCCCGGTGGGGCGGATTTTGTTTTGGTACGAAACGAAGGGATTCGAAGGGCGAGGGAGTGAATGAAGCGCCGGGGGCGCTTCAGAGCCGAGCCCCGGCTCGCCCGCAGGCGAGGAATCCCACTCCCTCCGCCATGTACGGGGTTGGAAGCAACATTCCAGCCCCGTTTTCAGTAGAAAAGCTTTGCCCGGTGGGAAAGAATCATATCGACAAATCGGGATTTACTAATAAGGAGGATATTTCTGATGAAAATCAAAGCAGTCAGGTTTTTCGAAAAAGG
>JAEEYP010000105.1 GCA_016288155.1 Clostridiales bacterium | reverse complement strand
TACTAATACGATTGAGGATGCCAAATCGTTGGGAAAAGAGAGAATAATTTATACCAATGTGAGTGCATTATAGCATATGGCGCAATACCTCTCTAACAGCAACGGCGGGGATCGCTCCCCGCCGCCCGATACCTTATGCGTAAATCAGGTTGTGATTTACGATCTCTATTGCCCTGTCCCGGATGTTGTTCATCCGCTGTACCCACAGCATTTGATACCGCCTCTTTTTTCGGCATATCCTCTGTGCCGTCATTCCTCTATGTTCTTTCTTGACAGCCAGCCACGGAAGAGACCGCCTTCGATAAGGGAAATGATGATAAAGAAAATATCCGCGAACAGAATGAAGAGGAACGACGGGACCAGGATCCGCGTGTACTTCTTCCCGAAGAAAGTACCTTTGCGAATGGAGGATCCCATGCGGGCGAGATAAAACAGCACGCCGAGGTTGAAGTACAGAAGGAGCGCTGCGTTTTCTCCGAAGCTGATCCACGCGTCCTTCGGGAAGAAATTCCCGGTATGGACGGCGCTCAGCACGGTGTTCACGAGCAAAAGCGCAATGTCCACCGCGAAGAGGATCCGGGTCACGTTCAGCATCACGCCGCCGCCGATCCCTACGCCGCCGCCCCACGTCAGACCGGCGCGGCGGCAAAAGTGTTCAAAACTCTGCATCAGCGGTTCGTTCTGGCGCCCTTCGATGAAGCCGTTGTTGGCGACGCAGTACACGTTCGGGTGCAGGTCGTTTTCCCTGCAGAACGCTTCCATCTGCTCCATGAACCGCAGAACGTGGGAGGGGATGCCGTCCACGTAGAGCGGCAGACCGAACACGACCGCCTGCGCGTCCCTGAGCTGATCCAGAATGCGGCTGTGATCCGCCGGGGTACGCAGTATTTCCGTCACTTTCTTTCCTCCGACGAAGATCCGCTGCAAGGCGAGGAAATACGCGGAGGCGCAGAAGCGTTTCTTCGGGCTGCAGTTGATGAATACCGTTTTCATAAGACCGCCTCCAATTCCGCGGGGTCCGAAAGGAACAGCACTTCGGATCTCGCAAAGCCGTCGTTGAGCGCATTGCGCTGTGCGCGATAGCGGAAGGTGGCTTTTTCTTCTTCCGTGATATCCCCGTAGACGATCACCTTCCAGAGGTCGTGCTTTCCGTAGCGCAGCGTATGGTGCATCTGCCCGCCCCGGTACGTGCTGAACGGGGTGGAAGTCCCGATGGAACGGTCGAGCACGTTTTTCACGGCGGGACTGTACTCACCGTACAGGTTCTTCGTAACGATCACGAGCTCGTCCGCCTGCCCGACGATCCGGCAGACCTGCCGCAGCGTATCCTTCATTTTGCATTCCGCGGGATGCTTGGTCCAGCAGCCGAAGCAGCCCTGGCAGGGGGCGTACTTTCCGTCCGCCGCGATCATTCTGCCGCACTTTCCTTCCAACATGCCGTCATAGCGGCGATCCAGATCGTGTACGATCACTCTCATTGTCCATCCTCCCGTTCCGCGGCGAGCACCGCGCCGATCCAGGCGCGTTCGAGATGCCCGGCGATCAAAGTTTCATTGTATTCCATAGAATTGTTTGCAAGGATACTTGCATATCCGTGAGCAAAGAGCGCGACGGTCAGAAACACCTCTTTTACCTGTTTCGGATCGAGTCCGGCGTTTTCCCGCACAGCGGCAATGACGGGCCGCAGTTCTTCGGAATCGATCATGTCGAGAAGATCGTTTTCCTTTGCATATCCGGATTGAAACAGAAAACGGAACAACTGCGGTTCTTCCACGGCAAAGCGGATGTAGTTCAGACCGATCCCCAGGATCGGATCCCGATCGGGCGGGACGTCCATCAGGAACTCCGTGTGCATCCGGTCGACCTTTGCATAGGCCGCCCGTTTCAGGCTTTCGATCGTGGCGAAGTGATACATCACCGGCTGCGTGGAGCAGTGCAGCATCTCGGCGACTGTTCTTGCATTGACGTTTTCATAACCGTTTTGCCGTGCGGCGGCAACGGCGGCGTCTATGATCATGTCCTTCGTGATCCTCGTCTTCGGCGGCATGCACAGATCCTCATTTATAATCCTCGTTATGTAACGATAATTATAATACACTGCCGGGGATTTGTCAATACCTTTGAGGGAAGAATGCGCCCTCTCTCCTGCTTTCTGCGGTCGGAAAATGACCGGCCGCATCTGAAGACCGCTTCTCGAATGCCCGGCAAGAGCGCGGTCTCCCGGCGGCCGTCCCTGCGGCGGTGCCGCGGACGTTTTTCAGTTGACAAAATTCCGTCGGTGTGCTATACTGGATTTCAGTAAACGAAGGGGATATCCGCCGCATACGCGACGTTGCGGTTCAACAGAAATACGATCCTTGAATCATGGAGGAGGCACTATGACCTTCGACGCACCGAACGGGCTTGAACGCCCCGTGCGGCTGAGCGAAGCGACGCGCGCGTTCGCATGGGACTCGCTCCGCCATAAATACGGACAGGACACGAGAAAAGTCATGGACGTGTCGCTCGACGACGCGGAGGGCTTCGATGAAATGACGCCGCTCGAACGGTACGACGCCGCTGTCGCGCGCATCGCGGAAACGGCGCCGATCCGGCTCTGCGAGGGGGAAAAGCTCAGCGGCGCCGCCACGCTCGGACGTGCCATCGGGCATCAGGTCCCCGCCGTGCGAAACGGCGCGGCGATCTGCAGCAGCGTCAGCCACCTGACGCTCGATTTCGGCGTCGTGCTGAAGAAGGGTCTGCGCGGACTCCGTGCGGAGGCGCAGGAGGCGCTCGCCCGCTATACCGGCACGGAACGGGAACCGTTCGCGAGAAGCTGCGTCTCGTGCCTTGAGAGTTTTTCCGTCTGGCACCGCCGGTATCTGGAGGCGCTGGAGGGAAGGCCGGAGTTCGCCGATAACCTCGCCGTGCTGCGCCGCGTGCCGGAGGAGCCGGCGCGGAACTTCCGCGAGGCTCTGCAGAGCGTCTGGTTCACGTTTGCGTTCGTTCGCCTGTGCGGCAACTGGCCGGGGATCGGGCGGCTCGACGTGCTGCTCGGTCCGTATCTGGAGGCGGATCTCGCAGCGGGCGTTTTGACGATGGACGAGGCGCGGGAACTCCTTGCGCACTTCTTCATCAAGGGCTGCGAGTGGATCTGCGGCGGAAACTACGGCAGCGGCGACGCGCAGCACTATCAGAACATCCTGCTCGGCGGGATCGATGAGGACGGACGCGACGTCGTGAACGCCGTGACGTGGCTGACGCTCGACGTGCTTGAGGAGCTCGGCATCAGCGATTTCCCGACGACAGTGCGTCTGAGCCGAAAGACGGACCCGGCGCTATTGCGCCGCGTGGCGGAGGTCATGCGCTTCGGCGGCGGGATCCTCGCCGTGTACAACGAGGATCTCGTGATTGAAGCGCTGACGAAGTACGGCTACGAACTGCGCGAGGCGCGCGCTTTCGGCAACGACGGCTGCTGGGAAGTGCAGGTGCCCGGCGCGACGTGCTTCCAGTACATCCCCTTCGACGCCTTGGGGATCCTGCAGCATCAGACGCTGCGCGATTACGCGGAGGACGTCGATTTCCCGGATTTCGAGAGCCTGTACGCGCGCTTCAAGGCGGACCTGACCGCGCGCGTGACCGAGATCTGCCGGTCATACGAGGCGGCGTTCTGGTATGCGGACGTCCCGGGCGGCGATTGGGGCTGGAAGCCGCAGATGCCGTGCACCGTCGTCTCGCTCTTCGAGCGGGACTGCATCGCGCGCGGGCTCTCCTATTTCGAGGGCGGCGCGGTGTACAACGTCCGATCGCCGCATCTCGGCGGTCTCGCCGACACGGCGGACAGCCTCTACGCGATCAAGAAGGCCGTCTTCGACGACAGGAAACTCACGCTGCGCGAATTTTTCACCGTCCTGCGCAATAACTGGGAGGGCGAGGAACCGCTGCGGCAGTACATGCTCCATCACTACGAATACTACGGCTGCGATAACGAAGAGGCGGACGCCGTCGCCGCGCGGATCCTTGACGATTTCGCCGACGCGTGCGACGGCATGAACGGGCGGTGCGGCTTCCGTTTCCCCGCCGGCGTCAGCACCTTCGGGCGGCAGCTCGAATGGTCGAAGGGGCGGCTCGCCGCGCCGCACGGGCGGCATGCGGGCGAGGTGCTCGCCGCGAACGCCTCCCCGACGCCGGGGACGGATCTCCGCGGCGCGACCGGCATCATCCGCTCCTACTGCCGGGCGGATCTGCGCCGCATGGTGACCGGCGCGGCGCTCGATATCCGGCTCCTCCCCTCCGACGTGCGGGGCGAGGACGGGCTGGCGGCGCTCGTCGCGCTTCTGCGCGGGTTCGTCGCGCTCGGCGGGTATTTCATGCAGCCGGACGTCGCGGACGCGGCCGTCCTGCTTGCGGCGCAGAAGGATCCCGCGTCGTATCAGACGCTTTCCGTCCGCGTCTCCGGCTGGAACGCGCGGTTCGTCACGCTCAATAAGGAATGGCAGGACATGGTGATCGCGCAGTACGCGAAAGAGGGACGCTGAGATGCGTGTTACGGAGATCCAGCGCTTCTGCATGCACGACGGCCCCGGCGTGCGCACGACGGTATTTTTCAAGGGCTGTCCGCTCCGCTGCCGCTGGTGCCACAACCCGGAGACACAGAGCGCCTCTCAGCAGATTTTGTACGACGCCGCGCGCTGTATCGGATGCGGCGCGTGCGCGGCGGCGTGCCCGGTCGGCGCGCACCGCGTCGGCGCGGACGGACACGTGTACGACCGGACGGAATGTACGGCGTGTGCGCTTTGTGCCGCGGCGTGCCCGACGGGCGCGCTCTTTCAGGCGATGCGGGAGATGACGGAGGAGGAAGTGCTCGCCGTCGTCGAGAGGGACCGGGCGTTCTACGGCGAGGAGGGCGGCGTCACGCTGTCCGGCGGCGAGCCGATGGCACAGCCGGAAGCGGCGCTGCGGCTGCTCCGGATGTGCAAAGATCGCGGTATCGGCACCGCCGTCGAGACGTGCGGGTGCTTTGATCCGGCATACGTCCCGGCTCTGGCGGAGGCGGCGGATCTGCTCCTTTGGGATTTCAAGGACGGCGACGACGCGCGGCACCGGGAGAACACCGGCGTGTCCGGTCTGCCGCTCATGCGCGCTCTGATCGAGGCGGACGCGCGCGGCGCGCAGAGCGTCCTGCGGTGCATCCTACTCCGCGGCGTGAATACGGAAGAGGCTCATTATCTTGCTATCGCGGAACTGTGGTCGAAACTGCGGCACTGCCGGTATGCGGAGCTGCTGCCGTATCATCCGTACGGCGGCGCGAAGCGGCGGCTGCTCGGCGAGGCGGACGACGGGCGCGAGGACTGGATCCCGACGCCGGAAGAGCTGGAACGGGCGCGCGATCATCTCGCCGCGCGCGGCGTGCGCGTCAGAGATCTCGGCCGCTGACAGGAAAAAGCAATGATCCGACAGCAAAGCGCGGCGGAGCAGATTGGCTCCGCCGCGCTGTTTTGCGGGGGGATGAAAAAGCGATCATAGACGCTCGGCGATCCCGCCGGGCAGCGGACCGCACGGTCCGTTCGTGCCGAAACGGTCTTTCTTCTTTTGAGATCCGCGGATCACTGTCCTTTGGCGTTCCCTTTCTTCAGTACGCGCTTCAGATAAGGCAGGACGCCGAGCTTTTTGGCTGCGCGCACGGCAAAGCGGCGAAAACGGACGTACGCATGGCGCAGCGGGTAGAGGGCATGCCATAGCCGAACGTAGAGCCGGTAGCTCCGTTCGCCGACGTCATGCTCTTTTCCTTTTCTCTGGAATCCCGTCAGCACACCGATCACGGCGGAGTCCGGCACGGTCTCGACGGCGTAGGTGTTGTCGCCCCGGATCAGATAATGGCCGTCGCAGACCTTGATCACCCGATGCAGCACGTACTCCCTGCCGCGCCGGTACAGCGCCACGTCGAATTTCTTCAAACGGGAAGAAGGCACCCGGATGACCACCAGATCCCTGTTCTGCCGCAGCATAGGTTCCATGCTCACTCCGCGGGTCCTGTACACCAGAGTGCCGTCGCGGGAAAGAATGTCCTCGAAGGTCAAGACGTTCATTGTACCTCAAACGGCACGTCCGCCGTTTCCTCCGCGAAAAAGTATCGGGGCATCGCCCCATCGTGGCTTCCTTTCCTTGCCGCCGAACGGCAGCCGGAGGAGTCTGCACCCCTGCCGCCGCCTGTTCTGAAGCCATCCGTTACGCCGCACAAAGAAAAGGATGCCGAAAACGTTTTACGACGCGGCTCGTCCCGCCGGATAGAGCCGCGTCCGGGGGAAAAAGAGCACGCACGGTCATATATTCATCATGGCGGCGAGATCCGACGGGTGCGTAACCGTTTTCTCATACGCGGCTTTTTCGTCGGTATCACGGAATCTGTACGTCATGGTAAACGGCGGACTGATCCTCGTCGGACGGAAAGTCTCCGGGGCATCCAGCCAGCGCCGCAAAGCGCGTTCGGCGCCTTCGCGGATCAGTCGTCTGGCGACCTCGGGATGCTTATGGATCGCCGCCCAATTCCGCACCTCGTATTCGCGGACATTGCACTCGTCGCCGGAGCCTTCCATGAGGCCGCGCTTGACCGCGACGGTCTCGATCCCCGGTACCAGGTCCTGCGCTTCCTTTGTGAAGGCCTCGCATCCCGAAGCGAATATGGGCGCGACGCCGTACTGCTGCGCGAGGAACACCGCGTGCCCGAATTCACCGACGGAGATCCCGTTGATCGTGCAGTCGATCACGTTGAAATCGTCCGTATGGCAAATATGCCCGTACGGGGTCCCCGCCTTGGGATGCTGACCGACCCACGCCGCGGCGTCGTAGCCGTAATCGTAGCCGAGAGGATACGGACCTTTCCCCCATCCCCTGTGCAGCTCGGCGCGGGGATCGAGCAGAACGCCGTTGATGCCGCCGCGTCCGTGACCGTCCACCACGACGATCTTGTCCGCACCGGCCGCGAAAAAGCCGTCGATCGCGGCGTTCACCTCGCGCGTCAGGAGTTCCTTTGCCGTTTCGTAATATCTGCTTTGCGGATAGATCCAGTCGGTCGTGTTGATCACGCCGGCAACGCCCTCGAGATCCGTCATCACAACAAGTTTCATGGGGGAGTTCCTCCCGTTTCTTTCCCGCGGCAGCGTCCCGCCGCTGATTTTTCAAGCCGTTTTCCGGTTCCCGACGCTCCGATGGCGCCGCGTTTCCCGCGCCGTGCGGGACCGTTCCCCCGTTCCGGGCGTCGGCAGGGCGGGCGAGGCGAGCCTCTCGGGAAATTCCGTATCGGACCGCTATTGATTTTTCAGACCGTATATGCTATAATGATTTGGCGGAAAAGGCGATACGCGCGATCCGACCGGCGGTCCGATCCGAAATAGTCATGCCAAAGGATCCGTCGGCTTCGGCGGCTGCCGCCGATTTTTTATCATAGAAGGAGTACTGCGCCATGAAGCGTTCTGAGATCAACGGCTATATCAGGGAATTCCGGGAGGCGCTGAACGGCATTTCGTTCCGCCTTCCCCCCTTCTGCGATCTGAAAGCGGAAGACTGGAGAAAACTCGGACACGAGTACGACGAGATCCGGGAGAGGATGCTCGGATGGGACATCACGGATTTCGGATCCGGGGATTTTTTAAAGACCGGTCTTCAGCTCGTCACCATCCGGAACGGAAAACTCGGCGATCCGGACAGCAAGACCTACGCCGAGAAGATCATGCTCGTGCGAAAAGGGCAGGTCACTCCTCTCCATTTCCACTGGAACAAGATGGAGGACATCATCAACCGCGGCGGCGCGCGTCTTGCGGTGCAGGTCTGGATGGCGGACGAAAACGAGGGGCTTTCCGATCGCCCCGTCCCGGTGACGACGGACGGCATCACGCGTCAGGTCGCTCCCGGCACCGTTCTGTATCTCGCGCCGGGCGAATCCATTACGATGCAGCGGTATCTGTACCACAGCTTCTGGGGCGAGGGCGGCGACGTCGTCGTCGGCGAGGTGTCCATGGTGAACGACGATACGACGGATAACCGTTTCTATGAGAAACAGCCGCGCTTCGCCGAGATCGAGGAGGACGAGCCTGCCGAGGTGCTGCTCTGCAACGAATATCCTCCGGCAGAGTAAGCTCGTCCGGGATTCACACGACGCCGTACCGCGCCAGCATCCCGTCCGCTTCCGCGATCAGCGTCTCGAGCGGCGCTCCTTCGCGCAGGCGGCGATGGAAAGCGAGCGCGTCGGTGTAATAATCGCCTTCACCGACGCCGGTCAGTTCGGTAAAGCGGACTGCGGGGACGATCACGTCCCCGCTTTCTTTTTCGTAACGGACAAGGGCGGCGGCGGCGGCAAGGGCGTGCCAGACGGGACGCATCCCGGCGGCGGCGATACAGCCCGCGGCGCCGGTCAGCCGGTCGGTCGGGGCAAGTTTGCGCGGGATGTCCGCCCCGACGCGCTCGCAGGTATCGCCGAGCGCGCGGTTCCCGAAACGGCGGATGAGGTCGTCTCCGTGCGCGATCAGCGCATCGAGATCGGCGCGGTCTTTTTTGGCGAGCGCACGCGCCGACGCGGTCATCGCTTCCCGGACCGCGACGCGGATCGCCGGATCGGCGATGGCGTCGGCGATGAACGTATGCCCGCGCAGCATGCCGAGATACGCGGTCACGGCGTGTCCCATATTGTGGACGTACAGTTTTCTCTCGACCATGAACCGGAACGGGGAATAGGGGATCAGAGCGGGCGCGTCCGGCGCGTCTCCCAGCCAGGCGTCGGCGTCGTAAGGGAGCCATCCGTACCGTTCCGCGCGCGCGAGCAGCGGCTCTTTTTCAAGAAGCTCTTTGTCCGGGAGAGGGACCATGCGCCCGACGGAGGTCTCGACCAGTCCGAGGCAGGCGGCCTCCTTTTCCGTCAGTAAAGGAGCGATCCATTCGCGCAGGATCGCGTCCGCGTCCATGAGGTTCTCACAGATCAGAAGATTCAGCGGTTTTCCCGACCCGGCCGCTCTCAGCCGGACGCCCGCGACAAGATTCGGGACGATATATTTCAGCGCTTTCGCCCCGACGCAGGTAACGAGCACGTCCGCATCCGCGATCGTGCGCGCGGCGGCGTCGGCGTCGCGTCCGTTCACGGCGCGGACCGGCGCGATGATCCTGCGCTCCGTCGAGGCGGAATCGACCAGCTCCAGCGGATAGGAACCGGCCGCGTTCAGCGCGTCGACGAGGGACGCCGCTACGTCGAGAAAGACGATCTCGTATCCCGCCTCCGAAAAGATCTGACCGATAAAACCGCGCCCTATGTTCCCGGCGCCGATGATGACGGCATGCTTCATATCAGTTCTCCTTCCCGAAGTTCAGCTTTTTCGGATCGCCGAATTTCTTCGCGGCATCAAGGCATCCTTCGACCGTCGTCATGGCTTCGGTCGCGCCGGGGGCTCCGAGCGAAACGGCCGCCGCGGCATTGCCGAGCTGCAGCGCCTCACAAAGCGTCATCCCTCTGTGCGCTGCCGCAAGGACGCCCGCGCAGAACGCGTCGCCCGCTCCGACCGTGCCTTTGATAAAGCCGGGCGGCAGGGGGAGCCGCCCGGAGCAGGCAAGCCGCCCGTTTCGGTCCATGCCGAAGCCGCCTTCCGGACAGTGGATCACCGCCCATTCGCCTACGCCGAGCGAGAACAGCGCTTCGAGGACCGCTTCCATCCGGTCGGTGCGCAGTGTCCCGTCCTCGTCCCTGAGGGAGATGCCGACGGTCCGTCCCGCTTCGATCTCGTTGATGACGCAGAGGTCGGTATACCGCAGGGCGGGCGGTACGAGACGGGAGAAGCGTTCTCCCGCTTCGCTCACCACGTCGATCGAGGTACGCATGCCGCGCTCCTTGGCGTGAGAGAGCAGCCGCGCCATCTTCGTGCCGTACTGCGCGTCTTCTTCGTCGAGCGCGTCGAGCAGAAGGATGTACCCGATGTGAAAGATATCTCCTTCCGCTTCGTCCCACGCGAAGGAGTCTTCCGAGAAGTGCGCGTTCGCGCCGCGGTACTGGAAAAAGGTGCGTTCGTTCGTCCGTACGTCGTTCATGACGGCGGTGAAGGAGGTCGTGCCGACGCGGCCGATAAGGGAAGTATCCATCCCTTCCGCTTTCATGGCGTTCACGGCGAAATCCCCGTCCTCGTCCCGTCCGACGAGTCCGAGCGCGGAAACGCCGGTGTCCGGCATCAGGCGCTTGAGGTCGATCCCCACGTTGCAGACCGCGCCTCCGGTCGACTGACCGATGCCGTCGAGTACGGTGGTGAGCTGTCCCCGGTCGGGATAGCCCGAAATGGGGTAGAGCCGGTCAACGACGATGTTGCCGGCGACGACGATACGGTTTCTCATGATGCGGCCTCCCTCGGATGGTTCGTTATCTGTTATTATAACACCGCCAAAGAAGAAAGTCAACGGCTCGCGCCGGAAGAGTCCCGGCGGATTTCGGATTTGCACTTTACAAGATGCTCCCTGCGTGGTATAATTAGGTGAGGTTCGGGATGTTCCCGGCCTTGCCTGCGGTGTCGGCGCGATCCGGCCCGTACCGGGACATACGGGACCGCCCCGCTGCGGTCTCACATTAAAAGGAGTGGAAATCATGCCTGTTTATGAATCGACCAAACACGCGGACAACAGGATCAAGATCTCCGAGGAGAATAAAAACTCGGTGATCTTCGGTTGGGACAAGGTGATCGGGACCCTTGCGGACAAGGTGAAAGCCGGCGCGAAGACCGTCGCGATCGACGGCTGGTACGGGATCGACTATGAAAGGATCGCTCTTGCCCTGAAGGACAGGATCGGGGGAAAAGTCACTCTTCTGTCCGCGACGGATCTTTTCGTTTCGAGAGAAGCGATCCTCGCGTACAACGCGCGGTACATCACCGACGATCCGGGCTTCGGCTGGGTCAACGACAAAGGCGTCCTCGAAGATATCATTGACGCCGCACGGGTGGAGGAATTCAAAAAGGTCCTCGCCTCGGGCGAGACGGTGATCGTTTACGGCGTCGCGGCGTGCATAAAAGAACTGGAAAAGTATTACAAAGTGAAATGCTACGTCGACAACACGCACCAGAAGGTGCAGTGGGATATGTGGACGGGCAAGCTGGCGAGCTTCGGCAGCAAAAAACCGACGGAAAACTATAACTGGAAGGAATACCATTATTCCGACTATTACATGCTGAAGCGGCAGAAAGATTTTATGTACGGCGCCATGGACTACTACGTCGAGAACTTCTTCGAGGGCGATCTGGTGCTCGTCCCGAAGAAAGCGTACGACGAGATCATGCGCACGCTTGTGAAGTATCCGATCCACGAAGTGAAGATCTTCAGCCCCGGTCCCTGGGGCGCGTACCGCTTTCTGCAGATGGACTACGGCGTGGAAGGCTTATCCAACAACGCCTGGAACAAGATCGCCGGACCGGAGCTCCGCATCCTGATCGACTTCGGCGGGGAAAGAAGCATCTCCATGCCGATGCTGAACGCGATGCAGTACGGCCGGGAACTCGTCGGCGAATTGATCGACCGGCAGTATCCGGGGCTGTTCCCGCTCGATATCTGGCTGGACGACGGCTGGCATCCGACGCCGCAGCCGGCGGAGCGGATCTCCATGCCCATGCACATCCATCCGTCGAGCAAGTACGTGGAGGACCACTTCAACGAGCCGCTCGGCCGTTACGAAACGTATTACATCGCTGAGGCATACGAAGGCGCGAATACGTGGATGGGCTTCAAGGACGACGCCGACACCGAAGAGTGGGAACGGCTCTGCGAGAAATCGCAGAACGTCACGCCGATCGAGAACTGGAAAGACTTCATCTCGAACTGGAAGAGCAAGGAAGGCGACTTGTATCTCATCCCGCCGGGAACGATGCACGGACACGGCGGAAACCAGATGGTCCTCGAAATGGATACGAACCCGAGCATCAACGGCACGGAGTACTCTTTCTTCGAATATGACTTTGCGCGCCACTCCTGGGACGACGAGAAGAAGTCGATGACGGGCAAGCCGCTCAAGATGCATCTGGAGCACGGCAGGAACATGGAAAAGACCCGCCGTGAATCGTGGGTGAAGGATCACCTGCTCTCGACGCCCGAGGTAGTGAAGTGGACGCCCGAATACTACATCGACCGATACAAGAGCTATTCGGTGATGCCGTATCACATCGAACGGATCCATTTCGAGAAGAAGGGCGAATACTCCACCGAGGGCAAGTTCATGCATATGGTAACGCTCACGGTGGGATCGAAGGTCACCCTCGTGTCCAAGAAGAATCCCGAGTATAAAGCGGAATGCGATAAATTCCAGACGCTCGTCGTTCCCGCTTCGTTCGGCGATTATGAGATCGTGAACGAAGAAGGCGGAAGAGCGACCTGCGTCATTGAACGCTGGAAGCAGGGCTGAACGAAAGCCCCGCCGTCCGCTTAGTGAAAGCGGTGCCCCGCATTCAAAAAAGTCCCGGAAACGTCGTTTCCGGGACTTTCGTTTTATTCGGTCCGCGCTCTGCACGGTGCGCCGCGTTCGTCGGATACCGTCACGGGAGAAGATCCTTGTACTTGGCGATCAGACCGTCCATGTCGGAGAGCACTTCATCCCTCTTTTCCGCCCAGTACGAGGCGAATTCCGCTCTTTCATTGACGCAGAACCACATCAGATTGTATATGTATCTGCTGTTGCCGTAGGAGAACATGGTGTCGCCGCGGACGCTGTTCAGCATCAGATCGATCATTTCGCCGGATTCGTAGTCGTCGGCGTTCTTATGTTTGATCACCTGTTCGTAAACGACCGGAACGGCGTCCTTATAGCCTTCCACGGCCATCGCGCTCATCACGAGCGCGGACTGTTCCGCGTCCTGCACGAAAACCGGGATCGCAAACGGGCTCGGCAGATAACTGGCGTGGTATTCCTGCTGCGATTCGTCCGCCTTGAAGACCGGCAGCACGCCGATGTGATAATCGGAATCCCGGAACGACGACGTACCGGCCAGCGTGCCGATGCTGAACAGCGCTCTTCCGTTACGCCACGGATTGGGATCGATGGTGCCTGAATCATCCCAGTTTTTCTGTATCTGGGAAGGATCCCGGTAAATCTTCCGCAGCTTGTTCCAGATGATCTCCGCCTGCTCGGTCTTCTCGAATACAGTCACCTTCGGCTCGCCGTTCTCCAGATACATCTGAGGCAGCTCAAGGCACGTCAGGATCCATTGGGAAGGCGAGTAAATCGGGAAATAGGCGCCGTAAACGTCTCCCTCCGAGTACTTGCCGTCACCGTCCAGATCCTGATAAGCGCTCGACATCGCATTGTAAAAATAATCGATGGTCCATTTCCCGTCCCGGACGACGGAGTAGAAATTGTCCAGTCCTTTGTCAGACGCGAGATCCTTGTTGAAGAAAACGCAGCTCATGGATCCGATCACCGTGTCCGGCAGGATAAATCCCGTGGCAAGCCAATAGTTTCCTTTGTACCCGTACTCGGCGATCTCTTCCTTGAAGTACCACGGCTTTGTGATATCCAGATTATTCAGTTCCGAGAGCTCGTAAAAGCAGCCGTCCGCCACCAGCTCCGCCGCGGAGGTGTTCCACGTCTGGAACAGGTGCATTGCGGAAGAATCGTTTGCGAATACCAGCTGCCGGAAGGCCTGCAGGGAAATGCTGTAATCCGGATCCGGGTAGGTCTGGAGTTCGATATTCAGTCCGAGACGGCTCTCCACGTCCAGGATCTGATTGTATCGGGCGTCGTTGATCGGTTCCCCGTTAATGCCTTCATCGTCGATATATTTGGAATTGTAGCTTCCCATGCCGCCGATGATGAACGTCTGCCCGTTTCCGTCGTATTCCGGCAGATCGTCCTCCACCGCTGCGTTGGCGAGGCGGATCCTGTCTATGAAGGTGATGGCGGGTTCATCCGGCTCGGGGGCGGCGGTCACCTGATCCGTCGGGACGGCCGGCGCCGTTTCCGTATCGCGCGCTTCGCCGCCGCCGCATCCCGCGAGCATGCCGGCGCAGAGCGCGAAGACCGCGAGAGCGGCGATGAGGCGCTTGCACAGTGTCGTTTTCATGGTTGATTCTCCTTTTTTATAATAATTCAGAACGAAAGCAAAACGGGGGATCGGGGCGCCGCTTTTGCGGTCATGGTCTGCCCCATGCAGGTGACGGCGACGGTCACCTGCTCGCGGCTCTTGTTGAACAGCACCGCCAGCGCGCGGCCTTCTTTGATCCAGCATCCCGCGTACACGTCCGCGCGGTCGGTACGGATCTTCCCCTGCGGGTCCCACGGCGGGTAAAAAACGGCGTGATCCGTATCGAACTCGTCCATCCGTTTCCAGACCGGAGCGATCTCCCGCAATGCGTCAAGCCCGATCGGACGGGTGGGGACTCCGCACACCAGAAGGAAAGCGCTGATATTCATAAACGTCGCGTTTTCGTCGCCGTAGGCGATGAACTGCGACGGAACGCCCCAGTTTTTCCCCGTATACTGCGCCCGGATATTCTCAAAGGAAACGGCGGCCGTATCGTCGTGGAACACGGCCTGCTGCGCCTCTCCGTCCCAGTAGGAATCGGCGAAGCCGAGGATCGCCGGGATGCAGCAGCCGCCATTATGCGCGTCCCACATCCCGCCTCTCGCTTTGACGATATCGTTCAGCTTTCTCGCGTGCTCCCGATAGGCGAGGAGCGGGTACGATGCGCGGAGCTTCCCGGACTCGTCGCGCCAGCCGCATCCGTGACGGACGTTGGCGCAGCACTGCGGGATCACGGTGCCGTCCGTATAGATCCCGTCCAGACAGTACGTATCCATCGCGTTCTCCACCTGCTCCAGCATGACGCGGGAATACCCGCTTTTGTAGCAGCAGACGTAGTCCTTCTGCGCCGGCGAACGCAGCCAGTGCCCCCGGAAATGTTCCTCTTCGTGCGCGAACTGATTGACGTACTCCCTGAATACTTTGGCAAAATCCGGCATCAGAGAGGAGAACTCGTATCCGAAATAGACGAGCACCTTCATGCCGTGGCTGTGACAGTAGTCCACGACGGCGCGCAGCTTGTCGGGATCACAGCAGCAGTTGTAATTCTGTATGAGCGACCAGCATTCGTGGAACACCAGATACTTTGCCCCGAGCTTATAATACTCTTCTATGGTTTCCATCGAAAAGTTGGAAAGGTATACGTGTACCGCCCGATCGAAGCCTTTTACTTTCGCGTACGGCTTGACCGGCGTCAGGATGAAGCCGAAAGAAAACGTGACGGGCTCGTGAGCGTTTCCCCAGTCGTCCGGCGGACACCAGAACGGCGGCTTCTCATCGAGCAGGTGCAGCCGGAGCCGCATCGTTTCTCCCTCCGGGATACACTCGATCATCGTATGCGGATCGCGCAGCCAGCATCCGGCGGGGCTTTCCATCATGAGAGAGAACCCGCGCTCTTCCGTGCCGATCCAGAGCGAGGGAACGAACGGAAGCGAGACGCTTTCCGCGGGGAAGGGACCGCTCACGGGGCAGGGGATCGGGATCTCGGTCTCCAGCGCGAAGACGTGCATGAGGTCGCAGATATCCGAGCACAGCGGGATCTCCAGGCAGACCGAATCGAATTGCGGATACTGACCTGTACGCGGGATCAAGGTCACGTCGAACCAGAAAAATCCGTCGTTCTCGATCCGTACCGCCGTATCGCAGATCAGTTTGGCGTCCGGGACCTCCGCCGGGAGCACGTACGTTTCGCCGCGGTCCGTCGTGCTCTGCGGGATCGGGAGATCGGTCGCCCACGGCAGGGCGCTGCCCTCGCGGACGACGAGCAACCGCATGGGGGAAGTGAGGATATCCCGCCCGCCGATCTCCATGCGGGCAGGGAAAGGACCGTCGTCAAAACGTACGGCGCGGTTCCAGAAAGACACGTTCTTCATGGTCGTCCTCCGATCCGGTGCGGATGCGTATGGCAGGCGATACAGTTTTAACAATTTATTGTACTTATTGTAACACGTTTATAGTATAATAACAAGTACGGATTTTGTCTTAAACAGGAACAAAATTGATCTTTCGGAGGGCGCCTGCATGAAAATGGTCGAGTTCATTTCCACACAGCCGGAATATGAAAAGTATATGAGGATCCGGCCGTGCGTTTCGCTGCACTGCGATCTCCACATCCACGACTACTGCGAGTTCATCGTATTGTGGGAAGGGGACGCCGTTTGTCATCTGGGGAGTCAGACGAGGCAGATTACGGCGGGGCAGTGCGTATTCGTCCCGATGATGGTGCCGCACAAATACGAGAACGCGGCGCCCCTCGACGCGGCGGTCGTTTTCGTGCAGCATTCCCATCTGGCGTTCAGCAGGCTGCACGTACAGAATATCCCGCTGGAGCACGCGGTCTTCACGCTCTCGCCTCCGGTTCTTGCCTATCTGAAAGAGAATATCCGGGACCTGGATACCGTAACGTACGACAATGAGAAGATATTTACCGACATGCCGGTCTTCCTTTTGCTCTCGGAAATGTGCAAACGGCTCCCGCCCGGCACGGAGACGGCCGGACAACCGCTCAGGGGCGCGTACAATCCTCTGTTGAATCAGGTCCTGACGTACGTCATCAACAATCACACGGACAAACTGACGCTGCACGGCGTCGCCAAACGGTTCGGGCTCAGCGACGAATACCTGTGCCGCCTCATTTCGCGCGGACTGCCCAAAGAGTGCAATACGTTCACGAAATTCTTAAGCGGCATCCGCGTAAAGCATGCCGCGGAACTGTTGACCGAGACGGACATGCGGATCGGGGAGATCGCGGATACGGTCGGCTGCGGGACGCTGCGCAATTTCAACAAGCTGTTCAGGGAACGTACGGGATGTTCCCCCTCGGAATACCGCGGCAATCGGTGACGCGCCGCTTGCCGCGCGGCGGATACGCATCCGGAAAACGGAATATTCGGAATATTTGTCGGAACATGTAACGTTTTGCCGCTCTGAGAGGTTATATAGGGGGAAGGGGTGATGGATTTGACGGAAGAGAAACGACCGGCAGCGCTCGTATGGGATCGGGCGAAGCACGCCATGTACCGCGAAGCGTTCCGCATCCTGCAGAACCGCGCGGACGCGGAAGACGCCGTGATGGACGCGATGGAACGCATCGTGAAAAACGAGCGCAAGTTTTCCGGACTCGTATGTAACGATTCGGTCGCGCTCGCGGTTATATATGTCAGAAACACCGCGATCGATCTGTACCGCGCAAATCAAAAACGCCCCCTGCCCGTCGAGACGCTCCCGGAGGATCCGCTGCGGGAAATGGATCCGGAGGATATCGCCGCGGCACGGGACGGAGCGGATCGGCTGCTCGCGCTTGTGCGCGTCATGCCGCCGTCCTACCGGGACGTGCTTTTGCTTAAGGCGCGGTTCGGGTACGGTACGGGGGAGATCGCGGCGTTTCTCGGACTTGAGAGAGGAACGGTGCGCACCAGACTGTCTCGGGCAAAAAACTGGCTGAAAGAACACAGAAAGGATTGGAGCGATGAAAATGAAAACGTTTGATCGTGAACTGGAAGCGGCGGCAAAGCGGTACGCCGAGCCCGCCGCGCAGGACACGGGCGAACTCTGTTCTCCCTCGCTCGACGCGCGGGTCTCGGCGACCCTGTCGGGGACGGGAAGGGAAGAGAAGGTTCCCACGGGAAGAAAAATCCGGTGGAAGGTGGTCATGGCGGCCGCCGCGATCCTCTTGCTGCTCGGAGCCTGTACCGTCGCCGCACCGCTCGTGAAGAAATTCCTCAACGTCGGCGCGCTTTCGGCGCAGAACCTGAAACGCCTCGACGAGGTGCCCGAGGGATGGATCGGCATCTATACGGCGGAGGATCTCGACCGGATACGGGACAAGATCGCCTTCAACTATATCCTGATGAACGACATCGAGTTCACCGAAGCGGATTTTGCCGAGGGCGGCGCGTTCGAGGGCGGCTGGGTACCGATCGGCACGAGAAAGCAGCCGTTTATCGGCTCGTTCAACGGCAACGGATACGTCGTGCGCGGGCTCAGGATCCGGGCGGAGGATACGGAATACGTCGGGCTTTTCGGGCGCTGTCAGTCTGCCTTCTCTCTGAGAATTGAGAATTTCTTCCTTGAAGAGCCGGGCACAGTGCCGACGATCCCCGACGGCGTTGACCCTGAAGATCTGTATGACCTCAACGGCGACGGCATCCCGGACACTCTCAGAAACGAGGCGGGCGAGCTCGTGGCGCTGGGATCCCTGAGCGAAAACTCGGAATACCAGCGGATGCTGTGGGGCAAAGGCGGCGTCATCAAGAACCTCGGCCTGGAGGACGCGGTGATCGAGGCGAGCATGAGTACGAACGGCTACGTCGGCGCGATCGCCGGGTACGCGGACTACCTGCTCGGCTGTTACGTGAAAAACGCGGAGATCAAGGTCAGCCTTGCAGTCGACACCTGCGGCAGGGGCCTGTCCGCGGAACTCGGCGTCGGCGGCGCGGCGGGCGGCGCCTATCTCGCGGACTCCTGCACGTCGGACGCGCGCATCACCGTGGACGGCTCGGCGGACGCGGTGTGCGAGACGGTGATGGGAGACGTCGTGTGCGTGACGCGGGTCGGCGGCGTCGCCGGGTTCTCCTCGGCGTGCGTGACCTCGTACTTCAGCGGGGAGATCTCCTGCGATCCTGCGATGGACGCGGGCGTGAGCTTCATCCGTGAGAACGACGTGCCCTACGTGCTTCCCGATTCCGTCTTCTGCGAGATCTATGCGCGTTTGTACCCTATGTACTCATCGACCAAAGCATACGTGAACGCGGAAGACGCCGAGCGGATCACGGACGCCGTCCGAAAGGCGTGGAAAGAAACGATGAACGCTCCGAAGCCCGCACAGGTCGGGGACGAGGAATGGTATAAAGAATGCCGGAAACGGTTTACGGAGATCTGTTCGGCAGAGATCCCGGACATCAGCGGCGACGCACGCCTCGGCTGGTGTTCGGAAAGATTCATTGTCTTCTACAGCAGAAATGAATACGAAGAAAGAGACATCGACGTTCAGGATTTCTATCTTGAGGACGTCGATGGCGGGGTCTTCTGGCAGCTCGATCCCGATCTCAAACCGCGGGAGTACGCTGCCCTGTCACAATGGATCGCCCTGGCGTTCCCGGACGGAGATTTCGAGGCGTTCTGTGCCGAGAACCACGTCAAGTACGGCACGTATTACTGCTACGATCTGAGAGACGGCGCGGAGTGCTCCTTCGAGGGCTTCGACTTCGGCGGCATCTGGAAGACGGAGGAGGGCGCGCTTCCGACGCTCTCGATCTTCGGCGAATGATCCCCGCATCGGCGGAAAAAACGAGCACGCGGGACACTTGCGATCAAGCAAGTGTCCCGCTTTTCATGCAATGGAGCCGCCCTCATCCCCCGAAACGCCCCCGTTTTCTTTTGACGGATCCCGCGTCCTGCTTTCGTCCGTCCGGAGCGTCAGAACTTCTTTTCGGGACGGATACCCGCCAGATAGGTCCGGATCGCAATGTTTATGAACTGCGATAAAGACCGGTCGTCCGCCTCGGCCGCCGCTTTCGCGGCTTCCAGGATATCGCCGTCGATCGTAATGCTGATTTTTTCCTTTAACGGTTTCATTTTCCCATCCCGTTCTTTCCACAGGTTACACGTATTATTATAGCCTTTTGTAGCATTTGGTATTGACAAGTAGTATAAAGTAGTATAAAATAGTATGAACAGCGGGAGGGACGGACGGCGTTCCGCTCACGCCGCCCCGCGGCGGCAAGCGAAAATGTTAACATTCTTTGAACATTTTCGGTTTTTCGGCACATTCTCACGTTTCAATTGTTTATATATATGAGAGTACTTGTGAGAGCGCTTGATTTTCCCGCGCGTCTGCATTATAATAAATCCGGAATCAAAAAAGGAGAAAGACGATGAAAAAACTTGGGATCGTTTTCGTTCTGTCCGCCGCACTCGCGTGTCTGCTGCTCTCCTGTTCCCGTTCCGACAAGACCGAATACGCCGATCCGTCGGCGGAGTTCACCTACCGGTATACGGAACGGGACGGCGTCACGCGCGCGGAGATCGTGCAGAAGGGCGACGACGGCGCGTTCGTCCCGCTCGATGCGGCGCGGCCCGCCGACGGCTGGATCGTCGTCGACGGCACGACGTACTCGGCGGACGGCAGGACGCTGTACCGCTGGGGCGGCGCCGCCGATACGTTCATTTTGCCCGAAAACGTCCTCTTTATCGCGCCGGGCGCGTTCGAGGAGAGCACGATCCGGAACGTACAGTTCAATACCGCGCTGCGCTACGTCGGGTGCTTCGCCTTTTATCAGACGGAAATCGAAAGCGTCCTTCTGCCGGACAGCGTGCGGTTCATCGACTTTGGTGCCTTTGCCTGCTGCCGGCAGGCGACCGACGGTTATATCCCCGAGGGGTGTCACGTGTTTTACGGTTTCCGGCAGCCCTCGGCGATAACAGACGTAAAAATAGACCCGACCGTCGCGCCGTTTTACCGTGAGAAGTACGCGGACGCCGTTTTCCCGGGGGAGCCGCTCGTTTCCCCGGACTGCCTATTCACGAGTTGTGAGCGGAAGTTGTCTCTTGTGTCATCGCCGGGCAGCGACGGCGACGAAAACTGGCAGGCGTGGTATTACGATCTCTCCCCGCTCGAGGACGCGGTGTACAACTGCAGCTTACAGCGCATCGGCGAGAGCACGGGCGTGCTCGTCTTCCATTCGTGGTATACCAAAACGAACGTGCTGTTCACTTCGGACGGCGGGATCACGTGGGTGGAAACGGATGCGCGTCCGGAGCCGACCGGATGGAGGGACGGGTATGCGTACAGCTGCTGGGTGAGCGAACGGATCGGGCTCCTTGTGTACGAGAACGTGATCGCCGAGCACTGGACCGGCGGGGCGGAGGACATCGTCGGACAGTTCACCTCTGACGGCGGGCAAAGTTGGCGGATCCTCTATCGGGGGGATCTCCCCTGTGCCTCCTCGGAGAGCGGATGGTTTGAGAGCGGATTCTGCCTTGTCCGTCTGAATGGGGAGTCGGGCGGACTGCGGCTCTCGCTGAACGACCGCGAGGGCGGCGTGTTTGAATGGATTTCGACGGACGGCGGGGTCTCGTGGGAGGAGAAGTGACGGTCGGCGCGAGAATGTAAATATATTTTGAACATTTTCGATTTATCGGCACATTTTCACGTTTTTGTTGTCTAAAATAGAAAAAGGATCCCCGACGCGCCGGGGAGAGGACATCCGCACAGCAATATACGCACGCGGAAAGCGGATCCGCTCTTGACAGCCCCGCGCGTCTGCATTATAATGAATCCGGAATCAAAAAAGGAGAAAGACGATGAAAAAACTTGGGATCGTATTGGCGATGACGCTGGTCTTCGCGCTGTTTTGCGTGCCGCAGGCGGCGGCGCTGCAGCCGGGCGACGCGATCGGCTGGGCGTATTTCCCAGAAAACACGGTGACGCTCGACAGTTACTACATCCCTGCCTTAAAAATCGAAGGAAAGCTCTGCGTCATCGCGGAGGATCTGGCGGAGTACGGCTTTGCCCTCGAATGGAAGTCGGATACGGCGCGCCTCATCATCCGCACGGAGCGCACCGCCTCCCCCGAAAACTACGCCATCAATTCCCATTACGCGGAAACGTACAATATGGTGCATCTGGTCCCGGCGGGCGGGAAGGCGTATCAGTATCTCTACACCCTCGCTACGACGTGGGTCGGCAGTGAGCAGGTGACGGGTTACAACATCGGCGGCCGCACGTGCGTCCCAATCAGCGAGCTGGTACGTACCGGCGTCGCCAGCGCCTATAACGAGTACGGCGGACGCATCGCCCTCATCACGGAAGGCGTGACCGGACAGGGAATCGATGTCCTGGCAGAGAACGGCGCGCCCGGACAATGGACCGACGTCCCGGCAGAGAACGGCGCGCCCGGTCAGGCGTACTACACAAAAAAGACGGTGTACGTCGACAATCAGCCTATCCCCGCTTACGAGATCGAGGGGAAGCTCTGCGTCTCCGCGGAGGATCTGGCACAGTACGGCTTCGCCGTCGAATGGCAGCCGGAAACGGCGCGGCTCGTCATCTGCACGGAGCGCACCGCCTTCCCCATCGACTACGCCGCCAGCGCCCGTACTGCGGAAATCAGCGAATGGGTACGGACGGCGCCGGCGGGAAAGCCGGTCGGTCCCTATTATGACACGCGCATCACGACGTGGATCGGCAGCGTGCAGGTGACGGCGTACAACATGGACGGATGGACGTGCGTCCCGATCGACGAGTTGGCGCGTACAGGCCTTGCGCGGTGTTACTATAAGTCCGTCGGCGATATCGAACTGCGCACGTACGGTTTTGTTCCCGAGGAGCAGCAGTGGAATTATGTGTACGAAACGCCCGGCTACGGCGTCGACGCGCCGACGGAGGGCGACTACGCCGTCTGGGAGTTCCAGAAGAACGCGACGGGTGAGCTTGCGCTGACGTACAGCGAGGGCGCGGTCGGCTTCACGCCCAGCCTCGGCTTCAGCGCGGACATGATGTATTATTCGGTCGAGTACCCGACGACGGTGCCGCTGGGCGGGGCATACGATCCGAATTTGAAGTTTGAACCGCGGTATCCGATCGCAGCCTTCACCGAATCGGAAAAGGATTACTGGTATTTCTGGGCCGATGGCATCGGATATGTAACGCAATCTCCGGGCGGGAAGATATTGTATCCGGAGTACTATCGGCATTACGGCTCGATCGACTCGAACGCGGCGGGGATCCTGCGTTCGGGACAGTACGGAAAGTCTCTTGCGCGGCAGACGCTGCGCGTGTGGATCAACGGCGAGCAAGTCGACGGTATCGGCGTCACCAGCTACAAACACCGTTGGGAAGCGGGAAGGTACTGGTACTGCCTCGTCTACGGGCGGCTGTATTCCGCCGAGGAAGTGAACAGCATCCGCGTGGAGCTCCGCCTGCCGGAAGGCTACGGCGGCTGACGGACAGAGGATAACGAAAAACGGCTGTGCGCAAAAGCACAGCCGTTTTGATTTCGGATCGGGTACCATCGCCGCGGCGCTTCAGCCGGCGGCGAGGAGACTCAGGTCATAGGATCCTATATAGTCCTCCAGCGTCGCGTCCGTATGGATGCCTTCCTCCCACGGCGCCGTCTCACAGCCGTCAAGGGAACGGAACGCCTGACGGAGGCAGAGGCAGAGGTACGCCGCTTTGGTCTGCATCCCTTTCCCGTAGAAATACGAGGGCAGCTCGTCGCCGCAGGTGCACAGATACTCGAAGAAGCGCGCCATATCCTCTTTCATGTAGGTCGTGGCGTACCCGTCGACGAAGTACAGCTCGTCGATGTCCGCGTCCTCTCCCGCGAAACTCGCCGTGTACGGCGAATCCAGGTAATCGAGCGTCCGTCCGTCGCCGTCCTTGTAGCTTTCGCTGTAGCGGAAATCGGACGGATTGAGCAGCGGCCAGCGGGCGAAAGCCTCCAGATCATCCCTGCCGTCCTCGTACTTCATGTACCATACGGCGTGGTCGATCAGGTGCATGAATTCGTGCGCTACCGTCCGGTCGAGGGAGCTCGTGGTGATGTCGATGACGATGTACGCGTATCGGTTCGACTCCGTGGTGAACGCCGCGGCGTCGCCGATCGAGGAAGACGAGTAGGTGTCCGGCATCAGCCGCCCGGTCAGGTAGATCGACATGGTATAAAACTCGTCGAGCAACTCCGCAAGGAAGCCGTCCGGCAGGCGGTCAAAGAATCTTTCCAGCGTTCCGAGCGCGTCGCGGATCAGGTACGGATCGTTTTCCGCGCGCACCGCGTAGCCGGAGAAGAAGACGTCCGCGTCGACGCCGTAGCGGATCGTGATCCCCGTTTCAGCCGACAGACGGGCGGCAAGACGGGAGTTGTCCCGCGTGACGGAGGAGCTGTTCTCCTTCAGGAGCGCGTAAGGATCCTCGTCGGCGTGCTCCGTCGGCGTCGGCTCCCATACGCAGAGACGGTATCCGTCGCCGTCGTAGAAGTAGAAATACACGAGTCCGTTTTCCTCGCTGACGCGGGAGGCGAAGAGGAACGGATCGTCCCGCGGCATCAGAACGGAGGCGGACAGCGCCCCGTCCTCCGTGGAATACCGCATCAGCTCCAGCGCGCTGTCGGTCGCCGAATAATAGTAGAGGTACCGCGTGTCGTACCGCGTCTCGACCGGCGTCGCGCCACCCGCCGTGTACATCGTGCGGACCATATGCGGTGTGGCGGCGTCGTACAGCGTAACGGCGGGCGGATTGCCGGAAAGAAGCGCGACCGTATCGCCGAGGATCCTCACGTCCAAGGCGGACGGATCGACGCACAGCGGTGTGAAAACGGATGCCTGCGCGTCATAGAAGCCGAAGACCTGTTCCCAGTCCGTCGTATCGCTTCCGACGAGGAGGATGCGGCCGTCCGGGAGCATGCCGCGCGCGCCGTACAGCCACAGCTCCTCGCCGGTGCCGACGTCGACGGTCTGCATGTCCAGCGTACCGTCCTCTCCTACGCGCAGAAGCATGCAGTTCCCGTAGCTGCTGATGATGAAGAGCGTGTCGTCGGAGAGCTGGCTCGCCGTATACAGCTCGATCGGCGCGTCCACGGTACAGACCGGGGACAGGGTGTCGTCGTAAGAGATATAGTGGCCGTTCCTCATATCGCACAATACCGTATATCCGCCGAGCTGAAAGACGTCCGCGTAGTTCCAGGCGTCCGGGTCCTCCGAGGCGGGAAAGACGTATTCCGCCGTGAGGCACTCGCCGCTCGTCACGTCGAGCAGGGCAAGCTGACAGACGGAATTGTCCGGAACGGTATGTACGGCGGCCGCTTTGCCGCCGGTGCAGAAGGTGAAGTCGTCCAGATCGAACGGGAACGCGGGGAACATCCCGAAGCCGTTTTCCATGATCTCCGCATAGTAGGGTGTGGACGGAGGTTCCGTTTCGGGGATCGGCGCCGCGGTCTGTTCCGTGCCGCTATCGGCGGACGGGGGATCGGTCGTGACGGGACCGGCGGCCGTGTCCGTACTCGGACTGCCGCCCGGCAGAATGCCGCATCCGCTGAGAAGGGAACTCAAAAGAAGAACGAGGGTCAGGGCAAACGAGAGGATCCGCTGCTTCATGGAACGTCGCTCCTTTCAAACCGGCAGCCCGCTCAGCCGAGCAGCTTTTTGTAGTTTTCCGCGATCTGTGCATAGGTGTGTCCGGGCTTCAGTTCATAGAGGAACCGCCCGGCGTATCCTACCTCCTCGAGCGCGGAGACGATGGCTCCCCAATCGTTCTTTCCTTCGAGCGGGAGCCAGTGCTTCTCGTCGATGAAATCGTAATCCGACACGTGCAGGGTGACGATCCTGTCGCCGACCGCGCGGATATAATGGACGTTGTCCTCCGTGAGGCTGTGGTTCGTATCGAAGACTACCCGCAGCGCCGGGATCCGGCTGAGGAAATACAGCATTTCGTCGGAGGTACGGCAGAGGCAGGTGCGGGGCAGGTTCTCGAGGCACAGCGTTACGCCGGCTCCCCCGGCGGCATCCGTCAGGCGGGCGACGGTATCCGCGGCGAGCGCCAGCCGTTCGGCGCGCTCCTCTTCCCGGTACGGCTCGCCGGAGGGATGGATCACCGCCAGGCGGATCCCTGCGTCGCCGGCGGCGTCGAGCAGCTCGGTCTGAAGACGGACGGCGTGCTCCCGGACGGCGGCGTCCCGGTCGGCGGGATCGATCTCGGAAAAGGGAGCGAAGGGAAGATGGACGGAGGAGATCGTCACGCCGCAGGAGTCGGCGAGCGCGGCGATCGCGCGGGCTTTGTGCGGAAAGTCGAGTTCGTCGAAGAAGGGCGCGGCGGCGCCGGAGGAGAGTTCGAGCTCGCGGATGCCGGCCGCGGCAAGCGCGGAGAGCGTTTCCGCCTTCATCGCTTCGGGACGGACGGAGAGAGCGAGCGGCCACGTTTTGCGTGACGTCATGGGAAATACCGCCTTTCATACGGATCATGGGAGACGGACGGCGCGCCTGCGCGCAGTCCGGTCTCCATTTACATTACCATATTATATTACCATAGATTCCGCGTGAATGCAAGCACCCGGCGCTGAAAAGTGCGGGCGGACCGTGCTGTTTGTGCGCCGTGCGGCGGTATCCAGTACGGGATCCGTCGGGAGGCGGAAAATATCACGATGCCGTCTTGACTTGTCATGATAATTGTGTTAAGATAGAATCGTTACCGCGGCATCGGGAGGGACGACATGGAAAAGCGCGTACGGATCGCCGACACGGATCTGTCGGTATCCGCGATCGGTTTGGGAACGGCAATGGCGGGGATCCACTGGGACGGTACCGAAGCCGACCGGATATTCGATGCATTTCTCGATGCGGGCGGCAATCTCATCGACACCGCGCGGGTGTACTCGGACTGGATCCCTCCGGAGATCGGGCGCAGCGAGCGCGTGCTGGGGGATTGGTTCCGGCGGGAGAAGAAGCGCGGCAGGGTCGTGCTCGTCACGAAGGGCGGGCATCCGGAGGCGCGCGGACCGGGCGCCGACGTCCACGTTTCCCGCATGACCGAAAACGATATGCGGCATGACGTCGAAGCATCCCTGAAAGCGATGGGAGTCGATACGATCGACGTCTATCTGTACCATCGGGACGATCGGACGCAGAGCGTGGAAGAAGAGATCGAGACGATGGAAAAACTCCGAAGGGAAGGGAAGATCCGGTATTACGGCTGTTCCAACTGGGATGCCGATCGGATCGCCGCGGCGGACGGCTATGCCCGGAGGATGGGGTACCGGGGCTTCGTCTGCGACGAAGCGCTGCTGAACGCGGGAGTCAAGTACATGAAGCCGCCCGCGGACGATACGCTCAGGGCGATCCGCGGAGATCTGCGGGACTATCACGTGAAGAATGAAAGGATCCTGGCGATCGCTTTCACGAGCGTCGCGGGTGGGTTCTTCCACCGCTTCCTGAGCGGGGGACCGCAGGCGGTCTCCGGCAGTCCGTACTGCACGGAGGGCAACGTCCGGATCGCCGGGAGGATCAGGGACCTGACGCGCCGGTACGACGTCACCGTGACGCAGCTCCTTCTGGCGTTCTTGTGGGTACAGCCGTTTCCCTGCGTTCCGTTGTTCGGACCGCACGGCATGGAACAGCTGCAGGACGCCATGAAAGCGTGGGATACGGCGATCCCGCCGGAAGAACTGGAGCGGCTCTTATGATCTCCGCCGCAAAAGAAACCGACGCAGGTCGGCAAAATATATCCAACGATCATCAAAACGGGAGGCACGGCATGAAAACGATCAAGGACAAGTATCTCGTCGTCGGCGCGGACTTCGCGGGGTATCCGCTGAAGGAAGCCGTCTGCGCGCATCTGCGCGCGAAGGGATGGAAGATCACCGACCTCGGCGTGACCGATCCGGACTCCGACGACACGGAAAACATGTTTCACCGCGTCGGACTGCGGGTCGCGGCACAGGTATCGGAGGGGAACTTCGAGCGCGCGCTCCTCTTCTGCGGGACGGGCATGGGCATCCACATCGCCGCGAGCAAATGTCCCGGGATCCACGCGGGCGTAGTGGAAAGCGTTCCCGCCGCGCTCCGGGCGATCACCGGCAACGGGGTGAACGTGCTCGCGATGGGCGCGTTCTACGTCGCCCCGCAGATGGGCTGCGACATCGCGGACGCGTATCTCGGCGCCGAGCTCGGCTCCGGCTACGAGTGGTGGCACAATTTCTATGAATTTCACAAGCTGGCGATGGACGAGCTCGACGCGTTCGACTACGAGACGTATAAGAAAAACGGCTTCAAGCTCGAACATCTCGGCGATTATCCGCTGAAGCTCGAAACGAAACCGGAGTGACTGCCATGCGTATAAAAGATAAGATATCGCTGGACCTTTCCGGACTGATCGAGCACGGTCCCGTCAACCTCGTCGCCTTCGGCGACAGCGTCACCCACGGCTGCGTCGCTCCGGGAGAGTACGATTATGAAAGCGTGTACTGGAACCGCCTGCGGCGGAAGCTGAACGCCGTCAATCCGTCCATGCCGGTCAACGCCGTCGACGCCGGGATCAACGGGATCACGGCGAAGGCCTCCGTCGGACGGATCGAGCGCGACGTACTGTCTCATCGTCCCGACCTCGTGATCGTCTGCTTCGGGCTGAACGACGTCAACGGTCCGCTCGACGAGTATCTCGCTTCCCTCAAGGAGATCTTCACCGCCTGCCGGAGCGGGGAGAGGGATACGGTGTTCATGACGCCGAACATGCTCAACACGCGCGTCGCGCCGGATACGATCCCGGATTACCGCTCCTACGCCGCCGTTACCGCGGAATACCAGAACGGCGGACGGATGGATCTCTACATGAAGGAGGCGTGCGCGCTCGCCCGGACGTGCGGCGTCACGGTCTGCGACTGCTATGCGGCGTGGAAAAAGCGCGCCGAAACGGAGGATGTCACCATGCTCCTCGCCAACCGGATCAACCATCCCGTCCGGGAGATGCACGAGCTGTTCGCGGAGATGCTCTTCGACGTGCTGCTCAAGGGAGACGCGGACTGAACCGTCGTCGGAACGGGGAACGGATCAGTTCAGTTATAAAAATCATAAAAGACCGCCGCGTTTCCGCGGGCGAAGAAAAGGAGAGTAAGCAATGGAACTTCAGGGGAAAAAAGCCGCGTTTATCGGAGACAGCATCACGCACGGCGTCGGCGTCTCCGATTGGAGAAAATTGTATATGTTCCGGCTGGAAGAGATGGCCGGACTGTCCGAGGTACAGAACTGCGGTCTGTGCGGGACGCGCATCGCCCGGCAGCGCAAGCCGTCGCCGCCGGAATTTTCGTACTGGGACGACGATTTCTGCAAACGTGTCGAGGACATCGACGGGGACGCTGACATCATCGTGGTCTTCGGCGGCACCAACGACTTCGGGCACGGGGACGCACCGCTCGGCACGCCGGACGACCGTACCCCGGATACCTTCTGGGGCGCCTGCCATTATCTGATGAACCGTCTGCTGGAGCGTTTTCTCGGCAAGACGATCGTCATCATGACCCCGCTCCACTGCTCCTCCGAGGACAATCATAAAGTCATCGAAGAGAACGGAGACCGGGTCGTCACCCTGTCCACCTACGTGGACATCATCAAAGCGGCGGCGGCATGGTATGCTCTGCCCGTGCTGGATCTGCATACGCTGAGCGGCATCCAGCCGCGCGTCCCGCTGCTCGCCGAGGCGTACTGCCCGGACGGACTCCATCCGAACGACGCCGGGCACGAGCGGATCGCGAACCTGCTGTATCACTTTTTGCTGAATCTTTGATCCGTCATAGCGGTCGGGGAGACGGCCGCGGGATCATACGGAAAACGGAAAGACCATCCGGGAGGAAAATGATGGACATTCGGGCTAAAGAAATATTCGGCGCGGAGATCCAGTATTTCCACGTGGCGCCGAAGCATTGGGAACGCATCGTCCGTACTTTCGCGGAGTCCGGTCTGCGGACGGTCAACGCGTACGTACCGTGGGAGAAGCATATCGTCGGACCGCCGGATGAAGCGCATCCCGCCGGTGTGCTGGATTTTACGGGAGAGACCGATCCGAAACTGAATCTGCTGTATTTTCTGGAGCTGATCGAGAAATACGGGCTGAACATGAATTTCCGCTGCGGACCGTTCTGCTGCGCGGAGCTCCCGTATGGCGGATGCCCGGAATTTCTCGTGACGGAGGTAAAGGAGATCTTCGCGCTGAACGCGCAGGATGAGCCGACGCAGGGATACTGGATCGCCAAGCCGGGCGGAAGCTGGCAGCCGTCGTACATGCACCCCGTCTATCTGGACTGGTGCCGGAAGTGGATCAACGAGGTCGATAAGATCATCTATCCGCATCTGAAAGTCAACGGCGGCTGCATCACGATGATCAATCTGGACAACGAGATCTCCTATATCTGCCGTGATTCTTTTCTGGACTCGGACTACAACCCCGTCAACGTGGCGCCGGGCGGATACTATCATCAGTATCTGAAAATGATCTACGGCACGCCGGAGAAGCTGCCCTACGCCGCGAAATATAAGGCGTTCGAGGACGTCCCCGCGCCGCGTTCCGTGCCGGAGAGCATCGACGGCGACTTTGCCTATTACGCGGACTGGGTGAAGTTCCAGACGTGGATCATGTGCCGCTTTATCGAAGAACTGCGCGGCATGCACGAGGCGAACGGCATCACGCCGGACAACTGTATCTTCATGACGAATTACGACCCGCACCTGCCGGAGGGCGTGCCCACCCGCATGCCCGATTTCGAGGCGGCGACCCGCGGGATCACGGGGTACGATTTTTACCGCGGCACCTTCATGAGCTATTCCGGGTATCAGTCGATGGCGCGCGTCATGAAGCTGATGACCGATACGCTGCGCTTCCCCTACAGCGCCGAATTCATGGCGGGTACGTGGAACAAAGTCCTCGGCGGCAGAGTGTCCGACGACCACATGCGGTTCATGGCGAGATGCGCGCTGGCGCACGGGTGCAAGGCGATCCAGTGGTATATGTTCCACGACCGCGACGTGTGGAACGATTCCCCCGTGTCGCTCTTCGGACATAAGCGTCCCAGCCTGGACGTGCTTTCTGAGACGCCGGTGATCCTTTTTGACAAGATCAAAGGCTGGGAGAGCATGAAGCCGGTGAACGACATCGCCGTCATCTACGATCTGACCGCCCACATCCATACGACCATCGGCGATCCGATGCCCTGCAACGACTCCACCTTCCCCGTGGGAAAGCCGTCTATCGACGGCGTGCCGTGCGGCAAGGCGTCGCTCGAATACATGGGGCTGTTCCGCCTGGCGGAGCACAACGGCGTGCAGGCGGCGGCGGTGGATATCCTGCACGGGGACGCGGCGCTGTACAAGACGCCGCTCGCCGTATATCCCGGCTCCCCCGTGATCGCGGCGGAAACGGAGGATAAGCTGCGGCGGTACGTGCAGAGCGGCGGCATCCTCGTCGTCACCGGACCTCTCCCGACGCAGTATGAGACGGGGGAGGCGTGCCGCTTCCTCGGCGGTCTGCGGCGCGGTGAGAATCCGCTCGGCGGCGGGCGCGTCGTCGTGGTCGGCGATTACATGGCGCAGGCGGCGTGCGAGGAGGATCCGCCGGAGACCATCGAAGCCTTCGGGAAGATCCTCGCAGACGCGGGCGTGACGCCCGCCGTGCGGATCACGTGCGAGGGACAGCAGTGGGTCGACTGGAAGTCCGGCGGCGGCCTCGGCGTGTACCGGCAGGACCGGATGCTCGGCTCCGCCGTGCTGCAGGTCAGTGAGGAGACGGGCGAGAGGATCCTGTTCGTGCTCAACCATTACCCGGACGCGCACTCGTTCGAGTTGACGTTCTCCGTCCCCTGCAAAAAGCTGATCTGCCTCACGGAGGAATCGGACGCGGACGTGAAGGACGGGCGCGTCTCGCTCGATATCGACCGCAAGAACTGTCAGATCTACCGCGTCGTGTAAGAGCGCGCCGGGCGGACGCCGGGCAGGGAAGGACGCAAGCGAAAACCGCCGGGAGAAGGCGACGCCTTCTCCCGGCGGATCTTTTTGCCGCGGGGCGGACGGGCAGGGAAGGAAGGAAAAAGCCGGTCAGGCGTTGCTGCCTGACCGGCGCGTCGGATCGCAGCGCGTGAATGGATAACGCGGAGTGCGGCTGACGACGGTATGAAAGGACAGTGAGGAAGAGGGGCAAGCGTCAGACAGGCGGAAGAATAATCGTTCCGTTCCCGCCGCCGGTGCCGGTGCCGCCGCCGCTGCCGCCGGTGGTTTCGGCAGTGGTATCGCTTTCGTCCCCGCTGACGTATGTGTATCCGCTTGTCAGGATCATATCAGCCGAGTCAAAACTTATGATCTCGATATTAAGAACTTCATATTCTTCCAAGGTCTGAACCCCTTTCCTATCGGTATGGGTGCGCTGTCTCTGTAATGAAACACCAGTCAGATTATGGTTAAACCTGACTGGCATTTCAAGTTTGCTTGATCGGTTTACGGATCGTTGTTTATGAGGGTTTCCTCAGAACTCCTCATCACCGGGATCCATATCACCAGAAGTAATGATAATATCGTCGGTTTCAATATAGAGGATCTCCAAAACAAGACTTTCGTACTTTTCCATTGTGATTTCTCCTTTCAGAAATATACTGAAACGTAAACCTTACGGATTGTTCGCGAGATAGGTATTAGCAGCCTGATTGTAATAATACAATGCCGCAATAGCCGTCAACTTATCAGTCTTGTTTGCATTGTTGGGATTAGCAAGTGAGATGTAAACGTAAGACAGGACGCAAGCTCTCACCGTGACCTCGTCGTCAAAAGTAAACAACGCAGCGTTACTGGAAAAATCATCAAGATCACCGGGGCCGATATCACCACGAGACTTGACAACATCATTGACTTTGACTACCAGATTGGTTCTGGCATAGAGGTTCAGGTTGAGCACGCAGCGAGCGGTAACACCATCCGGAACCGAACGGATAGGTGCATACTGCGCAACCGCAGACTTAACTTCATCAAGATCAATGGAAGACAAAGTCAAACCCACGCTGGTATCTCCGTCAACAATCACATCAGAAATCTCCGCATGCTGTTTGCCGTCGTTGATATCGTTTCTTGCCTGATAAATGAAGTAACCGTAAGCGTGAAGCGCGTCGACGAGATCATAAATATCTCCGCTGGGATATGCCAACTTATAATCCATGATGGCCTTCAGCGCGGTATAAGACTTGGCCGTTCCCTTTTCCTCGGTGCCGACGATGATATGCGCGGTGATCGTATCGCCCATCTCAAGCGGGTTGATCTCGCAGTTAAAATAAGCCTCACGTGCGCTGGAACCCGGAATATTCGGAGTTGCAGATACGGTGACTTCCCTATTGACTGTATCATCAGGACCGACAGTGAACTTAACGCTGACGGTAGACGGATCTTCGATACAAGCCGGAATACTGATATGGAACATCACGCCGATCATATCGGAAAGCATGAGCCTATGATCGCCCATGACCGCGGGAAGGAGGTTGTTCACATCCGGACCATTGCTCCCATTGTAGTTAAACGTCGTGAGGCTGGAGCAGCCGTCAAACGCGCCGGGACCGAACGAAACATTATTTGATTTTTTCAGATCAACCGTAGTAAGGCTCGAGCAACCACTGAAAGCGTTTTCTCCAACCGTTTCTAGTGTTGAAGTTTTACCAGGCAGAACAAAGGACGTAAGATTCGTGCAGCCTTCAAAAGCGCCATCGCCGATATTTACAATATGCTGAGAGTTGCCGTTGCCGTGTGCACCCCACGTAACGGTGGTAAGATTCTTCATATTCTTGAAAGAATACGCTACGATTGTATTGACGCCCTGATCGATCTTTACTGTAGTAACACTGCTTGCAAAACTTGCGAAGTCATCCGGGTTATAGCCATCTTGTTCGATCTCTAGTGTTCCACCACTATATGACCAACCAGTTCCTGATTCGGCAATCACCACCGGCGTCAGTCCCAGCACCATTACCAGCGCCAGGCAAATGCTGAGAATTCTCTTTTTCATCGCTGTAAAAACCTCCGTAAAATTGTGGATACATATATGTCCCCATATACATACGCCTATATTATACCACATAATCGCGGAATTGCAAGAGTTTTTCAAAAAAAAGTTCATACTGTTTCGAGTTTTTTTTGCGGACGGACGGTCCGTTCTTTTCATTATATATATGAGCCGCCGCCGGGAACGATAACGCGCGTTATCCGGCCTCCGCGCGGGGTTGACGCGGAGGTGGGGCGCTTTGCCTCAATATATTGTATCCGGACGCCGCGGGACGGGGGGGCGCCGTCCCTTCGGCGGAACATTTCGCGCCGCCCTCTTGCAAAATCGCGCCCGGTCTGCTATAATGGCACAAAGACTCCCGCCGGACGGCGGGAGGAAGGAGGGAACGCCGGTGGAATCGATACTCATCACGGGCGCGGGCGGCGGCATGGGGCAGGCTGCCGTCGGGCTTTTCGCGTCGCGCGGGTACCGCGTGTTCGCCCTCGACCGGGAGGAATGCCCCGCGCGGGAGAACGTCGTCCCGCTCCGGGCGGACGTGACCGACGCGGAGAGCGTCGCCGCCGCCGCGGACGCCGTGCGCGCCGAGGCGGGGGAGCTGTCCGGGATTCTGCATCTGGCGGGGATCTATCTGCTCGACTCGCTCGCCGAGATCCCGCCGGAGCGGTTCGGGCGCGCGTTCGCCGTGAATCTCGGCGGCGCGTATCTGGTGAACCGGACGTTTCTTCCGCTGCTCAAGCAGGGGGCGCGCGTGATCCACGTGACGAGCGAGCTCGCCGTGCGGGATCCGCTCCCGTTCACCGGTCTGTACGGGATCACGAAAACGGCGCTCGACAAATACGCCTACTCTCTGCGCATGGAGCTGCAGCTGCTCGGCATCCGGGTTTCCGTGCTCCGGGCGGGCGCCGTCGACACGGGGATGCTCGGGGAATCCGAGCGGCAGCTCGACGCGTTCTGCCGCGGCACGGCGCTGTACTCCGTCAGCGCGGCGCGCTTCTCGCGCATCGTGCGCTCGGTCGAGGCGCGCCGCGTGCCGCCCGAGCGGATCGCACAAAAGCTCTGGCGCATCATGCGGGCGAAGGATCCGCGCTTTGCGTACTCCGTGAACCGCAGTCCGTGGCTCGTTCTGTTCGATATGCTGCCGATGCGCGCGCGGTTCGCCGTGATCCGCGCGATCCTGAAAGCGCCGGAGGAGAGCCGCCGCGCGGCGAAGCGGTAAAAAAAACATCTGTACAAACGGGTCGAAAAATGATATAATATAGACGTTCCCCCCGCGTGCGGCTCGGTCCGCGCAAATCCGTGACGACAGGTATGACGATGATTCGGAAAGTATTCAGGCAA
Source organism: Clostridiales bacterium (assembly GCA_016288155.1). Taxonomy (GTDB): domain Bacteria; phylum Bacillota; class Clostridia; order Oscillospirales; family CAG-272; genus SIG701. Next base: position 42,143 of record JAEEYP010000105.1, on the reverse strand, counting down.
ATGCTGCTGACGCAGATCGTTTCTTCCATGACGGTCATGCTCTGCATGCTGATCGACAGCATCATGATCGGGCGCTTCCTCGGCGTCGGCGCCATGAGCGCGTACGGGCTGGCGGCGCCGGTTTTGCTCGTGTTCGCCGCGTTCGGCAGCATGCTTTCCGCCGGCGTACAGGTGCTGTGCGGCAAGGCGATGGGCAGCGGCGACAAGGACGCGGCGAACGCCTGCTATTCGGCGTCGGTCATCCTTGCGGCGGCCGTGTCCGCGGTCGGCCTGAGCGCCGTCCTTCTGTTTCTCGATCCGATCTGCACGATGCTCGGCGCCGGGACGGCGGAGGCGGGAAACGAGGTGTTCCGGCTGACGCGGGATTATATCCGCGGCTTCATCATCGGCGCGCCCGCGTTTCTCTTCGCGCAGATCATGGTGCCCTACCTGCAGCTTTCCGGCAACCGGGCGCGCGTCGTGGCGGCGGTCGGCATGATGACGGCGGCGGACGTCCTGTTCGATATCCTGAACGTCTTTGCCTTTCACGGCGGCACCTTCGGCATGGGGCTCGCATCCAGCCTGAGCTACTATATCGCGTTCGTTATCGGGCTATTGTTCTTCGTGCGGCGCGCCTGCACGTTCCGCCTCCGTCCCCGTCTGGTCGACGCCGGGACCTGCGCGGCGCTTCTCCGGTACGGCGTTCCCACGGTCGTCAACCAGATCAGTCTCGTGCTTCTGGTGTTCGTTCTGAACAAGATCCTTCTGCAGGTCGGGCAGAATCTCGCCGTGGCGGCGTTCTCGGTCGTTTCCACCGTCGGCAACATCTGCTACTGCTTCGGCTCCGGCGTCGCCTCCGTCGCGCTGCTTTTGTCCTCCATCTTCTACGGCGACGAGGACCGGACGGCGCTGTATACGCTCATACGGACGATGACGTTCTACGCCGTCGTGCTGGATCTGGCGGTCATCGCCGCCGTGCTCGCGTCGGCGCCGCTCCTCGTCCGCCTGTTCCTGACCGACAATCCGGAGGCGTACGCCATGGCGGTCTTCGGCGTGCGGCTGTTCTCGCTCTCTCTTCTGCCCAGCGCCCTCAACACCACCTTCAAGAATTACTACCAGGGCGTGAATAGGACCGCTTTCTCCGAAGCGATCTCCGTGATGCAGAATTTCGCTTTCACGGCGCTGTCCGCGTTCCTTCTCAGCCGCGTCCTCGGCACGACCGGCGTATGGCTCGGCTATCTGTGCGGGGAAACGCTGACGTTTCTCATCATCTGCGCCGTCGTGTGGATAAAGAACCGTTCCGTCTCGCTGACGCCGGCGGCATTTTCCCTTCTTGGGACGGATTTCGGCGCAAGAGAAGGGGACTATCTGGAAATGACCGTACGGAACGCCTACCAGGCGGTCGAGGCGTCGCAGAAGGCGCAGGCGTTCTGCCTCGCCCACGGCGAATCGCCGCGGAACAGCTCGATGATCTCGATCTGCATCGAGGAAATGACGGAGAACATCGTCAAGCACGGGTTCACGAAGGACAACCGCGAGCATACGATCGATATCCGCCTGCTCTTCAAAAACGGTCAGCGGATGATCCGTATCCGCGACAACTGCGTGAACTTCGACCCGATCGGCTATCTGGAGCTGCACAAGTCGGACGATCCGAGCGCGCATTTCGGGATCCGCACGGTCATGAAGATGGTCAAGAACGCGGACTACGTCAATTCGCTGGGGCTGAACAACCTTACTCTCGTTCTGTAACGGGAAAACGCCGGGGGCGTTCCCCCGGCGTTTTCCTTGTATTCTCTCCGATCCGCGCCTTTACAGGCAGAAGAATTTTCCGGCGTCGATGCCGTAATGCCTGAAATGCTCCTCCGCTTCACGGTAGACGCGCCCGTCGGCGTGGAGATCGTGGTTGTCGCTGCCGACGGAGAGCGTGACGCCCGCGTTCTGCAGATCCGCGCACCAGCCGAGATAACTGTCGCGGAAGCTTTCCGGATACGGCAGGATCACGGCGCCGAGATTCAGCTCGAACGCGACGTTGTTCTCCAGAAGCGCCGCCTGCAGCTCCCCGCGCATCTTTTCACTGACGACGGCGGGAAAGTCGAAGAAGGGGTTTGCCTCCACGTCGCCGACGAGCGGGTTCCACCACAGAAAATGCGCCAGGATATCGGTCTGCGGGAAGGCGGCGGCGAAGAGATACTGTCGGAAATACTCGCCGACGACGTACCCGGCGTCGTGTCCGACGTACAGCGGCCAGTGGACGCCGGTGACGACGTATTCGACGCCGTATTTTTCGCAGAATCCCGCGTCCGCGCCGATCCAGGGCCTGGCGTTTTTCGGGCATCCCTCGCGTATGCCGTAGATCGGGGATCCGACGTAGTCGCCGCGGGCGATCCGATCGGCCTCCCACTCGGACATGACGGAGGCTTCGACGCCGAAGTGGAAACGGCCGCGCAGCTCCGGATGCGCGGCGAGCACCTCGTCGTACGCCTTGCGCGACCGGGCGATATCGGCGTCCTGCAAGTGCGTGTGGAGATGATCCGTGACGCCGAAATCGGTGATGCCGTTCGCCCGCTGTTCGGCGGGCAGATCGGACGTTTTCATGCAGGCCTCGTCGCAGCTGTGCTCCGTGTGCATGTGCCAGTCCGAGGTGATCTTATACGTTCTTTCCTTGTTCCCGTTTTCCATTCCGTGCCTCCCGCGTGGTCGTTTGTCGCCATTATTGTACCACCCGGGACGCCGGATGTCAAACGGTTCCGGGCAGTATCGCGCAATAATTCTGAATATACGAAAAAAACGGAGGGTGCATCATGTTTTTCGACATCCACGCGCACGTTTACAAATATCCCTACAGGGTCCCGGACGGAGCGGGCGGCACGAGATACGTCATGCCGACGCCGGAACAGCTTGCGGTCCGCCATGCGGAGCTGAACATCACCGGCGCGGCGCTTTTGCCCGTTCTCGGGCCGGAGCTGTACGTTCCGCAGTCGGTCGGCGAGCTGATCGACATCGCGGACGCGTCCGGCGGAAAGTACGTCGCGTTCTGCAACGTCGATCCGCGCGCCCTGACCAACTCCTCGGACGCGCCGCTCGGCATCCTGTTCGACCAGTACGTCGAGCAGGGCTGCAAGGGAATCGGCGAAGTGATGCCCAATATGGAGTGGAAGGATCCCAAGATGCAGAACCTGCTGCGGTGCGCGGAGAAGGCGGGGCTCCCGCTTTTGTTCGATATGACGGCGTGCCTCGGCTGTGAGTACGGGATCTACGACGATCCCGGCATGCCGCAGCTGGAGGCGTGCCTCGACCGGTTCCCGGATCTCATCTTCATCGGTCACGGCCCGGCGTTCTGGGCGGAGATATCGACGCTCCGCGAGGAAAGCGACAGAAGGAAGTATCACCCGAATTACCCGATCATCGCCGAGGGCAGGGTGGCGTACCTGATGCGCCGTTATAAAAATCTGTGGGTGGATCTGTCGGCGGGCAGCGGCGCCAACGCGATGATGCGCGACATGACGTACGCCGGGCAGTTCATGCGGGAATTCAGCGACCGGATCCTGTTCGGGACGGATATCTGTTATCCCGATCAGAAGGTCCCTCAGCCGAAGATCCTGTTCACTCTCCTGGACAACGGGAGCATCACGCAGGATATGTTCGACGACATCGCCCGCCGCAACGCGTACCGGCTGCTGAAGCTCTGAACGCCGTCAGCGCAACGCCGCCGCGGTCCTTCGGGACAGCGGCGGTCGTTCTGCGTATGCGAACGGTATTTACACGATCCGATTTCTGTGGTATAATTAGTTCGATACATGATCCGGGAGGGTACTGGTTTATGAAGAAATATGTGTGGATCCGGATTGCGGCGGCGGCGCTTGCCGCCGCTCTGGCGTGTCTGTGCGTCGGGTGCGGGAAGAAAGCCGAGACGCGGAGCGCGCAGGAGATCATCGAGGAGATGGTCGTCGATTACGGTACGTACGGCGACGAGGCGAACGATCATATCACGAAGCTGTTCGGCGAACTGAAAGGCGTGGACAAGGACGCCGCCGGGCGCTGGGACCGCATCATGGCGCTGTGGCAGTCGTCGGGCACGGGGACACATATCCATTACGACGCGCCGGTCGAGAGGCTTCCCGATACGGATGAGCTGTGCTTTGTCGTGCTCGGCTTCCAGCTTGCGCCGGACGGCTCCATGCGCGAAGAGCTGATCGAGCGGCTCGCGGTCGCATTGCGCTGCGCGTCGCAGTATCCGCAGGCGCTCATCGTCTGTACCGGCGGCGGCACGGCGTCGGAAAACGAATCGGCAACGGAGGCCGGGAGGATGGCGGAGTGGCTGATCGAAAACGGCGTTTCCGCCGACCGGGTGATCGTGGAGGACAAGTCCCGCACCACGGCGCAGAACGCGATCTATACCTGCGATATCCTCGCAGAGCGGTATCCGCAGGTGAAGAAGCTCGTCATCGTTTCCAGCGATTACCACATCGCCACCGGGACGCTGCTCTTCGGCGCCGAGGCGATCCTGCGCGCGGAGAAAGTCGGCGAGGAGACGGTCGAGGTCGTATCGAACGCCGCGTGGAAGGCGCCTTCCGGCACGCTCTCCCGCATGTTCCAGGCGGGGGCGCTGATCGAGCTTTCCGGCGACGCGGAGACGGCGTACGAGATCTACTTCGACAATTACGACATCCACGAGCTGCCGCCACTGGAGTGACGCTCGGCGGCGAGAGAAGAAATGAAGAAGAAGCTGTTTTCGGGGATACCGGAGCTCAGCGGACGGCGGCTGTGCATGAAGCGGCTGACGCAGGATCACGCACAGGACCTGCGGGAGCTCGCCGGAAGCGAGGCGGTGTACCGCTATCTCCCCACCTTTCTGTTTGAGCGCAGATATGCGGACGCGCCCTATGTGATCCGCCGTCTCTACGACGAGTGCTGGAAAGAATAGATCATTCTCGGCGTGTTCCTCGACGGCGGCTTCTGCAGCCTTGCGGAGATGTACGGATACCGCGATCCGATCCATAAGATCAGCGTCGGTTATCGCTTGCTCGAACGCTGCTGGGGGCAGGGGATCGCCAGCGAGGCGCTCGGCATGATGATCGACTATCTGTACGGCGAGACGGATATCGAGATCATCACCGCCAGCACGATGATCGAAAATCAGGCGTCCGCCAGGGTCCTGACCAAGAACGGATTTCCCCTCGTCGCGCACGCGGTCGGGGAAGACTGGGGCTACGGTCAGCCGACGATCGCCGACAAGTGGATCCGCTGAGGGAGCAGATCAGACCACACAACATCATTGGGAGGAAAAAACGTTGGAGACAAAAAAAAATATCATTCGTCCGGAGAGAAAAGAAGAGTACCGAGAGGTCGAGAACCTGATCCGCGAATCGTTCTGGAACGTATACCGCCCGGGGTGCAGCGAGCATTACGTGATCCACGTGCTCCGGGACGATCCGGCGTTCGTGCGCGAGCTGGATTTCGTCATGGAGCAAAACGGGACCCTGATCGGACAGAACATGTTCATGAAGACGATCATCGAAGCGGACGACGGCCGCGTGATCCCCGTTTTGACGATGGGACCGATCTGCATCACGCCGCCGCTGAAGCGGCAGGGCTACGGGAAGGCGCTGCTCGATCACTCGCTCGTCAAAGCGACGGAGATGGGGTTCGGCGCGGTGCTGTTCGAGGGGAATATCCGCTTTTACGGAAAGTGCGGATTCGACTACGCGCGACGATTCGGCATCCGGTATCACGACCTGCCCGAGGGAGCGGACGATTCGTTCTTCCTCTGCCGGGAGCTGATCCCGGGATATCTGAACGGCGTCACCGGCGTGTATCAGACGCCGCAGGGTTATTACGTCAAGGACGAAGACGTCGAGGCGTTCGATCGGGGTTTCCCGCCGAAGGAGAAGCAGAAGCTTCCGGGACAGCTCTTTGACTGACGCGATCGGCGGGGAGCGGCGGATGACGCTCGAAACGAAGCGGCTGCGGCTTATCGTCGCGTCGCGGGACGAGATGGAGCGGTATATCGGGGCGGAGACCGACGCGGAGCTGGCGCAGGCGTATAAAGAGATGCTGGAGGGAGCCCTCGCGCACCCGGATCAGTGGGTGTGGTACGCGATCTGGACGATCGAGCAGAAAGACGGCGCGCACGCGGGAGATCTTTCCTTCAAGGGATTCGGCGCGGACGGCGCGGTCGAGATCGGCTACGGCATCGACGAAGGATACCGCGGACGGGGCTACGCCGCGGAAGCGGTCGCCGCCGCCGCGGCGTGGGCGCTGCGGCAGGAGGGCGTGACGCGCGTGGAGGCGGAAACGGCGCCGGACAACCGGGCGTCGCAGCGCGTCCTTGAAAAATGCGGTTTTGTCCCGACCGGGACCGTCGGCGAGGAAGGTCCGCGCTTCGTGAAAAGACGGACCGATCCGGCGGCGGGAGGAGGAACGCATGGCGTTTGACTTCAAAAAAGAGTATAAGGAATTCTATCTGCCGAAGAGCGAGCCGCGGATCGTGCGGGTACCGAGCGCGAATTATATCGCCGTCCGCGGAAAAGGAGATCCGAACGAAGCGGGCGGCGCGTATCAGCGGGCGATCGGCGTACTGTACGCGGCGGCGTACACGCTGAAAATGAGCTGCAGGACGGACTACCGCATCGAGGGATTTTATGATTACGTCGTGCCGCCGCTGGAGGGCTTCTGGCGGCAGGAAGGCGCTTGCGGGATCGATCGTTCCGATAAGTCGTCCTTTCATTGGATCTCCGTCATCCGCCTCCCGGATTTCATCACGGAGAAGGATCTGGCATGGGCGGCGGATACGGCGGAGAAAAAGAAAAAACTCGACTGCTCGGGCGTCGAGTTTCTGACGGTCGACGAGGGGCTCTGCGTACAGATCATGCACGTCGGTCCGTTTGACGACGAGCCGGCGACCGTGGCGCTCATGGACAGGTACGCCGCGGAAAACGGGTACGAAAACGATTTTTCGGACAGCCGCCTCCACCACGAGATCTACCTTTCGGACGCGCGGAAGGTCCCGTCGGAGAAATGGAGGACGGTGATCCGCCATCCGATCCGGCGCGCATGAAGCCGCCGCTTACCGGTAATACTTGTCCACGCCGCCGTAGCCGACGATCCGTTTGCCCTCCCGCGTTTTCCGGATAAAGCTCGTCAGCCTTTTCTCAAACTCCGCGGGGCGTTTTCTCGCGGCGTCGATATAGGCGACGCGGATCCTTTTGTACGGCTCCGGAAAGGACTGATAATTGTGCCACGCGTCCTCGTCCCGCCGGATCGCGTCGAGGATGTCCTCGGGAAAGACGAAGGGCGCGCGGATGATCTCCTCGACCGACGGCAGGATCTTCGGGTGGATCAGCCCCTGCGCGCAGAGGGCGGTCAGACGTTCGATATTGGGCTGGGAATACGCGCTGCCTTTCCGCCGCGGCGTGAAGCGGCGCAGCTGATGCGTCCCGTCGAGCGTTCCCGCGCGCCCGTCGATCCATCCGAAGCACAGCGCTTCCTCGACCGCGTCGTTGTAGGAGACGCCGGTCTCCTCCGCGTCCGACGAGGGGAACACGAACCATACCTCGGTCTCGGTCTCAAAATGATCTGCAAGCCATTGCCGCCACTGCCGGCGGTCGGTGCAGAAAAGGATCTTCTTTTCGTCCATGGGATCACCTCGCCTTTCGTATCCGTCCGCTTTGATCGCGCCGGGAACGTTTTTTATTATAGCAAAGCTCCCGGCGCCTGTCAAGCGCCGTTTTTTGATTTCCGAGGCGTCCGATTCGCGGAAAAACATTGACTTTTTTTCACTTTTGATGTACAATAGAGCAACCCAAAAAGGGAGGTATCCATATGATCAGAACGAACGTCGTGTACCTGAGCGTGCTCAAGGGGATCGCTTACCGTCAGAAGCTTCCGTCCGGCGGCTCCGGGATCGTCATCATCCGCGAGGGGTGTGCCCAGCCGGGTATCGCTTCCATCAGCAAGACGTCGGGAGAAGCCATCCCCGCCGCCAATATGCCGAAGGATCTGTTCCCAGAGGAGGCTTTCAAGGAGGCGATCGCTCTCACGGCCGGTCTGCCCTACAGAAAGCTGGGCGGCGTCCAGTGGAAGGGCGAGACCGTCTCCGAGACGGAGGCCGCGCCGGAAGAAGCCGTACCCGAACAGGTCGTCGTAGACAGCGCCGAGTACGAGAAGATCGTGGAGAAATATACGGACAAGGACGGCAAGCTTTCCTATGCGCTTCTGAACAAGGATCTGATCCGGTTCGCGCATGCGAGCCGCGTCGTCCGTCAAATGCTGGACGAGGGCGGAAAGCAGAAGGAGATCAGCCGCTACGTCGTCTCGGCGAAATTCCGTGCCGTCACCGGGAACAAAAAGCTGTCGGACGAGCAGGCGATGAAGATGGCCGAGCTGCTCGACGAGGTGAGCCCGAAGGGCGCGTTCAAGGAGCTGAACGGCGAGATCCGGCGGAGCCTGAAGGCGCGCAAGGAGTAAGACGGATCCGTTTGCATTGCCGGCGGAGCAGGGAGCGACCCTGCTCCGCCTTTTTTGCTGCCGATCCCGCCGAAATACCCGCGCGGACGATGCGAAAAAACTTGACAGGACGGCGGTACGGCGGTATAATAAACGTGTATTTATGCGCCGTATGCGCTTTTGCCGTTTCCCCGGCGCCGCGCGGAGAGCGCATACGATCTCCATTTCCATTTTGTTTATGAAAAGGGGATATCCCATGAAACGCATTTTCGCCCTGATTCTTGCATTTCTTATGCTTTTGCCGCTCGCGGCGTGCTCGTCGGACAAGCCGTCGACGCCCGCGGATATCTCCTCCGGCACCGGGACGCCCGCCGATCCCGGAACGGCGGCGCCCGACACGGAGCCCGCCGAGACGGAACCAGCCTTCGATCCGGGCGACGTCGACGACTTGCCCGCCGGTCTCGATTTCGGCGGCGCGGCCGTTAGGATGACGAAGCTGGGGCTGACCAGGGAAGAGGACAGTCCGGACCGGTACGAATCCGCCGTGTACGAGCGGCAGCTCGCCGTGTCCGAGCGGCTGAACGTCAAACTCGAAGAGGTCTCCGGCGGGAACTGGGTCAATACGATCCGCGCGCAGGACGACGCCTTTCAGCTCTGCAGCACGCGCTGCGTGTATATCTACGAGTACGCGGCGGAGGGGCTGGCGTACCTCTGGACGGATCTCGATTATCTGGACTTCTCAAAGAATTACTGGTTCGATTTCATCAACGAGAACCTGACGATCGGCGGGAAGCTGTGCACCGCCGTCGGCGCGTACAATATCACCTCCTACGACTATACGCACGTCATCCTGTTCAATAAGCGGCTGATCGAGAACTATACGCTCGAGGATCCGTACGGGCTCGTCCGCTCCGGTCAGTGGACGTGGGACAAGTTCACGGAATTCGGCCGCCGCGGCACCTACGACGTGGACGGCGACGGCGCCATGACGGCGGAGGACGCGTGGGGCTTCTACGCGGGTATGAAGGAGCTCCCGCAGCAGCTCCTCATTTCCGCCGGATTCACGATCATCTCCAAGGATGAGGACGACATCCCGTACTTCGACCTCGATATGAACGAGCCGTTCATCTCGATGTACGACAGGATGCTGAAGATGATGTACGGCGAAGGCTTCTGGAACAACTGGAACGACGGGGATATCTCCGAGACGGGGCTGAGGAATTTCCAGGAGGACCGCGGACTCATGATCGACGTCACCTTCAGCGCGATCAACAGCCTGCGCGACATGGACGCCGACTTCGGCGTGCTCCCGTATCCGAAATACACGGAGGAGCAGGAGAATTATCTGACCCGCATCGAGGATATCTCGCTGTCGATGATCCCGGTCACGTGCACCGTGGAGGAAGCGAACCGGATGGCGGCGGTTCTCGAGGCTTTGAGCAGCTACGGGATCCGCTACACGATCCCCGAATACTACGAGGTCCGTCTGAAGACGAAGTACGCCCGCGACCAGGAGTCCGGCGAGATGTTCGATATCATCATGGCGAACCGCGTCTTCGACCTCGGCGTGGCGATCGCCAAGAAGCCGGAGCAGGTGCTGCGCGAGATCTTCGGCGGCAACAAGCAGTCCAAGCTCGTTTCCACGCTCGCCGGGCAGGCGGGCGCCGTCGAGGAAGCGATGGATACGATCATCTACGGCTTCGAGGACAACCTGCACAGCATCCACTGAGACGGCGGCGCATTGAAGAAAAAACGGCGGATCCTGCCGTATTCAAAGGAGATATGACGATGAAACGCATTCTCGCGCTGATGCTGGCACTTCTTATGCTGATCCCGCTCGCGGCGTGCTCGTCGGACAAGCCGTCGACGCCCGCGGATACCTCCTCCGGCACCGGGACGCCCTCCGATCCCGGAACGGCGGCGCCCGACACGGAGCCCGCCGAGACGGAGCCGGAGTTCGATCCCGGATGGGTCGACGATCTGCCGAAGGATCTCAACTTCGGCGGCGCGTCCGTTACGTTCGCGGGTCTCAAGGACATGCGGATGACGATGGAGGAGGACAGCGCCGACCGGTACGAGTCCGCCGTGTATGAGCGGCAGCTTTACGTTGCCGAGCGGCTGAACGTCAAGATCGAAGAGGTCTTCACGAGCCTCGCCAACTGGACCGCCGCAGTCCGCGCGAACGACGATACGTATCAGTACTGCAGTACCCGAAGCGTATATATTTACGAATATTCGGCGGAGGGGCTCGCGTACCTCTGGACGGATCTCGATTATCTTGATTTCACGAAGGATTACTGGTTCGATTATATCAACGAAAAGCTGACGGTCGGCAACAGGGTCGTCACCGCCGTCAGCGCCGCCAACATCAACTCCTACGCCAACACGACGGTCATCCTCTTCAACAAGAAGCTGATCGAGGACTACGCGCTCGAGGATCCGTACGAGCTCGTCCGGAGCGGAAAATGGACGTGGGACAAATTCGCGGAGTTCGGTCATAAGGCCACCTTCGATCTGAACGGCGACGGCGCCATGACGAAGGACGACGACGCGTGGGGCTACTACGGACAGGGCAGACAGGTCGTGCAGGATCTCATCATCTCCGCGGGACAGCTGCTCGTCTACAAAGACGCGGACGATATCCCGTACTTCGATCTCGACATGAACGAGGAGTTCATCAACGTCCTCGACCGCGCCATCAAGATGATGTACGACGGCGATCCCTTCTGGAAGCACTGGGACGACGGGGATATCTCCGAGTCCGGCGTCGCGGCGCTGCAGGAAAACCGCGCGCTGATGCTCGACTGCACGTTCTACTCTATCGACAAGATGCGCGAGATGGACGCCGATTTCGGCGTGCTCCCGTATCCGAAGTATTCGGAGGATCAGCAGGCGTATGACTGCCGTATCCTCGACCTCGCTCTGAGCATGTTCCCGAGCCCGGCGTCGCTCGAATCGGTGAACCGCATGGCGGCGGTGCTCGAGGCGATGAGCAGCTACGCGATCCGCTACACGATCCCCGAATACTACGAGATCCGCCTGAAGACGAAGTACGCCCGCGACCAGGAGTCCGGCGAGATGTTCGACATCATCATGTCCAACCGCGTCTTCGACCTCGGCGTGGCGATCGCCAAGGAGCCGGAACGCGCCGTCCGCGAGATCTTTGTGGACAAGAACAATCACACCAAGATCGTGTCGCGGCTTTCCGGCAAGGCGGACGCCATCATCGAGGCGATGGACGCGATCGTCGACGGCATTCTGAACATGCAGAGCGTGCATTGAATTTTCGCCCGGAGGCAGGGGCCGTCTGGTTCCTGCCTTTTCCGCGGCCGTATTCTTATTATAAATATTCAGCCGACAGATCGGCGGAAAACCGAGGTATACCGTCATGCAGCTGCAGATCCTGACACCGCACGAAAACGAGGAGATCTCCTTCTTCACCGACGTGCAGAAAAAGTTCGTCGAGGGAGATCTCGCATACCGCCTGTCGATCGTGGACAGGACGCTCGAGTATGAAAAACTGTACGGCGAAGGCTTGGATCGCTCCGCCTCCGCGCCGCTCTTCATGGCGTGGACCGCCGAGGCCGGCGCGGAGTACTACGTCGCGCAATTCATCCGCCGGGACGGGAACGTGCTTTCGCGCCGCACGGAGGAGACTTCTATCCGGATGCCGTACCTCCATACCGCGTGCGCGTACGTCTGCCGCGTCACCGCGTACCGGGACGGGGAAGTCATCGCCGTGTCCGACGACGTCCCGTTCACGACGGCGGACGAGCAGCCGCGCTTCGTGTACGCGCCGAACGTCTCCAACGTCCGCGACATCGGCGGCTGGAAAACGACGGACGGACGGCGCGTGAAGCAGGGCATGATGTTCCGCGGCACGGAGCTGGAGCCGAATTTCCATCTGACACAAGACGGCATGCGCATCATGGCCGAGGAGCTCTGCCTGAGAAGCGATTTCGATCTGCGCGGAGGCGGAGGCACGAGCGAGGAGGGCGTCCTCGCCCCCTGGGGCGTGAAGCGGATCTACGCGCCGTTCGGCGCGTACCGCGGCGTCGTCGTGCCGGACGTCCGCGTGGAGGAGCGCCGGCAGGAGGCGTGCGATATCTTCCGGCTTTTGTGCGATCCGTCGATCTATCCGCTGTACTTCCACTGCTGGGCGGGCGCGGACCGCACCGGGACGATGGCGTATCTCATCCTCGGCTTCCTCGGCGTGCCGGAGGAGAACTGCGTGCTCGATTACGAGGCGACGTCGCTCTCCGTGTGGGGCGAGCGCTCCCGCAATTATCCGGAATTTGCCGATACCCGGGAGGCCTTGCGGCGCGAGTACGGCGCGGACGGCGCGGATCTGCAGACGCAGGTGCGGCGTTATTTCCTCGACATCGGGCTGACGGAGGAGGAGCTGAAGGTACTGTCCGATACGCTGCTGACGGATGAATAAAGAGAATACAGGAGGATCGAGCATGATCCCGTTTGTGACCTACGAGCAGTTCGGCGCGAAGGGGGACGGCGTCACGGATGACATGCCCGCCGTCGCCGCCGCGCACGCCTACGCCAACGAGCACGATCTCCCCGTCCGCACCGCGCCGGACGCGCGATACTATATCGGCGGACGCGCGCTGACGGCGGAGATCGCCACCGATACGGATTGGGGCAATTCCCGCTTCGTGATCGACGACCGCGCCGTCGAGGACCGAAGAGCGCCGGTCTTCCGCGCCGTCAGCCGCCTCGCGCCGCTGGAGCTGGTGATCACGTCTCTGCACCGGGGACAGAAGAACATCGGATTTGCGCCCGGCGCGGACTGCTACGTCGTCGTCCGGCAGTCGAGTATCCGCCGCTATATCCGGCGCGGACTCAATCAGAACGACGGAACGCCGCAGACGGACTGCTTCGAGGTGAAGGCGGACGGTACGATTGTCCACGAGCTTTTGTGGGATTTCGACGCGATCGATTCCGTCTCCGCCTGCCCCATCGAGGAGAAGACGCTTTTTATCCGCGGCGGGCACTTCACGACGATCGCCAACGGCGAGCCGTCCGCCTACAACTACTACGAGCGCGATATCGTCGTCTCCCGCTCGAACACGGAACTGCGCGATATCCGCCACGAGGTGACCGGCGAGGGCGAGACCGGCGCGCCGTACAGAGGCTTCATCAGCATCTCCGGCTGCGCCCGCGTCACCGTGCGCGACTGCTTCCTCGCCTCCCACAAGACGTACTACACGATCGGTTCCGCCGGAAAGTCCGTGTCGATGGGTTCGTACGATATCAATATCTTCTCCGGCTGCGATATCCTGTTCAAGGACTGTTATCAGGACGGCATCCTCGACTCGTCCCGCTGGGGGATCGTCGGCTCCAACTTCTGCAAATACGTCACCTTCGACGGCTGTACCTTCTCCCGCACCGACGCGCATCAGGGCATGTACAATTATACGGTCCGCCGCTGCACGCTCGGGCATATGGGGGTGAACGCGATCGGCTTCGGCCGGCTGACGATCGAGGACAGCGTGATCTGCTGCGGCAGGCTCATCGGCTTCCGTTCCGACTACGGCTCCACCTGGCACGGCGACGTCGTGATCCGCAACGTTCTCTGGCGTCCGGGCCGGACCGGTTCGCCGTGCGCCTTCCGCTTCTCCAACGACGGCCAGCACGATTTCGGCTACGACTGCGCCATGCCGGATACGATCACCGTAGACGGGCTGACCGTGGACGATACCGAGACGCCCGGAGACGGAGGATTCTATTGGTTCAGCGATTATAATCCGCTCGTCAACGCGGAGAACAGGGACACGTTCAGAGCGCCCTATCCGCTCGCGCCGTGCCGCGAATTGAAGATCCGCTGTGTGGAGACGCTCCGCGGCGCGAAGGGAAAGCTGTGCCCGAACGAAAACCTGACGCCCGTCGGACGCGTCTCGGAGGAGTGAACGGGGAAGGGGAGTTCCCCGCCGGAAACGTCCGATCCCAAATAAAAAAACAGCACCGCAGGGGGGTGTCCCTTGCGGTGCTGTTCTTGTTTTCCTTTCGTGCGGCGGCCGGCGGCGGTCATTCCAGATCGAGAAGCGTCTCGATCGTCCTGTCGTAGATGTTCAGAACCTCCTGGAGCCGCGAGACGATGCCGGAAACGAGCTCGGGGCAGTCGGCGGTGTTCACGAATTTTCTCTGGCGCGTCGTCCATCCGTCATAACCGGCGTAGAGCGTTTCCCAGTCCATCACGCGCGTGTTGATGACCATGCGGAGCATCTCGGAGGATTCCGGGTCGCGCGCGCCGCGCAGCTCGAGCACGGACTGACAGTAGAGCGGAACGACCTCCTCGTAGCTCAGCGCGCTCATCGACTCGATCACCGCGCCGACCAGCTCGACGTCCTTTACGGTCTTCAGGACGCCGATGACATCGGCGGTCCCGTTGTCGACGTTCGTGTAATATTCCTGCTGATCCTCGTTCCATTTCGGTACCGGCAGGACGCCGAAGTCGTCCTCCATGGCGACCATCTCCGGCGTCGTCATCGTGCCCACGCTGAACGACGAGAACAGCGCGTGGCCGCTGAGGAAGAAGACGCTGTTGTCGGTGTCGTTGCGTTCACTGATGAGGAAGGCGGCGGCTCCCTTCGATTCGGTCATGAGATAGCGGAGTTTCGTGTACAGATCAATGAGCTGCTCGTTCATCATATCCTGCTCGATGAGATACTCGTCGCCGACGATTTTGATCCGGCGCATGTTTGCACCGTAGACCCACGCGTTCACGCTGGAGATGTAGTTCGCGGCGAAGCCGTAGAAGTCGTCCTCATCCCTTCTGGAATCGCCGTTCAGGTCGTTGTAGAGATCGACGGAATACTCCATCACGCGGTCGATCGTCCACTTGCCGTCCCGGACGATCTGGTACAGATCCTCTGTCGAGTGGATATAGTCGATCCACTTCGTCTTGTTGAAATACATGACGACCGTCGCGGCCGTATAGCTGAGCGTGTAGTCGCTCGTCAGAAAGAGCAGCTTTCCGTCGATGATCGCTTCGTCCAGCCCCTGCGTGTACCACGGGTTGTCGATGTCGATGTACGGGAGCGTGAGCACGTTCCGCAGCACGTCGTTGGACATGAGGTTCCACGTCCGCTGCATGAGATGGGAGACCATGTCGTACTGGTCGTCGCCGGCCGGTACGAGCGTCGAAGCGAGATTGATGACCTCCGACCATCCGACGGTGGCCGGCTCGGCGATCTTGATATGGAAGCGCTCCTCGAGCTTTCTGTTGCGCTCGAACACGGCGTCATTGAGCTTTTCGCCGTTCAGATCGTCCGTGTAAAACCAGTTTCTTTCGCTTGATTCGAGAATGTTGAAATCCGCACCGTCGAAATCGAGGGCCGGGACGGCGTCGGGGAAGATGTATTCCGTTTCCTCCGGTTCCGTAACGGAAGGCGTTCCGCTGCCGGTCGAAGTGCCGGATTTGTCGGACGTGCCGGAGCTCGGCTTATCTGAGCAGGCAACAAACAGCGGCAGAAGCATCGCCGCGGCGAGGAAAAAGAGCAGAGCTTTTTTCATGGTGTGCCTCCGTTGACAATATGGATCTGTTGGGAAGTTTTTTTCCATTATAGCATTTTTGCGGAAGTATGTCAACTGCAAGTTGAAGGAGCGTCCGCTTACGGTTGATCCGGCCGCGGGAGGGAGGACGCAAAAAGACCGCCGCAGGGACGCATATCCCTGCGGCGGCGTTCGGTATTCTGCTGTGATCCCGCGTTCAGTCGAACGTGATCAGGACGCCGCTGCCGGCGGGAAGGGAGAGGGAATACGCATCGCCGTTTTTGCTCAGCCGTGCAGCCCCGTCGCCGCTGCGGATCGTCACGCTGCGCTTTAAGGACGTGAACGTGATCTCCGCGCACGACGGCGTCCTGTCATAGGGATCCGAGGCGTTGCAGAGAAACAGCGCCCGCTCCTCCGCGTCCGTCCGGCCGACCATCTCGCCGATTACGAGCCGGGCTCCCCCGGCTTTCAGATCGCGCACGAACCCCGCGTCGAGGGAGGGCTTCGACAGCGCCCGGAGGGCGGAGGGCATCCACTCATCGGCTTCGTACCCGAGGAGATGGGTGGAGACGTTTCTGTACTTCATGTACGCGCCGCCGATCGCGTGCAGTTCCGCGTTCACGGTCTTGAGTTTGTCGTACTGTTCGGTTTTGTTTCCTTCCGTATCGAGCACGTTGTTGTGCCACCAGCCGCCCGTATAGCACGCCCAGAAGATCGCCGCCGCGCCGTAGCACAGCGCCGTATACGCCTGAAAGCGGAGCATGTTGAGCGAGGTGAAGTCCGTTTCCCCGCGTCCGTTCACCTGCGGAACGTACCAGAGATCGCGCCCGGTGCGGCGGCACGCGTTCGCGGCGATGTGATAGTTCTCGAACATCTGCCCGATCCCTGTCGGCTCCGGCAGCGGATAGGGATAGAAATCGTAGCAGAGATACGGCAGGTCGATCTTTTCGATATACCGCTCGATATACTCGGCGTACGTCGCGGTGCCGAGCTGGCAGTACGTCTGCTCCTCCGTATTCGAGGCGACGGAGGCGTAGCTCGGATACAGGTTGAGGTAGGCGAACTGGTTGGCGAAGGCGTTCTCCGTCGTGCGCGCGATCTTTCCGTAATGGTCGAAATCGAGCGCGCTCGGCTCGTCGCCGATGTCGACGCCCCAGACCGCCGGGTGATCGGCGAAGGCGCGCGCCGCTTCCTCGTAGGCGGCGAGCGGACGCTTTTCATGCATCGTGCCGGCGTTCGCGCCGTCCCCGCCCCACCAGCCGGGCAGGATGCCGGTCACAACGCAGCCGACGTGATATTTTTCAAGCAGATCGAGGACGCCCCGATCCTTCGGGTGGAGACAGACGACCATGTCGACGCCGCATTCCGCCAGTTCTTTTATATGCTTCTCGGTCTGCGCGTAGGGCTGCAGGATATACGCTCCCGTGACGAGTTTGTTTTTCGGCATTCTTTTGTTCATACCGCTTTCCTCCTTTGTGTTTCGGGGACGGTCATTTTCCCATCCGGGCTGCGAGCGCGCGGATATAGGACGGATCGCTGCCGCAGCAGCCGCCCGCGTAATCGACGATATCGAGCGCGGGGGCGATCTCTTCGGCGAAGGTCTCGGCGCTGTACGCCGTGGTCGTGCCGCCGTCGGCGGAGAGGATCGGCTTGCCGGCGTTCGGCTTGAAGACGAGCGGCAGATCCGTCGCCTCGGCGAATTCGCGGATGACGGGGAGCGCCAGATCCGGGCCGAGGGAGCAGTTCATGCCGACGGCGTCGACGCCGAGCGGCGTCAGTTCTTCGATCATGTCTCCGACCGAGTTGCCCATCATCGTTTTGCCGCGCCGCTCGAAGGTCAGGCAGCAGAAGACGGGGAGATCGAAGCGCTTCGCCTCCGCCGCCGCGACGCGGAGCATGGCGAGATCCATGAAGGTCTGGAGCAGGATGATATCCGGTCCTTCCTTCACGCCCGCGGAGAGCATGCCGCGGTAGATCTGTGCCGTATCTTCCTCGGTCAGATCGCCGTAGGGCTCCATGAGGGCGGACAGCGGTCCGGCGGAGAGGGCGATCTTCACGCCGCGCCCGCGCAGTGCTTCCCGGACGGTGCGCACGCCGTGGGCGACGACGTCGGCGGGATCGAAGGACGAGGAGCGCTTCACCGCCGGACCGTTCGCGCCGAAGGTGTTGGCGAGAATGATCTCCGCTCCGGCGTCGGCGTATTCGAGGGCGAGCTCCGCCACGATCTCCGGGTGCTCGATGTTGTAGCGCCACACGGGATCCTTCTTCCAGCCGCGCGCCTCCGCTTTTGCCCAGAGCGAGGTGCCGACCGCGCCGTCCATCAGGGTGATGCCTTGCTTCATGGTATTTCCTCCGTATACGTATTTTTTCATTCGGGTGCGTTCATATGCGCGCGACGTCCGTTCCGCGGATTGTGCCGCCGGCGTTGTACGCATCGACGCTCACGTAATACGTCGCGCCGCGCGTGAGGCAGCGGATGACCGCTTCCGTATTCCCGATCACCTGCCGGTGCGTGTGCCGCTCGCCCGGACGGATGCCGAAGCGCACGATATAGCCCGCCGCGCCGTCGACCGCCTCCCAGCGGACGCGCGGACCGCCTTATCATAGGAGAGCAGATGCCATCCGGCGTCCGCTTCTTCAAACGGATCTTTTGCGGCGTGCGGCAGGAGCATCGGATAATCGCCTCGCTCCGCGCTTCATGATTTTAAGTAATTATAACACATTCCCCGCGGGATTACAAGACGGCGCGGGCAAATCGTCCGGGGCGATAACGCCGGGCAAAATCGTCCGAGCGCTTGACAGACCGGGCACGGTCGGTTATAATGGAAAGCGGCAGGAATGAAAACGGAGAACGGACGGGGCAGAACGATGAGACGGAGGGACGGCGGCGATGACGTGGATCCATAACTACAACCCGCGGTACGTCCGGGGGCTGAAAGAGCGGGGGATGCTCCGACGGGGCGACGGCCTCAAGATCACCCAGCACTTCGCGACGCCGGAGGAGATGCGCTTCAATACCGTCGCGCGGCGCGGCGGCGCGCTGTACGAGCTGGCGAGGGAGACGGTGGGCTGCTTTTACGTGGACCGGCTGCAGGGCGGGACGTTCATCTCCCGGTACCCGTTCGATCTTTCGCTCGCCGACGAATACGACCGGATCACGGACGGGGGCTTCCTCGGTTTTCAGCTGCACGAATCCGGCACGACGCGCGCGCTCGATCACAAGAGGATCGAAAAGCAGCTCGCCGCGACGGGACTGTCCCGAACGGCGGAGAATATCTTGTACGCCGTCCGGCTCGTTTCCAAAAATAAGGAGTATCCCCATTTTTCAAACGGGTACCCGGAGGAATACGCCGCTCTGACGCCGCCGACCACGCGCTCGGAGTACGTCGGCGATCTGCTCGGTATGTGGAAGGATCGCCAGAGGCGCTTGGCGGGACGGATCCTGAACTGCGACGCGGGACCGATGCTCTGCGGGCTCGAAAAGGAAGCGGACGTGGAGACCTCGTTCATCGAGGTCGGCGCGCAGACGGGTTTTGCGCGGACGCAGTTCGCTCTGCGGCGCGGCGTCTCCCGATCGAGGGGCAAGCGCTGGGGCGTCTATCTGGAGCCGTGGGCGCGCTCTCCGTGCACCGCCTATCTGTTCATGCGCGACCGCTCCAACGAGTGGTATCTCGACGCCTCGAATTTTCTCTTTCAGGCGACGGACGGCAGCGGCGGGAGCTCCCTGTCGCTCGCGCGCAGGATCATGTATTATTCGCTCTTCGCCGGCGCGGACTATTTCTCGGAGGAGTGGGGGCAGGCGAATACGTTTTACGAATGGGAGAGTTTCACGCTCAGTCCGTACGGGGAGATCAAGCGGGATTTTCTTGCGGATCTCCGCCGCTTCGGCGGCGTGAGACCGTACGTGCCGATCGCCGCGGTGATCCCGCGGGAGTTCGCCATGTTCTCCGTCAGCGACGGGTATCCCGATTATCCGAACGATGTCGCCGACGAAAAATTCAAGGATCTCGCGCACCGCATCCACGCGTATTTCGACGACGGACGGCAGCTCGGCGGGGAAGACTATATCATGGCGGCGGGCGGTTGGGGAAGTTTGTTCGACGTGATCTACGACGACTCCTACCCCTCGCCGCAGAAGGAATACGAGCTGCTGATCGACTTTTCGGGGCGGCTGTGCGGAGAGAACGTCGCCGACGGCTTCGATCGGCAGGCCGCCGACGCGGCGATCGGGCGCGTCGCCGCCGCGCTCCCGTTTTCGCTGGAGGACGGCGGGGCGCTCGATTATCAGCTGTTTTCAGCCGGGGCGCACCGGTATCTTGCGCTGTACAATCACAAGGGCGTTACCAAAACGCCGCGGGACGGCGAGACGCAGAACGCGGCGGCGGCGGTCCCGTTCTCCCTGACGCTTCGCGGCGGGGGAACGCCGCGCGCGATTCCTCTTGCGGGGGAGGCGCTGTATCGCCGGGAGCCGGAGCGGCAGGTCCTGCACGCCGGTGAGATGGCGCTGTATGAGATCGGCTGACGCGGCGCCGGAACGCACACGGCAGGAAAGCCAACGAGACCGCCCGGAGCATTTCCCTATGGAACATGCTTCGGGCGGTCTTGTACGCTTTATTGTTCTTCGGCGTGGGCGGTCTCCTCACCCGCGCTTCTGCGGGCGCGGATCAGCCCGATGATCGATGAGACGATGACGACCGATTCGTAGACGATCCCGCCGTACGAGCGGACGATCAGGTCGTAGATGATCACGAGCGGCGAGGTGACGAGGATGCTGCGCCGGATGTTCTGCGGATCCTTGAACCGCATGGCAACGGTATTGAGCACGAGGCCGACGATCACGAACAGGGAAGGCCATCCCTGCCATGACCCGATCCCCAGGCACGTCATCAGAACGACGAAGAAGACGGTCACCCATACCCCCGACAGGAACTTTTTGTCCCTGAAGGAATAGGCGACGTTCCGCACGAAGCAGACCGCGTTCAGAATGCCTCCCGAGATCGCTCCGAGAAACAGATAGTGCGCGCAGAAAACGGCGGCGACCGC
This sequence comes from Clostridiales bacterium, assembly GCA_016288155.1. Classification (GTDB taxonomy): domain Bacteria; phylum Bacillota; class Clostridia; order Oscillospirales; family CAG-272; genus SIG701. The sequence continues at coordinate 21,167 of JAEEYP010000105.1, read as the reverse complement.
GCACTGCATGAAAACGACCTGCTTCGCGGTCTTCATTTGGAAAGAGACGAACCCGAGGATCACGGCGATCACGCCGAGGATCTGACCGATCAGGATCATGACGTCCGGCGGTTCCATACGATCTTCCTTACTTCTTGAATTCTTGGGACTTTCGTTATCAGCGGCCGATCCGCCGCGTCAGAAGAGCATCCGCTCCATGTATTCCTCGGCGAAGGTGGGATTGGCGGCGAGGGAGACCGTCTCCGTGCGCCGCGCGAGGACCTCGATCTCCCCCCGCAGCGGTACCGACAAAAGGAGCATCGACGCGCCGGAGAGCGCGGCGTTGCCGAGGATGCGCACCTTCGTCAGGAGCTCCGCGGGCAGAAGCCCGATCGCGCCCGCGTTCCCGATATCGAGATAACTGCCGAAGCCGCCCGCCACGGCGAGCTCTTCGACCTCCTCGCATCCCGCGCCGACCGTGCGGAGCAGCGTCCGCAGTCCGGCGTGGATCGCGCTTTTCGCCAGTTGCACCATGCGGATATCGTCCTGCGTCAGAGAAACGGGCCCCGCGATCGGCGCGGGATCGTTCTCCAGATAACCGGTCTCGTCGAGCGCCCCGATCTCGAGCAGCGCCGCCACGGCGTCGACGATCCCGCTCCCGCAGATACCGACGGGCTCACCGCCGCCGATCACGCGGGCACTCAGACGTCCGTCCTCCGCCCGCACGCGGTCGATCGCGCCGCCGCGTCCGCCCATCCCCATGGAGATGCCCGCGCCTTCAAATGCCGGTCCGGCGGCGGTCGAGGCGGCGAGGAGGCGGCCTTGGTGAGAGAGGATCATCTCGCCGTTCGTACCGATATCGGTGAGCAGCCGCGTCCCGGACCGATGCGGGATATCCGACGCCAGAAGAGAACACATCATGTCCGCGCCGACGAACGCCCCGGCGCAGGGCGGGAAATACACGGATGCGTCCGGCGAGAGCGAGCCGAACCCGAGCGAGGACGCCGGGACGGTCTCTCCGAAAAGACGCGCCGCGAGAAAGGGCGCGTGCGTGAGCGGTTCCGTATCGGTCTCCGTCATCAGGCTGAGCATGGCGGTGTTGCCCGTGACGACGGCGCCGTCCGCGGCGCCGTCCGGGAGACCGGCCTCCCGCGTCAGGGAGAGGATCATCCCGTTCACGGCTTCACGGACGGAGGAGGCGAGTTCTCCGGCGTGTCCGGCGAGCGCCGCTTCCATGCGGGTGATCACGTCCGCGCCCCAGGCGGACTGCGGATTCAGACGGCTGGTCTCCGCTAAGATTTCTCCGTTCCGTCCGAGAAGCCGCGCCGCCAGCGTCGTCGTACCGATATCTACGGCGGCGCCGACACGGAAAAAAGCCGGATCCGGCGTGAGATCCGGCAGTGTACCGTCCGTGCGGATCCGCGCGTCTCCCGCTTCCCGCGGGACGGTGACCGCGCAGTCCCCCGTGACCGTGACGCGGCAGGCGAGGCGGATGCCCGCCGCCGTCTCTGCCGCGCCGAGGAGTTTTTTTTCATGGTCGTCCGGCGGCAGAACGTCCCCCGTGACGCACACGCGGCATTTGCCGCACCGTCCGTGTCCTCCGCAGGGCATGGGAAGCGCGCCGATCCGGGCGAGAAGCTCGCCCAGCCGCGTTCCTTCGCCGCACGGATACGGGACCCCGTCGACCGTTACCGTTCTCTCAGCCATCCTTCACTCCGCGCCGCACCTCACGGCTGTATCCCGTCGGGCAGATCGAAAAGCATCCCGCCGAAATAGGTGACGGTATTCTGCCCGTTGATATACTTCATGCCGGCGGCCTTCGCCAGAGAAGAGACGTTGACGCCGTACGTCTCAAGCGACGCGATCGCCGCTTCGGGATGCCGGCACGGCTCGTCCGTCTTTTTCGCGCAGACCGGACAGATCCGGCAGCCGCCCGCGCCGAGGTAGAGACGGCGCGGAAGTTCTATCCGATCCAGTTTTTCCCGCAGCGCGGTCATCAGCCTGCCGTGGCGCTCGCCCGCCGCCGCCATGCCCTCGAAATCGTAACTGTCTTCGAGATCGCTCACCGTCTGATAGACGAGGATGAAGGAAAAGGAATGCACCTTCGCCATGAGCTCTTCGATCTCTCCGGCGGAGGGCGGACAGGTCCAGCATTTTCCGTAATTTCCGCAGACGTTCGCTTTGCACAGATCCCGGAAAGAGGCGTCCGTTTCTACCTCGGAGGCGGGGATCACCGCCGCGCGGTACGCGCCGAGCGCTCCGGCTTCGCCGCACAGGCGGCCGAACAACGCGTCGTTTTCCATAGATCGTCCGCCCGGTGCTCAGCCTGCAGCCGCGAGGCAGAACTCGACGGCCTTGTCCGCTGCGCTCGCCGCGTCCGGCGTGTAGGCGTCCGCGCCGATCTTTTTGCAGAACGCCTCGTCCACCGGCGCGCCGCCGACCATGATCTTGACCTTATCGCGGATGCCGGCCTCCTCCGCCTTCTTCACGACCTCCTCCATGACGCCCATCGTCGTCGTCAGGAGCGCGGAGCAGGCGATGATCTGGCAGTCCTGCTCGATGGCGGTCTGCACGAAGGTCTCCGGGGCGACGTCCGTGCCGAGATCGATGACCTCGAGTCCCTTGCCCTCGAACATCAGCTTTACGAGGTTTTTGCCGATATCGTGCAGATCCCCCTGCACGGTCCCGATGCAGACGCGGCCCTTCGCCTTGACGCCCGCCTCGGCGAGCAGGGGCTTGAGGACGCCGACGCCCATGTTCATGGCACGCGCCGCGACGAGCACCTCGGGGACGTAGACCTCGTTGTTCTTGAACTTTTCGCCGATGATATTCATGCCGGAGAGCAGACCTTCGTTCAGGATGACGTCCGGCGCGATGCCCTCGTCCACGGCCTTCTGGACGAGTTCCTTTACGACCTTGGCTTTGCCGTGCTGGAGATTTTCGGAGATCTCATTCAGCAGTTCGGTGTTCATGTCGATCTTCCTTTCCTTTATCGTCCTTTATCGGCTGGCTGTGCGCCGCCGTCAGATCCTGATCTTCTTGATTTCCTCGGCGTAGTACTGGACGAGCTCGAATTTCGTACCGGGCATGAGCCGGTGGTCGGGGCAGGGGATGAATCCGCCGAGCGACGCGAGCCGCTTCATGCGTTCGATCTCGCGGTCGACGGCCGCCCTGTCCTCGCGGAGCGCCGTTTTGTCCATGCCGCCGACGCCGCGCATGCCGGGACCGAATCTCTTCCGTGCCGCCTCGAACTGGTCGCCCCACACGCCGACCTCGATGGGGAACATCGTGTTGACGCCGTTCTCGAACCACGTGGGGAGGAGCTTGTCGGTGACGCCGTCGCAGTCGAGGGAGATGATGTCTATGCCGTAGGAATGGCAGAGGTCGCAGCGTTTTTTGTAGTGCTTCGCGGTCAGCTCGTCGAAGAAATCCGGGGCGACGAGCGGTCCGTTCTTGAAGCAGATATCCTCCCAGAAATGCGCGAAATCGAAGCGCGCGCCCGACCCGAGGACCGCCTCGGCGCATCGGTACTGCATTTCGGCGTACGTGTCGACGAGATCGGCGAACAATTCCTCGTCCTCGTCGTACAGGAGATAGCTCATGCCGACAACGGAGGTCATGTTGCGGATATCGCCCATGACGGAGCCGAGATGGAGCCCCACGGGGACGTCCTGCGGGCGCGTTTCGTTGAAATGCCGGAAGAACTCCGAGTCGACCCGCTTCGGCGAATACTGCATTTTCGGACGGTACAGCGTCTCGAACGCCTCGCGGTCCTTCAGAAGGTAGTCGTCCTCCGAGGGGATGGACGACACGCCGGGCTTGTACTTCTCGATGACGCCGTCGCCGTTCAGGATACGGTGCGAGCCGTCCGGCAGGATCTCCAGTTCCTTCGTCTCAAAACGCGGTGAGAGACCGAAGTTCGCGCCGACGCAGTGATACCAGTTGAAGTCCCATCCGATGAGACGGTCGAGCTCCCGTTCCTTTTCGCTTCCGTCGCGGTTGTCTTGTGCCAGCTCCCGGGGGATCTTCCCCTGATCCGCCCATTCGCCGAGGAGCTGTCCCCAGTACCCGAAATGGACGGCGGGGAGCCGGTCGGCCGGCTTGTAGTGCAGGATGTTCATCGCACGCTCTCTGTTCGTCATGGCGTCCTCCGCGGTATGGGGCCGGATCGGCGGGGCGGGCAGGGAGCGCTGCCGCTCTGTCCGCCGCTCTTTTCATAATTATATCACGCGCCGTTTCCGTTTGCAATAGGTTTCGCCAACTTCCCGCCCGCAGATGCCGCGCAAAGCGGCGCGTGCCGGCGCGGCGGGCGATTTTCTTTCGCTTTTCAGTTGACAAACGGGGGCGCCGCGGGGTACAATATACAGTGTGGATACGACGGATGTCGAGACTGCCGCGGGGGACGCCGCGGGAAAGGAAGACGGCAATGAAAACGAAGAAAATGTACGTGGACAGCCGGGGCGGCGGCATGGAGGAGGCTCTGTGCACGACGGAGAAGCTTGGCGCCGAGAGCGGACTGGAGAGAAAGCCGCTTCTGCATCTCCGTCTTCTGGCGGAAGAACTGTTCGGCATGCTGCGGAGCATCGCCGGCATGGTAGAGGCGGAATACCGGGTGGAATATGAAGGGAGAAACTTTTCCCTCCGTCTGAGATCCGATCTGAAAATGACCGGCGAGATGCGGCAGCAGTTCCTCTCCGCCTCCACAAGCGGCGAGAACGCCGCCGCGAAGGGCATCATGGGAAAGATCCGCATCATGATCGCCGAGTTCATGGCGGACGATTCGTCGGAGTCCGCGCTCCTTGACGGGCTTTCGCTCGGGCTCATGAACATGGCGAGCCCGTCGGCAAGCGACGTCGGCGCGGGCGCGTTCTTCTGGTCGATGGACAAATACCGGGACGAAGTCAAAAAGAAGAAGAACGACGGAGAGGACGCCGCCGAAGCGTGGGACGAGCTCGAAAAGTCCATCGTCGCCAATATCGCCGACGACGTCAGCGTCCGGATCCTGGGTCCCCGCGTGGAGATCATCGTAAGCAAGGCGTTCTGAGCGGGACGCGGAGGAGATACGCCGAATGAAAAGCATGGGGGAAACAGACGAGACGACGCTGTTCCGCGGCGACGGCGGACGGCCCGCCGCAGTCTGACGCGGACCGCGCTTTGCGCCGGGCGGTGAAAAAAGTGTCCGCTGCGGGATCGTTTTTTCAAAAAAACTCTTTGTTTTTCGACGCATCTATGTTATAATGTTTCCAGCATTTTGATTATATTTCGGAGGGTTGTATGATTCAGATCAGTTGCTGTATCCCGGGCGGGTCGCTGATGCCGGAGGGCGTCGGCAGCGTGCCGGAATCTCCCGCCGCGCAGATCGTGGCGAAGTGTCGGTATCTGCTTGAGCTCGGATACGACTGCACGGAGTGCGCGGGCGGCATGCTCGCGGATCTCACGGAGGAGGACGTGGCGTATCTGTGCGTGGAGAACGCAAAGTCTCCGCTGAAGCTGCGCGCCGTGAACAGCATGTTCCCCGGAGATTACCGGCTTGCCGATCCGGACGCGCCGCACGACGCGTATCTGGCGCGCGCGGAAAAACTCTTTTCCATCATGGAAAAGCTCGGCGTCCGCTACGCGGTCTTCGGCAGCGGCAAGGCGCGTTCCCTGGTCGAGGGAAGAGAAGAAGAGAGCCGGGAGACGCTGTACGCTTTCGTGCGGCGGATGGCGGACGCGGCGGCGGCGCACGGCGTGACGCTGCTCATCGAGCCGCTGCGGAAGATGGAGAGCAACGTGTTCAACACCGTTCCGGAATCCGGCGACTGCATCCGCGCGCTGGGGCACCCGAACGTGCTGCTGCTCTGCGATTCGTTCCATATGGCGATCGAGAAGACGAAGCCGTGCGGCATCGCGCCGTATATGGATCTCATCCGTCACTGCCATATCGCCGACGCGCCGGACCGCACCTCTCCCGGACGGGAGAACGCCGGAGATCCCACGTACAATCCCCGTTTCGCGTCGGCGCTCCTCCGCGGCGGATACGACGGCGCGGTCTCCATCGAGTGCGGGTTCGACGATTTCAAGGAAGAGGTAAAGAAGTCGCTCGTCTATCTGCGCGAGATCTTTTCCTACGCGAAGACGGCGGAGGTCACGCCGATCCGCGATCTGATCGAGGAACCGACGTATATCATCCCCGCGCGGGGCGGCGTCGATCCGAAGACGACCTCCGTCTCCGCCGGCGGCAGGACGTTCCCCGCCTCGCCGTATAAAGAGGGTCTGCTTGCGGTCCTTACTGCGAAGAAGGGCGAGACGCTGACGCTGACGCTCGGCACGGAGACGGTCGCCGGAGCGCCGTCCGTGCGCGCCTGCCCGGAGGAGAAAAAACTGGAAGTCACGATCGGCGGCTGCCGCTTCTCCGATTACGTGTACAGCGAAGCGCAGCCGAAGCCGTTCTTCGGACAGGTGAAGGACGACGAGGGGAATCCCTTCACGCGCCTCGATCTGGGGACCGAGGAGCATCCGCATCAGCGCTCCGTCTTCATCGCCGTCGGCGACGTGAACGGGATCGACTGCTGGAACGAGAAAGGCAATTTCGGATACGTGCGCAACGAGGCAGTGGAGGAGGTCTTCTCCTCGAGCGCTTACGCGACCTTCCGCGTCAGGAACCGCTGGATGGACGGGAAAGAGAATCCGCTCGTCACCGAGACGACGCAGTACACCGTCTATAACCAGTCCGAGGCGTGCCGCGCGCTCGATCTGTGCGTGACCTTCACGGCGGACTACGGCGACGTGCGTTTCGGGAAGACGAAGGAGGCCGGCCCGCTCGGCATCCGCCTCTGCGATCCGCTGCGCGCCGACATCGGCTGCGGTCAGCTGTCCAATTCCTGGGGCGGCGTCGGCGAGCCGGAGTGCTGGAGCCGTTCGGCGGAATGGTGCGACTACTACGGCGAGCCGGAGGGCGTCGGTCCGATGGGCGTCACCGTTTTCGACTGGCAGAAGAACGAGCGCTTCCCGACGGCGTGGCATATCCGTGCCTACGGTCTGTTCGCCGCGAACAATCTCTATTTCAAGGGCGGCTTCACGATCCCGGCGGGGCAGAGCGTCACCTACCGCTTCCGGATCCTCTTCCGCCGCCGTCCCATGACGCGCGAGGAGATCTCCGACCGCTTCGTACTGTACACCCTGCGTTCGCTCTGACGCGGCGCGTGCCCTGAGGAATCAACCGGTCCGGCGGACCGGTGGAAAATAGGAGAGAGGTACACTATGGCTACAACCAAGGTTGCGTTCATCGGCTGCGGCGGCCGCAACGGCGCGCACGTCCAGAAATGCATGGAGAATCTCGACAACATCGAGTACGTCGGCTTCTGCGATATCGACGAAGAGAAGGCGTACAAGTACGCGGAACGCGTGCAGGTCGACCCGACGGGGAAGATCTTCCGCGATTACAGGGACATGCTCGCGAGCGTGAAGCCGGACGCCATCTTCATGGCCGTCCCGCCGCACGTGCACGGTGAGATCGAGCCGGCGATCATCGAGCGGGGGATCCCGTTCCTCATCGAGAAGCCGGTCGCTCTCGACATGAAGACGGCGGAGCATATCGAGTCCCTCATCAAGGCGAAGGGGCTCATCACCGCCGCCGGATTCCAGGATCGGTATCAGGACCTGACGCAGATCATGAAGGACTACATCAAGGACAAGAAGGTCGGCCTCGCAACGGGCGCGTGGTACGGCGGCATCCCCGGCGTGTGGTGGTGGAGACGGATGGAGACCTCCGGCGGTCAGGTCGTGGAGCAGAACATCCACATCTTCGACCAGGCGCGGTATCTCTTCGGCGAGCCGCTGTACGTCAACTGCGCCGGTACGCGCGGCATCGTGGACGGCGACGCGTACGGCGTCCCCGGCTACAACGTGCACGACTGCTCGTCCGCGGTCATCAAGTTCAAGAGCGGCGTGATCTGCACGATCTTCACTGCCTGCTACAAGACCGGCGATCCCGGCATGCAGAGCGGTATGAACATCTACTGCGCGGACGCGACGCTCGAGTACAAGCTCCGCAGCAGCCTGAAGATCACCGATAAGAACGGCGTGCAGGAGTTCCAGCGCGGCAAGGAACAGACCGGCATTCAGGACGAGGCGTTCATCCACGCGGTCCGCACCGGCGACACCTCCCGGATCCTTGCGGACTACAGCGAGGCGGTCAAGTCCCTGCGGCTGACGCTCGCCTGCAACGAGTCCATCGAGACCGGACGGACGATCTTCTTCTGATATCCCCCGACGCAAAAAGGATCCCGGAAGCCGAGGCTTCCGGGATCCTTTTTTCGTTTGTCCGTTCAGCGCGGCTCCGCATCCGCGGCGGCGTCCGTGCGCTGCTGATCCGCCTTCAGATCGGAGAGCTCGCGCAGAAACGTCTCCACGTCCTTGAATTCGCGGTACACGGAAGCGAAGCGCACGTAGGCGACGGCGTCGCAGCGGCGCAGCTTTTCCATCGCCATCTCGCCGATCTCCCGCGAGGAGATCTCGCGGTGCAGCGAATTCATGACCTCGGCCTCGATCTCGGCGGCGATCGCTTCGGCGTCCACGGGGCGCTTCTCGCACGCTTTCAGCAGACCGACGAGCAGCTTGTTCTTGTCGAAATACTCTTTGGAGCCGTCCTTTTTGATGATGAGCGGCTGGAAGGCCTCGATCACCTCGTACGTCGTGAAACGGTGCTGGCACTTCAGGCATTCCCGGCGGCGGCGGATGCTGTCGTTCTCTTCGACCGGACGGGAATCGATCACTTTGCTGTCGTTGTATCCGCACATCGGGCATTTCATGGTCATGGAGAACTCTCCTTGTATTTTGACGGAATACCGCTTTTTTCGTATTATAACACAATATATGCCGCCGTGTCAAGTGAAATCGTATAGAATATACGGCGCGCAAAGGAGGGGATCGGCGGCGGCGAAAGGAAATATCTTGCATTTTTATTCAGCGTGTGCTATACTATATGCGTACAATCAGGCGGCGGACGCCGGTGATAAGGAGGCTCATATGAGCATTCGGACAGGGATTTACGGATACGGGAATCTGGGACGCGGGGTAGAGGCCGCCGTGCACGGCGCGCCCGATATGGAGTTGGCGGCGGTGTTCACGCGCCGCGATCCGGGCAGCGTTCGGATCCGCACGGAGAACGTGCCGGTGCTGCCGGCGTCTCAGGCGCCGGAGATGGCGGGGGAGATCGACGTCATGATTCTCTGCGGCGGCAGCGCGACGGATCTGCCGCGGCAGACGCCGGAGATGGCGAAGTACTTCCACGTGATCGACAGCTTCGACACGCACGCGTGCATCCCGGAGCATTTCGCGGCGGTGGACCGCGCGGCGCGCGCCTCCGGGCACGTCGCGGTGATCTCCGTCGGCTGGGATCCGGGGCTCTTCTCGCTGAACCGGCTCATCGGCGCGTCCGTATTGCCCGACGGGCGGGACTATACCTTCTGGGGCAAGGGCGTCAGCCAGGGGCATTCCGACGCGGTGCGCCGCATTGAAGGCGTGCTGGATGCGCGGCAGTACACGATCCCCGTGCCCGAAGCGCTCAGCGCCGTCCGGGAAGGGAAGGAGCCGGAACTGACGACGCGTGAGAAACATACGCGCGAGGTCTACGTCGTCGCCGAGGAAGGTGCGGACCGCGCGCGCATCGAGCGCGAGATCAAGGAGATGCCGCATTACTTTGACGAATTCGATACGACGGTCCGTTTCATCACCGCGGAGGAGATGCGCCGCGATCACAGCGGGCTCCCGCACGGCGGATCGGTGATCCGTTCCGGCAGAACGGGGGCGGAGGGGGAGAACCGGCATCTGATCGAATTCAGTCTGCACCTCGACTCGAATCCGGAATTCACCGGCTCCGTGCTCACCGCGTATGCGCGCGCGGCGTACCGGCTCGGTACGGAGGGGATGAGCGGCTGCCGCACGGTGTTCGACGTCGCTTTGGCGTATCTCAGTCCGCTGGACGGCGACACGCTGCGGCATACGATGCTCTGAGAGCGGACGGGATCGTCCGGACAATAAAAAACCGGCGCTGCGTCCTCGGACGCGGCGCCGGTTCCTCTTTTCTTCGCTTTTGCGCGTCACGGGCGAGGCGCCGCGTAATCGACGAAGCTGATGTTGACGTCGATCTCCGCGAGCGGCACGCCCTCCAGATGCGCCGAGGAGCCGTACTGCCAGATGTCGTAATCGTAATAGAACGTCGGATGGTCGCGGTACTCCGCGTACCAGAAATCGTATTCCTGGATGCGGCCGAGCTCGTAGTAGAGCAGGGAAACGCTCTGGTTGCTGTACACCATCGGCAGATATCCGGCGGAGGCGACCGTCGCGCAGAAGGCGTTCGTCGCCTCGCACAGTTTTTCCGTTGCGATATCGTTCGTGCGCGCGGTCGGATAATTCAGCGTCTCCCAGTCGAAGACGACGGGATAGGTCACGTTGTAATCCCGGATCATCTCCAGCGTGAAGCGCGCTTCCTCCTCCGCTTCCTCGGCATCGATCGCCTGCGAGAAGAAATACACGCCTACGTGAATCCCGGCGTCCAGCGCGCCCTGCATATTGATATCGAAATACTTGTCCGCGACGATATCGCCGGATTCATAGCCGCGGTAGCCCGCGCGGATGAAGGCGAAATGCACTCCCTGCGCCTTGAGGAGCGTCCAATCGATCTCGTACTGCCAGGAGGAGACGTCGACGCCGAGGTACGTCGTCACGTCCGGATCGTCGTAGTGCATGATCCCCCGCTCGTCGAGTCGGAAGAGGGAGGAGTCGTGCGAACAGGTCGGGAGCTCCGGATTGATCGGCACGATCCGCGTGGACGCCTTGAGGCGGCGTATGTAGCCTTCCGGCGTGTACTGTAGGACGATCCCCGTGTGGCTGACGCCCTTGAGGCGGATCGTGTCGTAGTCGACGCTCTCGCTCAGAAAGATCGTCCCGCCGATGTCGAAGTTGAGCACCGTGACGTCGTTCGACGCGATGACGACGTAGTCCGCCAGTCCCTCGTAGGGGCGGAAATCATATTCGCCGGGGGCATACATGAACGCGGTGATCATGTTGTTCAGCACCGTCACCGCTTCCGCGCGGGTCAGCGGATCGGCGGGGAAGAAGCAGCCGCCGTCGCTTCCGTGCAGGAAGCCGTGCGCCGTCATCGCTTCGACGGAACCGTACGTCCAGTCGGAGATCCGATCCGCGTCCGGGTACTCGAGCGGCGCCGGCTCCTCCGAATCGGCGAGGGCGAACGCCCGTGCGATCATGACGACGGCTTCCTCCCGGGTGATCGTATCGTTGGGAAGGGCGCGGTTGTTCTCGTCGCCGCGCATCACGCCGGCGGCGCGCAGCTTCTGGACCGCGGGCGTGTACCAGTCCTCCGTCAGATCGTCGAATAACTCGTCGGATACCGTTTCATAGCGCATGACACGACACAGGATCACCGCCATCTCCGCGCGGGTCAGCGGATCGTCCGGGCGGAAGCGCCCGTCCTCGCCGACGACGATGAGCGCTTCGCTGAAACGGCGGATGGCGTCCTCCGCCCAGTGCCCCTCCGTGTCGGAAAAGACGACCGGCTCCGTCGGGAACGGGGTCGGGTCTTCCGGCGCGGGATCACCGGACGGGGGATCCCCCGGGACGGGATCACCGGACGCGGGATCCTCCGGCAGATCGGTCTCCGTGAGGGCGGTTTCCTCCGGTAGGGCGGTCTCATCCTCCGCTGAGGCGGCAGGCATCGTGCCGAAGAGGAGCGCGGCCGCGAGGGCGGCGCACACAAGCGTTCTGTATTTCATGGGCGCTGTTGTCTCCGTTCTGTCGAAGCGAGTCGATTCTGCTTATATTATACAGGAAATCGGCGCGCGAGTTGTGGACGTTTTGTGAACGATTCGGCGTGGGGGCGTGCAGATTCAGGCCTTTCTTCCGGGATCCGGCAGGGGAGAAAGACTATGGATCGCGCTGCCCGTGCGGCGGCGACCGGCGTCATTACGGCGGGATCGGCAAACGCCGTCCGGCGCCCCGATCGCCGGAAGAAGAGACCGGACGCCGGGATGATCGGTATGAAAAAACCGCCCGTTCACGGACGGATGGCTTTTTCGTGGGGGCCGGGCTCATCAGAAAAAAGAACGCTCGTACCGCCTGACGGAATAAACGGCGGCGGTCCTTTCTCAGTCGGTTTTGCCCGCGGCGGCGGCCTCCAGCTTTTCAAGCGTTTGGGTCATGATTTCGTCCGCCTTTTGCCTGTACGAGGCGAAATTGAAGGAATTCTTGAGAATGACTTCATAGTACATTATGTCGTACGAGCACTGCTGGGTACAGTAGATGCTGCCGATATCGATCATCGAAGAGTCGAGGCAGATCTGTACCATTTCCGCCATGCGCTCGTCCCGCGCGTTCTTATATTTCATCGTGGACTCGATATAGGCGGGCCGCACCAGCTCGTACCCCTCGTAGGACAGCCATTCGAGCACCGCACCGGACAGCGCGGTATCGCTGACGGTTTTCGGCAGGTTGTAGGTCATCGTATCGTAGTTGGCGCATTCGTAGGAGGGCTGCGCCGCGTCGGCTTTCGGCATCGGTGCCAGAGTGTAATCGTTCGTCATATCCTTCATCTGATCCACCGCGCGGAAGAAACCGTGCAGGAACAAGGAGCGTCCTTCGACGAACTGCGTCGTGGTGTTGAAAACGTCGGCCCAGACGGCGTCGGTGTGAAAATAGTTATACGCTTTTTCGAGAAGCGCCGCATACTGCTCGTTTCCCCACGCGACGGTCAGACGTCCGTTTTCGTCCTTCCCCACGGAGTTCATGCCTCCCGCGCGGACCACGGACGTCTCCCACGTGCTCGGATAGTAGAAGGTCAGGCCGAATTGGTCCGCCTTCGCGGTGAACTTCCCGTCGCCGTCCAGGTCCATCGAGGCTTTCGCGGCGTACCCCATCATCTGATCGAGCGTCCACGTGCCCTCGCGGACGGACGCGAAGATCTCATCCGGGTCCACGCCGACGTTCTTCGCAAGATCCGTGTTGATGAAGATCCCGATCGTGTTCGACCACATCAGCAGATTGGACGCGGAGCTCGCCTCGAAATTCTTTCCGCCGATCTGCAGCTCCTTATTCACGGCGGGGAGCCACCACGGCGCCTCCAGGTCGATATACTCCACCCCACCGAACGGAAGGAGATAATTCTCCAGCATCATGTTGACGGAGAAGCGGTCGAGCAGGTTCATCGCCGCAAACGCCGCGTCCCCGGCGGATACCGTGTTCTCCGCGATCGTGTTCGCTTCTTCATACCCCCGCTGATCTTCGATGATCTTGACTTTCAGCCGCTCTTCCGTGCGGAGCTGCATATCATACTGCGCATCGTTCAGGATCTCTCCGACCGGCTCTTCGACGGTGACGTAGCAGTAGGTGGTGTAGCCGCCGGTGAGGAAGGTGAAATCCCGTCCGTCAAAGGTCAGCCCGGCGGGCAGCCTCGGGGCAAGGCCGGTTTCCGGCGCTTCCGTTTCCGCTGTGTCTCCGGCGGTGTCGGAAACAGCCGGCGCCGTCGTGTCGGCGTCGGGATCGGCGGGCTTTCCGCATGCGGCGAGCGGCAGAAGAAGCACTGCGATCAAAAAGAGAATAAGCGCATTTTTCATTGAACTGACCTCCGATAACGGCAACGGACCGTATTGATCGCGGGTCGGCGGATCGCCCGGACAGGATCCTTCGGCAGAACGATTTCCGCGAGGGCGGCGCACAAAAGCGTTCTGTGTTTCATGGGCGCTGTTGTCTCCGTTCTGTCGAAGCGAGTCGATTCTCCTTGTATTATACAGGAAATCAGCGCGCAAGTTGTGGACGTTTTGTGAACAAATCGCCTCGGGCGTACGTCGATTCCGCCATATTTTCCGGGATGAGGCAAATGAAGAAAAACCTTGGATTCCGTCTTGTATTTTCAGGGGACGTATGTTATAATATGGACGGAGACGCCGCGGATCGCCGCCGCGTCCCGCATGCCGCCCGCAGGCGGCAGGAAAGGGGTCAACTGACTATGGAAAATCTGAAGCCGACCGATTGGGGCGGATACCGCAAGCTGGATTTCACCGTGGGAGGCCGCGACAGCTTCATCGTCTGTCCGAAGACGGAGGCGCCGGGACGTCCGTGGGTATGGCGCTGTGAATTCTTCGGCGCGTTCGATACCGCGGACCGTGCGCTGCTCCGCATGGGGTATCATCTCGCGTATCATTGCGTCAGCAATATGTACGGATGCCCGGAATCCGTCGAAATGATGCACGAATTCTACACGGAAGTCACCGAGACCTTCGATCTGGCGCGGCAGACCGTTCTGTTCGGCTTCAGCCGCGGCGGGATGTACGCCGTCAATTACGCCGCCCGCTATCCGTACGAGACGGCGGCGATCTATCTGGACGCACCGGTCCTCGACATCCGCTCCTGGCCCTGCGGCCCCGGCGGGAACGAGAAGTGCGCCGCGGAGTGCATGAAGCTGTACGGCGTGACGCCCGAAACGCTGCCGTCCTTTGAGGGAAGTCCGATGAAGGAGGCGGAGTGGATCGCCAAGAACAGGATCCCCGTGATCATCGTGGCGGGCGGAGCGGACAAGTGCGTCCCGTATTCCGAGAACGGAGAGATCTTCGCCGCGCGCGTCCGCGCCGCAGGCGGCGTGATCGAGACGATCGTCAAGCCGGATTGCGACCACCATCCGCACAGTCTGGAGGATCCGCGTCCGATCACCGACTTCATCGCGGAGCATACGGATTTCGCGCCGCGTCTTCCGAACGCGCAGTATCGCCTCAAGGTGGAGAAGCGGCTGACCGTCGGCTTCATCGGCGGCTCCATCACGGACAACACGACGAACGGCTACGGCTGGCGGCCGCGCGCCGTGGAGTACCTGCGCACGCACTATCCGGACGCGGAGATCACGGAGATCCAGGCGGCGATCGGCGGGACGGGTTCCGAGTTCGGCATGTACCGCTGCGAGTGGGATCTCATCTCCGGCGCGCCGGATCTCGTGTTCATCGAATTCGCGCTCAACGACAGCGGCGATTTTTACCCGGACGGCGAGCCGGTCAGCGGCGCGTGCACGGAGACGATCGTCCGCAAGCTCCGCGAGAAGCTGCCGTACACGGAGATCGTGCTCGCGTTCACGCTGAACAAGTCGATCCGGGACGGCATGGATTCCGACCGTCCGTACGCGAGCCGCGACGCGCAGACGGCGCTCGCGCGCGTCTACGGACTGCCGACCGTGAATATCGGCGACGCGATGTGGCGCGCCGTCAAGCATGAATACGGCGGCGACTGGATCCCGCTGACGAAGGGCGACTGCGTCCATCCGAACGAAACGGGATATACGTACTGCACGCGGGAGATGACGGCGTTCCTCGACGAGGCGCTGCGCGGCGACAGCCGGATGCTGACGCGCTATGCGTGTCCCGATCCGCTCAATGCGAAGCACGTCGTGATGAGCGCGCATCTGGAGGACGCGTACGACGCCGAAACGGAGGGCTTCGAAAAGATCGATCAGCCGCTGCTCCCGTGGAGGCCGTACAAGCATTACCTCGAGGGACATCCGGGAGACGCGCTGCGCTTCACCTTTACGGGGACGACGGTCGGCATCCTGAATACGCTCCCGCACGACGGCGGGAAATTCTACGCCTCCGTCGACGGCGGGGAAGAGATCTGCCGCATGGCGCGGGACAGCTATTCCAAGCACTTCGACCGCATCCACTATATGATCCTGTTCTCCGGCCTGACGCCCGGCGAGCACACGCTGTACATCCGCGCGGAGGACGCCGGCGATCCGGACGATCCGGGCAACGTGGTGCGCATCGGCGCGTTCCTTGTGAGCTGACGGACACAAAAAAAAACGCGGTCATTCCGAACGGAATGACCGCGTTTTTCGTTGTGTTTCTTTTTTCGTCACGAGGCGGAGCCGACCGCTTCGCGCAGCGCCCGCGCCAGCTGATCGGCGCAGGAGGTGTTCTTGAAGCCGCAGGTATTGCCGGAGAGCAGGCTGATGATCTCCTCGGCGGGCTTGCCCTCCACGAGAAGGGAGATCGCTTTGAGGTTCCCGTTGCAGCCGCCGGTAAAGCGGACGTTGTGAACGATCCCGTCCTCACAGTCGAAATCGATGGCGGTGGAGCAGGTGCCGCGCGTTCTGTACGTGTAGTGCATGACGTGTCCTTTCCGTTATTTTGAAGTCAGTCCGTCATCTCGGCCAGCTCGATATCCGCGCTGCCCGCGATGAACGAATACGTGCCGATCGCACTGATCATCGGGGATTTCTCATAGGGAACGTCCTCCTCCTCGCCGCAGAGGAGGAATCTGCCGCTCGTCTCCACGTGGAAGCCGTACGCGCGGATCGCGGAGGGGAAGCGCATGCTGACGGTGCCGGACTTCGCCTCCACGTCGATCCCGGAGATGCTGACGGCGTTTGTGTTCAGATTCAGCTTTTCCGTGTGCAGTTTGAGAGAATCGATATATCCGCCCTCAAAGGTGAGCTCCGTATTCGGCGCGGTGACCTCCAGGGCGCACGCGGTGCGGTATTCCTTAAGCGATACGGACGCCGACTTGCTCGCCTTGACGATCAGATCGAATTTCGCGGCGGTGTTGTCCGCCTCGAGAGTACAGGAGGTGCAGTCCACGGAGACGACCTTCAGCTCGGAATCCGGCGAGAGATAGATCGTGATCTGCCGGGGCTCGGAATTGAAGATGCCGCCGCGGAGCAGATACCGGACGCCGGAGAAGGAATAGCCGCCGCTGAAGCTGAGGATCGAGCTGATGTTCGGCATATCGTCGAAGGAGAAGATCTGTCCGGCGACGGACAGCGTGTACAGCCCTTCACGGAAATTGGAGAATTCCGCATAGGATTCCTCGGCGCCGCCGACGATGCGGACGTCGGCGTTCTTGAAGATCAGCTCGATCTTGCCGATGCCCTCCGGAATGTCCCGGCGGACGGTGTTCGAGCCGTCCTCGGCAGTCCGGAAGAGATCGTACCCGTCGAGCACGGCGGTATCCTTGGCGATGGAGCAGGCGATCCAGCCGCCGATGATAAGAAGGACGGCGACGACAAGAAAAATGATGGACGTCGGTTTCACAGCTTGTAGCACGCCTCCTTTGCCATGTGGAACAGATCCTTGAGCTTTCCGGTGCAGTAACGGAAGAGAGCGCCGAGCCACTGGATCAGGAGCGGGATGAGGCGCACGGCGAGATTGTAGACGAGGATCCCGCCGAACATGACGCACCCGGCGATGATGAGACCGAGCCCGATCTCATACAGACCCGGCGCGCGGGAGGCGGCGGTCAGAAGCTGCGTGACGCCGTACACCATACCGATGAGCGAGAGGAGCGCACCGGCGGTGACGCCGACGATGAGCCCGCCGACGAGGAGCACGATCAGCCCGCACAGCACGGCGAAGATCGCGCCGAAAACGGCGGCGTACGCCAAAAACAGTACGAGCGTGATCGGAAGCGTACAGAGGAACACGATCCAGAATATGCGCTTGCCGCGGGCCGTCGGGGCGCGGCCGAGTTCGTCGTCGTCGCTGACGAACGCTTCGTACTGGACGACGTCGTTCTCTTCTTCCTCCGGGGTTTCCCGTTCCTTGTCGGAGGAGGCGGGGGGCGTGCTTTCCTTTGCTTCGCGGCGCTTGACGGAGACGATAGACTGGGCGAGCTCGGCGACCTCGGAGATGTCCGTGATACGCTCGATATCGGCGAGATCCTCCGGAGCCAGCGTGTGCTCGATGGCGCGCACGCTGCGGGCGGCGGATTCCTCGGAAACGCCGCGGCGGATCAGCTCCTCAGCCAATATGCGGAAAAATTCATCCTTCTGCACGCGGTTCATCACCTCTTTTCGCAGGCAGATATGGATTTTTATCTTCCGTTGTGATACAATGTAGAAGACGGCGGCACCCGCGTCCGGGCGGCATTCCTGCCTCAGACGGACGGCGGGGCGCAGCGCTCTCTATTATTGTATCAAATATGCGGGGAAATATCAATATGAGAATGCGAAAAAAAAAGCACGGAAGCGAAAGACTTTCTGCTCTGTCCGCTCTTTTGTGCCGCGACGCGGCCGCCCTGCGGACGGATCCCCGTGCGGTTTTCGGGAGAACGGCGCCCGTGCGGCTTGAGATCGGCTGCGGAAAGGGCGATTTTATCTGCGCTCTTTCCGAGCGGGAGCCGGAATACGATTACGTCGCCATGGAGAAGGTGGACGACGTGCTCGTCGCCGCCATGGAGAAGTACGCGTCCCGCCGCGGTCTCGGACGCCTCGGCGTGCACGGCGGCTGGGACGCGCCGGACGGGACGAATTACGTCGGCGGCGCGGTCTGGCAGATCCCGCTCTCCCTCCGGGGCAACGTGCGCTTTCTCTCCGGCGACGCGAAGGAGCTGGGAGAGTGGTTCGCGCCGGGGACGCTGGACGGCATCTACGCGAATTTCAGCGATCCGTGGACGAAAAAAGGGTATGAGGACCGCCGCCTGACGGCGCCCGGCTTTCTTACGCTGTACGCGCGGCTATTGCGTCCGGGCGGATTCTTCCGCTTCAAAACGGACAACGCGGCGCTGTTCGCCTATTCGCTTGAAACGGTCGCTGCCTCGCCGCTCACGCTGACCTTTCATACGGAGGATCTCCACGCCTCGGAGCGCGCGGCGGAGAACGTCATGACGGAGTACGAACGGAACTTCACGGAAAAGGGCGTGAAGATCCGGGCGCTGGAGGCGTATCGCCCGCTGTGAGGGGGAAACGAACGCCGTTACGTGAACTAAATGTAAATAATTATAAGATATTTATTGAATTTCTGCGCGCACCGCGCAGATTTTCGTTTTTTTCCTGTCTTATAGTATGGAAGGGTATCGTAATGCCTTTCCGATCACGTTCTGAGAAGGAGATCCTCGTTATGAAAAAGATCCCGTCCCGCGCCCGCCGCACGCTTTTTGTACTGCTGTCTCTTCTCTTTCTCCTCACCGGCTGCGGGAAGGAGCTCGTCTACCTCGATCCCGTCCCGACCTCCGCGGCGGATACTGCGGAGGAGCCGAGATATACCTCCTGGCCGATGCCGGACTACGACCCGGACGGTCCGCGGGTGGAACATCTCCGCAGTACGGTCGAATCCTTTGTGGAGACGAAGCACTGCATCGTGTTTACGGATAACAGGGATAACGTAATCAAAAAATATATAAACAAGGCGAACGGCACGGTACACGTTCTGTGCGGCGACGCGCTGTGCAAGCACGAAAAATGCTCCGCACGCGTAAATGGCAGCGACGGCAACAGCTCTATGGTTTATGCACCGGAATACGGACTGCTCTGTTGGATACAGGTATCGAACCGGATGGCTACGGGACTTTACCCGTACGATAAACTGCAGTGGGAGATCGTATCGATCGATATCGACCATATGGATTTCACCATCCGTCGGCACTACATCAGCAAACCCGGAGACAAGCTGCAGTTCATGCGGTACGACGACGGAAAACTGTACTTTATTTATCAGGCACTGGCGGACGACCACGAGGACGAATGGAAGTATGAATGGCGTCTTGACGCGCTGTCGCTGAAGGACGACTCGGTCGAGACGGTGGGAAGAGTTTCCTCGTCACTGTTTACCGTCCGGGACGGCGTTGTATATTATCATAAATCATCGCTTCAGATCTTGTATTCCCTGGATCTTGTGAGCGGGACGCAAACGGCGCTGCACGAATCGGAACAGGACGAGTCGCAGTACTGGTTTTGCGGCGACCGCTTCTACTGCTACAGCCTCGTTGACGCCTGCATGAGGGAACTGGACCTTGACGGGAACGTCGTCCGCGAGGTATTACGGGCGGACGAGTCCGATCCAGATTACCGACACCGCTGGGCGGTCGGACCGGACGGGACGTTCTACGAATTTATGCTCACCTACAGCATCGATACGGAATACGTCGCCGACAACGGGAAGATATTCCGCTGGGTGAACGGAGAGCGGGAGCTGTACGCGGATCTCGGCGAATCCAAGTGCATCAACAACATCACCCCGATCGGAGACCGACTTTTTGTCTTAGTGAGGCCCAACAATAACGGTACCGAATTCTACTACGTCGTTGGCAGCGTGGCAAATAAAGTTTCGAGGTGAAAAGGATATGAAACCGAAGCTTTTTCTCTGTACGCTTATTCTCCTTCTCCTCACTGGCTGCGGGAAGGAACTCGTCTACCTCGACCCCGTCCCTACGTCCGCGTCGGCGGATACCGCGGAAGCGCCGAGTTATTCCCTTTGGCCGATGCCGGACTACGACCCGGACGGCCCGCGGGCGGTACATCTCAGCAATCTGGTCGAATCCTTTGTGGAGACAAAGCATTGCATCGTGTTTACGGATACCAGGGATTTCGTACGCAGAAAATATATAAACAAGGCGAACGGCACGGTACACGTTCTGTGCGGCGACGCGCTGTGCAAGCACCAGGACTGCTCCGCGAGCCATAATAATGTTTTCGATGGAGACGGTTCTCTGGTCTACGCGCCGGAATACGGTCGGCTCTGCTGGGTACAGACAACGACCCGGATCGGTGCGGGACTTGTCCCCTACGATAAACTGCGGTGGGAGATCGTATCGATCGATATCGATCATATGGACTTCACCATCCACCGTCATTACATCACCAAACCGGGAGACAAGCTGCAGTTCATGCGGTACGACGACGGAAAGCTGTACTTTATCTACCAGGCCTTGGCAGACGACCACGAGGACGAATGGAAGTACGAATGGCGGCTTGACGCGCTGTCGCTGGAAGACGATTCGGTCGAGACGGTGGGAAAGCTTTCCTCGTCGATATTTACCGTCCGGAACGGCGTTGTGTATTACCATAAATCGTCGCTTCAGACCCTGTATTCCATGGATCTTGAGAGCGGGACGCAAACGGCGCTGCACGAATCGGAACAGTACGAGTCGGAGTATTGGTATTGCGGCGACCGCTTCTACTGCTACAGCCTCCTTGACGCCTGCATGAGGGAGTTGGATATGGACGGGAACGTGGTCCGCGAACTCTTCCGGGCGGCGGAGACCGACCCGGAGCGCCGTCACCGCTGGGTAGTTGCCCCCGACGGGACGGTCTACGAGTTTATGCTCACCTACAGCATCGATACGGAATACGTCGCCGACAACGGGAAGATATTCCGTTGGGTGAACGGCGAGCGGGAGCTGTACGCGGATCTCGGAGAATCCAAGTGCATCAACTACAT
>JAEEYP010000104.1 GCA_016288155.1 Clostridiales bacterium | reverse complement strand
GCGGTACGCGGAGGAGTTCGCTCTGTCGTGGACGCTGTGCGAGAGCGCGGTGAAGCGGACGGGGGAGGGCTTCGCCGCCGGATTTTCCCGGCTGTCGCTCGACGGGCTGTGCGCGCCCGTTCTGCGGATCGCGCGCGGCGGACGGCTGTACGTGATCCGCGTCTGCTGGCAGAAGGAAAACGGGGATCGGATCGGCGCAGACGATTGACGCGCGTCTCGTTTTATGATAGAATATATACGATATACGGCGTCCCGGCGGGCGTACCCGATCGGAACGCGGCAGGCATGCGGGAACGGCCGCCTCGGACGGCGGTATGAAGAACGGCTGTATTTCAGCGCGGCAGCGCCGCGCCGCATAAGAAAGGACAAAGCGATGAAGATTCTGTATCAGGGAGATTCGATCACGGACGGCAACCGCTACAAGGACGAATCGTCGCGCTGGGATCTGAACCATCAGATCGGGCATTCGTGGGCGTATATGGTGACCGGCAAACTGATGGGCGCGTGGCCGCGCCGCTTCGAATGCGTGAACCGGGGCGTTTCCGGCGATACCGTACTGAAGCTGCGCGAGCGCTGGCAGAAAGACGCGCTCGAACTCCGCCCGGACGTGATGATCCTGCTCGTCGGCGTCAACGACTGCATGCACATTCGCGCCGGCGACATGACGTTCGAGGATTACTGCACCGTCTACCGCGAACTGATCCGCAGGCTGCGCGAGGTCTCGCCGGAGCTCCGGCTGATGCTGCTCGAGCCGTTCCTTCTGAACGACGATCCGACCGCGATGGAGATCGTCGCAAAGATCCAGAAGGAAGTACGCAAGATCGCCGGGGAGGAGAACGCCGTGTTCGTCCCGCTGGCGGACGAGTTCCGCCGGCGCGCGGAGGAGGACGGCAGGAATTACTGGCTGTGGGACGGCACGCACCCGACGGAGGCGGGACATTGGCTCATCGCGCGCAGGGTGCTCGAGCTCGGCGAGCCGGTCTTCGGCGTGAACAGCGCGGAATAAGCGCCGCGGGGAGGAAGGAAACGATGAAGATCTTGTTTCAGGGCGATTCGATCACCGCGGGATACTCCTGGGAGTTTATGGTATCCGGCAAGCTGACGGGCGCATGGCCGCACCGCTTTGAGTGCGTGAACCGCGCCGTCTCCGGCGATACCGTACTGAAGATGCGCGACCGCTGGCAGGCGGACGCGCTCGATATCCGTCCGGACGTGCTCCTCATGCTCGTCGGCATCAACGACTGCGGCAGGATCGTGGAAGGAAATATGACGCTTGAGGAATACGGCACGGTCTACCGCGAACTGATCCGCCTGACGCGCGGCGTCTCGCCGCAGCTCGGACTGATCCTGCTCGAGCCGTTCCTTGTGAGCGACGATCCCAAACCGCTCGATATCCTGGCAGAGCAGCGGAAGACGGTGCGCGAGATCGCCGACGAGGAGGGTGCCGTTTTCATCCCGCTGCACGAGGAGATCGTGCGGCGTTCGGCACAGGACGGCATGACGTACTGGACGCAGGACGGCGTGCATCTGAACAGGGCGGGACACTGGCTCGTCGCGCGCAAGGTGCTCGAGGCCGGCGCGCCTCTCTTCGGCGTGGACAGCGCGGAGTAAACGGATCGGACAGCCGCCGCGGGCGGCGAAGGGATGACATAGGAGGGATCATGACTGGATCGGTAGCGGTGCTTCATTTCGTGTTCGAGAACGGGACGTTCTCGCTCACGATCGACAAACTGTATGAAAACAAGGCGGCGCAGGCGGTAGGCATCGGCAGGGAATTCGCCGGGCACGTCGACGTCCGCAGCGGCTGTGCGGAGATCCGGGAGGGGAAGATCGAAGCGTGCGTCAGCTCGCTCGTCCGCTTCCGCGACGCGCTCGACAAATGCCTGCGCTCCGGCGGCGGCACGGCGGAGTACGAGTCGTACTACGACGACCAGCTCCGGCTGCGCGTCGCGCTCGGCGAGGACGGGCACGGACAGGTGTGCGCTGAATATCTCCTTCAGCCGGAGGGAGAGGATCGGCTCGTCATCACCTGGAAGACGGACGCCGCGGAGCTCGCGGGCACGCTCGACGTTTTGAACGCCGGGCTCGACGCGCTGAATTCCTGAACGGAGGCGTGCGCCGTGAAAAAAGTCGTTCTGCTCGGCGATTCCATTCGTCAGATGGGCTACGGTCCGAAGGTCCCCGCGCTGCTCGGCGACGGGTACGACGTCTGGCAGCCGCCGGAGAACGGGCGTTACTGCGTCTTTACGCTCCACTGCCTGTCGTACGAATGGAGGGACGGCCTCCGCGCAACGGACGTGATCCACTGGAACAACGGGCTCTGGGACGTGAAGTTTCTCGCGGACGGGATGCAGTTCATCCCGCTGGACGTTTACGTCCGCACCATGCTGCGGATCGCCGACGTCCTTCAGAAGAACGCGAAGAAGGTGATCTTCGCGACGACCACGCCGGTGAATCCCGCGCATACGACGATCTTCAACGCCGATATCGAGCGGTATAACGGAGCCGTCGTGCCGGTGCTCCGGGAGAAGGGCGTTCTTATAAGCGACCTGTATTCTCTCATGGCGGCGGATATCGATCGGTTTATCCGGAAGGATGACAACATCCACCTGACGGAAGACGGCGCCGCCGTGTGCGCCGCCGCCGTCGCGGACGCGATCCGCAGGGCGGAGTGAGGTTTGTCTGACGATCACACACAGAACAAGGCAGGCGCCCCGCGGGGCGCCTGCCTGTTTGTGTATGTGGAACTCCTCCCCGGCGAGGCATTCACTCCCGCCCCCGTTCAAGTCCCAGTGGGACTTTGAACCCGGGCTTTGCGGCGCGTACAGCGGAGGCGTTTGACAGTTTGCCGCAAAGCCTTATGCCGCGCCTATGGCGCGTCAGGGGCCCGGCGTCGCTGCGTTCGTATAATAGAAGAAGAGAGACGGTAAACCGTCTCTCTTCTTCTATGGTGCGGAAGACGGGACTTGTTCTCGGTCGCGCGAAGTCCGCCTTTCGCGAAACATGCGAAAGGCGGACGCTCCCTCGGTCGGGGGGCGGCTCTGCCTCGCCACCGGCGAGGCATTCACTCCCGCCCCCGTTCAAGTCCCAAATTCTTCCGCGCAAAAAGAGGGAGGCGATTGCCTCCCTCTTTTGGTGCGGAAGACGGGACTTGAACCCGTATGGAGTGAACCACACGCCCCTCAAACGTGCGCGTCTGCCAGTTCCGCCACTTCCGCATTCCCGCTTACCGAGAACGTGCATAGTATATCACATGCCGCGGCGGTTGTCAATAGGTTTTCAAAAAAAATCCTTTCCGCCCGATCATTTGCCGGGATCCGCGCCGTCTTCTTCCGTTTTTTCCGTATCCGTCCCCGCGCCGGCGCCCGTCTCCGTATCCGTCTCCGTATCCGTCTCCGTATCCGCGTTCGGCTCCGCTTCTCCGGCGTTATGCTGCTGTGCGGCGCGCTTCTCGGCGGCGATCTTCCTCGCCTCGGCGCGTGCGGTCTCGATCCGTCTTTCTTCTTCTCTTTTCGCTACTTCCTCTTTTTTCGCTTCCCGCTGCGCGCGTTTTTCTTCCGGCGTGCGGAGCGTGAAGAGCGCGAACATCTTGTGCTGCCGCAGACCGAGCGTATAGCCGCCCCAGCAGGCAAGGAGCACCGGAATGACCGTGCACAGGAGCAGGATCTCGTTCAGCGGGGACGCCTCCGGCTCGATCGTCTGGATGATGCCGAGGTACATGGACTGCCACAGGCGCGAGACGGCGCGCACGGTACCGGCGACCTTGCTTGTCATCTCCCGCCCCGTCCCGTGATGGAGCCAGAAAACGACGGCGTCGAAGATGCAGAGGAAGAGGCTCGGCACGGAGGCGTACAGCCCGATCCAGAGCCCGGTGAGAGTATTGTATTTTTCGCGTCCGGCGTCCACGCGGATGCGGCTTTTCGCCCCCTCTTCCCACACGACGGTGTAGTCGAGATACAGAAGGAAGAGCGTGGAGAAGATGCCGGTCGCAAGGAAAAGCCCCGGCATGCCCGAGGTGGCGAAGGAAAGCATCGTCCCGAGGAATGCGGCGCCGAAATGATTGAGGATGAGCCGGGTGATGACGCGGGAATGATCGCGGTAGAAATTCAGCATGAGCGAAACGGCGTCCGTCGGACGCTTCCTTTCCGGTTCGGTCGGGTATCGCGGAGTGGTTTTATTTTATAGGATTCACGGCGGTATTACAAGGGATTCGGTGCAAAATTTACAAACTATCCATGAAACCGAAAAGAATCTCAGTATAATTATAGGGGAGAGAGGACGCGCGCCGCGGCGCGAATGCGTCCGAGAGGGAGGAAGGACAGGCTATGCCGGTAACGGTAGAAGAGTTTTCTCCGGTGATCCGCGATTACGTGCGCTACAAGCTGACGGTGCAGGGAAGGTCCGTTTTGACCGTGGACGAGTATATGAGCGATCTGCGCACGTTTCTGCGCTACATGACGCTGCACAAGCGGGGCGAGGCGGTCACGCCGGAGGCGATGGAGGAGACGGACGTCAGCGGAGCGGATCTCGCGTTCCTCGGCTCGATCACGACGGAGGATATCTATGATTTTCTCAGCTACACGCGCCGGGATCGGGACAACGACACCGCCGCGCGCGCGAGAAAGCTGTCGGCGGTGAAAGGACTGTACAAATACCTGACCGTCCGCACGCAGAAGCTGGAGGTGAATCCGGCGGCGAACATCGAATCCCCGACGCAGAAGCGGCAGCTTCCGAAATACCTGACGGTGGAGGAGAGCGTGAAGCTGCTGACCGCCGTGCAGAGCGATACGGAATCCCGCACGCGCTCGCGGGATTACGCGATCCTGACGCTCTTTCTGAACTGCGGGATGCGGCTGTCGGAGCTGTGCGGGATCGGCTTCAGCGACATCGACCCGGAACTGCGTTCGCTGCGCGTGCTCGGCAAGGGCGCAAAGGAGCGCGTCGTCTACCTGAACGACGCGTGCCGGGAGGCGCTGGAGGCGTATCTGCCCGCGCGCCGCGCGCAGAAGACGAAAAAAGGAGAGGAAGACGCGCTCTTCCTCTCCGGACAGAATCAGCGGATCAGTCAGAAGACGGTACAGTGGGTGGTGAAGAAGTATCTCGACGCCGCGGGGCTCGGCTACCGGCACTACTCGACGCATAAGCTGCGGCACACCGCCGCGACGCTCATGTATCAGACCGGCGAGGTCGATATCCGCGTGCTCAAGGACATCCTCGGACACGAGCAGCTGACGACGACGCAGATCTACACGCACGTCAGCGACCGCGGCATGGAGGAGGCCGTGACGAAGAATCCGCTCGCCGACGTATACATCAAGCCACGCGCAAAGACGCTGCGCGACGTCGGCGGGGACGGCGAGGACGAGGACGGCGGGGAAGACGAACAATAACGGTCAAAGGCGGCGCGCCGCATCGAGCAGCGCCGCTTTTTCATTGGGGAGGCGCCCGGCGACGACGGCGTCCGTCAGCGCGCGCAGCGCCGCGCCGAGCGCGGGACCCGGCACAAAGCCGGCGCGGAGGAGATCGCCGCCGTTCACGGCGAGCGTCGCGGTATTGTAGCATACGCCCGGCGTAAACAGCGCGGCGAGGCGCGCGGAGAGCTCGTCCCACCCCGCCGCCTCCGGCGCGAGCGCGCGCCGGAAGGCGAGGTATTGCACGATATTCTCCGGCCCGAACGCGTCGGCGAGACGGCACCGGTCGGCGTGCGTGCCGAGCGGCGCGTCCCGATGGGCGATCATCCGGGAGACGAGCGCGGCGGCGTCACGTCCCCACGCGAGCCGGAGCAGCATCCGCTCCGCCTCCTCCGGCGGGACGGGGGAG
>JAEEYP010000103.1 GCA_016288155.1 Clostridiales bacterium | reverse complement strand
CGCGAGGTATTACGGGCGGACGAGTCCGATCCAGATTACCGACACCGCTGGGCGGTCGGACCGGACGGGACGTTCTACGAATTTATGCTCACCTACAGCATCGATACGGAATACGTCGCCGACAACGGGAAGATATTCCGTTGGACGAACGGAGAGCGGGAACTGTACGCGGATCTCGGCGAATCCAAGTGCATCAACAACATCACCCCGATCGGGGATCGGCTGTTCTGCGTGGTGAGGCCCAACAATAACGGTACCGAATTCTACTACGTCGTTGACGGCGCGGCGAATAAAGTTTCGAGGTGAAAAGGATATGAAACCGAAACTTCTTCTCTGCACGCTTATTCTCCTCCTCCTCACCGGGTGCGGGAAGGAGCTGTACTATCTCGATCCCGTCCCGACCTCCGCGGCGGACACCGCGGAGGTAGAGCCGGTCGATACCAACTGGCCAATGCCGGATTACGACCCGAACGCCCCGCGTGGGGAAGAACTACACGGTATGGTTGAATACTTTGTGGAGACTAAGCACTGCCTCGTGTTTATTGACAGGAGGGATGACGGGTTCAAAAAATACATAAATAAAACAAACGGGACGGTACATGTTCTGTGTGAGGATTCGCTGTGCAAACACGAGAACTGTGCTGCACGCTACGATATTTACGACGGTAGCGGTTCTCTGGTTTACGCTCCAGAATCCGGGCGGCTCTGCTGGGCACAGTGTGCGACGCGGATACATAGTGAGGAAATCCCGTACAATCGTCTGCGGTGGGAGATCGTATCGATCGATATTGACAATATGGATTTCACGATCCGCCGCCATTACGTCACCAAACCGGGAGACAAGTTAACAGGTATGCGGTATAGCGAAGGAAAACTATACTTCCTCACTCGGATCCTGTTGAACGACGGAGAGACCGAATGGAGGCTGAACGCGCTGTCGCTGGAAGACGATTCGGTCGAGACGGTGGGGAAGTTCTCTTCGTCAGGATTTACCGTCCGGGACGGCGTTGTGTATTATGAACGAGCATCGATCCAAACCTTGAATTCCTGGGACATGGCAAGCGGAACGAAAAAAACGCTGTACGACCCGCTCGGGCAGGGACAGGTGAATTATTGGTATTGTGATGGACATTTCTTCTGCTACACCGAAAGCGACGCCTGTCTGAAGGAGTTAGACCCTGACGGGAACGTGGTCCGCGAGATCTGCCGGACGGGAGAAACAGATGAGGGCTTCCACGGTCGCTGGGCGTTCGCTCCGAATGGTACGATATACAGTTACTCTTTTACCTACAGCGTAGATACCGAATCCCCTTCCGATAATGGAAAGATATTCAAATGGGTAGGTGGAAAACCGGAGGTGTACGTGGATTTCGGTGCGGCCAATTGTATTTACAGTGTGACTCCGTTCGAGGACCGTCTGCTGGTCGTGGTGAAGCCCAACAATCATGGTAGCGAGTACTACTACGTCATTGACGGCGTGGCGAACAAGGTGCCGAGATGAGTGGGAACGATCCGTTCCAGACCGCGGCACGAATGAAAACACGCCGGGACTGCCTGCGCAGTCCCGGCGTGCTTTTATGTTCTTTTATAAAGATCAGAGCACCTTGCTCAGAAATCCGCGCAGGCGTTCGGAGACCGGGCGGTCGAAGATCGCCTCCGGCGTCCCTTCCTCCACGATCTTTCCGCCGTCCATGAACAGCACGCGGGAAGCGACCTCGCGGGCGAAGCCCATCTCGTGCGTGACGACGATCATCGTCATCCCGGCGTGCGCCAGCTCCCGCATGACCTCCAGCACCTCGCCGACCATTTCCGGGTCGAGCGCGGAGGTCGGCTCGTCGAAGAGCATGACCTCCGGGTCCATGCAGAGCGCGCGCACGATGGCGATCCGCTGTTTCTGCCCGCCGGAGAGCTGCGAGGGATAGGAGGACGCGCGGTCGGCGAGCCCTACGCGCGTGAGCAGCTCCGCCGCTTTGCTTTCCGCTTCCTCTTTCGATTTGCCGAGCAGCTTCATCGGCGCGAGCGTCATGTTCCTCAGCACCGTCATGTTCGGGAAAAGATTGAAATGCTGGAAGACCATGCCCATCTTCTGGCGGTGGAGATTGATGTCCACGTGCGGGTCCGTGATGTTCACGCCGTCGAACTCGATCGTCCCGTCCGTCGGCTGCTCGAGCAGGTTCAGCGAGCGGAGGAACGTCGATTTCCCGGATCCGGAGGGACCGATCACGACGACGACCTCGCCGCGCTCGATATCCGTCGTGACGCCGTCGAGCGCGCGGATCGCGCCGCCGCGGTAGTGCTTTTTCAATCCGCGGATGCGGATCAGGGGCTTATCGCTCATTGCTGCGCAGCCTCCTTTCGAGCTTCCCGACAAGATACGTCAGGAGCACGACGAACAACAGATAGATCCCGGCGACGGCGAGCAGCGGCAGAAACGCCGAGAAGGTGCGCCCGCGGATCAAATCGCCCGCCTTCGTCAGGTCCATGATGCCGACGTAGCCGGCGACGGAGGTCTCCTTGAGCAGTACGATGAATTCGTTGCACAGCGTCGGGAGTACGACCTTGAAGACCTGCGGCAGGACGATGTACCGCATCGTCTGCACGTAATTGAAGCCGAGGCTCCGGCCCGCCTCGAACTGTCCCTCGTCGATGGACATGATGCCGCCGCGGAAGATCTCCGCGACGTAGGCGCCGGAGTTCATCCCGAAGGCGATGATGGCGATCGGGATCCCCTCGGAGATGTTGGCGAAGATCACGAAATAACAGATGAGGAGCTGCACGACGACCGGCGTGCCGCGGATCACCGTCAGATAGAGGCGGCACAGCGCGTCGGCGCAGCAAAAGAGCGCGTAGCCGACGCCGCCCCGCGCGCGGAGCACCGCTTTGTTTTTGTCGAACGAGGAGCGGACGGCGGCGATGACGACGCCGATCGCGATGCCGATCACGAGCGCCGCCGCCGTGATCTCCAGCGTGGCGGCAAGCCCTTCGACGAGCCACCGCCAGCGTTCGCCGTCGATGAAATTGAGCTTGAACGCCGCCTTGAGGTCGTTCCACCAGCCGATGCCGCCCTCGGCGGTCTCATCGGTTTTTTCGGTGACGGCGGCATCCGTATCTTCGGTTTGCCGGGTATCGGGGAGGAACGTCTCCATCGACGGCGCGGCGTCCGTCTCCGTTGCCGCGCCGCTCTCAGGCGGGTCCGCATACGCGCCGAGCGGCGCGATCGCGATCGCGAGCACTGCGAACAGCAGTGCGATCCAACGCTTGCAGGTCATTTCGGCAGTTTCCTTTCACTGCAATGAAAAGAAGGGCAGGCATCGCGCCTGCCCTTCTTTTGCGCGTATCAGTCGGCGGGGATGTACTTGGCGATGATGGCGTCGACGGTGCCGTCCGCCTTCAGCGCGGCCAGAGCATCGTTGATCTTGTTCAGAAGCTCGGTGTTCGTCTTCGCGACGCAGATGGCGTAATCCTCATCGGCGTAGGCGCCGTCGAGGATCTTCAGGCCGGAGTTGGCGGCGACGAAGGACTTCGCGGGCTCGTTGTCGATGATGACGCAGGTGACCTTGCCGCTGATGAGCGCCTGGACGGCGTCCGCGCCGGTCTTGTAGCGGAGAACGTTCGCTTCACCGAAGCCCCATTTTACGGGCTCGTCGGAGGCGTAGATGTCGCCGGTCGTATCCTGCTGGACGCCGATCTTGATGCCGTCCTTGACGCCGGCCGGATTGCCCTTGTCATCGTAGCCGGTGTAGAAGTCCTCAAAGGAGGTGTATTCGCTGTTTTCCGGGACGATGACGACCTGGACGCCCTTCGCGTAGGTCTCGGAGAAGTTGACGCTCTCCTTGCGCTCGTCCGTGACGGTCATGCCGGCCATGCCCATGTCGTACTTGCCGGTCTGGACGCCGCCGATGATGGAGCCGAACTCGGTGTCGATGATCTCGAGCTTCATGCCGATCTTCTCGGCGATGGCGGCGGCGATCTCGGCGTCGATGCCGACGATCTTGCTGCCGTCCTTGTACTCATACGGCGGGAAAGCGGCGTTCGTCGCCATGGTCAGCGTGTCTTCCTTCTTGCCGCAGGAGACGAAGAGAGCGGCGCTCAGCAGCATGAGAGCGGCGAGCGCGAGAGCGAGGATCTTTCTTGTCATGATATGTTTTCCTTTCTTATCATTATGGATTTGTGATTATTATACTCGCTTGATATTCATATGTCAAGTATAAATACACGATTTTTCCCAGAAAGGGGCAGGATATGCCCGCCGTCGGCTCCCGCGGCGCTTTTTTGCGGGAGAATGCGGGAATATCGGTGCGCGTTCGTCCGTTTGCTCCGTTTGTCGGGCGGTTCCCCGTCCGATCTTCCCGCCGCGCTTAGACAGAAAATATACAGCGGTCCGTGTATAATACGATAGGGAAAGGGGGGCGTGCGATGGAAACGGTGCTGTACGCGGATATCCTCCTGGCAGTCGATTTCAGCATGGATTTTCTATCCCTGTGCGCGGCGGGGACGCTTCTCTGCCGCCCGCGCCGCTGGATCCGGCTCGCGGCGGGAGCGGCGCTCGGCGCGGTCTGCGGGCTGGGAGAGGTGCTTTGTTCTCTGACCGGTCTCGCGGGGGTCGGGGTGAGCCTCGCCGTATCCTGCGCGATGACGATCGCCGCCTTCGGACGGTGCGGCGGCGCCCGCCGCTTCGCCGAGACGCTGTTTGCCGTGTGGGGCTGCGGCACGCTGCTCGCCGGGATCGTGACGCTGTTCTCCGTCTGGATCCCGGCGGGCGCGCCCTTCGGCGGCGCGGCGGATCTCGTGCTCGGCGGCGCCGCGTTTCTCGCCGCCGTG
>JAEEYP010000102.1 GCA_016288155.1 Clostridiales bacterium | reverse complement strand
GCTGTCCTACGCGGTGAAGACGACGCTGCCGTACCTCGGCGCGGCGATGACGGTCGTCCTCATCCCGGAGATCACGGTGCGGACGGCGCTGACTATGCTGCCGTACCTGAGCCCGATCTCCTTCACCGCGCCGCATAACTACGTACAGAAGCTCGGCTTCGGCAGTCCCGCGGCGTGCGTCGCGCTCGTTCTGGCGGTGTTCGCGCTCGTGTCCGCCGCCGTCATATGGGCGGCGCGGCGGAGCTACTGCGGCGGGAAGATCATCGGTCGGAAAAAGAGAAACGGATAAAACGTCGGTCCTCCTGCGGCAGCGAAAGAAACAAAAAACGGGGCGCTGTCAGCCCCGTTTTTCGTATGCGGTCCCGCGTTTGCCGCGGTCTATTTCTGCTCGAGCCATTTGCTCCACTGAAACGCTTTTTCTTCTCCGTGTATGAGGTTCCCCTCGTCTTTTTGGTTGATCGCCAGAGGATTGTAGACGGAAAGATCGCTCTCCGCGTCCGCCTCGTACAGAACGCCGTTGAAGCGCTGGGCGTTGATCACGGTCAGGGCGCTCCGCTCGCACTTCACGAGCGGCGCCTTGTCGCCGATGTTGTCCCCGCCGAGATT
This sequence comes from Clostridiales bacterium, assembly GCA_016288155.1. GTDB lineage: Bacteria > Bacillota > Clostridia > Oscillospirales > CAG-272 > SIG701. Next base: position 20,086 of record JAEEYP010000102.1, on the reverse strand, counting down.
GAAGATCACGACGTCGCTCGAATCCCGCGCTTCGACGACCGTTTTCACGCCGTAGGCGAAATAGTTGAGCACGCGCTCGCCCCGCGCGCCCTCGAGGGTGAGGAAGACGCTGCGGGAGCGGAGGCACGGGAAGAGCCGCTGGAAGATCTCGCTCTCCGGGATCCAGTTCTCAAGGAAGTCCATCCCGTTCCGCGTGATGACGTTGCCGTTCTGCAGGCAGCCTTCGATGACGCCGCCTTCGCCGCCCGCCGCGATCCCGTGATCGTAGCAGCAGGCGGTCACTTTCTTGATATAATGTCCGTCGCAGCCCCGGAAATCGATCCCGGATCCGGCGGCGGTGATCGAACTGTTCACGCAGTAGACGCCTTCTCCCGCGCCGCGGATCACGAACGGCGTCGTCCGAACGTTGGTCGGGCCGTTCTCACTGTAGATGAACCGCATCCCGTTCACGCCCGCCCCCGCGCCGAGGGTGACGAGCGCCGTTTCGTTCTCGTCCGCTCCGAGTCCGTAGGAGGTGACGATGACCGTGCCCCGCGAGAAGCCGCCCTGGTCGCGGGTCGCCGTGGAGGAGGAGCCGCGCAGCTCCACGCCCGCGGGAACGGCGACGGGGTGATCCACCCGGTAGAACCCCGCCGGGAGATAGAGCGCGCCGCCGCCCGCCTTCTTCACCCGGTCGAGCGCGTCCTGAAGCTCCGACGAAACGTCGACGGCGACGTCCGCGCGCAGCTTCACCGTCCAGACGACGCCCTCCGGCTGTACGTACGACGCGCCGTAGTCGAACGCATAGGAGGAGAGCTCGCCTTCCCCGCACATGACGGGGCCGCTCAGCGTGCCGTCGATCGCGCAGTCCGTGACCTTGACGTAGCCGGCCGCCGCGTGTTTGATCCCCGTCGGGCAGTCCTCAAAGACGGACCGCGCGAGGTTCATGCCCCAGCGTCCGTCGAGCGCGCGGACCTCGAGCGCTTTGGTACAATTCCGCACGAGGACGTCCGTCATCTCGCCGGTGAAGGTCGCGCGCTTCCCGTCCTCCGTCCGTACGGCGATCTTGCAGTCTTCGATCTGAATGTCCGCGAACTGATCCCATTCGAGGTCGCCGAGCAGCAGCGCCGTCGTTTTTTCCCTCGTATACGCGCGCACCTTCTCGATATCCGGCCGCTCGCCGAGCAGATTGTCCGCCCAGTACGACGGCGAGACGCGGATGGTCCTGAACGTCCCGACGTCCGCCTCGTTGTACGCGGAGACGGCGGTGTGCAGAAACGTCCCGCGGAAGTTTTCGACCGTCGTCTGTTCGTGCGCGTTGTTCTCCGTCACGCACGCGCCGATGCCGTCCCAGCCGTTGACGACGAGCACGTCCTGCACGGTCGAGAGCATATACCCGCCCGTGCCGTTTCCGTCGATATAAAAGACGCAGGGATAGGGCTTCGGGTCGTCGACGTCCTGCTCCGGGTAATAGACCGTCATCCCGATCACGCCGCCGCTCCCGCGGAGCAGGAACAGCGATCTCTTCGTATCCGTCCCGCTCTCCGGCGCGGCGAGGATGACCGTGCCGTAGTCCTCGGCGGTCCGGATCTCGTCAAGCGGCCGCTCGCCGCGCAGCGTGACGAACGCCGGGATCTCGATCGTGTCCGTGACGAGATACCGCCCCATGCCGAGCCACACGGTCCCGCCGCCGAGGGCGGAGCACGCCGCGAGCGCTTCTCTTATGGCGTCGGTGCTGTCCTCCGCTCCCGTCGGATCGGCTCCGTAGTCCGCGGCGAGGACGTCGGCGATCACGATATCCTTCGTCGCGTTTCGCGGCGTGATCGCCGCGGGGCGCGTGTTTTCGTTCAGCGCAAACATCGCCGTCGGCTCCGTCCGTCCCATACCTACCCCTCCCTGCGGGATCTTTATGCTCTGTTCTGTCAGCCAGTATTCCGAGAAGTTCTCCGCGGCGGCGCGCATCAGCTCGGCGCTCTGCGCCAGCACGCAGATCTTGTCCCCCCGGACGGCGATGACGTACGTGTCGTCGGCAAGCGCGTCCGCGTATTCCGCGGCGGCGGCGCGGGACTGTTCCCGATTCGTTGTGCCGATCAGGATCTCCCGCCCGCCGTCCGCTGCCGTGTCGTCGGCGAGCGTGAACGCACGGCCCGTCTTGACGCGAAGCGCCTCAAGGAACGCTTCCGCGCCCGCCCCCGCCGCGTCGTCCGCGTCGGCGGGACGGACGAGCGTGATCGCCGCCCCGTCCCCGTCAAAGAGGGCGAAGGTACGGCCGTCGTCCTCCGCGCCGTCCGGCGCGTCGGCGTCCGTGCCGGCGGGATCCTCCGGCGATCCGCCGGAGCAAGCCGCGAGCACGGGGACAAGAAGCAGCACGCAGAGGAAGAGGCAGAGCGCGGAACGCAGGTCTTTCATGATCTCTCTCCTTATACCTGTAAATGTCGGATTTCGTTTCCGGGCATGATATACCATAACTGCACACCGGAATTGCCGGTCCCGCCGAAGCGGGATCGCGGACAGCCGTCCGCGAGGGCAATTCACGTACGAGCCGGCTGAAGACCGACCCGCACTTTCTATATGCTCGTACATTATAACATCGCCGCGCGGACGTGTCAACGGGAAATAAAGATCCCCGCCGATCCGGCGGCCGAACGCTGACGGGTTATTGCAATCCTGCGCAAAAAATGTTATAATGTCCGTAGTCCGCAAAAAACGCATCCGGGACCGATCCGGGCGGCGCGCCCGCCCCATCCCGCGGAGTTCGACCTCTAAATCCTCCGCGTTACAAATGAAAACCAAGGAGAAAAGTAATGAAACGTTCCTTTGCCGCCGCGCGGGCGGACGTGAAGCTCCTCTTCCGTTCCCTCCCCTCCGCCGTGACCGCGCTGTTCGTCGTGTCCGTCGTGATCATGAATCTCCTCGCCAACAAGACGATCTATCAGTCGGAGTTCCTCGCCCTCGACGGCGGGATCCTCATCTCCTGGCTGACGTTCCTCTGCATGGATATCGTGACGAAGGCGTTCGGTCCGCGGGCGGCGACCGAACTGTCCGTATTCGCCATCGCGGTCAATCTGGGGGTATGCCTTCTCTTCGCCCTTGCCGCCGCGATCCCGACGGAGGAGGATTTCTCCGCCTTCGATTCCGTCCTCGGCGGCACGTGGTTCATCCTCGTCGGCAGCACCGCCGCCTTCCTCGTCTCCGCCGTCGTGAACAACTTTCTCAACCGTGCCGTCGGGCGGCTCTTTCATAAAAATCCGGACGGCTGGCTCGCGTTCGTGACGCGCAGTTACGTGTCCACCTTCGTCGGGCAGTTCGTCGACAATTTCGTCTTCGCGTCGCTCACTTTCATGGTCTTCGCGCCGATCTTCTGGGACGGCTTTTCGTGGACGCCTACGCAGTGCTTCACCTGCTCGCTCATCGGCGCCGCCGCGGAGCTGGTGACGGAGGCCGTCTTCTCGCCGATCGGATACCGCGTGCTCCGGCAGTGGGAGAAGGACGGCGTCGGCGAGGAATACAGAAGGAGGAACGGGATATGAACGTGATCGTCACCGGCGCCTCCGGCGGGATCGGCCGCGCCGTCTGCGCGCGCTTCCTCGCGCTCGGGCATACCGTGTACGGGATCGATCTCGCGCCCGCGGCGCTCACGCATCCGGCGTACCGCCATATCCGGGCGGACGTCCGCGACGCCGCCTCGCTGCCGGAGATCCCGGACGCGGCGATCCTCTTCAACAACGCGGGAACACAGCGGGGAGAGGACGACATCGATTCCAACCTGAAGGGGACGATCCGCGTCACGGAGAAATACATCCGGGACAATCCGGCGCTGCGGTCGGTCCTCTTCAACGCCTCCGCCTCCGCCGTGACGGGGCGGGAATTCCCGGAGTACGCCGCCTCGAAGGCGGGCGTCGTCGGGTATATGAAGAACGTGGCGATCCGCCTTGCGCCGCGCGGCGCGACGTGCAACGCGATCTCGCTCGGCGGCGTGCTCACGCCGCTGAACGCCCCGGTGACGGGCGATCCGGTCCTGTGGGAACGGATCATGCGCGTGACGCCGATGAAAAAATGGATGACGCCGGAGGAGGTCGCCGACTGGGTGATCTTCCTCACGCTGACGAACCGCTCCATGTCCGGGCAGAATCTGCTCATTGACAACGGCGAGCGCGATCTGAACGACACGTTCGTCTGGCCGGAGGAGGAAGCGAGACCGTAACGCCGACACACCGCCATCGATCATAAGGAGGAAATACGCATGAAACTGCTCTACGTCTCGCCCGGGAGGCGAGGATCGGGGAACGGCGCGGCGCCGGAGAGCGCGATCGGCGGACTGCCCGCCGCCGTGGCTGCCGCGCGCGCCGCCGGGGAACCCGTCCGCCTCCATCTCCTGCCCGGAGAATACGTGCTCGAAGAGACGCTCCGGCTCGATGAACGGGACAGCGGGACCGCGTTCGTCGGTCACGGCTCCGTCGTCTCGGGCGGCAAAGCCATAACGGAATGGCACGACGCGGGGGACGGGGTCGTGTACGCCACGCTCCCGCCGGACGCGCGCTTCACGCAGTTCCACGTCAACGGAGAACGGCGGGAACGGACCCGCTATCCGGACGAAGGGTTCCTTCCTTCGGTCAAATATCCCGTCAGCGACACCGGCTGGGCGAACGAGATCGCCGCCGATCCCGTCAAGACGGGAGAGAACCGGGTCTTCTGCTTCCGGCCGGAGGATATGCCGAAGGACCCGTACCGCCCGGAGGACATCGAATTCGTCATCCTCCAGTTCTGGATGGAGGCAAGACTGTATCTGGAGAGCTGGGATCCCGCCTCCGGCGCCGCTTTGTTCAAGACCGGCTCCTGGCGTCCGCTCACATGGTCGCGCGGGTATTATCTGGAAAACGTCCGGGAGGGACTGCGGTATCCCGGAAGATGGTATCACGACCGCGCGGAAAACCGCCTGTACTACCATCTGAAAGAGGGCGAACGGATCGAGACGCTGAAGGGCGCGTATTCCGCCCTCCGCACGCTGATCGAGGCCGCCCCCACCCCCGGCCGGAAGATCACGGATCTTTGCTTTGAGGGGATCACCTTTTCCGTCACGGACGGTCACGCCGGCGGCTCCCCCTACTACAGCATCCAGGCGGAGCTGGACGCGCCGATCGCCGTCCGCATGACCGACGCGGAACGGAGTTCTTTCCGCCGGTGTTCCTTCTCCCATCTCGGCGCATGGGCGCTCGGCATGGGGAAGGGGTGCAAAGAGAACGAAGTGGAGCGCTGCACGTTCTCCCACTGCGGCGCCGGGGCGATCCGGATCGGCGAGATCGAACGGCCGGAGGACGAGTCCGCGCGGACGGAGCACATCCGGTTCCGCAACAACCGCATCGAAAACTGCGGCGAGTTCTACGTCGGCTCCGCGGGCGTATGGGTCGGGCAGAGCGGGCACGACGAGATCGCGCACAACGATATTTCGGGCCCTCTCCAGTGGGCGATCTCCGTCGGATGGAACTGGAGCATTTTCCCGCTCAATTACAGCCGCGCGAACCGCGTCGAGAAGAATCACGTCCACGACGTCGGTACGGGGATCCTCGGCACGCACGGCGCGCTGTATCTGCTCGGCGTCTCGCCGGAGACCGTCGTCGAGGGCAACCTGATCGAAAACGTGCTCGGTTCGAGAGACTGGGGCGCGGGAGAGGGCATCATCCTCGACAACAGCTGCTCCGGCATCACCGTCCAGAACAATCTCGTGACGAACGCGAACTGCGGCGGCTGGGGATGCAACTTCGACTGCTTCGGGAACGTCATCCGGAACAACATCTTTGCTTACGGGACGAGATACCAGCTGACCCGCTACGGAGACGCGCCCTCGAAGAATCCGCCTCCGCCGAACGGAGAGATCTTCAGCCAGAACATTGTCCTGTGGGCGGAGGGACCGCTGTTCAAGGAGAAGAGCTGGCCGTCGTACAGCACGTTCTGGGACTATAATCTGTACTGGTGCACGACCGGTCCCGTGACGTTCATGGGCCGTTCCTTCGAGGAATGGAACGCGCTCGGGCTGGACGTGCATTCCGTCGTCGCCGATCCGCTTTTCGCCGACCCGGAAAACGGAGATTTCACGCTGAGTCCGGATTCCCCCGCGTTCCGGATCGGGTTTGAGCCGTTCTCGCTCGCGGACGCGGGCATCCTTCCCGAAGGCGATGACGGGGAAATATCGGAATGAAAGCCCCCCTTCCCTGCTGGAACCACAACACCGCCTACTATCCGTGGATACGAAAACAGGCTTCGGACTGCCGTTCCGTTCTGGACGTCGGCTGCGGCGACGGCTCGCTCGCCTTCTTCCTTTACGACGGCGCAAAGGAGATCGTCGGGATCGACGTCGACGGGGACTCGATACGCCGCGCCTGCGCGATGGGGGGAGAGGGCGGTCCCCGATTCGCCGCATGCGATTTCCTCGAATACGCTCCGGGGCGGCATTTTGACGCCGTCGTTTTTTCGGCGTCTCTTCATCATATGGACATGAGACAGGCGTTGAGAAAAGCAAAAGCACTTTTGGCGCCGGGCGGCAAGGTGCTGATCGTCGGGCTCGCCAAGCCCTCGACCGCCGCGGATCATCTCTTGGAAGCGGCACGCGTGATTCCGTCGAAGGTCATGTCCGCCGTACACCGCATGCGCTCCTCCGAGGAAATGGGGCTGAACGTCTCCTACGATTTCCCGCCGATGCGGGAGATCCGCGCCGCCATATCGGCGGAACTGCCGGGCGCGCGGATGCGCCGCGGTCTGCACTACCGGTATCTGCTCGTGTGGTCCGGCCGATAAGTCCGCGTCTCAAAAGAAACGGTCCCCCTGTCCGGTCTCGTACCGGACAGGGGGACCGTTGATTCCGGTGTGCCCGGAACGGCCGTCAGAACGGTGAAACGATATCCAGCTTTTCCTCCGGAACGATGCCGAGGCGGGCGCAGAAGGCGCGCGCCTCCGCTTCGGTCTCTCTCAGCGCGAGCGCTTGCGCGTTGTGCGCGTCGACGCCGAACACGACGCGGCAGCCCGCCTCTTTGGCGATCCTGAAAAAGCGCTCCGACGGATAGTGGCGATGCCCCGAGATCCCGAGGAAGTTGACCTCCACGGGGATATCCAGCTTCACGAGTTCCTGACAAAACGGAAGCATATACCGGCGGTACGTGTCGTCGTCCCCGTCGAAACGGATCACGTCCGGGTGCGCCAGGTACAGAAAATACCCGGTCCGCAGTCCCTCGAGCACCTGCTCCGTATAGCGGTGCAGCCGCTCCTCGTCCCGCACCGGATCGTCGATGCCGCTGCCGGAGTATACTTCTTCCTCGCCGATGAAATGCTGCCCCATGATGAGATACTCGACGCCGGCGCGGGCGAAAGACTCCATCAGCTCGGAGAAGGTATACGGATAATACTCCGCCTCGAGCCCGATACGGATGCGGAGGGAATCGGCATACTTTTCCCGCAGGCCGGAGAGCGTGGAAACGTAGCCCTCCAGCTCCTCCGGGTACATGCGGAACCCGGAGTATTCCTTGCGGTAGCGGAAGATCTGCGGCGAATGATCGGCAAAGCCGAGGATCTCGTATCCCTCGCCGATCGCCGTGCGGACGTAGTCTTCCTCCGTGCCGTCGGCGTGACGGCAGCGGAACGTATGCGTATGGTAATTCGCTGTCATGATGCGGTATAAGCCCCTTTCGCTCGGATACGTCTATCATATCATAAAAAGCCGTCCTTTTCAAGAAGAAAAATGCACAGCCATCGGGGCGCGGACGCCGTTTTTTTGCACGGAATGCGTACGAAGCGGCGAAAAGCCGGGAAGATCCGGAAAAAATGCGCGCGGAAATCCGGAAAAATGCGCGCAACCTCTTGACAAGCGAAGGGAAAATCCGTTATAATATTGAGTGCTATGCGAAGATTGCCTCACAAAAAGTAAGGGAGGGTGACGCGATGCTGAGAACTTACCAGCCGAAAAAGCTCCACAGAAGCAAGATCCACGGCTTCCGCAAGAGAATGAAAACGGCGGACGGAAGAAAAGTCCTGAAGAGACGCCGTGCAAAGGGAAGAATCCGTTTGACGCACTGATCGACGATGCTTTGGCGCTGCGGCGTTTGGGAAGCTTGTTACCTCCGATGGATTCGGCGCTTTGAACTGCCGAGGTGCATCGGAGGTTTCTTCGTAAGCGGCACAGAGGAAAAAGGACATGAAATTTACCGCGATCCGTGAGAACCATCTGTTTCTGAAAGCCTACAAGGGGGGACAGCGCGCCGCCGGACGGACGTGCACGGTCTACGTGCTGCGCGACCGCCAGTCCCGCCGCTACCGTCTGGCTCGTCCGGACAAGCAGCCGATCAACCGCATCGGCATATCCGCCTCAAAAAAGATCGGAGGCGCAGTGAAGCGAAACCGCGCGAAGAGAGTGATCCGGGAGGCGCTCCGCCTTCTCATGAAGGAGAAGCCGCTCCGCACCGGCAATCTGATCGTTATAGCCGCGCGGGATGAAGCCGCTGTCTGTAAAATGCAGGACGTTTATCGTGACTTGCAGAAGGCCCTTGCGCGGTGCGGGCTCATTCCCTCGTCGGACGGGGACGCGCCCCGGGAGCCCGGGGACCGAAAGACCGCCGCTCCGGTGTCGGAGCACGAAGAAAACTGACGTGAAAAACGGGAAAAGAAAGAACGCCTATGAATCTGTTTGATATTCTGAATATACCGCTCGGGTATATCCTGCGATTCTGTTATTCGCTGGTGAATAACTACGTGATCGCTCTGCTTCTGTTTTCCGTGATACTGCAGATCCTTCTTCTGCCGTTTGCCGTAAAGCAGCAGAAGAATTCCGTCCGGCAGGCGAGCCTCCAGCCGAAGCTGGCCGCCCTCAAAAAGAAATACGCCGGACGCAACGACGCCGCCACCCAGCAGAAGATGCAGGAAGAGACGATGGAGCTGTACCGCCGCGAGCATTTCAGCCCCTTCTCTTCGCTCGGCCCGATGCTGATCCAGATGCCGATCCTCTTTGCTCTGTATTACGTCATCATGAATCCGCTGCGGTACATCACCGGTCTGACGGCGGATCAGATCACGCTCTTCGCCGACCATATGAAGGAGCTCGGCATCGAACTGAGCGCGCGCGGCCAGTACATCGAGATGCTCAACCACATCCGCGCGGACGTCGGATACTATGCGTCTCTCACGCATATTGTAGAGAATAAAGAAGTTCCCATCGTCGGCGACCTCGCCGACAGGACGCTGCCGGACATGATCCTCGGTCCGCTCGATCTCTCCAAGACTCCGAGCTTCTCGCTTGATCCCTTCGACTGGCTCATTCTCGTGCCGGTCCTCACCTTCGTTTTCGCTCTGCTCATGCAGATGATCACCCGCCGCTTCACCTATCAGGCGCCGGAAGCGAAGGAAGCGCAGAAATCCATCTCCATGAAGATCCTCACCTACTCCATGCCGCTGCTCTCCGTGTGGATCGCGTTCTCCGTGCCCGCCGGCATCGGCATCTACTGGATCTTCCGCAACATCATCACCACCGTACAGCAGGTCGTCCTCGCCAAGGTCTTCCCGCTCCCGACCTTCACGGAGGAAGACTACAAGAACGCCGAAAAGGAAATGAAGAGCGGACGCCCCGTCCGGGAAAAGAGCAAGATCCCGCCGAAGTCGCTCCATTATATCGACGACGAGGAATATCAGGAGCGCTACCGCGCCGCCGTGATCGCCGCCGGAGGCGATCCGGACGCGGAGGAAGCCGCAAAAAAGAATGCCTCCGGGCAAAAAGACGAACAGAAGAAGGACGTCCCCGCGCTGAAGGAGGACGCCGCCCACGGCCGCGGCGCCCGGAATGAAGAAGACGGCAAAGAACGTCACGACAGCCGGAAGGATGCTTCCGGCGGAGAAGAAAAGGAAAAACAAAAGGACTGACAGCCTATGAAAAACAACGAGATCATCGTCACCGCGAAGACGGTGGAGGACGCGATGGCGCAGGCCCGCGCCCAATACGGCGACAAGGAGCTTTCCTTTGAGATCCTGGAGATGCCGAAAAAGGGGATCTTCGGGATCGGCGCGCGGGACGCGCGTGTCCGCGTGACCGTATCCGAGAGCGAGGAGATCGATCTGTCCGATCTCGTCTCCTCCATCCGCTCCATGAAGCTCCAGACGGACCGCGCCGGGGACGAGGAAGAAGAAGACAGGCAGGAATCGGCCAAACAGCAAAGCGGCAGTCAGGGACAGAAGGATCCGGACGCCCGGCAGCAGGGCAAGCCGCAGAACCAGAACGGCAATAAGCAGCAGAACGGCGGCAAGCCGCAGCAGCAGGGCGGCAAGCCGCAGAACCAGAACGGTCAGAACAATCAAAACGGTCAGAACCGGGACAAGAATCAGAACCAGCAGCAGAACCAGAACAAAGAACAGAACCAGAACAAGGAACAAAACCAGAACAAGAACGGACAGCAGAAATCCGGCGACGAACTTCCCGCCGCGCTCCGCCGCCCGCAGCCGAAGGATAACGGCGGTCGGCAGCAGCAAAAGCAGAAACAGAAGTCCCAGCCCGCCCGCCCGGCGGACAACCGCTCCGAAGCGGAAAAGAAGAAGGATCTGCTCTCCGCCGTCATGGACATCAAAGACGCGCCGAAGGACGCGTCCGCCCATGACAATTACGTCGTACAGACCGACATGAAGGCGCCCGCCGCGCCCGCGGCGGAGGACGGCGCGCCGAAGCCCGTCGAGGAAGAGCCGCGCATCGAGTACGTCTCCCCAGAGGAGATGGAGCACGCGCTTGCGTTCCTGAAGACGCTGCTCTCCGACATGGAGCTGCACGCCGACGCCGACGCGGTACCGGCTCCGGCGGATACGGAGATCCCGGAGGGCAAGGTCTACGCCCGGATCGAGATCACCGGCGAGGACACCGGCATCCTCATCGGCCACCACGGAGAAACGCTGGACGCGATCCAGTATCTGGTGAACCTCTGCGGCAGCCGCTTCTCGGGACGGCGCGAATTCGTCAAGATCGTCGTCGACATCGAGAATTACCGCGCCAAGCGGGAAGAAACGCTGCGCGCGCTGGCGCGCCGCATGTCCGCCAAGGCGATCAAGTACAAGCGCAACATCGTCCTTGAACCGATGAATCCGTACGAGAGACGGATCATCCACTCCGAGATCCTTCCGATCGAGAACGTCTCGACGCACTCCGTCGGCAGCGACGAGAACCGGAAGATCGTCATCACCTACGAGGGCGCGGACAAGCAGGCGCGCGACAGCCGCCGCGGCGGTTCCGCCCCGTCCGGGACCGGCGAATCCCGCCGTCCCCGCCGCCGCCCGGCGTCCGCGTCTTCCGAGAGAACGGAAGAGACGGAGCGGCCGGAGCCGCGCCGCCGGGAAAAGCCGGTGCGCGCAAAGTCCATCGATGAAGTGCGCATCGACATAAGCGAGGATTCCGACGCCACGTTCGGCTCCATCGTCGTGGAGGAGATCCGCGACGAGGGGATCGAAACGGAGCCCTCCGCCGCGGAGAAACTCTCCGAGGGAGACGAGGCGGGCGAGGAAAAGCTGCGCGAATTCTGACGGATCCGCAGGGCTGTTTCACAAATCGGTGAGACAGCCCTGCCTTGCTGTTCCCGCGTCTTTGCGGGAAAGAAACGGAGGACGGAAATGAAAGTCGGACTTGTACTGGAAGGCGGCGCGATGCGCGGCATGTTCACCGCCGGCGTGACGGACGTTTTCATGGAAAACGGCGTCTCCTTCGACGGGCTGATCGGCGTCTCGGCGGGCGCGGCGTTCGGCTGCAATATCAAATCGGGTCAGATCGGGCGCGCGATCCGGTACAACAAGAAATACTGCGCCGATCATCGCTTCGTGAGCTATCGTTCCCTGGTCTTCACGGGGAACCTGTACAACGTAGAGTTCGCGTACCACACGATCCCCGAACGGCTCGATCCGTTCGACCGCGAGGCGTTCGCCGCAAATCCGCTCCCGATGACCGTCGTCGCAACGGACGTGACGACCGGTCGGGCGGTCTATCACCTCTGCACGGACGGCGGTCCGGAGGACATCGAATGGATCCGCGCCTCGGCGTCAATGCCGGTCGTATCGCGCGTCGTGCGCATCGGGGAGTATTCCCTGCTCGACGGCGGCATCGCGGATCCGGTGCCGTTCCGGTATTTTCTGGACAACGGTTATCCGCGCTGCGTCGTCATCCTGACGCAGCCGGCAGGGTACGTGAAGGAGCCGGTCGGGGATCTCCGCCTCGCGCGGCTCGCGCTCCGGAAATATCCGCGCATGATCGCCGCGATGGAGGACCGCCATATCCGCTACAACCGGATGCTCGCGGAGCTGGCGGAAGAGGAGAAAAAAGGGACGGTGCTGGCGATCCGCCCGCCGCACGCGCTCGACGTGGACGGCGTCGTGCGCGAGCCGGAGCGGCTGGAAGCCGCCTACCAAACGGGACGGAGCACGGGGGAAGAGATGCTGGACGCGGTCCGGGCGTTTCTCTGCGCGGCGCGCGGAGAATGACGTTTCAGGCGGGACAAATCGCGGGATGTTCCCATTTGTAAAGATTTGTTTTCAAAATATCTCTTGACACGCTTTCATAAGATGATATAATATAGTATTATGTGAAAAGTACGCTTACGCGCGAGGCCGCCCGCCAGGCGGTCCGCCGCTGATTTTTTACATATTCCTCCCGCGGGATCTTCATCGCGGGACAGGCCGGGGGCGTCTCCCCGAACTATATTTCAAATATACAGGAGGTTTCACGTGATTCACGACATCGTTCACGTACTGGCTGCCGCCGAAAATATCGGCAGCGTGGTACCCTGGATCGCCGGCGGCGGCATCGGCGCCGTCCTTTCCGGCATCGCGTGCTATTTCATCGGACACAAAAAAGGCCGCCGGTCGGCGGATTCGGAGATCGGCTCCGCGGAAGAGCAGGCGCGCCACATCGTCGAGGAAGGCATCAAAACGGCGAATTCCAAGAAAAAGGAGATTTTGATCGAAGCGCGGGAGGAGATCCTGCAGACGAAGAACGAATTCGACCGGGAGGTCAAGGATCGCCGCGCGGAGATCACGCGGCAGGAGCGGCGGCTGTCCGGCAAGGAGGAAAACCTCGACCGGAAGCTCGAAGCGCTCGAAAAGAAGGAGGAATCTCTCAACCGGAAGATCCGCGAGAACACGGAAGCCAACGAAGAGATCCAGCGCCTCAAGGCGCAGGAATTTGAAACGCTGGAGCGCGTCGCCGGACTGAGCGCCGAGGAGGCGAAGCTCCAGATGGTCGAGCAGCTCGAGGGGGAGATCCGCCGCGAACAGGCGATCCGCCTGACGGAGCTCGAATCCGAATTCAAGGAGGAAGCGGACGCCAAGGCGAAGAACATCATCGCGCTCGCCATCCAGCGCCTCGCCTCCGATCAGGTCGCCGAGGCGACCGTCTCCGTCGTCAATCTCCCGAACGACGACATGAAGGGACGCATCATCGGCCGCGAAGGCCGGAACATCCGCGCCATCGAGCAGATGACCGGCGTCGATCTCATCATCGATGACACGCCGGAAGCGATCACCATCTCGGGCTTCGACCCGGTGCGCCGCGAGGTCGCCCGGCTCGCGCTCGAAAAACTGATCTCCGACGGCCGCATCCACCCGACGCGCATCGAGGAGACCGTCGAGAAAGCGCGCCGCGAGGTGGACGCCGAGATCAAGGCGGCCGGCGAGCGCGCCACGTACGACACCGGTCTCCACGGCTTCCAGCCGGAGATGATCAAGCTCCTCGGGCGGCTCAAATACCGCACGAGCTACGGCCAGAACGTGCTCATGCACTCCGTTGAGGTCTCGCTGCTCTCCGGCATCATCGCCGACGAGCTCGGCTGCGATTCCACGCTGGCGAAGCGCGCGGGACTCCTCCACGACATCGGCAAGGCGCTGACGCAGGAGGTCGAGGGCTCGCACGTCCAGCTCGGCGTCGATCTGGCGCGCCGCTTCAAGGAATCCTCCGACGTCATCCACGCGATTGAAGCGCATCACGGTGACGTCGAGCCGCGCACCATGGTCGCCATGATCGTGCAGGCGGCCGACGCGATCTCCGCCGCCCGCCCGGGCGCCCGCCGCGAGAATCTGGAAAACTACATCAAGCGCCTGACCAAGCTGGAGGAGATCGCCAACAGTTTCTCCGGCGTCGAGAAGTCCTTCGCCATCCAGGCGGGTCGGGAGCTGAGGATCATGGTCAAGCCGGAGCAGGTCCGCGACGACGACATGGCGCTCGTCGCCCGGCAGATCGCCCAGAAGATCGAGGGCGAGCTCGAATATCCGGGACAGATCAAGATCAGCATCATCCGCGAGAACCGCGCGGTCGATTACGCGAAATAAACCGGATACCGATACGGACAGGAGCAGAGGGAACTCTGCTCCTTCGTATCCCTGCGGAGAACTGCACAATGAAGAATGAACGGAACCGGGACGTGTCGCTCCTCATCCTGCTCTGCGTCGCCGTGTACTCCGCCGCCTACGTGGGACGGTACTCGTATACGTCCTCGATGGTCGGCATCATGGAAGAAACGGGCGCGGCGAAGGACGCCGCAGGGCTCGTCAGCACCGCCTTTTACCTCCCCTACGGCTGCGGCCAGCTCGTCAACGCCTTTTTCTGCCGGCGCTACAAGCCGCGCCCGACCGTCGCCGGGATCCTGCTCCTTTCCATGCTCGCCAATATCGCCGCGGCGCTCTTGCGCGAGCCGTCCGCCATCCGCTGGGCGTGGTTCGTGAACGGCGCGGCGCAGTCCGCGCTCTGGTGCACGCTGCTCGAACTGCTCTCCCGGAAGACTCCGCCGCAGCGCAAGGGACGCGCCATCTTCGCCATGAGCGCGACGCTGACGATCGGCACGACGACGGCGTATTCGATCTCCGCCCTCTCGATCGCCGCCGGGCACGTGTTCTTCACCTTCTGGGCGGCCGCCGCGATCCTCGCCGCCGCCGCCGCCGCGTGGTGGATCCTGACCGGGCGGCTTCTGCGCCGCATGCCGGACGCCGGGGCAAAGGCGGAAGACGGCGCGGCGCCGCTCTCGCAGAAGGCGATCCTCACGGGCGCGCTCGGCGCGATCCTCTCCTGCGGCGTGCTGGCGATCGGCGTCGGCTTTCTGCGGGATACGCTCGTCAACTGGACGCCGAGTCTGCTCTTTGAGCGCTTCGGTCTGCCGGAGTCGGCGTCCGTCATGATCACGCTGATCCTGCCGCTGATCTCCGTCGGCGGGGCGCTCGTCGCCGTCGGCCTGCACAAAAAGATCCCCTCCTATACGGGGATGATCGGCTGCCTGTACGCCGTCTCGGCGGCGGCGTTCGGCGGGCTGTTCTTCTTCTTCCGCGCCGAGGGCGTCGTCGGCGTGATTTTGTGCGCGGCGCTCAACGCCTGCGTCCTCTCTGGGATCAACAGCACGATCACCTCCATGATCCCGCTCGAACGCGCGCAGGGCGCGGGGCTCTTCGCCGGGATCATGGACGCCTTCTGCTACGTCGGCAGCACGCTGAGCGGCTTCCTGCCCGGTTATCTGCTGGAGCGGTACGGGTACGGGACGCTGCTGACCGTACTGCCGCTGTGCGCGGCGGCGCTCGTGATCTTCTCCGCCGCGGCGGTGTTCGCCGACCGCAGAAAGAAGCGCGCGGCGGGCGAAGAAAAATGAATAAGAAAAAACGGATCGGGAAGAGATTCCCGATCCGCTTTTTTGGTGCGATCGCTTATTTGAGGAAGAGCTCGATGACCGGGACGATCTTCGGCGGCTTGACGACGGGGAGCTTGAAGACGACCGAGCCGTCTTCCTTCTCGTCGAAGAGGATCTCGCTCGCGTCGTGCAGGAACTGCGCGTAATCGACGCGTCCCGCCAGTCCCGGGATCTTCAGCGCCTTGAAGGGGTAGGAGTACAGATGGACGTACAGGCGGCTCCCGTCCTCCGTCTGCGTGAAGCGGCAGCCGTTCGGGCAGAGCGGGAGGATGTCCGGCTCCGCCATCGTGCAGCCGTAGACGGAGCGGGCGTTCACCCGCATCCAGTCGGCGTAGACGCCGAGCGCCGCCTCGGCGCGGTAATCGAGATACCCGCGCGCCGTCGGACCGACGTTCATGAGCAGGTTCCCGCCGAGGGAGACGGTGTTGATGAGCATCTGGATGAGCATTTCCGGCGACTTCCACGTCGTCTGATCGCGGTGGTAGCCCCAGGAGCCGGAGAAGGTCTGGCACGCTTCCCACGTGACGAGCTCGCCCGTCTCCTCATGGCGGATCCATTCCTCCGGCTGATACTGCTCCGGCGTCCAGAGGTCCTGCTCGAGCTGCGTGCGGTTGTCGATGATGATGCCGGGCTGGAGCTTCCGCGCGAGCGCGATCAGCTCCTCCGCCTCCCAGTCGTCCTTCCCTTTGCCGCCCTTGAGCCCCATCCACGGATACTGCGGCGGGTTTTCGTATTTCGGGCCGGTGTAGGAGAAATCGAACCAGAGGATATCGATCTTGCCGTAGTTCGTGAGCAGCTCCATGACCTGATCGCGCATGTACCGCGCGTATTTCTTCATATCGCGGCCGCGGTTCTGTTCCTCGGCGTCCGGATCGTTCCGGCGCGGGTGGCGCATGTCGATCGTGAAGTCCGGATGGTGCCAGTCGATGAGGGAGTAGTAGAACCCGATGCGCAGTCCTTCGGCGCGGAAGGCGTCGACGTACTCGCGCACGAGATCGCGCCCGGCCTTCGTGTTCGTGCACTTGTAGTCCGTGTACTTCGTGTCGAACATGCAGAAGCCCTCGTGGTGCTTCGTCGTCAGCACGACGTATTTCATGCCGGCAGCCTTCGCCCGGCGCGCCCAGTCCTTCGGGTCGTACAGATCCGGATCGAAGTACTTGAAATACTTCTCGTACTTTTCCTCGGAGATCATCTCGTTCTGCTTGACCCATTCGCCGCGCGCGGGGAGCGCGTAGGAGCCCCAGTGGATGAACATGCCGAAGCGGTCACGGCGGAACCACGCGGTATCGCCCGGCGTCGGTCTCGTTTTGTAGCTGGACACGGCGGCCTCCTTACCTGAGGAAGAGCTCGATGACCGGGACGATCATCGGCGGCTTGACGACGGGGAGCTTGAAGACGACCGAGCCGTCTTCCTTCTCGTCGAAGAGGATCTCGCTCGCGTCGTGCAGGAACTGCGCGTAGTCCACCTTGCCCGCGAGTCCCGGGATCTTCAGCGCCTTGAAGGGATAAGAGTACAGATGGACGTACAGGCGGCTCCCGTCGTCCGTCTGCGTGAAGCGGCAGCCGTTCGGGCAGAGCGGGAGGATATCCGGCTCCGCCATCGTGCAGCCGTAGATGGAGCGGGAATTCACCCGCATCCAGTCCGCGTACGTCTTAAGCGCCGCCTCGGCGCGGTAATCGAGATAGCCGCGCGCCGTCGGTCCGACGTTCATGAGCAGATTGCCGCCGAGGGAGACGGTGTTGATGAGCATCTGGATGAGCATTTCCGGCGACTTCCACGTCGTCTCGTCGCGGTGGTAGCCCCAGGAGCCGGAGAAGGTCTGGCACGCCTCCCACGTGACGAGCTCGCCCGTCTTTTCATGGCGTACCCACTGATCCGGCTGGAACTGCTCCGGCGTCCAGAGGTCCTGTTCGAGCTGCGTGCGGTTGTCGATGATGATGCCGGGCTGGAGCTTACGGGCGGTGGCGATCAGCTCCTCCGCCTCCCAGTCGTCCTTGCCCTTGCCGCCGTGACCGTTCATCCACGGATACGCGGAGGTATCGCTGTACGAGGGACCGGTATAGGAGAAGTCGAACCAGAGGATATCGATCTTGCCGTAGTTCGTAAGCAGCTCCGTGACCTGGTCGCGCATGTACTGCGCGTATTTCTTCATATCGCGGCCGCGGTTCTGTTCCTCGGCGTCCGGGTCGTTCCGGCGCGGGTGGAGCTTGTCGATCGGGAACTCGGGGTGATGCCAGTCGATGAGGGAATAATAGAAGCCGATGTGCAGTCCCTCGGCGCGGAAGGCGTCGACGTACTCCCGCACGAGATCGCGGCCCGCGGGCGTGTTCGTGCACTTGTAGTCCGTGTACTTCGAGTCGAACATGCAGAAGCCCTCGTGGTGCTTCGTCGTCAGCACCGCGTACTTCATGCCGGCCGCCTTCGCCTGGCGCGCCCAGTCCTTCGGGTCGTACAGATCCGGGTCGAAGTATTTGACGTATTTGTCATACTTTTCATCCGGGATGCTCTCGTAATGCTTGATCCATTCGTGGCGGGCGGGCATGGCGTAGGCGCCCCAGTGGATGAACATGCCGAAACGGTCATGGCGGAACCACTCGGTATCGCCGGGGGTCGGTCTCGTTTTGTAGCTGGACATAAAAGCCTCCTGTATGATAATTGTAGGGGGTCGGGTGGGGGAACGCCGGATCAGAGCCCGGCGATCCGGTCGGCGGGCACGTACCGCAGCGCCGCCGGTACGGCCTCGGCGCTCACGCCGGAGGCAGGGATCACCTCGCCGTCAAGGCATATGCGCGAAACGCCGTCCAGGGAAAAGGACCGGCAGCGCCGGTAGGAGATGAAAGGCGCGTACTGCGGATAAACGGAGAGCGTCTCGGCGTTCACGTGCGTGCCGCCGCGATAGCCGCCGACGAGCGACAGAAACTGCCGCCGCGTCATGTTCTTCGCGATGAGCAGATCGATATATCCGTCCGTCGGATCCGCGCCGGGCGCGGCCTTGAAGCCGCCGCCGCAAAACGGCAGATTCGCCGCCGCCGTCAGGAGATACTCGTCCGTCTGCTCCTCCTCCGCCTCCGTGCCGACAAGGCCGTGCAGCGTAAGGCGCGAGGTGAAGGACTTCTTTTTCGCGAGTACCTCGGCGACGCCGATGATGTAGGACAGAGAGTTCGTCATGAGCTTCCGCCGGCGCAGCCGCTCGGACTGCGCGACGACGTCGCAGTCGAAGCCGATATTCAGCATGTTGAGCACGTATCTGCCGTTGACGGCGATGACGTCGAGCCGGATCGCGTCCTCCCCCTCCGGGGGAGAATACGCGGCGATGCCGCGGGCAAAATCGTTGCCGGAGCCGCAGGGGAGCACGGTCAGGCGCGCCCGCTGTCCGGCGCCGGCGCGGAGGATGCCGTTTACCGCCTCGTTCGCCGTCCCGTCCCCGCCGCACACGACGAAGTGCGCGTCCGGGTCCGTCAGGCACTCCCCGGCGATATAGTCCGTGCAGTCTCCGGCGCGTTCCGTCAGGCGGACGGTATCCGCGCGCGCCGCCTCCGCCGCGGCGCGTGCCGCGGCAAGCCCCCGTCCCTTGCCCGTGGCGGGGTTGATGACGAAGATCAGTCTGCGCTCGCGCGTATCGCTCATCGATCGCTCCTTTCCGGCGCCCGCGGGCGCGTCACCGCTGGACGCGTCCGGAACCGCCGCTCTTGATAAGGGAATCGACCTCGGCGGCAGAGACGTGGTTGAAGTCGCCCTCCACGGAATGCTTCAGGGCGGACGCCGCCGCGGCGAATTCGATCACGTCCTGCGGGGAACGGCCGTCGAGCGTCGCGTAGATCAGGCCGCCGCCGAAGGAATCGCCGCCGCCGACGCGGTCGACGATGTGGAGGTTGTAGCTCTTGGAGAAGCAGTACTGTCCGGCCTTCACGTCGTACAGCATCGCCGCCCAGATATTGTCGTTCGCAGAAATCGAGGTGCGCAGCGTGATCGCCACCTTCTCGAAGCCGAAGCGCTCGGCGAGCTGGCGGGCGACGGACTTGTACGCCTCAGCGTCGAGCTTGCCGGAATCGACGTCCGTGTTCTCCGCGCGGATGCCGAAGACCTTGTCCGCATCCTCCTCGTTGGCGATGCAGACGTCGACCTTCTTCATCAGTTCGTTCATGACGCGCCCGGCCTCCTCCGTCGACCAGAGGTTCTTGCGGTAGTTGAGATCGCAGCTCGTCTTTATGCCCTTGGCGCGGCAGGCAGTCAGCGCGTCCATGCAGATCTCGGGCAGTTCGCCGCCGAGCGCCGGCGTGATGCCGGTGAAGTGGAACCAGTCGGCGCCGTCGAGGATCGCGTCCCAGTCGAAATCCTCCCGCTTCGCGAGCGCGATGGAGGATCCGGCGCGGTCGTAGATGACCTTCGACGGGCGCTGCGACGCGCCCTTCTCGCAGTAATAGATGCCGAGGCGCGG
>JAEEYP010000101.1 GCA_016288155.1 Clostridiales bacterium | reverse complement strand
TGGAACAGCGCTCACGAAAGGAGGGCTAAGGAATGTTCTGCAACAACGGACTCAAATGGATCGCGCTGGTTCTCGTCGCCGCCTGTATTTTCTGCGGCACTGACAGCTTCTGCTCAAACGGCACGAACAACGGGGATACCGGCTGCGGCAACGGATGCGGCGGCTGCATCGGCCGACTCGTCTGAGAATCAGAATCAGTCGGATCATCGGAAAGTCTGATTTCCGATGATCGATTTTACTCCCGCGTCAGGAATTGGCGCGGGATTCTTCTTTTTCGAGAATGGCCTCCCGCGCTTTTTCCATGTCACGGCGGCACTGCTCCGGCACGGCGTCGCCGAGCGGACATCCGTAGCGCAGAAGCTCCCGCACATAGGTGGAGCTAATCATCGCGTATTCGGGCCGAGCCGGAAGGATCACCGTCTCGAGCGCGGGATCAAAGCGCTTCATGATGAAGGCAAGCCCGTATTCGTAATCAAAATCCGTCGCCGAACGCGCGCCGCGGACGATATACCGCGCGTCAAGCTCGCGGGCGATGTCGGAGGTGAGTCCCCCGTACACGACGGCGTCTACGTTGTCCAAATCAGCAACCGTTTCTTCCACGAAACGGAGCCGCTCAGCGGCGGAGAAGAAGCCGGACGACTTTTCGGCGTTCGCGAGAATGACGACGGTGACGCGGTCGAAGAGCGCGGACGCCCGTGCGAACAGATCGGCGTGTCCGGCTGTGACGGGATCAAAACTCCCCGTGACGATGGCGTGTCTCATTCGTCCGCCTCCGCGTCTTCCCCTTCGGGTTGGGGCTGCAGCAGGGTGATCCTCGTCCGGCCGTAAAGCGTGGATTTGACGGTTCTGTACTTCTTTCTCAGTTCCTCGTCTTCCCCGAATATGTCGCGGAAAATGTATTCGGCCGCCGCATCCTCGTCCTTGCGCAGTCTCGTAGCCTTCGGCGGGATATCGCAGTCCGTTTCGCAGACGAGGGTCGTCCAGGAGGAGCACAGCCCGGCGTCGGCGATGGATCGGAGCGCCTTGGGCAAAAGCTTGCTGTCGTAGGGGGGATCGAGGAAGATCAGATCGTATTTTTCCCTTCCCGCTTCACCGCGCAGGAATGGGGAAAAACCCGTCGATATGATGCGGCATTTCGCGATCAGGTGCGTTTTTCTCGCGTTTGCCGTGATCGCGTCGACTGCCTCGCGGGAAATATCGACGAATGTCGCCTTCTCCGCACCGCGCGAAAGGGCTTCCAGCCCCATCTGCCCGCTGCCTGCAAAGAGATCGAGCACCGCGCTTCCCTCAATATCGAATTGAAGCATGGAGAAAACTGCTTCCTTCACGCGGTCAGAAGTAGGGCGTGTGGTCTCTCCCGCCGGGGATTCGAGCTTCGTGCCCCGCGCGCTTCCCGTGATGATTCTCATAGTATATCCTCCGGATGATTGTTCTTTTGAAGCTGGGATTCATTCGCCGCACGGAAATACCGGTACACCTCTTCGGCGTCCGTCTGAGAGACGCCCGGTACGGCGGCCAGCTCTTCGACGGTTGCTTCCTTCACGGCTTTGATCGTTTTCAGTCCCTGAAGAAGCGCTTTCGCCTTTGCCGGACCGATGCCGCGGATCTTTTCGAGGGACGAGGTTTTGAGTGTCTTCCGCTTGGCGTTCGACATGCGGGAGACGGAAAAGCGGTGCACTTCCTCCTGTATGCCGTAGATCAGCTTGAACACGTCGGCTTGGCGGGCGAAACGGATCTCCCCGCTGTCATCGACGAGGGTCCTTGTTTTATGATGCTCGTCCTTTACCATGCCGAAAACCGGTATGTCATAGCCGCTTTGCGCCATCATTTCACGAATGACGGAAACATGCTGACGTCCGCCGTCCAGCAGGATCAAATCGGGCATGGCGCTCATGTTGTCGTCCGGCATGCCGATATGGGAGAGGCGTCTTTCCAGCGCCTCGGTCATCGCGGCGTAGTCGTCCTGCGTGATTTTCGAGCGGATCGAAAACGTCCGGTATTCGTTCTTTTTGAACTTTCCGTCAACGACGACAACCATGCCGCAGGTGATGTGCTCGTCGCCGAGGTTTGAGATGTCATACGCTTCAATGCGTTCGGGCAGGACCTCGAGGGAGAGGGTCTTTGCGAGCTGAAGCAAGGTCTTTTCGTTGTCGCGCTCGCGCTTCGCGTAGTTCTCGGCGTGTTTCTCCGCGTCCGTGACCGCCATGTCGCAGAGGTATTTTGACGCTCCGCGCTTCGGTGTGCGGACCTCGACCTTATGACCGGACCGTTCGGTGAAATACGAAGAGAGGAGTTCCCTGTCGTGCTCCGGAAGATCGAACGAAAGCAGGATCTCGCCCGGAATGTACTCGCGCGACTGGTACAGCGACATGAGAAAGGCGGAAAAAGGAGAATCGGCCGTGTCGTCGTCTTTACCCGCGGTGATTTCGTCCCCTCCGAAGAGAAAGTGTTCGCTGTCGGCGATATAGCCGCTGCGGATATAGAACACGGACGCGCTGTCGCGGAAGCGCACGCCTTCGACATCCGTGAGCCGAAGACCGATCACGTCGCATTCCACGTCGGGAGAGGAAACCGCCTTCTGGCGCTCGCCGAGCTTTCGGAGGCTCTCGATCTCATCCCTGTATCTCGCCGCCTGTTCGAACTCGAGGCTCTCGGACGCGGCGAGCATTTTTTCGCGCAGGGACGCGATCACGTCCCGCGTTCCGCCGCGCAGAATGCCTGCCGCCGCGTTGATGGAGGCGCGGTGCTGTTCCTTTGTGACCTCCCCCGTGCACAGACCCGCGCAGCGGCCGATCTGATAATACACACAGGGACGTTCCCTGCCGATATCCTCCGGGAAGCGGCGCTTACAGGAAGGGAGCCCAAGCGTGCGTTCCAGCTCGGAGATCACCGAAAAAACGGTTCCGGTGGAGGAATACGGCCCGAAATAAAGGGAGCCGTCCGGCACGCGCTTGCGGTCCATGCGGATGCGCGGATACTCCGCGGTCACGTCGATCTTGATATAGGGGTAAGATTTCGCGTCCTTGAGCTTGACGTTGTATTTCGGCGTGTACTGCTTGATGAGACTGTTTTCAAGCGCGAGCGCTTCCATCTCCGTGTCGCAGGCGATAAAACGGAAATCGTGAACGGATGCCGCCATCCGCGCGGTTTTCGGATCGTGCGCGCCGTGGAAATATTGGGACACACGGTCGCGCAGGGAGCGTGATTTGCCGACGTAGATGACCTTGCCTGCCTCGTTCTGCATGATGTACACGCCCGGCTGCCGCGGAAGCGCCGCCGCTTTG
>JAEEYP010000100.1 GCA_016288155.1 Clostridiales bacterium | reverse complement strand
GGTTCGGGATCTTCGAGAACGATCCCGTCCTCCGGCGCGCCCCACGCGAGCACGCCGTCCTCCGGGAGTCGGAGGCAGTGCAGATACTCGTACTTCCCGTCCTCATCCGTCATCCAGAAGCGGAAGGAGTTCTCCTCGAGCGTCGTGCCGGGGAAGGTCGGATAACTGCGGCTCGGAAGCGCGTCCATGAACGACTCGCCGAAGCGGGAGAGTTCCCGCGTCACCCCGGCGATCGTCTCCTCGACGCCGGGCGACCACACGTTTCCCTCGGCGAAGGTGCCGGAGGCGAAAAGCACGTTCCCGCATCGGGAGGCGGACCCGTTGAAGAGCGCGTAGCGGAGCACGTCCTCCGGCTCCATCCTCAAGACCGGCGCGGCGTTCGCCGACGGTCCGGCGGTCCAGGTGCCGAAGGGGACGAGCGTCGTCGCCACGCGGGACGTGCAGTGCCACTTCTCCGCGTTCTTTCCGCCGAACACCGACCCGATATACCCGGAGTAGGTCTCCGAGTTGCCCCAATCCTGCGTGTAGACGTGGCCATAGTAATTCTGGAAGGTCCACAGATCGGGGTTGCGGGACTTCATGATGTTCCGGATCGTCAGATAGTCGACGACCTGATGATCCTTCGGCGGATCGATGCAGCCCTGCGGATCCTTCGGACCGGCGCTGTCCGTATAGTAGCCCGTCAGCCGCGAGGCGTACCGGTCCGCGAGCTCCGTGTACAGCTCCTTCATGTATTCGTTCCAGCGTCCGTAGTTGAAATTTGCGAGATCCGGCTGCTGATCGTCCGTCGGATGCCCGCCGCGGCCCCAGCCGGTCTTCTCCTTGTCTTCCTCGCTGAAATCGTGCCCGTCGCGCGGATGGGTATAGAAGATCACGTGGATGCCCCGCGCGCGGACGCTGTCGATGATGTCGCCGAGCAGATCCCGCTTCGGGCAGTTGCCCGGGCGCCACTTCTCCGACACGGCGCTCGGATAGAGCGGCCGCACGGCGAAGTGCCACGCCGTGTAGACGATATACTCTATCCCCATCCGGGAGAGCGAATCCGCAAATCCCTCGGCGTCGAAGGCGTCCGCCATCTCGTCGAGAGTCTGCACCTTCGTCCCGTCGGCGTAATGCACGCCCGGGAAAACGTGGTGGATGAACATGCCGACCTTGCATTTTCTGAAGTCTTTCACTGCCGTACCGCTCCTGTCGTGGTTGATTCGGGGCGCGCCTCACAGCGCGCTGTTTTCGCAGATCACGTCCTCGGCCCACTTCGCCCAGACTGGCTCGACGCCGATGTCGCCCAGGCTCGGATAATCTTTGGCGATCCAGCCGCCGCCGGCGGCGCGGAACACGGCGCACATCTCGGACGCGCGGCGCTCGATCCGCTCGCGATCCCCCGTCGGGAGGACCTTCTGGATGTCCACGGGAGAATGGAAGACGACGCGCCGGCCGAACTCTCCGGCGAGTACCTCGGACGGATACGCGTCCGGCTGATCGAACTGGAACACGTCGATCCCCGCGTCGATGAAATCCTCGATAAAATCGTATATATAGCCGCAGGAGTGGAGGAACACGCTCATCCCCGCCTCGTGCGCCGCGTCGGCGACCTTCTTGTATCCCGGCTTAAACAGCGCGCGAAAAGACTCCGGCGAGATGAACGTCCGGTCCTGCGTTCCCCAGTCGTCGCCGAAAAACCAGCCGTCGACGCCGCAGCCGGCGATACTCTTAATGACGGCGGCCTCGTGTTCCGCGAGCATATCGATGAAAGCGGCGACCGCCTCCGGGTCGGTGACGGTGTCGGCGAGCGCGTTGCTGATGAGCCGCGCGTCCCGCAGCGCGGAAAACAGCGACTCGCCGTACGTGAGGACGTACTTGTCGCTTGAGGCGAGATCCCACTCGAGCAGCGTGTCGCGGTACGCCGGATCGAACGCCGGGAGCGTGTACGTATAGTCCTCCCAGTCCTCGATGACGCCGCGGATGCACTCGCCCTTCGTTTTCCCGTTGAAGCGGCCGTAGATATTCCCGTACACGTCGCGGCGCACCTCGCCGGAAAAGCCGGTCAGCTTCTTCAGCTCCGGATAATCGCCCCACTCCCCGTACGGATTGTCCGGCAGATCGATCAGCCGGCGGGACCGGACGGACGTGAAGTCGGTGAGGTCGGTAAAATCGTACCCGATGCGGGGCGGCGCGTCGTGTGCGACGAGACGGCGGATGATCTCCTTGGACGTCATGGCAGCTTTCCTCCTGAAGGGTGATCGCGGTCATCAGTATTATAGCCCATCTCCGCGCAATAGTCAACCGCTTCCCGTCCGCTTCGGGGCCAAATCCCCGAAAAAACGGCGGATCCCGGAAACGCGTGGTTTCCGGGACCCGTTTTCGGCAGCCGGGCGCGGCGCCCGCCGGTGCGCGGGATCACTCATCTTTCACCGCTTCGTAGTCGGCGCGGTCCTGCGTGCCGAGCGCGTCGCGGAAGACCGTCAGCCCGCGCTCGTCCTCGAGATACGTGTACTCGACGGATCCGTGATAGCCGCCCGTCAGGTTCTGCGCCTCGTAGCGGCGGAAGAAGCCGTCCTCCGCCGGGAAGTACCCCGCGCCCCGTCCGCGGTATTCCGTCAGCGCCCAGTGGCTGACGATGCCGCCGACCGGCGTCTTCATCTGCACGATGCCGATATTCGGCGCGAACCAGTAGTCCTTGACGCCGCCGCGGTAGCCGTTCGGACCCGTCGGCCCCTCGAGATCGAAGGTCAGATGCAGGCAGTCCTCAAAGACGCCCGCCGGCGTCTCCACCCGCTCGAGCTGGGGCGCGGCGTCGAACGTGACGCGGTACGTCGTTCCCCAGTGATCGAACTTCCGCTCGTAGTGTACGCCGGGTTTCCATTCATTGCGCCACACGTACCCCTCCGCCGCGTCGGAGAGGACGTCGTACAGTCCGTTGTGCAAGATCGCCCAGCCGTCGCCGCCGCAGCCGGAGCCCATGTCGTACCACCGGATGGCGAGATCAAATTCGTCGTGCGACAGCTTCACGCCGCCGTCCGTGCGCTCAAGGTCGTTGATCCAGAAATGGTTCCAGCGCCCGTACTCCGTAAAGTCCGGGTCGAAGGACGGATCGGTGTGCAGCACGCGGTACAGCACGCGGCGCGCGATCTCCGCGTGCATCGCCTCGCGCCGCGTTTTTGCCAGTGCCTTCGCTTTCTCTATATACGGCAGCGTGTCCGTCAGCTTCCGCGGATCCCAGCTCCCGTACTCACGGCACGCATAGAGCATGTTCCCCATAAAGCTGTCGAGATCGAACGCCTGCCGGTTATAATAGCTGTGCGCGATATTCACCGTGTCCGCGTTCATCCCGATCACCTCGTATACCGAGGGCCCGGTCTGCTCGAGATATCCTTCTGTTCTCCTGCAGACCTTGTATTCCCACCGGTTCCCGGCGGCGAAGGGGAGATGACCCTCCCCGCCCCGGATCAGGTACGAGGAGAGCCGCCATTCTTTCTCTCCTGTATCTTCCCAGATCTTCTGCCGCACGATCCCGACGCCCTCGGCGTAGTCCGTCTCGACGCCCCGGATCCAGGAGGAGGTCCCTCCGTCGATCCGGTACCGGCGGCAGTTCGCAAAGCATCCGGCGGGCGTCTCGACGGTCACGACCTCCGCCGCGAAGGTGAGCGTCGTTCTGCCGTCGGAGGCGGTCCTCGTCTCACCGACGCGCAGATCCCCGTCGAACAGCAGACAGTCGCACTGCCCGGCGTAGTAGTACAAGGCGCTGTCGTACTCACTGCCGCCGAAGCCGGGCTGCGCCCAAAAATAATACTTTCCATTGATCTTTTTGAGCAGTTCCCCGGTCGCGCAGTATTCCTCGTCATTGCCGCCCCGATACTCCGGGAGGATCCGCAGCGCGGCGACGGCGTTCGCGTAGTAGACGTCGACGGGGGTAAGGAGGCTCCTCGCCCGCCCGAAGCACGCCCGCGCCTCGTCCCGGTCGATATCCATATAGGCGTCTCCCATCCAAAACCAGACGTACGCCTGCGTCTTCACGAAGCCGTGCTCCTCGAGCCAGAGCAGCTTTCCCCGCAGAAGGTCGATCCGCTTCTGACCGTGGGAATCCCTCACGTCGTCATCCCAGATGACGGACGTCATCGCGTCCTCGTTGTGTCCCGCCTCGGCGGCTTCTCTCATCCGCTTCCTCGTCTCGTCGTTTTGCTCGCCGGGGATCCACCACAGGCCGCACCTCAGCACGTCGGCGAGCGCGTGCTGTTTGGCCTCGGAGTCCTCCAGAGCCTCCACGGCGGCGAGCACCGCGCGGTACTCCGCCTCAAAGCCCTCCTTGCTGTTTTTCAGTCTCCACAGCTTCAGCTCCTCGACCTGCCGCATGACGCGGCGGACGAGCGTTTCGTTTTCGTCGTATTCCTTTTCCATGATCCCGTATCCTTTCCTCAGCAGTTTTCGCCCCTCCGAGAGCCGCCACTTCACCGTGCCCTCCGGCTCGCCGAGCCTTTCGGCGATCTCGCGGACCGTCAGCCCCTCGAAATAGTGGGCGCGGATGACGGTCTGCGTCTCCTCACCGAGCGCCGCGACCTCCTCGCGCAGGCGGGCGTATTCCTCCTCGTCCTGCGCGGCGAATTTCGTCTGCTCGTCGAGATCGGCGTATTCCATCAGCTCGAGGCTGACGTCCGGCGCGGCGCAATAGCATCGCCGCATGATATCGGCGGCGCAGTGCTTCGCGGCGGCGCAGACGAACGAAGAAAAACGGGAGGGATCGCGCAGACCGTCCAGTTTCAGCCACGCCGCGACGAAGGCGTCCTGCGACGCGTCCTCGGCGGAGAAGCGGTTGTGCGTGGTCTTCATCGCCGTCCCCATCACGGCGCGCTCGTGACGGAGGACGAGCTCCTCGTAGGCGGCGCTCTCACCGAGCAGCGTCTTCTCCACGAGGGAGCCGTCGCTTTCGTTCTCGTATTTCCTCATTTTCGTCCTCTCCTCTCTTCGGGTTTCAACAATAAGACGGAAAAAACCGGGCAAAGGTTGGGACCGGACGGATTTTTCCGAAATAATTATAACAAATCCGCCCCTCTCCCGTCAAATCACCGTTTCCATTCCTGACGCCGCATCCGGTACACCACGGCTTGCACGTCGATTTTTCTCGGCAGGTCCATCGGCATGCTCATCGTCGTAAAGAAAGAAGTATAGACTTCGTGGAGCCCTTCGCGGCGGATGCGCTCGTACAGCGCGTCGAGCTCTGCCGTCAGGTCGATCGCTCCCGGACGCCTTTGCAGCATGATCGTACGCAGAATAAACGCGGCGGCGGTACGCTGTCCCTTGGTAACGAGCGAAAACACGCCGCGCAGATCGACCTGTTCCGAACCGACGAGAAGGAATCCCATATCGTTCGCTTCGAGCCGTTCCGTCGTTCCGTTCTCAGGATACGAAGAAAAATACGTCCCCGCGAGCGTCCGGCGCACCTTCCAATCGCAAGGCGGCGGCGTCTCCGTTTCCCCACCCGACGATCGCCAGATTTCCCCGGCCCGCGCGGTAGCGTCTGAGATACGGTAATCGTCCATCAGGTACACGCGGTCCGCCGGGCCGAGGTATTCTCCGCTCCCGCCGATGACAAGGATCGTCGATACGCCGCGCTCCGCCAGTTCCCGCACGCGGTCGGTGAACGGCGTGATCGGTTCCTTTTTGATGAGGGCTTTCATCTTCGCGTCGCGGATCATGAAATTCGTCGCGCTCCGGTCCTCGTCGATGAGCAGAAGCCGCGAGCCGGACGAGACCGCCTCCATGATCCCCGCCGCCTGCGAAGTCGAGCCGGAGGCGTGCGCCGTCGTGAAATCCGCGGGGGTGTTCCCGCCGGGCAGAGATTTGAGAAACGGTCCGATGTTGAGCCGTGATACGGCGCGCCCGTCCTCAGACGCGATCGAGACCGCCGTCTCGTCCGTCAGGACGAGCTCCCGTCCGTCGCCCATGCGGTGGTCGCAGATCCCCGCCGCGATCGCGTCGAGCAGCGTGGATTTGCCGGAATATCCCCCTCCCGTGATCACGGTCACGCCGCGGGGGATCCCCATGCCGCGCACGCCGCAAAGTTCCGCCTCGTCCTCCGGCGTCGACCGGAACGGGACCGCCCCTTCGAGCGGCTCTGTCCCGTCTTTTGCCCGCGGAAGGATGCTTCCGTTTGCGACAAAGGCGCACCACGGAGAGGAACGGAGGGCTTCCCGGATCCTGTACTGCTTTTCGGCGAGGAAGAGCGTTTCCGCGAGCGCCTCCCGGTCGAGCGAAGCGACAAATTCATCCACCGCCTCCGGCAGATCGGAGGTCAGCATCGTCATCGCCTTCTTCAGCTTGTGAAACGGAAGTTGTACCTCCAGCCGCAGGCACAGGCACAGCTTCGGCGGACACGGATGCTCCGTCAGATCCCAAAGCAAAACGGATATTCCGCCGAGGTAGTCGTAATCCCGCTGGGGACAGACGGTAAAGAAAGCGGTGTTGCGGAGCAGTACCTCGCCTCCGGGACGATAGAGATAATACTTCCCGTTTTCCCGGTCCGGGCGGCTTCGGTTAAAGAGCGCTTTGTTCAGGTCGTCGATATGCCGGGCAAAGGAACGGAGGCAGAAATCCGCCGCCGCGCAGCGAAGCCGTTCGGTCAGCGCATCCGGCGCCTCCCCGTTCGCCGCGTCGGGATCCCCGCCGAGCCGTCCGCCAAGCGCGCGGTCGATCTCTTCGGTCGGGATGCTGACCGTTACGATGGGCCGGTCCTTCGCCGTTTTGTGATTGTTTTCGACGGTATACCCGTGCGCGCCGTCAAAATATACGTTCCAGTTGTCCTCCTCCGGCTCGCGGCTCTCAAGGGGATTGTTTTTCGGCTCCGGGAACTCGACGATCACCTGACCGTCGTATATGTCATGCTTTCGTCCGTCCGGGCCGGTAAACGAATAGGTCTCGGTCCGCTCTTCCATCTGTCGGAAATAGTGTTTCAGTCTTTTCAAAGGTATTCCCCCTTCCATACGGTGCGCGGCGGCCTCCGGCCGGATCTTCTGTGCCGGAATGCGGATCTCGACGATCGGACGGTCCTGCGCGTTTTTCGGCGGCGTTTCGATAACGAACGCGATATCATCCTGATAAAATACGGCGTCATTGTCGCCGTAGGGCGGTTCTTCCGTCGGAGAATGGACTGTGACGGGAGCATTATACATGGCGCGGTAGGTTTCTGTTTTTTCCTCCATGGACCGGAACAGATTTTTCAGTCTCTTCAATGATTTTCCCCCTTTCGTGAATCGAATGATGAGCATGCAAACCCACAAAAAAACACGCTCGCCGGAGCGAGCGTGCTAAGAAAAATCCTTCATTTCACTTTTCCGCAGCAGAGGCGCGCCGACACATTTTTCGTTTCATGGCAATCACCTCCCTGTGGGAAACTTTGTTTACAGCAATCTTATTGTATCACCTGCCGTTCGTTTTGTCAAGGCTTTTACTCAAAAAGCGCTTTCCGATTGAAGCGGAGACGCGTCGTCTGACGGGCGGCTCCCGTCGGTCCGTGAAAAAGCGCCCGGAAATCGTCCGGTCAGTCTTTTCGCCGATGCGCGCGGGCATTTTTTCTTCCGCGCTCTTGACACGGAACGGGAGCATGGTATAATTATGGTGTGTACTCTACTTCACGATAAGGAGCAGTTTATGATTACCGTTGAATATCCCTCCTATTCCCTCGCGGTCGACGGCGGCGCCGTCGGCGTCCGCTACGACGGCACGGAGGTCGTCCGCCTCGACGTCCGGAGCGCCGTGCATCAGCTAAGCGACGCCTGCGAGGTCGTCCGCGACGAGGAGCCCGAGGTCCCCGCGCTCGTCTCCGATACCGTCTGCGGCGCGTCCCGCCGCTTCGTCTGGCGCGGGAAGAGCTCCCTCTGGGAAGAGAAGACCTACACCGTCGAAGCCTCCCCGCTCCGCTTCACGTACCGGATCGCCGTGCGCGGGCGCGGCCGCGTCGATACGGTCGAATACTTCTCCGGGAACGCGGCGGATCGCTGCTGCGGCAGTGAATACGAATTCGAGTACGGCTTCAATCCCTGCAAGCCGTGGAACAACACGGAGGAATACTCCTTCCGCGCATCCGCGTCCTGCCACCGCCCGCCGGTGCTCATGGTGCCGCCGATGTACTGCTATTCCTTCCGTCCGGAGGCGCTGACGCGGCAGATCTTCTTCGGGCTCGCGGCGAAGCCCGGCGAACACAACTTCACCGCGTTCGACTATCGCCGGAACATGGAAGGCTGGAGCAGCCGCTTCCGCTTCTCCGTCGATCTCGCCGGGCACACCGCCGTCGACGGCGCGTGGGAAGCGCCGTATATCGTGAGCGGCGTCGCCGAGGACGAGCTCGACGCGATGCGCAAATACAGCGAGTATTATTACGCCTACGGCGGCATCCCGACGCCGAAGAGACCGACGCCGCCGCGCTTCTGGTACGGTCCGATCGCCTGCGGATGGATCCAGCAGTTCGCCTCCCACGGCTTCGACGGCTTCGGGCAGGGCGCGGCGCGGCAGGATATGTACGAGGACTATGTGAAGCAGATGCACGCGGCGGGGTTGTACCCGCGCTGCCTCATCATCGACGACAAGTGGCAGGCCGAGTACGGCACGGACGTTGCCGATCCGGGCAGATGGCCGGATCTGCGCGGCTTCGTCGACGCGCGGCACGCGGAGGGGATCCACACGATGCTCTGGTTCAAGACCTTCGACCCGGAAGGGATCCCGGAAGAGGCGGTCGTGACGGAGGACAGCGGCGCGCGCCGCGTCGACGTGTCCCATCCGGCGTTCCTCGCCGTCCTCGACGAGGCGCTCACCCGGATCTTCTCCCCCGCCGAGGGCTGCTACGACTGCGACGGCATCAAGATCGACTACGCTTTCCAGATGCCTACCGGTCGGAGGTTCCGCACGTATTCCGGGAAGTACGGCGCCGAGCTGCTCTTTGAGTTCATGAAGCACATCTACGACAAGGCGAAGTCGATCAAGCCGGAGGCGATCATCAACTGCTCGCCCTGCCATCCGTATTTCGCCTCCGTCTGCGATCAGGCGCGCCTGCACGACTACAGCCAGGACAACCGCTGCTGCCGCGAGGATCTCGCCATGCGGGCGAAGCTCTTCTCGATCGCCATGCCGGGCGTGCTGCTCGACACGGACAACGCCGGCTTCAACACGAGCCGCGACACGATGCGCTGGCTGCTCGATCAGCCCGCCGTCGGCATCCCGGATCTCTACTGCATCTCGCCTCTTCCGAACGGTTTCGCGTTCAAGAAGGAAGAGCTGGCGGCGCTCGCCGAGGCGTGGCGGGAGTACGGCGAGAAGATCGACCGCCTGTACTGAGACACGGATAAGGGAAACAATACACGAACCGAAGCGGAGAGAGGAAAAACGGATATGGCGGAAGAATAACGCTTTACACGGGCTACGTGGCGGATCATGGAGCAGCTGCTTGAGGTGGACAATCTCGAGGACGCCCTGGCGGGAAGCCTTGAGATCATCGTGGAAACGCTGAACAGCGAGGCGGGGGCGATCTGGCTCCTCGACGCGAAGACGGACCGGCTCAGCCCGCTGTTCCACATGGGTCCGGCGGACGTTTCGGGCATCACGGTGGAGAACGGGCTCGGCATCGAGGGGATCGTCACGAAGACCGGACGGTCCGTGATCGTGGAGGACGCGGCGTGTACGTGCCCGCGCTCCTTCTCGGAGCGGCGATCACGCTGCTGTTCGCCGCGATCGTCAACGCGATCGCGCTGCGCAAGGTTAAAAACCTGAAGCTGACGGACGTCGCCTGACGGCGCGCAAAAAAACAATACTCCCTTCGAAAGCCGGACGCTTTCGGGGGGAGTATCCTTTTTGCCCGTTTTCCGTTCCTTTTTTCTTACCAGAGGAGCCTGACCGGACCGACGAGCCCGGAGGCGAGGCTTCCCGCCTCGAATCCGCGCTCGACGGCGTCGTAGGGACCGATCGTCTCCGGCGCGAACCACTTCGTGAAATCCGCGGCGGCGAAGACGTTGGCGGCGGTGTTGGAGACGCGCACGGTCAGAATGTTCTCCGGCTCCAGCCGTCCCAGCTTCACACGGAACGGCGAGAAAACGAACGTGCCGAGCGATCTCCCGTTCAGGGACACCTCGCAGGAGTTGTACACGGTACCGAGATCGAGCGTGTACTCCTCCCCGCAGTCCGCCGGAGCGCGGAAACGGACGACGTATTCCGCGTCGCCGGAGAAATCCTCGCCAAGCAGACCGCGCCAGTCGCCCGGCTCCGCGGGCCGCGGCGCCTCCTCGACCGCCTCGGACACGAAGCCGTGCGGGCTGAGCGTGACGCGGCGCGTCCGGCGCAGAGTGAAGCCGGTCAGCGCCGCCTCACGGGACGGCGCCGCGTCCTTCTCCGGGACGGCGGGCGCTTCTTTCGGGAACAGCAGCGCGGCACAGCCGCCGAAGGGGAGAGATGCCGCATACGGCCGCACGGAGACGGCGCGCCGCTCCCCGGTCACAAGATCGATCTCCCAGGCGGACGCGGCGTCCTCCTCCGGGAAGAGAACGGAGACGCCGCGCGCCGCGCGGGCTTCGTTCGTGATCAGATAGACCCGACCGTCGTCGGTCTCGCGCCGCGCGGCGCGCAGATCGGCGCATCCGGAGAGGATGACCGGACGGACCGGGAAATCGCCCGCGCAGACGGTCACCGTGCCGCCGCCGGCGCACAGCGCGGCGAGCTTCTCACGCACGTTCTCCGGCAGGCGCGCGCCGTCCGGCAGATAGATCGTCTGATACGCCGCGTCGCCGATGCGGAGCGCGCCGCCGCAAAGCGCCGCGGCAAGGATCGCGTCGTCGTCGATGACGTCGAAGTCGCAGCCGCGCCGCTCCAGTTCCTTGCCCGTCTCCTGAAAGCGCTCCGACGCCGCCCGCGCGGCGTCGTCGCCCGCCCATATGTCGCGCAGCGGCAGATACAGCGCCGCATCGGCCACGGGCTTTCCGGCGGACATCAGGTACGACAGCCGCGCCGCCCAGAGATTGAAGACGGCGAGATCCTTTGCCCCCGGAAGGAGCGGAGAGAAGGTCGGGCGCCCGGTGGAAGCGAGCAGCGGTCCGTCGTAGCTGTAGCTCATGCTCATCGGGTTGAGGAGATTCAGCCCGCGCACCGCCTGATAGCACCAAAGCCAGCGCATCTGATCGTAGGTGATCCCGGCGCCGTAGATCGCGTATGATTCCGTCAGCGCGAGACGCGCGCCGATCTGATGGGCGGCGGAGGAGGCAAAGCGCGGGAAGAACATGTTCGCGCAGCGCTCCTCGCTCTTCTCCGGCCCCGGCGACGGCTCGTCACAGAACGCCTGCCGCCAGATCACGTCCACGCCGGGGATATCCATCGCGCGCAGGCAGCGCAGGATGTGGTGGTGCCCCTTTCCGGCGCTGCCGAACGCGTCGTTGTCGCCGTTCACGTGCCCGGAAGAGAGCATCCCGTGCCGGTGGCACCATTCCCGGATCGGGAGGAAATAGTTCTCGGCGAACATCTCGCCGATCAGATCGTGATAGTCGGCGCGGACCCGCCGCGTCTCCTCGCCGGCCTCCCCCTCGGCGAACAGCGCGGGCAGGTGATCCTTCAGATCGTACCCCCACTTCTCCCTAAAGCGCTCGCCGAGCCCCGCCGTCCACGGGACGGTTCCGGCCCCGGAGCGGACGTGCGGCTCGTCGGTGAACGCGACGGGCATGTGTTCCCCGATATCGCCGTCGAAGGCGGCGGCGTACCCCTCGTGGGTCAGCTCCAGAAAGCGGGCGGTCACGGCGGGATTGAGCAGATCGGGATACGCCCGCGGGGCGGGCGGTTCGACCGCGACGGATCCGTCCGGCTTCAGCGCCGAGCAGGCGAAGGACGGATCGGATGCGGCGACGCGGCCGTTCGCGGAACCGGAGGGCCACCCGCCCTCGTCGTACAGCCAGATCCGGATCCCGCGCTTTGCCGCCTCGTCGGCGGTGAAGCGCATGAGCGCGAAAAATTCGGGCGTGGGATAGTCCGGCTCCAGCTTCGTCGGCATCGTGTGCGGGCGGAAATTCTTCGGCATCGGGATGACGTAGGTCGCGCGGATGCCGCGTTCCGTCATCGAGTCGAGCTGTTCGACGATCCCCTCGCGGGTGACGGTATCGTTCCAGCACCAGGAATAGGTGGGCCAGAACTCGACGGGCGGCGAGGCGAGCGCGCCGATCCCGCCGTGCGCGCCGTAGGAATAGGAAGTCTTCGGAAATTCCATCACTGGTAACCCCTTTCGGCGGATGTCAGACAAAAGTGCGATCCGGAAGGCAGCCCGGCTGCGAGCCGACCGACGTACGATCCATGCTTTCTCTATGCCCATACATTATACCATAGATCCGCCGAAGAAGTCAACGGAAAAGCGGATCCGTGCACAAATCGGAGCCGCACGCCTTCATCCGATGATCGGCTTCGGGCGCTTTCGCTCATTCCGCCATGCGCTTTGCTTTCTTCAACACTTTTACATACCGCGCGTCGTCCCTGACGCCGTCGAACCAGCACCAATGGGTCAGCTGATGATACGGCTCCTTTTTGCTCATCCAAAAAAGCCACAGATACGGTGACCACACCCTGCGTCCGTCCGGGAAACAGATGTGGACCATTTTCTTTTCGTCCATCTTCGTGACGGTCGCCCCGCCGAAGGCTTCGGCACATCCGAGCGGCAGAAGCGCGCCGTCCGGAAAGGAGATCCAGCGTTCACATAAATCCAACGCCTCCTCAAGCAGAGCGAATCCTTCATCGGTTTTACCGGACGCCGTCAGCGCGCCGGAAGCTTTTATCGCCGATTGAGCATACCATCCGCTCCATCCGTCCGGAACGATGCCCGAGGGATCAAAAGCGGCAAGTAATCGCATGACGTGTATTTCCCACGCCGCGGTACGCGCGGGCTCGCCGAACGGATACCCGTTTTCGGCAGAATAATAATCATATCCATTACGCCCGATATAGTGCATGAAGGCAAGAAGGTCTGTCGCGTCGCGCTCGCCGCGGTATTCGTCCCAGCGGCGCTGCGTCAGAAAACGCTCCTCCCGCAGTTCTCCGATTTCGAGCGCATTCTCCCACCTCACCCCGCTTTTGGCGATCCGTTCTTCGAGCGCCGCGTCGCCGGCGATCATACACACCCGCCGCAGAGAATCGCGGCGGTAGTCTTCCTCCGTACAGCCGGACATGATCTTTTCGTGCAGTTCGAGCATCAGGTCCTCGTTCTTCTCATAGTCCTCGGGACATTGCAGGATCGCGTCCTCCAATATCCACATGACAGAGTAATTCCGCGGATATTTCCGATAGTATTCCTTCGCCAGCGCGAGCCGCTGTCCGTCTCCCTCAGGAGAGGGGATCGCCCGGTAACGCTTGAAAAAGGAGCGAACATCCTCCTCGCGTGTCTGCTCGTCGCAGCCGATCAGCTCGTCCACCGTGATCCCGAAGCAGGCCGCGAGGCGCGGCAGGATCGTGATGTCGGGCAACCCGCCGCTGCGCTCCCATTTGCTGACGGACTGATACGAAATGCCGATCCTGTCCGCCAACTGCTCCTGTGTCAGTCCCTGCTTCAGACGGTTTTCCTTCAGCCGTTTTGCAAATAAAAGTTCCATGATATCTCTCCGTAATAATAGTACAGGGCGCCTCTGTCCGTTTCCTATTCTACCGTATATCGCCGCCGTCGTCAATGACCGCAGCCGACAATCCGCTCTACGAATAAGAGAAAAATTGTCGGATCGGGAGAACGCCGCTCCGTTTTCAACGGTACGACGAAAGAGCGGGGCGGAAAACCGCCCCGCCCCGCATGTCCGATGCGGCCGCCGTCTCTTACCCCTGCGGTCCGACGTCCGCCATGGGGAAATCCTCGAACGCCGGGATGACCTCCCGCACCTTCGCCAGCGCCGCCTCCGTCAGAGCGAAGTCCGTGCCGTAGGCGACGAAATCTGCCTTCTCGAGCCGTACGTTGTTTTCTTGCTCCAGCGTATCCCTCACGACGAGTCCCCTCGTGAGATCGACATAGACGTTGTCCGCCACGACGTTGCCCGCGAGCGCGTACAGCGAACTCATATACTCCGCCCGCTGCGCCTTCGTGCCGCTCTCGTACAGCTGGGTGATCTTCTGCCGCACGTCCGGATTGATGAGTTCGAAAAGCGGCTCCCAGATGGTGCCCTCGTAGTACGTCCGCCACCGCTCGCTCTCCATGCCGGACGCCTTGATCCGCGGCTGGATCTCATTCCGCCGCGTCGGGACGAGGTCGTAGATATACTCGAGCCACTCGTACGGGCTGTTCCCCGACCACTGCTGGTTGTGCACGCCGTCGGTCGTTTCGGCGAAAATATTGTATTCCACAAGGGAGAACTGCGCGGCGTGGAAACGAACGGCGGAGTAATCCGAGGGCTTGTAGAAGAGATTGTGATGGATATGCGCGCCCGCGTTCCCGTCGTCGACGTAGATGCACCACTGCCCCAGGTCCGAGGTGCCGTAGTCGTTGCCGTTGTCATGGAAGTAGTTATAGCAGATCTCGGTGCCCATGAGCGACGGATCCCGTCCGAAGTATATGACGCCCATGTCCGCGCTTTCGGTGACGCAGTCGTGGAATTC
The DNA here is from genome assembly GCA_016288155.1 of Clostridiales bacterium. Taxonomy (GTDB): domain Bacteria; phylum Bacillota; class Clostridia; order Oscillospirales; family CAG-272; genus SIG701. The sequence continues at coordinate 35,318 of JAEEYP010000100.1, read as the reverse complement.
GTTATGCGTGATCAGGACGTTGTTCGTGCTCACAGCGATCATCTCGTGGACCGAACCGCAGAACTCGTTGTTCCGTATCACGAGCCCCACGCTCGCCGCGTACACGCCCGGGCGGTAGGTGATGAGCGAACGGTTGATATCGTGGATCACGCAGTTACAAATCTCGCTTTCCCCGCTGCGGAGCGCGGTCCGGTCGCCGCCGGAGATCACGATCCCGCCGCTCGCGGTGTCTGCGATCTCGCAGCCGTCCACCGTGATCCGCTCTCCGTTCAGGCGCAGACCGTACTCGGAGGTGTGGAGGACGGTGCAGTCCGCGATCGTGAGACCGTCCGCATCCTTCGCCTCGACTGCGCAGCATCTCGTGTACCGGAAGGAGAGCCCCTTCAGCGTGAGATCGGCGCAGCCGTCGACCAGGATCATGCTCTTCGCCAGAGTGGCGATGAAGATATCGTCGGAGCCGCCCTTCGGGGGATAGAAGTACAGGATCTCCTTTTCCCGGTCTACCCAGCACTCGCCCGGCGCGTCGAGCTCTTCGAGGATATTGAAGAAGAAAAACCGGAATCCCTCATGGGCGGCGTCCGTCGTGTCGACGGTCACGGTGCGCGACTGCACGTCGATATCCGTGACCTTCAGCACGTCGCTGCGCCACACGGCGTACAGATAGGAGAGGACGTACAGATCCTTCCTCCCTTCCTCGCTCCAGAGACGCGCGCGGTCCGACGCGTCCGAGGAGATGAAGCGCGTGTATTTGTCCGGATCGGAGGTCTTCGGCGACAAAACGGAGCCGCAGCGCAGGTATCCGCTGTTCGGCCAGCGGGCGGGCGTCAGCGCCTGTTCGCCGACGTAGAACGCCGTCTGATCCGCGTCGCGCATCCCGGAGAGCTCGATGCCGAGTCCGCTCACGTCGAGCATCATCAGTTTCCCCGCGGCGTTTTTGTCGATCACGCGCTCAAGGATCGCGGGATCGGTCACGGGCAGGCACTGCGCCATATCGACGGATATCCCGCCGATCAGCCGGACCCTGCCGGGGTTCTGTGCGCGGATGGTCAGATGGCTCCCCGCCGCCGCGTCGATGCGGATCTGGTCGGTCAGATAATAATCGCCGTCCGCCAGGACGATCTCGTCCGGGCAGAGCTTTCTGTCCTTCTGCAGACGCGCCAGCGCCGTTTCGATCGTCCGGTACGGCCGCGCGGCGCTGCCGTCGCCTTCGTCGGAGCCGTCGGGCGAAACGAACAGCTGCCGCGGTTCCCGCGCCGCGACGGCGCGCAGATCACAGCGCAGCGGCTCCGTGATCCGGACGTCCAGCGTGTTCCCCGTGCCCGTCAGGCCGTCCATGCCCAAAACCTCCGTCCGGAAAAAGGCGTACGCGTACGTCAGGCCGGAGGCATCCGCCGCGCGGACGCAGATGCGTTCCCCGTCGGTCTCGACGACGGCATCGTCCCCCGCCGCCGCGTCCGTGACGAACTCGATCCGTTTCTCCCCCTTCGGCCACTCGCTGTACGTCACGACCCGGCCGGTCGCCTCCGTCAGCGCGTCCGCCAGCTCCGCCGCCAGCGTATCCGCAAAGCGGTCGCTCATATACTTGCTGCAAACGGTATACTCCGATACGGGCACGCCGTTGAGCAGGAAAGAATCGACGGCGTACGCCGTCGCGTATACGTAGGTGTCCCGCGGAAGGAGGAGCCGCCCGTTCTCCGCGTCCGTGAAATTCCGCAGAAAGAACGCGACCGCCGTCCGCGTGGATGCCTCGCTGCCGCCGACGATCACGATGCGGTCCCCTTCCCGTCCGACGGCAAAATCCCCCATGCGGAGCGTTTCGTACAGGCGGACGCTCTCCGGGCGGTTCGTGTTCCCGACGAGGATCTCCTTCGTGCCGACGGGTACCTCCTCGCCCCGTTTCACCCAGTCGGTGGTCAGTGTGAGAGAAGCGATCGGCTTCAGGCCGTCCCGGATCTCGATGCCGGCGCGCACCTCGTCGTCGCCCGCCGTCTCGGGACGGACGACGACGTATCCGGCGAGCTCCGCGGCAAAGACGGCGTCCGTCTCGCCCGTATACGCGGGGAACGCCTCCGTCTCATCCGCGCTCCCGGAAACGGTCGTCGGATCCCCGCCGTCTCCCGCGCCGCACGCCGCCAAAAGCAGCGCCAGGCAGAGCGCCGCCGCAAAAAGCGCTGTTCTTCCCTTCATCTTCGCTCTCCCGATTGTAAAAATTTATTCCCCGATTGTAGGATCATCCACATTATAGCAAATCTTCTCCCGGAAATCAAGGAATTTCCGGGAGAAAACCGAAAACGCCGCGGGAGCGCACGGACGGCTCCGTTCACGCGCTCCCCCGGCGTCCCCGCCGACCGATATTCTTATACCTCCAGCTTCGCAAGCTGGTCGATCAGCGCGTCCAGCTTCGCCTGGAGCTTCTCTTCGTTCGCCGCCCACCAGGTCGGGAACGACCGGTTGACGATCGTGTAGATCTGGAACAGAGCGGGATCGAGCGCCGTGTAATACGCCATACGCGTTGCTGCCGTTGAAGAGATCGTACGTCTCGTCGCCCGCCTGCACGATGGCGCGCAGCTTTTCCGTGACGACGCTCGCGCCGGTGCTGTATCCGTTGACCACGTCGAAGACGAGATCGACGCCGAAGTGCTCCTCCACCGCCGCGTCGCGGTAATAGAGGGCGTCGTTCAGCTTGTCTCCGTTCGTTTCCTCCGCTGCGTACATGTACTTCCACTGCTCCGACGCGGACAGGATGACGAACTCCGTGCCCGTATAGTCCCGCTCGGGAAGATAGTCGAGGGCGTCCGTCTCCGCCGGGACGGGCCCCGTGGTGCCGGACGGCGCCTCCGTCCCACTCGGGGAAGGATCGCCGGTCACCGCCGGCTCGCCCGTACCGCAGGAGGCGAGCAGCAGCACGAGCAGAAGAAGGATACTCATACCTCGTTTCATGACTTTGCTCCTTTCGGATCCGCACGCGTCGGAACGGATCGATATATAGAGATATGCCGCTTTTATTCTACCCGAAAAAGAGACGGATGTAAATGACGGAATCTGTCATCATTTTCACGCCGTGTCAGGATCGGATGATCCGATATTGACAAATCCGGTCGAATGGACTATAATGGACGCAGGAGGAGGCGGAGGATGGCAGAAATGGAAGAAAAACAGTTTTCTCTCAGGACGCGGGAATACCCGGTGTATCTGGAAAACGTCCTGTTCCGTCTGTTCCTCGAGGAGCCGTGGGACGCGGAAAGGGACAAAACGGTGAATTTCCGCACGCTGCATACGCACCTGAACGCGGGAATGTTCGTCTGTGTGAAGGGACAGGTCGTCCTCCGGGGAGAGGATGACTGCGTCGCCCTGCGCGCCGGGGACGTCGCCGTCGTGCCGGCCGGCGTGCGTCACGTCAAGGAGCAGGCCGACCCGGACGCCGGATTCGCCCTGGGCTTTTCCTGTGAGAAGACCCGGACGGGGAACTGCGCGAATCTGTATAAAACGCTCACGCAGTTCACGAGAGGGGATCACACGCTCCTCTGGCGGGATCAGCCGGAGCTGACCGCCGCCGCCGAGCGGATCCTCCGCGAGGCGGGAGGGGCGTATCCGTTCCTCGCCCCGCTCCATCTGATCGAAATGCTGCTCGGCATGGCGCGGCTGCACGAGGACGCCGGCGCGGACGAAACGTACCGAAACGAGCAGACGTCCTTTTTCCACGACGTACAGCGGATGCTGAAGCTGGAGCAGCTCATCGCGCTGTATTATACGAAGAACGTAACGATCGGCGAGGCGGCGCAGACGCTGAACATCGGCATCCGGCAGCTCGATCGGATCGTCCGCAAGCGGTACGGCAGGACCTTCTGGCAGCTCATCATGGAAAAGCGGATCGACAGCGCCCGGACGCTGCTTTGCGAAACGCGGGATCCCGTGAATCAGATCGCCGAGCGGGTCGGCTTCAATTCCGTCGCCGGGCTTTACCGGGAATTCAGGCGGAAATACGGCTGTACGCCGGCGGAATACCGGATGAGGAAAAGCGGAGAATATCCGAGGTCGGAGACGGCGGAGGATAAGAAATAAAAACCAGAAAAAAACAGACAGAAAGGACGCGTTATGATCGGTTTCAATTATCAGAATCGCCGTGCGGACAAAACGGTCACGCCGGAGAGGATGGCGCAGGTCCGCGCCATGCTCGACACGCCCGTGAAGCGCGGCGCGGTCATGGAATTCGACGACCTCTGCACCGACTGTCCCGGCGTGTTCCGGTACGGCGGGAAATGGTACATGGTCTTCATCGCCATCTCGAAAGACACGGACCGTTCCGGGTACGAGACGCATCTCGCGGAATCGGAGGACCTTCTGCACTGGACCTACCGCGGGACGCTTCTGCGCCGGGATGAAAAGAGAGTATGGGACGCGCGGCAGATCGCGGGATACCCCGCGCTGTACGATATCTCCGTCGGGGGAGGCTGCGCGCTCGGGAAGTACGCGGGCCGATACTGGCTGACCTATCTGGCGGGAGCGAGCGACGGCTACGAGCCGGACCCGCTGCTCATGGGGATCGCGTCCGCCGCCGATCCGCTCGACGCGGATTCCTACGCGCGGCGCGGGGAGCCGATCCTCACGCCCCACGACGCGGACGTCCGGTTCTTTGAGACGAAAACGCTGTACAAAAGCACCGTGATCCGGGACGAAGAACGGCTCACCGGGCACGACTTCGTGATGTTCTACAACGCGAAGGGATACGACGGCCGCGAACGCATCTACATGGCGGTGTCGGACGACATGGACCGGTGGATCCGCTACGGCGACCGTCCGATCGTCGACGACGTCACCGGCGACCCCGGATGCCGCATCACGGCGGACCCGATGCTGCTCCGGGACGGCGACGGGCTGTATATCATGAACATCATGAAATACAACGATACCCGCTCCGCCTTCGATACCTTCGCGTGTTCCTACGACCTGATCCACTGGACCGAATGGCTCGGCGAACCGACGGCAGCGCCGTCGAAGGACGACCCGGAGCAAGACCTGTACGCCCATAAGCCGTGGATCGTCACGTGGGAGGGACACGTCTACCACTTCTACTGCGCGTGCACGACCGGCGACAGGCGGTATATCGCGCTGGCAACGGATTTCTGACGCCGCCTCCCGCCCCCGCGGGAACAACGGCGGGCCGGAGCCGAAAAAGGAGGGACCGATATGGACGTCACGCTCTTTGACATGATCTTGAAGCGCAGATCCTTTCATCTTTTCATGAACGTCGGAAAGGAAACGATCACCGAAGCGGAGCTCTCGGAAACGGAAGAAAAATACCGGACGTTCACGCCTCTGTATCCTGGCATACGGACGGAGATCCGCATCGTGCCGGAAAAGGAGACGAACTGCCGGTGCGGCGCGGAATACTGCATCCTTCTGTACAGCGAAAAGAAGGACGGGTATCTGCAGAACATCGGCTATCTGGGCGAACAGCTCGATCTGTATCTGGTGTCGCGGGGTATCGGCACGCTCTGGTTCGGGATCGGAAAAACGGAAGAAAGGTCCCGGGACGGGATGGATTACGTCATCATGATCGCCGTCCGCCGGATCGGCGACGAGACGAAATTCCGCCGGGACGCGGACAAATGCAGACGGAAGCCGGTCGGCGAGATCTGGTCGGGCGAGGCGATCTCCGGCGTGACGGAGCTCGTCCGGCTCGCACCCAGCGCCTGCAACTCACAGCCGTGGTTCGTAAATAACAGCGGCACGCTGACCGTGTACAGAAACAGGCGTCCCGGAAAGATCGGGATCATGCCCGCCGACAAGGTGCCCTTCTACAACCGGATCGACCTCGGCATCTTCCTCTGCTTTCTGGATCTCTGCCTCGCCCGCCGCGGGATCGACCGTGAACGGACGCTGCTTTCCGACGACGGAACGGGCGAAGGTCTGATACCCAACGCGGTATACACGCTGAAATAAGAAAAACGTCAGAAAAAACGTCCCCCTGTCCGACGAACGCCGGACAGGGGGACGTTGGCAGATAGGGAGATGATCCGGTCACCGTACCCGCCGGATGCGGATCAGGCCTGCCGACGGGACCGGCAGACTCGTCACGCCCGGATACAGCCGCCTGCGCTCGCGGGAGACGACCTCGCCCGTGCAATCGAGCGTCTCGCAGTCCGCCTCCGCGTACGCCGCGCCGCCGAAGAGCGACGGATCCGTCCGCACCGTCACCTCGCCGGACGCCGTGGCGTTGATCAGCGTCGTATCCGCGATCCGGTCGATCGCCGCGACGCGGGCGGGGCTGTATACGGCGATCACGGTGCGCTCGCCGCGGTCGGCGCGAAGGCACGCGAAGTGATCGGCGACCGACTCGGGGCGGAACGCGCCGCGGAGCAGGATGTCCCGGTTCTCCTTCGCGTAGTGCAGCCAGAACGCCGATACCTTCCGATGCCGCTCCGGCAGCTCTTCGATGCGCATCGAATACTGGATCGTGCCGAACAGGCAGGCGAGGATCTGGAGCGCCGCGTTCTCCGCCGTGTCCTCCGGATTCCACATGATCATATCCGAGTGGACGGCGACGTTCCCGAGCAGCCGCATCTCCGTGATCCCCCAGCGGTTCATCATGACCATGCACGCGCAGTCCGACACGCGGAACATATTGGCGTACCGTTTCAGCGCCGGCGCGGAGTACGTCTGCCGGAACTCAAAGAGCAGTTCCTTCTTGATCGCGTGCAGCCGGGCGTACGCGTCGGACAGGAGCCGTTCCACCGCGTCCTGCACGGAGACGCAGTCCATGCCCGGCTTCACGGGCTTTTCTCCTCTGTAATCGAAGTGCTGGATGAAATCGAACTTGAAGCCGTCCAGATCCCACTCGCGCAGCGCGGTCTCGAAGGTGGAGATCAGGTATTCCCTGACCTCCGGGAAGCGCGGATCGAGCACGAATATCTCTCTCTTGTACTTCTCGTACAGCGTCATGTCCTTGAAGCGCTCCCACTCGGCGGAGCGCGTATCGATGTAGCTGACCGCGTACCAGAGAAGGAACTTCATCCCCAGCCGATGGACGTCCGCGACGAGCTGTTTCATATCGGGGATCTTTCTCGTGAGCACCGTCCAGTCGCCGTATTTCTTCTCCCAGCCGTCGTCGAGGATGAATACTTCCGCACCGATCTCTTTCGCCAGGGCGCATTCCCGCACGATCTTTTCCGCGGTGAAATCGCCGTGAAAGGAATACCACGAGGAGTACAGCGGCAAATACGCCGCCTCCGGCACCGGGCACTGCACGGCTCCCGCAACCTCCGCCCACCAGGCGGAGACCTTGCCGCACGCCTCACAGAGCGGCTGTGCCGCCGTATCGATATACACCTGGATGCGGTATTCCTCCTCCGGCGACAGATCCGAGACGTCGACCGTGACCGTCGCCCGGATATCCGGCGTCCTCTCAAGCATGGAAAACGACAGCGTCGCATCCCGCCGCACCTCGGAGATCGCCGCGGTATACACCGCGTCCCCGCCGTTGCCGCAGTACGCGATGATCGGCGCTTTCGTGCAGAACGCCGAATCCAGCACCTGGGACAGATCCCGCAGGGCTCTGGGACCCGCCGGGCACCAGACCGCTTCCATATTCATAAACGGAAAATCAAATGAGAAAGATATTTTCTCCTCCGCGCCGCCCCGGAAGGTCAGCGTCCATATCTGCGCCGAGGAAGATCCGGCATCGGCGCGTTCCGCGCGCATCTCGCGGCTGCTTGAGAGATTCTCCAGATTTTTCAAACCGTTTTCCATGTCCGTATCCTTTCGAATAATCTTTCGGTATCGGCCGCGCCTCCTCCCGTATCCGGCGGTCAGTCGCAGCGGAAACAGCAGTCCTTCCAGATGGATTCCGCGTACGCTATATCCTCCGCCGTGGGCTCGTAGGGCTGCGAAGAACAGGGCACGCCGGTCCGGAAGTTCTCGTCCGGATAGGGAGAGGCATAGTCGTGCTCGTATTTCCGGCGATCCTCTTCTCTCCGGAAATCCGGCACGTCGTAACTCATATTGTTGTTCATGACGCTCCGCCACGAAAGGATGCCCACCGACGCCGCCGTCGTCGCGCGGTACACGTTCCAGTAGGGCTCCCGTCCTTCTTCGAGATCCTTTATGAAATGGTAGATCGGGAAGAAATCGGCGCCGCCGTGTCCGCTGTTCACCGCGAGCCGGCCGAGCTCGGTATCCGACCAGTTCACCTCGTATTCGGTGACCGGCTCTTTTCCCTCCGGCGTCGTCCAGGCGTTGTAGATCAGCCGCATTTTCCGGCTGCCCTTATTTACTTCCATGCCGCCGTTCGTGCAGCAGAGCCGATAGGAGTTCCCGTGCGGCACGAACTCTCCCCAGCCGATCACGCGGAACACGGCGTTCGTATCCGTCTGGCAGAGGACCACCGCCGCCGCGTCGCCGCAGCGGTACACCGTCCCTTTGTGGATCTCCGGATGGAAGGACGCCATCGCCGTCACTTTGGTCGGCATGGAATCCGTCATCTGCATCAGCGGCGCGAGGGCATGGGTCGTATAATAGGTCTTCGTCGTCCAGTTCCTCCAGTGCCGCTGACCGGGCGACAGCCTGTTGTAATCCTCGATGGGCATCGTATGGACGTATTCGCCCTCCGCGTACACGACGTTCCCCAGCGTCCCGGCCTTGTACACGCGCTCCATCTCCTGATTTTCCTTCATCCAGGGGTAGTTCTCGAACAGCGCGTACGTCATGCCCGTTTCCTCTTTCGCGCGCACGAGCGCCACGCCCTCCGCCATCGTGACGTTGCTCGTCGTCTCGCTGAGGACGTGCTTTCCCGCGCGCATGGCCTTGACCGCGTACTCGAAGTGCTCCGGGAAGTAATTCGCCACCAGGACCGCGTCCATGTCGTGCCGGATGAACTCGTCGAAGTCCGCGTATTCCGCCGCGTCCCCGCTCTCCGGGCATCCGCGCTTCGACGCCGCGATCGCATCCGCGCTGCGGTCGCAGTACGCGACGACCTCCGCGCCGGACGCATAGAAGTTCCCCGCCAGGCTGCCGCCTCTGCGCGCGCCGAAAATACCGATACGGATCTTGTCTTTCATTTTTCAGCCCTCTTGTTTTACGCCGTTTTCCGGCTCGTCGATCCTTTCGGTCCCTTCTTCCTTTTCAGCCTCTTTCATATCCTCCGCCGCGCCGTCCTTCTTCTTCTCCCGGGTGATCAAAATCGCCGCGATCGCCGCCGCGAGCCCGCCGGCCAGCTTGCCGACGATGACCGGGACGATCATATCCGGCCGGTATCCCGCGGTGAAGCCGAGGTGATCCCCGAACACGAAGGCGGCGGATACAGAAAAGGCGATGTTGAGCACTTTGCCGCGCCGGTCCATCTTCTTTACCATGCCGAACATCGGGATGCTGTTCACGAGCGACGCGGCGAGCCCCGCCACGGCGATCTCGTTGATCCCGATCCATTTGCCCATCCACGCCATCGGACGCCGGAGCAGCTTGGTGAGCACGAACATCAGCGGATACGCCCCCGCAAGGATCATGGCGATGTCCGCCGCCACGGCGAAGCCTTCGCTGACCGGCTTCATGCCGGGGATGACGACGAAGCCCGTCAGCGCTTCCACGATCCCGGCGCCGAGCCCGAGGATGATAACGCCCATGATGATCTTCCCGAAAATGATGAACCCCTTGATCGTCCCCTTCGGGAACTTCCACAGTCCGAGCGCGATGGCGAGCGACAAGATCAGGATCGGGATCGAATTGAAGAAGATCATCCCGATCGAGTACCCCGCCGTCAGTCCCCCGACCGCGCATCCGATCGGCAGCGTGATCAGCCCGGCGAGAACGCCTGCCGCCACGTGATCCTGGTCCGCCTTCTCGGTCATCTCGAGCGAGACGGGGATGGTGAAGATCACCGTCACTCCCATCATCGAGGCAACGATCAGGCCGCTGTAATCGGCCGCCGCCGCGTCCGAGGTCAACGCGGACGCGAGCGCCGGCGCGCCGCCGTCGTTGGCGAAGACGCAGCCGGCGAACATGGCGGCATCCGCCCCCAGGAGCCGGAACACCGGCACGATCACCGGCTCGAGCAGATCGCTCAATACCGGCGCGAGCGAATTGATGCCGACCATGGCGAGCACGATCCCGGCGATCGCGGAGATGCCCTCCTCGAATTTCGCGCCCAGACCGAGGCGGTTCCCGATGATCTTGTCGATCGCGCCGAGCGCCGCGAACGCCGCCATGACGTATACGATGATCTCACTTACACCCATACGGCCCCCCGTCGAATCAGTGTGGGATCCGCCGGCCGTCAGGCGAGGCCGAGCCGCCGAGCCGCGTACAGATACGTGAGCATCGTGCTCGAATACCACTCCGAATGCCCCGACGGGATCCCGGTGATCGGGTCGAGCTCCTGCCCCAGTTTGCAGGTGTCGTACGCGTCCGTCCACGCCTTGACGAACTGACGGCAGACGTGATCGAGGTCCTTCGAGAACCCGTAGCGGTCCATCCACGTCGTGCAGCGCTCCATCATGATCCCCTGCACGAAATACCCCCAGCAGTTGATCGGCGGGTGGTTCTTCGTCGCCGGGTCGCTCACCGACATCGACGGATACGGATACGGCGTGTTGAAATGCTTCTCGTTCCCGATGTATCTTTCGTACAGTTCGTCGATGAGCGCCCGGTCGTCCATCGGATCGAGGACGCCCTCGAGGAAGAGGTGGAAGATCGTGCTGGAGAGGTATTTTCTCTTGTTCCCCTTCTTGTCCACGTCGTAGAAGAAGCAGTCCTCCGGATCATAGCAGATCTCAAACAGCTTCGCCTTGACCTCTGCCGCCTGTCTGCGCCAGTCTTCGGCTTCCTCCGGACGGCCGAGCTCCGCCGCCATCGCCGCGAGCGTTCTCAGGTTCCCGAAGAAATTGCAGTTCAGATCCACGGCGATCATCGGCGTGATCCCGTCCTCCGGCGGCAGGACCGCCGCGTTCATCCTCTCCCCGTTCACGCAGTAATTCCCCGGACAGCTGATCCCCTCGAAGCGCCCGCTCTCGTCGTGGCCGGTATCGTATCCGCAGAAGAGCTCGACGAGCCCGGTCTTCCGGGTCATGCGCTTTGCGCGCAGCCACCCCACCCATTTCCGACAGGCGTCATAGGCCCGCTCGAGGAATACCTTATCGTGATTCATGGTGTACACGGCGTACGCGTTCGACGCAAAGGACACGCATTCCTGGATCTGGCTGTAGCCGATCAGTCTTTCCGGCGGCGTATCCGTCAGGATGTTCCCGTCCCACACGAAACACGGGAGCTGTCCCTCTTCCGTCTGGTACCCGATCATCATGTTGATCTCGTTCTCGGCAAGGTACAGCTTGGACGGCTCCAGCCTCGCGTAATAGACCGAATCGCAGATCGTTTCGTTCCATACGCCCGGATACTGCATGGCGTTGATCATGACCGGCTTCGTCATCCCCTTGAAGCAGCGCTCGTGCACGGTCTCCAGCGTGTGCAGGATCTCCCCGCAGATCATTTGTACTTTGTCCATGGTCCCTCTCCCTTTCGGTTTGTTTTCGTCTATTATGATACCGCATTCTTCCCCGTTTGTCAATAACCGAAAACGGGCGGATCGCTCCGCCCGTCCCCGTATTCATATAGTTTCATACGTTCGCTTCCGCGTACTCGAAGATCCTGACCGCGCCGAGCGCCGTCGAGTCGTCGACGGTCCGGTCGTCGAGCTCGACGACGTTCTTGTTCGTCCTTCTTCTCAGAAGCTCCGCCTCCGCCGCCCTGAGCTGCGCTCTGCCGCCGAGCACGATCGTCTCCGCATCGCACGCCGCGATCCGCCCGATCTCTCCGCAGAGCACCGCGCCCAGAAAAAAGCTGTAGATCGCGGCGGGATCGGCGTGGAAAACGGTCTTGAGCAGGCGCGTCTTGAACAGCGCCTGATTGACGCCCGCCTCCCCGCAGTAATCGTATCCCGCAAGGAGAGCGTCCGCGTCGGTCCGCGAGACGGTCAGATCCACCGCGCTTTTCAGGATGGTGTGCCGAGAGAGCGCCTCAACCATCTCTCCCGTCAGCATGGTGGAAAAATCACGGATCCTGCCCTCTCCGTCCGTGCGGATGATCTTGGAATGGGACCCGGGCAAAACGTACGCGCACGTCCCGTCCGCCGCGCCGACGATCCCCATCAGCTCCGTCTCCTCGCCGCGCATCACGTCGGTCTCCTCCGCGCGGCGCCCGGTCTTCTTTACGCCGCGGATAAACGCAAACGGGATGCCGGCGATCTCCGGCAGGCTCGTTTCGTACAGGCTCCGGTGCAGCTCGCCGATCCCGGCGGGCGCCTCGATATGGTCAAGGCAGCAGAGCCCGAACTCGGAGGTGATCATCCCCGACGCCAGTACGCGGCGCACGTCCTCCTCGCGCAGCGTGTTCCTTGCGAGCAGCGTCCCGATCGCGTTCTTTACGTTCTCTCTGAGCGGCGCCATGCCGTCGGCGCCGGCGCCGGCGCCGAGGCGGAACGCGGCGCGGTCGATGATCTTCCCGCCGCGCACGAGGAAAAGCCGGGTGTTCGTCGTGCCGCCGTCAATCGTTACGTACGTGCTCATGCGCGCGCCGCCTCCGTATATTTTCTCGCCAGCGCGGTGATCTTTTCGTAGTCCTTCTCCCGGATCGCCGTCCCGTCCGTGATACCGGAGCCTATACCGAAGCCGACGGCCCCCGCGTCCAGAAACCGCTTCATGTTCTCCGCGTTCACGCCGCCGACGGCAAGCAGCTTCACGTGCGGAAGCGGCGCCCTGACCGCCCTGACGTATTCCGCGCCGAGCGTTCCGGCGGGGAATATTTTTATAAAATCCGCGCCGAGGCGATGCGCCGTCTGGATCTCCGTCGGCGTCATCGCGCCGGGGATCGAGACCATCCCGAGCGCGCGCGTTTTTTCGATCACCGGCGCGTACGTATCGGGGGATATGACGAACGTCCCGCCCGCGGCGTGCGTGAGCGCCGCCTGCTCCTCCCGGAGGACGGTCCCCGCGCCGATACGCATCTTCCCGCCGAAGCGCTCCGCCAGAAGGGCGATCCGGCGCGCAGTCTCCCCGTCGGACGTCCCGCCGCCCGCGTCGTAGGCGATCTCGATCAGGCGGATCCCTCCGTCGTACATCGCCTGCGTCAGCGGGATCAGCGCGTCGGCTCCCGCGCCCCGGACGATGGCGATGATCTTTTCTTTTTCTATCGCGGCGATCGTTTCTTCTCTCATACCCGTACCTCGTCTGAACGATGGGGGGACCTTCGTCTCCGGTCCACCTCGGATCTTATGAAAAGTATATACTTTTTTCCCCGGCTTGTCAAGCCGTCTCCCGGCGCAGCCGCCCCGTTCGCCGCCGTCCGAGGACGGATCCCTTCCGCGCCGCGGGAAATCATTGCAGAAAGCACTTCCCATTTTCCCCGCCTTGTGTTATAATCTTTATGAAAACGGCGGAGGGATCCCACAAACGAAGGAGGACGCGCATGAAGATCACGAAATACGAGGTGCTCGGCGAGCTGCCGGATCCGTTCACGTTCGCGGACGGCGGGAAAGTCAAAGACACGGCGGACTGGGAGCGGCGCAGATGCGAGCTGTACGGTCCGGTGATCGGACTCCAGTACGGCGGCATGCCGCCGGAGCCGGAATTCCTCGAGGTCGAGCCGCTCTGCGTGCCGAACGCGGTCGGGCGCATGAATATCTGGCGCATCCGGACCGGGACGAGAGAGAAGCCGGTCTCGTGGACGATCTACGCGCACAGGCCCGCGGGCGAGGGACCGTGGCCCGTCGTGATCGACGGCGACCTCTGCTACGGCTGCATGCAGGATCCGCGGACGGCGGCGCAGTTCCGGGAGGAGGGGATCATGCTCGTGACCTTCAACCGGGACGAGATCGTGCCCGACGTGCGCGATCCGCAGCGGACCGGGAACCTCTACGAAACGTATCCGGAGATCCCGTTCGGCGCGCTGTCCGCGTGGGCGTGGGGCTTCAGCCGGACGCTCGACGCGCTCGTGAAGCTGGGGATCGCCGATCTGTCGAGCGTGACCTTCACGGGGCTCTCCCGCGGGGGCAAGGCCGCGCTCCTCGCCGGCGCTCTGGACGAGCGGGCGACCGTCGTCTGCCCGGAGGCCACCTGCGCGGGAAGCGGCAGCTGCTACCGGATCCACATGGAAGCGGAGATCTCCGACGGGAGCCTCGCCCGGAGCGAGACGCTGAAGGACATCGTGAACCGCTTCCCGGACTGGTTCGGACCGGAGCTGAAGCGGTACGAGGACGACGAGGCGGCGCTCCCCTTCGATTCCCATATGCTCAAGGCGATGGTCGCGCCGCGCGTGCTCTTCGACTGCCAGGCGGAGGACGATATCTGGTCCGGGCCGGTGAACGCGTGGATGACGGATATCGCCGCCCGCGAGGTCTGGAAGCTGTACGGGAAAGAAGAAAACGTCCTCTGGTACTGGCGGAGAGGCGGGCACGCGCACCTGCCGGAGGATTTCGACATGCTGATCCAGGTCATCAAACGGCAGCGGCACGGCACGCCGCTGCGTTCGGAAAAATTCATGAAAACGCCGTTCGACCCGCCGGAGCCGATCTTCGGCTGGCGGTGCCCGGAACGGTAAGCCGATATTCACATAAAACTATAAAGGAGGACGCGCGGCATGCCGGGAACGGAACTGATCCTGCAGACGGAGACGAGCAAATTCATGATGTCCGTCATACTGAAGACCTCCGCGGGGAACGCGGTCGTCATCGACGGAGGGAGAGCGGAGGATCTGCCGCTCCTTGCGGAGCTCGTAGGCGCCTCTCCCGTAAAAGCGTGGATCCTTACGCATCCGCACCCGGACCATATCGCCGGTTTCATCCACGCCGTGAAGGAGGGCTTCGGGAATCTGGCGCCGGAGACGGTGTATTACCGTTTCCCGCCGCTCGACCTCGTCGAAAAGTACCATCCGAAGGAACCGAAAGCACTGCGGGAATTCCTTGAGATCGAGGACCGCATCCGTCCGCTCGCCGTCACCCCGAAGGAGGGAGACCGCTTCGCGGTGGACGAGCTGACCTTCACGGTCCTTCTGACGTTTGAAGAGGACGATCCCATCGTTCCGCTGCGCCCGGAAGACAAAAGCAGCGTCTGCAACAATTCCTCGATGATCTTCCGCGTCGAAGGGCCGAACAGAAGCGTGCTGTTCCTCGCGGACGCGGGACCGCAGGAGGGAGACAGACTCTTTGCGCGCCACTGGCGCGAGCTGAGATCGGATATCGTGCAGATGGCGCATCACGGCCACTGCGGCGTCGGGCCGGAGGTCTATATCGCCGCCGCGCCGGAGAGTTGCCTCTGGTGCTGTGCGGACTGGCTGTACGACGAGGATCCGTTCGTGATCCCGGACCGGCTGTGCGGGACGCGGATGACGCGCCTGTGGATGGACGCGCTCGGCGTGAAACATCATATCGTGACGAAGGACGGAACGCAGCGCCTCCCGCTCTGAGTGAGCGGAGCGCCGCCGTATCGGAAGGAGGCATACCGTGACAGAGATCATCCGGGGACCCGTCGGCGCGCCGTTCGACGGCTGCGATTTCGTCGTGCGGCTGGACGAGGCGCGGCGAGGCACCGACGTGCGTATTTTGCAGCTGACCGATCTGCAGTTCATCGACGTATCCCAGGAACGCGGTCATCCGGGGAAGGAAAACCCGCCGGACGCGCTCGAGCGCGAGGTCTGCGATCATATCCGTTCGCTCGCGGCGCAGTGCCGCCCGGATCTCATCATCCTGACCGGCGACGTCGTGTACGGGATGTTCGACGACAGCGGCCGCGTCCTCGACGCGATCTGCCGTCTGATGGATTCTCTCGGGATTCCGTGGGCGCCCGTCTTCGGCAATCACGACAACGAATGCTGGCGCGGCGTCGCGTGGCAGTGCGAGAGGATCGCCGCCTCGCGCTTCAGCCTCTTCCGCCGCGGGACCGTCACCGGCAGCGGGAACTACACCGTCGGCGTCGCGTGCGGCGACGAACTCGTGCGCGTTCTGTACATGACCTGCTCCAACGGCGGCGGGAACGAGCGCGACCCGGAGGTCGTGGGACAGCCGGGGATCTATCCGGATCAGGCGCGGCGGATCCGGGACAGCGCCGCGCGGATCGAGGCGGCGCAGGGCCGGCCGGTCCCGGCGTTCATGGCGTTCCACATTCCCGTCAGGGAATTCGTCACCGCCGCCGAGGCGGCGGGATACCGCACGAAGGAGCGCCCGCTTTTCCGCATCGGCGTGGACGTCCCCGCCCGGGAGGGGGACTTCGGCGCGTGGGACGAGGACGTCGGTTACGTGCTCGACACGGAGTTCGATTTCCCCGCGCTTCTGCGCGCGTGCCGGATCGACGGCGTCTTCGCCGGTCACTATCACAAGATCACGGCGAGCATCCTCTGGGAGGGGGTCCGCTGGACGTTCGGGCTCAAGACCGGCACGTGCGACTATCATCCGACGCATACCGGCGGCACGCTCATCACGGTGCGGGACGGCGCCTTCACGGTGCTCCACGTCCCGTCGCTTCTGTGACCGCGCTTATCTCCCGCAACGAAAAACTCTCCGTCCGGCATGCCGGACGGAGAGTTTTTTCTGCGGCCGAAGCCGCCGCGGTCATCCGAGAACGCTCTTCACGTTCTCCTCGAAGCCGACGATGAGTTCCTCGATCTGCGTGTCGAACGTGCCCGCTTTCCTCGCGAGGTCGGAGACGATCCTGTCGCGCTTCTCGTTCATGAAGAGATCGCGGATAAGGCGCTCGACGTCGGGAATGTAGAAGAGCGCCGGGTCGAACACGCGGTTCTTCATAATGATATCGAACATCTCGCCGGATTGCTCGTCGCGGGAAAGCTTCGTCTTCAGAAGCACTTCGTAGTATTCCGGGATCGTGTAGCGGATCGCGTAGCTGCTCATCGCTTCCATTACGGCGCCGGTCATCACGGCGTCCTTCAGCTGCAGCGAGGACGGGATCATCGGGAGGAAGATGTTTTCGTTTTCCGAGTAGTATTTATCCTGCGACTCGTCGAACTTCGGATACGGGATGACGCCGAAGTCCGCGTCCATATCGCGGAACTGCGGGATCGTGAGGAACTGGGTGTCGATCATCAAAGCGCGCCCGGCGTTGAAGACGCGGATGCCCATCTCCGAGATGTCGCCGTCGTCCGTCCATTTCCAGAAGCCCCCGTCGTACAGAAGCTCGAAGATCTTCGTAAACACGGTGAGGAAATGCTCGTCGGAATCGAGCGTGTAGATGGGATAATCGTCCCCGTCCTTCGTGAGAAGGAACGTGTTCGCCGCTTTCGTGAAGTTCTGCGGCGCTTCCTTCGGGCTGCAGAAGAAGCCCCAGGCGTCCTCCTCCGTCCGTTTGCCGTCGCCGTCGAGCTCGAAGGTGGCCTTCGCGCCGAATTCGGCGAACTTCTCCCACGTCCATTTCCCGTCGCGGACGACCTGATACGGATCCTCCAGCGCGTAGTCCTCGATCAGCCTCTTGTTGAACAGGATGGCGTGCGTATACGTGTAGGTGCTCATATTGTAGGCGCCGGCGGCGGTGATCAGCTTGCCGCCGATCGACAGGTTCGCGTTGATCTCGTCGAACCAGTAATTCTTCGTGAGGTCGACCGTGTCGATGTCGGACCACAGGTACCCGAGCCCCTCCGCCGCCTGCGCGAAGATGTAGATGCCGCGGTGGTGGACGAGCTTGTACGTGTCGTCGCCCGCGCGGATGGCGTCCGCGTAGCTGGCGGTGAACTTCTCCTCAAAATTGACGCCGAGCCGCTCCGAAACGTACAGCGTCCGCTCGTACACGGAATTCAAGTAACGGTCTGCGATCTGATCCTGATCCGTGACCGTCGTCGGATACTCTTTCCCGGCGCTGCAGAAGACGAAGTCCGCGCCGTCGTAGTACAGATCCTTCGGCAGATCGTCCAGATCGCCGGGATCGAAGGCGGGCTCCGTATCCGCGGGCTCCGTATCCGGCGCGTTCGTGTCGGAGGTGCCGGAGGGACCAGAGGTGCCGGACGGCGTCGTGTCCTTCGTCGGATCGTCCGTCTTGCCACAGGCGGCGACGCCGACGAGCATCAGCGCCGCGAGCAGGAGAGCAAGAATGCGTTTCATGAGGGAATGCTCCTTTCAGATTATCATGGAAAAATGGATCGCTTGTTATTTTCCGCCCGGTCAGCCGAAGATGCTCTTCGCGTTGTTTTCAAGACCCGCCGTCAGTTCCTCGAGCGCGAGGTTGATGGGGTCCGTCTTTCTTTTGATCTCGGACACGATCTTGGTCCGCTTGTCGTTCACGAAGAGATCGCGGATGGCGTGCTCGACGTCGTCGACCCACATCATGCCCGGATCGAAGATGCGGTGCGCCATGATGATATCGAACATTTCGCCGGACTCCTCGTCGCGGGCGAACTTCGTTTTCAGTTGGACCTCATAGTATTCGGGGATCGTATAGCGGATCGCGTAGCTGCTCATCGCTTCGAGCACAGCGCCCGTCATCAAAGCGTCGCTTGCCGAGATCACGGAGGGGATCATCGGAAGGAAGATCTCTTCGTTCCACGAATAGTATACGTCCATGGACTCGTCGTGCTTCGGGAAGGGGATGACGCCGAAGTCCGCGTCCATGTCGCGCAGATGGGAGATGTACCCGAAGGTACAGTCCGCCGTCAGGCTGTGATTGCCGGAGAACACGGCGACGCCCGTCTCCGTGCCGAGGCTTTCTGCCCACGTCCATTTCCAGAAGCGCCCGTCGTACAGCAGCTCGAAGATCTGGGTGAAGAGGTCGAGGAATTCCTCGTCCGTGTCGAGATTGAAGAGCGGATAATCGTCCTCGTCCTTCGTGAGGAGCGTCTTGTCTGCAGTCGCAAGGAAGACCTCCGAGATCTCCTTGGAGTCAGCGAAGAACCCCCAGGAGTCCTCCCACGTTCGCTTGCCGTCGCCGTCGAGCTCGAAGGTCGCCGTCGCCGCAAGCTCGGCGAATTTTTCCCATGTCCACTTCCCGTCGCGGACGAGCTGATACGGGCTTTCCAGAGAGAGCGTTTCGACCATCGTCTTGTTGAAGACCATGCAGTGCGTGTAATAATAGGAACTGATGTTGGCGGCGCCGACGGCGGTGACCATCAGTCCGCCGATCGTCAGCCGGTCGCTCATGTTGTCCATGAACCAGTAGTTCTTCGTGAAGTCCATCGTATCGATGTCGGACCAGAGGTAACCGAGTCCCTCCGCCGCCTGCGCGAAGACGTACTTCCCGCGCTGGTGGACGAGCTTGTACGTATCGTCGCCCGCGCGGAGGACGGATTCATACTGGACGGAGATCTTCTCCTGAAGATCCACGTTCAGACGCCGCTCGATGGCGAGCGTCCGCTCGTACACGGCGTTGTCGTAGCGGTCGACCGCGTCGTCCTGATCGATCGTCATCCGGTATTCTTTCCCGACGCTGCAGAAGGTGAAGTCCGCTCCGTCGTAGTCGAGATCGGCGGGCAAGTCGTCCAGATCGCCCGGATCGAAGGGAGAGTCCGTCTCCGCGGGCTCCGTTTCCGGCGCGTTCGTATCGGTCGGGCCGTCGGGCGTTGTGTCTTTCGTCGGCTCGTTCGTCTTGCCGCACGCGGCGATGCTCACGAGCATCAGCGCCGCGAGGAAGAGAGCCAAAATACGTTTCATGGAATAACTCCTTTCAAATGATCGGATAGGAGATATCCGTTCCCTCATCCGAGAACGCTCTTCACGTTCTCCTCGAAGCCGACGATGAGTTCCTCGATCTGCGTGTCGAACGTGCCCGCTTTCCTCGCGAGGTCGGAGACGATCCTGTCGCGCTTCTCGTTCATGAAGAGATCGCGGATGAGCCGTTCGATGTCGGGGATGTAGAAGAGACCGGGATCGCACACGCGGTGCGCCATGATGATGTCGAACATCTCGCCGGACTCCTCGTCGCGGGCGAGCTTCGTCTTGAGAAGCACCTCGTAATACTCGGGGATCGTGTAGCGGATCGCGTAGCTGCTCATCGCTTCCATCACGGCGCCGGACATCTTCGCGTCGCTCAGTCTCAGCGAGGACGGGATCATCGGAAGGAAGATGTTCCCGTTGCAGGAATAGTACACTTCCTGATCCTCATCGTACTTCGGATACGGGATGACGCCGAAGTCCGCGTCCATATCGCGGAACTTCGGGATCGAGAGGAAGTTGCAGTCGATCATCAGCGCGCGTCCGGCGTTGAAGACGCGGATCCCCGTTTCCGGGATATCACCGTCGGAAGCGTCCGTGTACTTCCAGAAGCGCCTGTCGTACAGGATCTCGAACATCCTCGTGAACACCTCGATGAACCGCTCGTCCGAGTCGAGCGCGTACACCGGGTAATCGTCTTCATCCTTCGTGAGCATGAGAACGTTCACCGATTTGGTAAAAGGCTGCGGCGCCACCTTCGGGCTGCAGAAGAAGCCCCAGGCGTCCTCCTCCGTCCGTTTCCCGTCGCCGTCGAGATCGAAGGTCGCCTTCACGCCGAGCTCGGCGAATTTCTCCCACGTCCATTTCCCGTCGCGGACGAGCTGATACGGGTTCTCCAGCGCGTAGTCCTCGATCAGCCGCTTGTTGAACAGGATGGCGCTCGTATACGTGTAGGTGCTCATATTGTAGGCGCCGGCGGCGGTGATCATCTTGCCGCCGATCGACAGATTGGCGTTGATGTCGTCGAACCAGTAATTCTTCGTGAGGTCGACCGTGTCGACGTCGGACCAGAGATATCCGAGTCCTTCCGTCGCCTGCGCGAAGACGTAGATGCCGCGGTGGTGGACGAGCTTGTACGTGTCGTCGCCCGCGCGGATGGCGTCCGCGTAGCTGGTGGTGAACTTCTCCTCAAAATTGACGCCGAGCCGCTCCGATACGTACAGCGTCCGCTCGTACACCGCGTTCGAGTAGCGGTCCGCAATCAGATCCTGATCCGTGATCGTCGCCGGATACTCTTTTTGTGGGCTGCAGAAGATGAAGTCCGCGCCGTCGTAGGAGAGATCCTTCGGCAGATCGTCCAGATCGCCCGGATCGAAGGGGGGCTCCGTATCCGGCGGCTCCGTTTCCGGCGCGTTCGTGTCGGAGGTGCCGGAGGGACCGGAGGTGCCGGACGGCGTCGTGTCTTTCGTCGGGTCGTTCGTCTTGCCGCACGCGGCGACGCTCACGAGCATCAGCGCCGCGAGCAGGAGAGCAAGAAGTCGTTTCATACAGTCGGTTCCTTTCTTGGGCACGGTCATCCGTGAATGCTCTTTACGTTGTTTTCAAAATTCGTGATGAGTTCCTCGATCTGCACCTCGAACGTGCCCGCTTTCCTCGCAAGATCGGAGACGATCCTGCCCCGCTTATCGTTCCAGAAGAGATCGCGGACAAGGCGCTCCACGTCGGGGATATAGAAGAGACCGGGATCGAACACGCGGTTCTCCATGATGATATCGAACATCTCGCCGGATTCTTCGTCCCGGGCGAGCTTCGTCTTAAGAAGCACCTCGTAATATTCGGGGATCGTGTAGCGGATCGCGTAGCTGCTCATCGCCTCGATCACGGCGCCGGTCATCTGAGCGTCGTACGGCGACAGCGTGGACGGGATCATCGGCAGGTAGATGCACGAGTTGCACGAATAGTATTCGTCCTGCTCCTCGTCGTACTTCGGATACGGGATGACGCCGAAGTCGGCGTCCATATCGCGGAAGCTGCGGATCGAGGAAAAGGTGCTGTCGATCATCAGCGCGCGCCCGGCGTTGAAGACGCGGATCCCCGTCTCCGGGATGTCGCCGTCGGAGGCTTCCGTGTATTTCCAGAAGCCCCGGTCGTACAGCAGCTCGAAGATCTTCGTGAACACGTCGAGGAAGTGTTCGTCCGAGTCGAGCGTATACACCGGGTAATCGTCCTCGTCCTTCGAGAGGATGAGCACGTTCGCGGCTTTCGTGAAGTTCTGCGGCGCTTCCTTCGGGCTGACGAAGAAGCCCCACGCGTCGTCCTCCGTCCGTCTGCCGTTGCCGTCGAGATCGTAGGTCGCTTTCACGCCGAACTCGGCGAACTTCTCCCACGTCCATTTCCCGTCGCGGACGAGCTGATACGGATCCTCCAGCGTGTAGTCCTTGATCAGCTGCTTATTGAACAGAATGGCGTGCGTGAAGCAGTAGGAGCTGATGTTGTACGCGCCGGCGGCGGTGATCAGCTTGCCGCCGATCGTCAGGTTCGCGTTGATCTTGTCAAACCAGTAGTTCTTGTCAAGGTCGACCGTGTCGATATCGGACCAGAGATAGGCGAGCCCCTCCGCCGCGTAGTCGAAGATGTACAGACCGCGGTGGTGGACGAGCTTGTACGTGTCGTCGCCCGCGCGGAGGACGTCCGCCCAGGCGGCGGTGAACTTCTCCTCAAAGCGGACGCCGAGCCGCTCCGCGACGTACAGCGTCTGCTCGTACACCGCGTTCGAGTAGCGGTCGACCACGTCGTCCATATCGACGACCGTATTGCGGTAGTCTCTGCCGCAGCCGCAGAAGATGAAATCCGCGCCGTCGTAGTAGAGATCCTTGGGCAAGTCGTCCACGTCGCCCGGATCGAAGGGGGA
Source organism: Clostridiales bacterium (assembly GCA_016288155.1). Taxonomy (GTDB): domain Bacteria; phylum Bacillota; class Clostridia; order Oscillospirales; family CAG-272; genus SIG701. The sequence continues at coordinate 12,783 of JAEEYP010000100.1, read as the reverse complement.
GTCCGTCTCATCGGGGTCCGTATCCGGCGCGTTCGTATCGGTCGGTCCGGAGGGCGTCGTGTCCTTCGTCGGACCTTCGGTCTTGCCGCAGGCGGCAACGCTCACGAGCATCAGCGCCGCGAGAAGAAAAGCAAGAATACGTTTCATGGGGTGTCCTTTCCTTATTTACAGCGTTTACAGAGAAAAAGATCGGGGGTATCCGTTTTTCTTCGCCGGTCACTCGAGAACGCTCTTGACGTTGTTCTCGAAGTTGTCGATCAGCGTTTCGAGCGCCGTGTCGATGCTGCCCGCTTTTCTCGTGAGCTCGGACACGATCTTGTCGCGCTTCTCGTTCATGAAGAGATCGCGGACGACGTGCTCGATGTCGTCGACGAGCATCTGGCCCGGATCGAAGATGCGGTGCGCCATGATGATGTCGAACATCTCGCCGGATTCCTCGTCGCGGGCGAGCTTCGTCTTCAGCTGGACCTCATAGTATTCGGGGACCGTGTAGCGGATCCCGTAGCTGCTCATCGCCTCCATCACGGCGCCGGTCATCCGGGCGTCCTTCAGCTGCAGCGAGGACGGGATCATCGGCAGGAAGATCTCGCCGTTCCACGCGTAGTAGATCTCCTGCTCTTCGGTGTACTTCGGGAAGGGGATGACGCCGAAGTCGGCCTGCATGTCGCGCAGGCGGGCGATGGTGCCGAATTCACATTCCGCAAAGAGGCAGCGGTCGGCGGAGAAGAGCGCGAGACCGGTATCCGTGTGGATGCCGTCCGTCGAATACTTCCAGAACCCCCTGTCGTACAGAAGCTCGAAGACCTTCGTGAAGAGGTTGATGAACTCCTCGTCCGAGTCGAGGCTGTACAGCGGATAATCGTCCTCGTCCTTCGTGAGCAGCACCTTCTGCTCGGTCGCGAGGAACGGCTCCGCCGCGTACACCGCGGAGGCGAGGTAGCCCCACGAGTCCTCCCACGTCCGCTTGCCGTCGCCGTCGACGTCGAAGGTCGCCTTCACGCCCATCTCGGCGAACTTCTCCCACGTCCACTTCCCGTCGCGGACGAGCGCGTACGGGTCCTCCAGATCGAGGTTCTCGATGAGCGCCTTATTGAAGACCATCGCCTTTACGTAATAATAGGAACTGATGTTGTACGCGCCGACGGCGGTGATCATCTTCCCGCCGATCGTCAGGTTGTCGCTCATGTTCTCCATGAACCAGTAGTTCTTCGTAAAATCCATCGTGTCGAGGTCCGTCATGAGATAGGCGAGCCCCTCCGCCGCGAAGGAGAAGATGTACTTGCCGCGGTGGTGGACGAGCTTGTACGTATCGTCGCCCGCGCGGATGGAATCCGCCCAGCCGCTGTAGCCCTTATCCTGGATCTTCACGCCGAGCCGTTCCTGGATGGCGAGCGTCCGCTCGTACACGGCGTTGTCGTAGCGGTTGACCGCGTCCTCCAGATCCGTGATCGCGGAACGGAAGTCCTTGCCGGTATTGCACATGACGAAGTCCGCGCCGTCGTAGTAGAGATCGGCGGGCAGATCGTCCACGTCGCCCGGATCGAACGCGGGCTCCGTATCGGCGGGTCTCGTTTCCGGCGCGTCCGTATCGGACGGGGCGGAGGTGCCGGACGGGGGCGAGTCCTTCGTCGGCTCGTCGGTCTTGCCGCAGGCGGCGACGCTCGCGAGCATCAGCGCCGCGAGCAGGAGAGCAAAAAATCGTTTCATGGGACGGGCTCCTTTCTGAAACCGCAGAAGAATAAATGAATAGTGAATAGAAATACAAACTCAGTTTAGATTATATCACTTTTTTGCCCGTTTTGCAATAGCCGTCCCCAAAAACGGGCGAAAAAAGCGCCCCCCGGCGGAGGGGGCGCGTCCGCGCGGACGGGCTTATATAATATGGAGGATATGTGAAATGCAACAAGAATTTAAGATAAATTCAAGATTTTTTCGCCGAAATCCTTGACAAGAGCGGCGCGGTTTGCTATAATTAGCATGGTTTTTTATCCACCCCGTTTTTATCCCAAAATCTTTATCTAAGGAGAAAAGCGATGAAAAAGGCACTTACCTTCGTGCTTGTCGCGATCATGGTCCTCTCCATGACCGTAGTCTTTGCCGGTGCATCCGACATCAACTACGCCGCGGCAAACAACGGCGACGTCCTGTATGAAGTCAACTTCAACGGCGACGCCTACTATCAGCCCCGCATCTGGCGGTTAGACGACTACAACAAGAGAGACGACGTAACGATCACCGTTTCGGACGGCGGCAAGACCGCCACCCTGAAAGCCAGTGATTCGTTCAGCGGCGGGAAGGTGTTCTGGGGCGGCGCCATCGGCGGCCTGAAGCTCGCCGAAGGCAATCAGTACACGATCACCTTCTCCGTCAAGTACACCGTCGGCAAGTCCGGCGTCTACTTCAACATCGGCTACCCCGACGCGAACAGAGTGGTTCCGTCTCAGGAATTCAGCTATAACGGCGTATACGGCTTCTTCGGAGATTTCTCCGGCGAAACGCTGACCCTCTCCCGTCAGTACAGCACGAAGCTGAACGGCGAGAACGGCGTCTCGAAGTCCTCCGCCTACACTGCTCCTTCCACCCTCATCCCGAAGGATCAGTTCGTCGACGTCAAGATCTCCATCGACGGCTTCTACTACAGCGTGTGGTTCAGACCTGAAGGCTCCGGCGAGTACCAGCTGTACGACTCGCTCGACATGCGCGACAAGAACAGATGCCCGTGGGATCCCTGCGACAACATCGGCTTCTCCATCGGCAATAACACGAACAACGGCGAAATCACCGTGAAGAACGTCGTCGTAAAGAAGGCCTGCGGCTACACCGCCGCCGCTCACTCCACCTACGTCGCCGCTCCGATCCAGGCAGCCGCGATCAACTACGCCGCGGCGCAGGACGGCGCCAAGCTCGCCGACCTCCTCTTCGACGGCTCCAACCCCGCGTTCCCGGCGACCACGCTCGTGAAGAACGCGTCCGAGTCCTCGCAGATCTCCGCTGACGGTAAGACCTACACCGTTTCGATCGGCGGCACCGCCGCGCAGAACTGGTTCGGCAGCACGATCGGCCAGCTCAAGATCGCCGACGGCAATAAGTACACCTTCAAGTACAAGATCAAGGCCGCCAACTCCGACGCGACGGAGACCACGATCGCCGGCGTCGTGTACAACTCTCTCGCCGACGGTCTGGGCAACCGCGTCGGCTGGTACGGCAACTTCTCCGAGACGCAGAAGAAGTATGAGGTCGACAAAGAAATGGTCGCCACCTGCGCGAGAGTCATGGCAGGCCCCGGCACCACGATCACCGGCTACGGATATGATTCCAAAGCCACGCAGACCTTCCTGTACTTCACTCCCGCCATCGACGCGGACGGCTACGTGGACGTCGCCGTCGAGTACAACGGCTGGACCGTTACGTACTATGAGCTGGACAAGAACGGCAAGTATCAGGCGCTCCAGACCATCGATCTGAAGACGATCTTCAATAACCGTCTCGGTATTTCTACGATCTACGCCGACAATCTCGCGTTCTTCGTCTACACGACGAACAAGAACATCTCCGCTTCGGTGAAGGACGCCGTCCTTTATAAGGGCAACACCGTCGCCGGTGCCGCTCTCCCGATCTCCAACGTTTCCATCCCCGCCCCGCCGAAGGCCTCCGGTTCCACCAACGGTGAGCTCGAGCATGCCGATCATCCGATCCCCGGCGCGGGCGCGCAGGTCATCTGGACCGGCCACGACTTCATGTATGAAGGCGAGCCCGACGCGACCTCCCCGTGGTCCAACGCGTGGACGAACGGCGAGGCGTGGACCGGCCTGACGTTCACCGCCGCGGAAGTCGACGGCGTCGAGTGCGTCGCGGTCGTTCCCGCGTACATGCAGAAGTGGGAAGAGACCAACGGCTACTCCACCGAGCCGCTGTGGGACTTCAACTGGTATCAGTGGGACAACAACTACTACTATCCGTCCCTTGACTGCAGCCAGTACTCCGTCGTTGCCATCCGCTATATGTACAACGAGTCCGGCGCCGCGCACTGCTCCGGCACGAAGGGCCGCTTCTGGGCTTCCAGAGACTCCAAGACGCTCGGCAAGACCGCCGGTGAAGGCGATTATAAGAAGTACACGCGCGCTGCCGAGACCTTCCAGGCCGGCGTGTGGTACACCGACTACTACGATCTCTCCTCGCTCATGATCAGCAACAAGCCGTGGGCTGAGAACACGCTCCGTCAGTTCCGTATGTTCCCGTTCGGCGGCAAGGTGCTGCTTGACGGTACGGAGATCTGCTACGTCCAGTACGTGGGCTTCTTCAAGACCATGGCGGAAGCGCAGGCCTTCGTCGACCCGAAGACCGTTGCCGCCGATCCGGGCACCGTCGATACGGACGAAGTCGTCGAGCCGGACGTCACGGCTGCTCCCGAGACCCAGCCGACGACCCCGACGACCAACCCGTCGACCCCGGCGACCTCTGACCTCGGCGTCGTCATCGCCGCCGTCGCCGCCGTCTCCGCCGGCGCCGCGATCATCGTCTCCAGAAAGAGAAGAAAATAATCCTTCCCTTCCCGGACGATCATCCAAAGCATAACGAAAGATGCCGCTCATGCGAGCGGCATCTTTTTTTGGTTTTATTCCCTCGGCGCTTCTTCTCCGCCGCTCGCCTCGCCGAACACGGTGAGGTAGTAATCCTCCAGCGTCGGGCGCGCCGCGCGCGCTCCCTCGGCTGGCATGCCGTCCGCGAGGACGCGGAGGAGCACCTCGCCCGTCTGCTCGTCGCGGGAGATGTTCGTCACGCGGAAGCGGTCCTGATAGCCCTGCACCTGCGCCTCCGCGCACGGCACGATCCACACCTTCTCCTCGATCTTCCGGGTGAGCTCGTGCGGCGGCGCGCAGTCAACGAGCACGCCCTTTTTCAGAATGAGGATCTCCCGCGCGATCCACTCGACGTCGGAGACGACGTGCGTGGCGATCAGGACGATCTTGTTGAACGCGATCTTGGCGATGTAGTTGCGGATGGCGATGCGCTGCTTCGGGTCGAGTCCCGCCGTCGGCTCGTCGAGGATCAGTACCTCCGGATCGCCGAGCACCGCCTGCGCGAGCGCGAGCCGCTGCTTCATGCCGCCGGAGAGCGCGCCGATCCGGCGTCCCGGCACGTCGTCCAGCTCCACCGCGGCGAGGACCGCCGGGATCTGCTCCATCGCCGCTTCCTTCGTCATGCCCTTGAGCGCCGCCATGTACCAGAGGAACCGCTCCACGGAGAAATTCGGGTACAGCCCCGGATACTGCGGCATGAAGCCCAGCTTCTCCCTGAAGCGCTCGCCCATCTGCAGTACGTTCTCGCCGTCGTAGGTGATCGTCCCGGAATCGGCTTTGAGGTTGTCCGTGATGATGTTCATAAGCGTCGATTTGCCGGACCCGTTCGGTCCGAGCAGGGCGTAGATGCCCGGCGTCAGCTCCGCCGTGAAGCTGTCCAGCGCGCGGTTCGTGCCGTAGGATTTCGTGATGCGATCGATCGTAAGCGTCATTGTCCGTCTCCTTTATTTTTCTTCCGTTTGTGTTCCCACCTCGACGAAGCGGAATTCCCCGAAACCGACTCCCACGTTGTCCCGGAAGCTTTCCTTCCACATCCTCGGCGAAGTCTCCACGTATCCTTTGTAGTGTTCGACGACCTTGTCCCTGTCGATGCAGGTGCCGTACACGTCCAGTTTCCCGTCCGCGATCCCCCGGATCCCTCTCGGATCGAGCCCCGGCGTGGCGATCGTCCGCTCCTCCCCCGTCGTTAAATCGCGCGCGATGATCCCGCGGGAGGCGTAGCTGACGATATATCCCACGAGCTGTTCCTTCACCTCCGGATCGATCTCGCTCGCGGAGATCGTCGTCACGAGTGCGGGCGCGTAGGGGATATAGTAGAGCACGTTCCCGTCCACGATCAGCGATCTGTCGATCCGGGTGGGCGACTTGACCCCGTCGTACACGAGTTCCGGTTCCGCCGTCGGATCGGTCAAGTCCCGCTTGTAGTACGCGGCGAGCCGCACGGATGAAAACGTCCGCATCCCGTTCCCGTCCGCGCCGCCGCCGCCCGGGACCGTCTCGACCTGAAACGGCGGCTCTTCCGTCTCGCGGTCGATCGCGTAGTACAGCGTGTCCCCGACGATGAATTCCCCGCCGCCCGCCGCTACGTGATCGGCGAGCTTCGTCTTCTCGGAGAGATCCTCCGGGGAGACGTACAGCGTCTGATTATCGTAATAGTCGAGCCAGTAGATGACGGTTTGCCCGCCCGCCTGCGCCATCGCGAGGATCTCCGTGAACCAGTAGCCCTCCTCGTGCGTGACCTGCTTCAGCGCGCCGCCGTCCGCGGGCACCTTCCAGAGATTGACGCCCGCGAGCGTTCTCGTCTGCGTCCCGTTGACTTCCTCATACCGGTAGTCGGTGATACTCAGATAAACAGAGTTTTTGTACAGCCAGAACCCGGTCAGGCCGTTGTCCAGATCCGATACGACCGCGGTCTTCGTCATCGTGTCGAGATTCAGACAGTACAGGGAGTATTTTTGCCGCCAGTTCTTATTCTCGTCGAAGTATTCGTCGGAAACGTCGGTGAAATACAGGCAGAGCTCCCCGCGGCGGTTGCGGACCGCGGCGATACGGCACATTCGTATATCATGCAGCACGGCCGGACAACTGTAGCCGCTGTGAGTGCACAGCGGATCGCGGCAGGCAGTCTCCTTCTCGTCCGACGTCCCCTTGCGCGCGTAGATGAAATATCCCGTCGTCAGCTCTCCCACCCAGTCCACGCCGTAGCCGTAGCCCTCGAAGTGGAATTCCTCCATCAGTTCTACGCTGGCGGGAACGGTGAACGGGAAATCCTCGCCGCCCCCGCAGGACGTCAGGATCAGCAGCGCGGCGAACAGGACCGCGAGCAAAAGATACGGCGCGTACTTTTTCATTTTCCTCACCTCATGAATGTGATCATGCAAAGCGGTTCACCCCTGCGTATCGACGAGCCGCCACTCCCCTACGCCGAGAAGGGCGCCCTCCTTGAGTGTCTCCGTCCAGCTTTTTTTGCTTCTCGCCTTCATGTTTTCGACAAGCCCTTCCTTGTCCGCGGTATAGCCGAAAACGTTCAGCTTTCCGTCCGCGGACCCGCAAAGGCCCCTTACTTCAAGCCCCGGCGTGCGGATCTCCCGTTCCTCCCCCGTCGTGAGGTCGATCGCCACGATCCCGCGGGAGGATCGGTCTATAATGTACCCCACGGGGTTGACCCCTTCCTCCGGATCGATATCGCTCGCGGTGATCGTCGCCGCGAGCGCGGGGGCGTAGGGGATGACGTAGATCACGTTCCCGTCCGCGAGCAGCGGCGTTTCCAGAAAGCCGGGAGTTCTGACCCCGTCGTATACGAGTTCCGGCTTCGCGTTCGGGTCGGTCAGATCCCGCTTGTAGTACGCGGCGAGCCGTATCTCGCTGTCGATACCGGGGGCGAAAAACGTCCGCATGCCGTCCTCGTCCGCTTCGCTGTCGCCGGGGACGGCGGGGACCCGGAAGGGAGGCTCCGCCTCCGCGTGATCGACGGCGTAATACAGCGCATCCCCGACGACGAAGCTCCCGATCGCCACGTTCTCGGCGAGCTTCGTCTTCTCGGAGAGGTCGATCGGGGAGACGTACAGCGTGCGGTTGTCGTAATGATCGCGCCAGTAGATATAGGTCTTCCCCTTCGCCTGCGCGATCGCATAGATCTCCCCGGAAAACTTCCCGTCTCCCATCGTGAGCTGCTTCGGCTCGCCGCCGGTCACGGGCACCTTCCAGATCCCTGCCCCCGTCAGCACCATCTTCTGCTTTTCCTCGTCCTTTTTGTAGCTGTCTATGGTCAGATAAATATCGTCTTTATAGAGGCAGAACCCGTACACCTGATCGGTCATCCCTTTGAAGATCGCCGTTTTCTCCATCGTATCGAGATTCAGGCAGTACATATCGTATTTTTTATGTGAGTCTTTAAACTCGTCGCGGTAGAGGTCGCGGGCGTCCGTAAAGAACAGGCAGATCTCTCCGCGGCCGTTGCGGACCACGGCGAGATAGTTGCCATAGAGCGACACGAGCGCCGGACAGCCGCCCCGGTGATCGCACAGCGGATCGCGGCAGACGGGCTTCTTTTCGTTTGAGTCCCCCTCGCGGACGTAGATCCATTGGTTCGGATTATGCCCCACCGTGTCCACGCCGTACGCGCGTCCTTCAAACCAGAACTCCTGCAGCTCGGATATGCAGACGGCGGCGGCGAACGGATAGCCCTCTCCCTCCCCGCAGGACGTCAGAAGCAGCAGCGCGGCAAAGAGGATCGCAAGCAAAAGATACGGCGTCACCTTTTTCATTTCATTCACCTCGTGTTTGAGATCATGCGAAGCGGCTCACCGCCCCGCGTCGATGAAGCGTATTTCCCGCGGGACGACCCCGTTCTCCAGGCTGTCCTGCCAGAATCTGGTTCCTCTGATATTGTCGATGATCCTCTCGCGGTCCATGATGAGTCCGTACACGTACAGTTTTCCTTCCGCAAAGCCGAAGATGCTGTCCGCGTCAAAGCCCGGCGTCGGGATCTCCCACCGCTCCCCGGTGGCGAGATCGATCCCGATGACGGCGCCGCCGGTGGCGGAGGCGTAGTACCCCGTGACCGACGCGTCCGTCTCCGGCTCGACCTCCCGCGCGTCGATCGTCATTGCGAGCTTCGGCGCGTAGGGGACGACGTATATCGTATCCCCCTCCGCCCACAGCGTCGTGCCGTAATGCCCGTAGGTGCTGCTCGCCCCGCCGTACAGAAGCGCGGGCTCCGCGTCCGGGTCGGTCATGTCCCGCTTGTAGTAGTCGGCGAGCTTCCCGTCGGACAAGACGGTGCGCATTCCGTCCTCGTCCGCGCCGCCGTCGCCGGGGATCGCCTCGACCTCAAACGGCGGCTCCGCGTCCGCACGCTCGACGGCGTAGATCAGGCTGCTGCCCATGACGGAGCAGCCGAACGGCAGCACGCGGTCGGCAAGCTTCGTCTTCTCCGAGAAATCCTCCGGGGAAACGTACAGCGTATAGTCGTCGTTTACGTCGATCCAGTAAAATACGGTCCGCCCGTCCGCCTGTGCGATCCCGACGACGGACAGCGACATCCCATCGAAGCGCGCGATCTGCTTCAGTTCTCCTCCGTCCGCGGGCACCTTCCAGACGTTGTACCCCAGAAACCGCGTTCTGTCCGTCTCTTCGTCGTACCCGTAACCGGCCGTAGTCAGATAAATATCGTTTTTATAGAGCCAAAACCCGCTGACTCCGTCGGTCATCTCCGATACGATCGCGGTCTTCGTCATCGTGTCGAGGTTCAAACGGTACAGGGTGGTCTTGTGCTTCCATTTTTTGTATTCGTCGCGGTATTGTTCATTGGAATCGGTAAAGTATAAGCAGATCTCTTCGCGGCGGTTGCGGACGACGGCAAGGAACGTCTGCGTTCCCACCGGAAGGGTCGCCGGGCAGTCGTGCACGTGATCGCACAGCGGATCGCGGCAGACGGGCTCCTTCACGTCCGACGCCCCCTTGCGGGCGTAGATGGGAAAGCTCGTCACTTCCCCCATAAAGTCCACGCCGTACCCATATCCCTCAAACCAGAACTCCTTCATCAATGACAGATCGGCGGGGGCGGTAAACGGATAGTTCTCCTCCCCGCAGGAAGAGAGCATCAGCAGCGCGGCAAAGAGGATCGCGAGCAAGAGATACGGAACGTACTTTTTCATTTCTTTCACCTCATATACAGATTATCCGGATCGGGCGTCGGCGGATCACTCGACGAATTTCTTCCGGGCGGGCAGGATCATCGCCGTCACCGCCGCCGCCGCCACGGCGAGCCAGAGCACGAGCATCGCGTAGCCGCTGCCGAAGAGCGGCGTCCGCGCCGACTGCAGAAACAGCGGCGTGCCCGCCAGCAGATTGAGGAAGTTCACTTTTCCCGCCGCTGCGAAGCCGAAGTACACGCAGAGCGCGGGCAAAAGCGTGAGCACGACGGCCGCGCCGAGGACCGGGACGTATTTCGCGAGCAGCTCCGACAGCGCACAGACGAGCATCGCCATGAGCCACGTGCCCACGATGCGCATGAGGGAGAACAGGGCGAAATACTGCGCCACCGTGATGGAACCCGTCACGTCGGAGAACATCTGCAGAGAGAGAAGCGGCGCGTTCCCGGCGGGCATGTCGTATCCTCCGAAGATGATCGCCGCGTCCGCCGCGCCGGTAAGGACGGCGAGGAGCAAAGCGATCGTGCCGGAGGAGATCAGCTTGGCGCGGAACGTCCTGTCCCGCCCGTTCTTCGTGGAGCGGAGCAGTCCCGCGAACTCGCCGGCGGAGGAGCGCGACACGTACTCCGCCGCGAAGGATCCGGTCAGGAGCAGAAGGACCGACGCGTAGAGGAAGAGATCGGCGTCCTCGGAATAGAACTTGCTCCAGCCGGTATCGTAGAGGAACCAGCCCCTGATCCCCGTCTCCGCCTCCTTCTCCTGAAGATACGCCGCCTGCTCCTCGACCGCTTCGAGCAGCTTCGTGCGGGAGGACGCGTTGGTGTACTCGCTGATGAAGGCGCTCCACTCCTCGAAGCTGATCTCGTCCTCGGCGTGCAGCTGCTCCATGACCGGGAGCCGGGCGAGCGTTTCGTCGATCGCGGCGCGCTCCGCGGCGATATACGCGAGCTTCTCCTCCGTCACCTCGCCTTCGAGGACGGTCATATATTCCTCGTAGACCGCGTCCGCGTAGGACTTCGCGGGAGCGTTGATCTTCGCGGAGTACCAGACCTTCACGCAGAGGATGAGCAATACGACGACGAAGAGGCGGGAAGACACGAGCGTCTTATACGCCTCGGCAAGGACGAGAGAGCGGCTGTAGACGCGCGCTCTGCGCGGCTTGCGCGGTCGGCGCGGCTCCGCGCGCCTGACCGGCGTGAAGAGCCGCCGGACGCGTGCCGCCGCCGTCATGCACCGGGCAAGAGCGGCGTCGATCCAGGCGACGCGGACGCCGCTCGTCCCGCGGACGTACAGTACGGTCAGAACGACGGCGCAGACGACGATCACGAGCGGGAATATCACGCACAGGCTCGGCACGAAGCCCGCGACGTTCCCGAAGAAATTCATAGCGCGGTAGCGGACGAAGAGCGGCTTGACCGCCGCCGCCGTCACGAGATTGAGGTTCTTGAACACGGAGTTCGCGTCGACGTAGGAGATCGTATAGAACAGGAAATTGATCCCGAACAGTCCGAGCCCCGCGAAGTAGATGAGGATATAGTTGTAGAACACGACGGACAGCGCGAGGACGATCATCGAGAACGCCGCGAACGTGAGCAGCTTCACGCCGAGCGTAACGGCGAAATACTCCCCGATGCTGATCCGGTACGGCGAGAGCGTGAAGGGCGAGAGCGCCTGGATCGCGTTGCCCGGCGAGGAAAAGCCGATCCGCAGTCCGTACACCGCGAAGGTCGAGAGCGTGAACATCACGACGAAGACGCTGCTGAGGAGGAGCATCGTGAGGATCTTTGAGACCGCCGTCCTTGCGCGGCCGTATCTCGCCGTCCTCATGATGGGCAGAAAGCCGGTCTGCTTTTCCTGCGCGAAGATGATGCTGCCGAGCATGACGAGCATCAGGAAGATGAAGACGTTCACGGTGTCGTACGAGAAGTACTCTTCCCAGCCGCGGACGTATTCCACCTGCAGCTCCACGCTGTCCCGCGCCGCCTCGTACAGTTCGATCACGCGGAGCTGGTAGCGCCGAGTGAAGGAATCCTCCCCGACCCCCATGTCGGCGAAGGAATCCAGATTGGCGTACGCGCGGTCGATGACGCGGTCGATCGTCTCGGGATATTCCCGCGCGGCGCGGGCGGCGCGGTCGAGCGCGTCCTGCCCCGCCCCCATCCCGGCGGGACCCGCGGGATTCGCGGCGAAATACTCCGAGATCGCCCGCATCGGATCCCGGGCGGCGGACGATCTGCCGGCGGCGTTCCACGCGAGCACGGAGTTGAGCATCAGAAACACGAAGAGGAACACCCACAGATATTTCACGCCGAGAAGCTTTCTCAGTTCGTACCCGACGAAGCGGCGTTCCTCCTTTTGTTCCGTCGGCACGGGTCCGTCGAGCAGCGTCAGCCACTTGTCGGAGATCTGTCCGATCCCTTCGTACAGTGTCTCGGGATCCAGTTTCCCTTTCATACGTGAATGTCCTCCTTTTCCAGTTGTTTTTTCAGTCTGCGCCGCAGCTTCTGCAGGATCTTTGAGATCTGATTCTCCGTGAGGCCGATCGCCGCGGCGATCTGCTGCACCGGCTCGGAACAAAAATACCTGTGCAGAAAGATCGCGGCCTCGCGTTTCGGCAGCGTTTCGAGGAATCGGTCGACGATGCGCCCGATCTCCTGCGGCTCCCTTTCCGGAACGGATCCGGAAACGCACTCGTCCAGCTCCACGAAAACGGCGGCGCGCTTTTGCCGGCCGTTGTGCCGCGCTCTGTTCAGCGCGATGTTCCGGCAGATGCGCAGCGCGTACGCTTTGAGCGACTCCGGTTTCTGCGGCGGGATCGAATCCCATATGGCGAGACAGGCGTCGTTCCAGCATTCCTCCGCATCGGCGTCGCTGCCGATGATCTCGCGCGCGATAGCGAGACACCTATACCGCCTTCAGGCCGTGCTCAAACGTCCAGTCCAGCTGCCCGTTCAGATCGGAGATCTCCCCGATCCTCCACGCCATATTCCCGACCCATGCCATTGCTGCCGCCTCCGGTCCCGCCGAAGGCCGAACGTCCGGTCTCC
>JAEEYP010000099.1 GCA_016288155.1 Clostridiales bacterium | reverse complement strand
CTTGGTGCCGGCGGCGGGGGTCGGTCTCGCCTGCGGGCTCGGTCGGGGCGCGCTCTGACAGTCCCCCGGACTGTCATTCACTACGCGCCCTCTTCGCCCCCCGCTCTTTTATAAAACGAACAGAGGGGGGTATCCCCCCTCTGTTCGTTTGGTGCCGGTGGCGGGGGTCGAACCCGCACCCTGTTGCCAGGAACAGATTTTGAGTCTGCCAAGTCTGCCAATTCCATCACACCGGCGTACGGCGGCACGGCTTCCGTATCCCGGACTCTCCGCCGCACCCGCATTATTGTATCACATCTCCGGCGGAAATTCAAGACGTTTTCGCTATTTTTCAAAATTCCGCCCCAGCCGTCCCTGATCCCGCAAAAACGCCCGGAGGACAGTTCGTCTGCCCTCCGGGCGCGGGGATATCGCCGTATCAGCCGTAGAAGCGGTTGAAATTGTACAGCGTCTGTGCGAGTCTGGCGCGGTCGACGAGCGTCTCCGGCATGATGCGCAGCGCCGTCTTGTTGATGATGCCGCGGCCGATCGCCCACGCGTACGCATCCGCGTGCTCCGCCTTCACCTGACCGTAATCCTCGTATACGGTCAGATCCGCTTTCGCGGTCGTATCGATCTTCTTATAGGCGGCGAGCTTGGCGTACAGCGTCGCAAGCTCCTGACGGGTGACCTGCTTCGTCATCACGTATCCCTTGAAGAAGCCGAGCGCGTCAAAATCCGTCTCGCTCATCTTGAGATAGGCGATGAACAGCGCGCGGACGTCGGCGAACGTCACCTTCGCGGTGGGCGCGAACGTGGTGTCCGTCTTGCCGGTCATATAGCCCTTCGTCAAGACGAAATCGACGGCGTTCACGTAATAGGAATCGCGGTAGAGATCCATGTAGATCTCGTCCCAGTCGAGCTTCCCCGCCTTCGCCTGTGCGATCCGTTCCTCCAGCGCCTTCTGACGCGCCGCTTCTTCCTCGGCGGCCTTCTGCGCCGCGATCTCCTCGGCGGTCGGCTGCGGTTCCGCGGGCTCTTGCGGCTCCGCTTCCGGTTCGGGCTCCGGCGTCTCCGTCTTCGGGACGAGCACGAGCGCGGGCTGCAGCACGCCGTTCACGTACGTCATGAGGTACCGGACGTTATATTTGGAAGAATCAATGGCGTTGAGCAGCGCCTCGGACACCGTGCCGTTCACCGGGATCACGATCGTGCCGTTCGTGAGGAACGAGGGATTCACGAGGACCGGCGTCTGCCCGTTGTCGATCGAAATGCTCCAATGGCCGCTGCCGTTCGACCCGGTCTGCGGGGTCGATCCGCCGGAGGTCGTCGGGATCCCGGTCGTCGGGTCGTAGACGTACACCTTCGTCGTGCCGGTCAGACCGAGAGAGGGCATCGTCGCGGTCACCGTCACGGTGCCCGCCTTCTTCGCCGTCAGCGTGCTGCCGCTCAGCGAAGCGACCGACGGATCGTCCACGGAGAGAACGAGATCCGTATAGAGGCGCGTCCCGTTATACAGCAGGACGGCGTATACCGTCGTCGACATCCTCGGCGTCAGAACGGAGTTCATCACCGTCACGTCGATCGTGCAGTTCAGCGGAGAGAATTCCGCCGCCTTCACGGTGATGATATAGACGAAATAGGTCGTGCTGCCGATCGTACCGAACACGAAGACCGGCTCGTTCTCGTCCGTCGGCTTCAGCGCCTGGATCACGCCCGTGGAGGTCACGAGTACCTTCGTCGGATCGGAGCTCGTGTACGTATACGGCGTCTGCGCGCCGATATACATGGTCTCGTACTGGTTCATGGTCGTCTCGATCTTCTGCAGCTGATTGCCGCCGACCCACGGATTCCAGTAATTGATCGGATACGTGACGGACGGCGTCTGGACGGTGCCGCTGTAGAGCTTGTTGTAAATGACGTACATATAGTACACGTACGCCTGCTCGGGAATGTCCTGGTTCAGCGACGCGACGTGATACGTCCCGTCCGCGTTCTTTGTGACTTTTCCGTTCAGGATATCCTGGATGACCGTGCGGTCCAGATCGGTGAGCTGGATCGTATTGACGGGCGGCGTGCTCTGATCCGCCGCCAAAGCGGCGGGAACGCACGCGAACGCGAACAGCGCCGCAAGGACGAGTGCGATCGTGCAGCGAAGGTTTCTCATTGTCTTTCTCCTTTTTTGATTCCGAAAAGTATTCCCGTGCGGGAGGATACGCCGTTTCCGGCGTTTCGTCCGTTGGACGGAGAACGGCGGAGAAATGTTCCGCCGTTCCCTGATTTTTCCGATAAAAGACGGTCCCGCGTCAGAAACTGCCGCCGCGGCCGCCGTGAGAATGACCGCCGGAACTCGTATGCGTGCTGCTGCCGCCGCGTCCCGACGAGCTCGATTCACGTACCGTCCGGGTCACGTTACGGTAGAGGAACATATCGTTCGAGGCGGTAAGCTGGAAGCTGCCGTCCCGCACGTATGCGCCGGCGCCGGGCTGGAAGCGCACCGGCTTCAGCTCGCTCTTGAGCTTGCCCGTATAGATCGCCGCGCCGATCAGCCCGACGACGAGCGAAATGACGATGCACAATATCGGGTTGTACGGATCCTTCGGCGCGTCCCACACGTCAAAGGCGTGATCGTTCTGCGCCTCGAACCGCAGATACTCCTCGGCGCCGCGGCCGAAGTCCGTGAACGCGTCGTAGTAGTATCCGGCGCTCAGCGCGTCGATGAACTTATCCTCCAGACACTCCAGTCCGTAATCGGTGAAGAGCCGGATCCCGTCGCCCCCGGTGCTCATATGCCACTTCCGTTCGCCCATGCTGACGAGCAGAAGGATGCCCTCGTTGTTATAGAGCTCTTCGAGATAATAATCCGCCACTTCCTCCGCCGTGTATCCTTCGAGCGAATCGATCGTCATGACGCAGACGTTCGTGCCGTATCTCTCGCTGATGGAATCGAGGAGCTCGTTGAGCGACTGCAACTGGGATTCCGTCAGCAGATCGGCGGCGTCGATCGCGCGGTAGTATTCGGCGGGCTCGTCGGACGCGTCCGCCGCTTCCGTGTCGGCATACGCGGTCGGCACGAGCAGCAAGGCGAGCAGAAGAAGGAAGACGGTCCTGATCCACGTTTTCTTCATCGCGTTCACCTCACATAAGGAAACGCCACACGAGGTACGTGACCCCCATGGCAATGGCGGCGACGATCAGAAACGACGTGAGGAAATACTTGCGGTAAGCGCTCTTGTCCATCGGGAGATCGCCCACGAATTTCCCCGTCTGCCCGTTCATGGCGAAGACGTATTTTCCGTCGTTCCACGTGGTGTTGAGCAGCCACACGGGATAGAGCGCATAGCGCGTACGTCCGTTGAACAGTCGGATATTGCTGTGCTCGGTCTGGACGGCCGCATACCCGGACGTGGTCCCCGCGAAGGTCCTCTCCGTGCTGTTCTTGATGCGCTCGTTCGCACGGTCGATGCTCTGCTCGGCGGTCACGTCGTACTTATCCGCCACGTAGCCGGCCATGTAGGCGGTTTGGAACGGGACGGCGGCGCTGAAATCGTACGGCTCGATCGATTCCATCAGATCGTCCGCCATCTTCCGGGAGCCGTCCACCGGCACGCGGTCGAAGGCGATGTTGCCGCTGCGCTCCAGCGCGTAATACGAGGTCTCCGTATAGTTATACTTGCTGTCGCTCCAGTGGCGCACCTGCGTGCCGCGGTAGCGGATATCCGCCGCGACGTCCGCGTCAAAGAGCCAGAACGGGACGTAGACGCCCTGCAGCTTGTCGATATGCGTTTCGTCGTGAAAGAGGCGCGGGAGCAGTTTCTTCCCCTGGGTATAATTCATGAACGCCTGCTTCGCCGCTTTCTTGTCGAGCTTGAACGGGATGACGTAATCCGGCTTCAGCATGCCGCTGACATTCTCCGTCATTACGACCGGATTGCCGCAGAACGGACAGAGCATCGCCGCCGTCGTTTCCTCCGCGACGATCTCGCCGCCGCAGGAACGACAGACGTACACGCGCATCCCCTCGGTCTCGCCGGGCTGCCACTCGTTCCCCGCCGACATGTCCCACTGCATATCGTCGGCCTGATCCTGCCCCACGGAATCGTTGTAGGACTGTACCGTCCCGATATCGAACTCCGTATCGCAGTACGGGCATTTCAGCTTCTGCGCCGTACTGTCAAAGGCGATCGCACCGCCGCAGCATGGGCACTTATATTCCAATACATCCGCCACGGACGCACCTCCTATGCGTTATACGGTCGAAAGAGCGGATGATATCATCCGCTCTTTTGACGCATGAATACCTGTATTATGCCTTGACGTCGCTGTCGTCGAAGGGATCGCCGCATTCCGGGCAGAACTTCGGCGGATGCTCCGGATCCTCAGGCTCCCAGCCGCACTTGTCGCACTTGTACAGCTTCGCGCCCGCCGGCTTCTTCGCGCCGCATTCCGAGCAGAACTTGCCCTTGTTGACCGCGCCGCATTCCGGGCACGTCCATCCGTCCGGCTTCGGCTCCGGCTTCTTCGTGCCGCATTCCGGGCAGAAGTTGCCGCTGACGTCCGCGCCGCACTTCGGGCACTTCCAGCCGTCCGCCGGCTTCGGCTCCGGCTTCTTCGCGCCGCACTGCGGGCAGAAGTTCCCGTTCACCGTCGCGCCGCAGGAGCACTTCCAGCCGTCGGCGGGCGCCTGCTGCTGCGCCATCTGATAGAGGGCGGCGGTGTTGGCTCCGCCCGCGCCGGCTGCCATATTCATACCGATGAAGCCCGTAGCGGCTCCGCCGGCGTTGCCGGCCGCCGTGCGCATGGCGTCCGCCTGCGCTCCGGCGATCCGGGCGGCTGCCGTCGCCGGATTGAGCGTCATCGCGTTCTCTTCCCACTCGGTGATCTTCTTCTTCTGCTCGTCGGGGATCGACAGGGAGTTGACGTTGAAGGAGAAGACGGTCAGACCGCGCTTCTCGCCCCACTCGGAAGAAAGGACCTCGTTCAGCGCGGCACGGATCTCCATGGTGTGCGCGGGGATCTCGTAGTACTCGATGCCCTGCGCCGCGATCTTGGCGAGCGCCGGCTGGAGCGCGTTCAGAATCTCGCTCTTCAGCGTGCTGTCGATCTCGGTACGGTCGTACGTATTGGCGACGTTGCCGCACACGTTCGTGTAGAACAGCATCGGGTTCACGATCTTGTAGGAATATTCGCCGTTGCAGCGGAGGTCGACGGAGAGCTTATAGCCGAGCTGCTCGTTTACGACCACGCGGAACGGAACGGGATTCGCCGTGCCGTACTTGTTGCCGGGGATCTCCTTGATGTTGAAGTAGTACACCCGCTGATCCTTGCCGGCGCCGCCGCCGAACTGGAAGCGTTCCCACGCGTCCTTTGCCGCGCCCACGAGACCTTCCGTCAGGCTGCCCGCGAAAATGGAGGGGGACAGGCTCGTATCATAACGGAATTCACCGGGCTCGGCGCACAGCTCGACGACCTTGCCCTGCTCGACGATGATCATGCACTGACCGTCGGCAACGGAGACGATCGACCCGTTCGAGATGACGTTGTCCTCACCCTTCGTATTGGAAGAGCGGTTCGACACTTTCTTCTTTCCCTTGGCGACAAGGATATCCGCCGGAAGCGCTTCGCAGTAGAAAAACTCCTTCCACTGATCCGCGAGAGTTCCTCCGATCGCGCCGGTAATTGCTTTGATGAGTCCCATAACAATTCTCCTTTTCTTTGATATATTGCTCGACACCGGCACGGGAAGCGCCGGCAGCAAACAGGATGAGGTATGGCGCCCCGCGCCATCGCCGAATCATGATCGGCTTATATAACTATAACACATTTTTCCGCCGTTGTCCAGTACCGCGCTGAAAAAACGGCGCTGATTTTCATCCGATGACCGGCTCCGCCTGACGCAGGAGCACTTCGGAGAAAAGCGTGAACCGCACAAACTGCCGCGGCGCGCGTTCGCGCAGAAGCGCCGCCGCGTCGCCGAGCGTCGGCGGGCGGGAGGTCATGTTGTGTGCGTCGGAGCCGAGCAGCGGCGTCAGTCCCGCGGCGTACAGACGCAGCGCCTGACGCGCCGTGTGCCGCGACAGATAATACGATGCGTTTGCCTGCAGAAGGACCCCGCTGTCCGCCAGCTCCCGCTCGATCCCGCGCGGCTGCATGTCCGCATACCGTTCGATATGCGCCACCGTCACGAGAAGCCCCCGTTCCGTGCGCAGGGAGTCGAGCTCGGCGAGCACCGAAGCGGACCAGCGCAGAAAGGGCATCTCCACAAGGATCATTTCCGTTCCGACGGTGCACAGAGACGGCAGTGCGGCACTGCGGCTGATCCCGGTATAGAACGCGACCTCGGCGCCGAGATATACCCTCGGCATACCGGGACGCCACACGCCGCGCAGACGCTTGAGCGCCGCGGCGCGCCGCGTGAGAAACGCGCCCGGATCTTCGCTGTCCGGGTAGAAATGCGGCGTCGCGACGACGGAAGTCACACCCTGCTCCGCCATCGCCGTCAGCATCGCCGCCGATTCCTCGGGCGAACTGCTTCCGTCGTCCATTTCCGGAAGGATATGCGCATGAAAATCAATCATAGAGTTTCCTCGCCCGCCGTGCAGATCATTCCGCCGGGGTATAGAAAACGTCGATGACGAGCTCCTTCAGCGCTTCGTCGTCCGCATAGAATTCCATATATTCCCGTCCGACGCGCGCCTCGCCTTCCGGCGAAACGATCCGCGAAAGACGATACGCGGGGAGATTCTTCAGCATGTCGGACAGCGTCGCCGCGCTGAGATCGGACAGGATATACGGCGCCGTCTTGTCGTACGCCCGAAGCAGTTCCTCGTCGGAGAGATCCTTTTCCGCGAAAGTACGGATCAAGGCGTTGAGATACGTCTTCTGCCGCTCCATGCGTGCAAGGTTGGAGGAGTCCTCAAGCCCGCTGCGGGAACGGACGAACATTTCCACCTGTTTTCCCATCAGCGTCACTTCCGCGCCGAGTTTCAGCGCCGGATCCACTGCGGTCAGATCCTGCGGCACCGTGACCGTCACGCCGCCGAGATAATCGTTGATGATCGGCAAAGCGTCGATCGTCATGGCAAAATAACTGTCGATCGGCACGCCGTACAGAAAGCGGGAAACGGCGGTGACCGTATTCGCGCAGCTGACTTCCATCCCGTCGCCGTACGTGTGCGCCAGCGCAAGCTGTTCATACGCCGTGCCGGAGACTTTACCGTTGATAGCGATCTCATCCACGTCAGCCATCGTGTCACGGTTGATATGCAGAAGCGTATACTCGCTTTTCAGCGTATCCATGACGAAAAGGAGAAGAAAATCGCACTGCGCCGTATTGATGTACGACTCGCTCGATTTCATCTCTCCGTTTTTGTCCACGCCGATCACGAGCAGCGTCTTCAGATCGGATTTCGGCAGGTAGGGAACGTCGTCGAAGTAAACGATCTCCTTTTCGCGGAGAACGTCGAGAGCGCCTTTCTCCGGCTCCCCGCCGTTCTTCGTATACCACTCTATCCCGTACAACGCGCCGGCGAGCACGCCGAACGCCAGGATGCCGATGAATACGGGAAGTAATTTTCGAATCGTTGTTTTTTTCATTTCTTTTACAAAAAAAGGAGATTGCCCACCCAAAGATGTGCAATCTCCTTATCATGTTTGACTCAGGCGCTTCTCTTCTTGGAGGTGAGAACGAACGCAGCACCGCCCGCGAGAACCACGGCAGCAGTCACAGCGATGATCGTTCCGACCTTGAAGGAATCAGCGACCTCCATCGTTCCCGGAGAGGTGACATCCGGATCGGTCACAAACAGGGAACCGTCATCGGGGATCAGGAAGAGGAACGTGCACAGTTCGTAAAAACGAACGGTGATCGAACCGTCGGCAGCGTTGAAAGTAATGTTGGAAGGATCCAGAACTTTCCACTGAGTGCCGTCGCAGTTGTACGCGATCGTGGGGACATCGTCCTTGCTTCTGTACTTCGTGTTAAACGTCATCTTCAGATAGATTTCTTCGTCACCCATCAGCATATTGAAAGGCTCTTCCGCCAGAACGAGTTCGAACATCTTCTTCGCGATGTACTCGTCTGCTTTGACGTCTTCTCTCGCATCACCGAGTCCGATGATCACACCGTCCAGAGAATCGGCATCCAGAATGCCGTTGAACGCGTTGACGAGCGCCGCCTGGACGTTGGGATCCGCTTTGTTTCTCTCGGTGTAGGAAATGATCGAGAGTTCGTCGAAAGCGATCAGACGGACGATATCGTCGCCCTTATACAGAGCCGCCACAGCGCCCTCACCGTCGGGGATGTTCGGGGCGATCAAAGCCGGCGAATCCCACTGGGTAACGCTCTTCGTGAAAATGTCGATCGCACCGCAGGTAAGCGCGAAACTCAGGAAGAAAACGACCGCTGCAATGAATGAAATAGTTCTTTTCATGGTAATACCCTTTCTTCATTTAGAGAATTTTGGACCGGCCGTTTTTTGACGGCAAGTACGAGATACCTTTTGTTGCTGTTTCCTTTCAGACACGTGGAGAGGATCAGGATGTCATCGTCGGGGTTCAGTATCACCTTGCGATCGATGTTCGCTTCCAGTGCCCGAATGGAGTACAGATTCTTGAAGAATGCATTGAAAACGCGGGGACGGGTAAAATCATAGTAATATAAGAGGTGGACGTTCGAGTACGGAACCGCCGCGAAAACTGTGTACTCAAATTCGCCGTCCGGAAGATACACCATGATCTTCTTGTGTTCCTTGAAGAACTTTGCGTTGGAATAGTCCTTCTGCAGAGTACCGAAGAGAGATCCGTCCAGCGTATTGTGACCGTAGATCACGGTGACGCGGTCGGTGAAGCGGAGGTTGTTGTAGCTTTCCGTAAAGAGCGCGCCCTTTTTGTCCTTTTTTCCGAGGACGTTGCGCGTCAGGTAAAAACTGTCGTCCCCTGCGCGGTTGACGACCGGATAGGATATATCCGTATCCGGGATGTCGATCCACGCGTAAACGTCGGGATTCACCTTTTTCAGGGCGGTGAAGTTTACGGGGCTCACATACTTCGTTTCTCCACCGGGCGAAGCGGCGGACGTTCCCATGGCAACTCCCAAGAGCATCACGCACGCGCAAAGCAATGCGGCGGCTCTCTTCCATATACCATTGTTCATCAGCAATCGCCTCCTACCCGATCACTATGCTTTATCTGTATCGTCGCCTGACGATTTGGAAACATAATAATTCTTGTACTCTTTATAATAATGAGACTTTCTGTAATACGGACGACCGTGGTACGTGTAGCCGTTGTACACGAAGCCGAGGATACGAGCCTTCGCGAAACGGAGCTGGCGGATTGTTTCCAGCACGTCGCTGCGCCGCGTGACCTCGTGACGGAGCACGACGAGAATCCCGTCCACCACCTGAGAAATCGCAATCGGATCCGACACCGAATTGACCGGCGGAAGATCCAGAATGATATAATCGAAATGTTTGGAGAACACGGCGAGGATGCTGCTCATCTTCCCGGAACTAATGAGTTCGGAAGGATTCGGCGGGAGATCGCCCGCCATAATGACGCTCATGTTCTCATGAAGCACGCCCTTGTGGATCACGCTCTGATCGCCGTTGACGAGCAGATTGGACAACCCGGGTGAAAGCGGCTTCTTCAGCGTCTTGGCAATGGAAGGACGGCGCATGTCACCGTCGATCAGAAGCACCTTGTTGCCGGCTTCAGCCAGCACGTAGGAAAGGTTGATCGCCGTGAAGCTTTTCCCTTCCTGCGGGCAGGAACTCGTGATGCCGATCAGTTTTCCGTCCGTTTTCTCCGGAAAAGAGAAGAATAAATTAGTCCTTAATAAATTATACGCCTCTTTTGTCGCAAAGTCAAGGTCTTCTCCGATTTTTACAGAAGAATTATTTTCTTTTTCTTCGGTGCCTTTTCTCTTTTTCAAAAAGTCAATCATTCGTTTTTCCTTTATTCATTGCCGCCGGAATGAGTACCGCTCGTGTAATAATAATGAGAGCGGTACCGCGAATACCGTCCGTAACCGCGGCCGTTCTGACTTCCGGTCTCGGGGATCACCGCGAGGAGCGGGATGCTGTCCTTGAACGTGGTCACGACCCAATCCTCGGAATCGATCGTATCGTTCAAAAACTCGTAGAGCAAAATCGCCGCTACGCTGAGCACTACACCCACCACCATGCCCATGATCGCCGCGCGGCTGTAACTCGGGCTGGAGCGGCCCGTCGCTACCACCGCCGGATCGACCAGCCGCACGGACGTACCGTCGATCACCTTGGAAACGCGCTCCGGGAGCACCTCCGCGATCGTATTGGCGATCAGGCAGGCGGTCTCCGGATCGGTATCCGTCACTTTCACGCGGAAGATCTCGGTGTCGTTGACGGAGGCACAACTGATCATCGAACTGAGTTTGCCGTATGAATAGGGAACGCCGGCGCGGACGATGACTTCTTCGATCGTCAGACGCGTTTTCAGAATGGTCGAATACGTCGAAACGAGCGCGCGGGAGGCGTTGATCTGACCGGCGGTGACGCTGACGCTGCCGACGGAGATCGTCGAATTGTTGACGTACAGATCCACCCACGACTGATAGGTGGGCTGCACAAAGAAATACGTGTACAGGAAGTACCCGACGCCGCACACGACGGCTGCGATCGCCACGATCCACCAACGGCGGAGCACGGTAGTGATTAACTGCAATATATCGAGCTCCTGATTCTCCTGCCGTTCGTTCATCCGTCGTCCTCCGCTGTAAAAACCGCTTTCCAAAATTCCATACCTAAAGTTATGATAATTATATCACAATGATTTTCATTTGTAAAGAGCTATTTGTTTTTTTTTCGCCTCTTCTTTTGAAAAAATACCGAGCGTTTCCGCCCGATATTTGGGCATATGACCCAATTCCGGGATACTTTCTCAAGACGTGAAATAACACCCGTTCCGAAACGTCCGCTCTTGCGTTTTCCCGCCGGATCCTGTATAATAAATGTATAAAAGCAAAAAAACGTACCGTCCTCATAAGGGAGCTGCCGCCATGAACGAAACCGTTTTCCGTCCCGTCGCCGTCATCCGCACGGATTTCCCGCAGAAGTTCGGGGTGCCGCGCCAGAGCGGCCGCGTCCCCTCTCTCGTGGGACGCGTCGTCTTCCTCCCCGCCTTCCGCAATCCGGACGCGCTGCGGGGGATCGGGGAATTCTCCCACCTCTGGCTCCTGTTCGATTTTTCCCTCTCGCACCGCGGCGAATGGTCGCCCACCGTGCGTCCGCCGCGGCTCGGCGGCAACACGCGCGTCGGCGTGTTCGCCAGCCGTTCCCCTTTCCGCCCGAATCCGATCGGCCTCTCCTCCGTCCGCCTCCTCGGCACGGAAGAAACGGCGGCGGAGGGGACCGTGCTCCTCGTCGGCGGCGCGGATCTCGTGGACGGGACGCCGATCTTCGATATCAAGCCGTATCTTCCCTTCACCGACGCGCATCCGGACGCCGCGTGCGGCTACGCGGACGCGCACCGGGAGGATCGGCTCGCCGTGGAGTGCCCGTCCGAGCTCCTCTCGCGCATCCCGGAGCCGAAGCGCGAAACGCTGCTCGCCTGTCTCGCGGAGGATCCGCGTCCCTCCTATCAGGAGGACGCGCGCGTCTACACCGTCTCGTTCGCCGGCGCCGAGGTCAGCTTCACCGTCTCCGACGGTACGCTGCACGTCACGGATATCGGCTCCTGACCGTCCCGCAAAGAAAAACGCCGCCGTTTGAAAACGGCGGCGTTTTCGTTATAACTGTCTCAGAAGAGCGGCCGCCTCCGTATACGCGGTCGGATTGCCGCAAAGGATCCCGCTCGGACGTTCAAGCGGCACCGGCGCGCCGTCCGGCGCCGTCACGGTCCCGCCCGCCTCGCGGACGAGGAGCATCCCCGCCGCGTAATCCCACGGCGAGAGGCGCATCTCGAAGAAAACCTCCGCCCGTCCGGCGGCGATCGTGCAGAGATCGAGCGCCGCGGATCCCCCGCGGCGGATATCCAGCGCGTGATCGAACAGAATGCGCGCCGCGGCGAACGTTCCGTCGCGCGTATCCGCGTAGTAGGGGGAAGTGCCGAAGAGGATGAGCCCGTCCGAGAGCGGGCGGCCGCTGACGCGGAGCGCGGAACTCTCCCCCGCCCGCAGAAGCCGCGCGCCTCGTCCGCGCTCGGCGTAAAACAGCTCGTCCGTATACGGGTCGTACACGGCGCCGAGCACGACCTCCCCGTTCTCGCACAGGGCGACGGAAACGGCACTGTGTCCGAACCCGCGCATGAAATTCGTCGTCCCGTCGATCGGGTCGATGACGAACGCGCGTCCGCGGCAGAGCCGCGCGACGTCGTCCGCGCCGTCCTCCTCGCCGACGAACGCGGCGTCCGGGTACAGCGCGCCGAGGCGCGAAAAGAGGAACCGCTGTACCGCGACGTCGTACGCCGTGACGAAATTCGCCTCGCCCGGCTTCGCCGTGACGGTGCGGGCGGCGTCGTGCGCGCCGCGCATGATCCGTCCGGCCTCGCGGATCGCGGCGATCAGTGCATCCTGCATGACCGCCTCAGTCCACGACCTTGAAGCCGAAGTAATTCTTCGTGTTGTTGTAGCAGACGTCGCACACGAGCTGCGCGAGCGCCTCGGCGTCCGCCGGATACAGACCGTCTTCCACCCACTCGCCGATCACGCGGCAGAGGATACGGCGGAAGTATTCGTGCCGCGGATACGAAGTGAAGCTGCGGGAGTCCGTCAGCATGCCGAGGAACTTGCCGAAGACGGACAGGTTGGCGAGCTGTTTCATCTGCGCCGTCATTCCGTCCAGCGTGTCGTTGAACCACCAGGCGGAGCCCTGCATCATGCGAGGCATCCCGTCGCCGGAGGTCTGGAAGCATCCGAGCATCGCGCCGATCGCCGCGTTCTCCGACGGATCGATCGAATACACGACGGTGCGCGGGAGCCCGGCGCTCTGCTCCATCCAGTCGAAGAGCCGCGCGAAGGTCGTGATGCTGTTGCCCGCGATCGTATCGAAGCCCGTATCCGGTCCGAGAGACGCGAACATCTTCGCGTTCGCGTTGCGCCATACGCCGCAGTGGATCTGCATGACCCAGCCGTGCTCCGTGTATTTTCCGGCGAGGAACGTGAGGATATCCGTCTTGAACTCGGACATCTGCTCCGGCGTCACGTCCGCGCCGTCGGAGGCGAGCGCGACTCCCAGCGCCTCGTCGGAGGCGTGCGGATTCGGGCGCACGAACGTCGGATACTCGTCCAGCCCGTGGTCGGCGGTGCGGCAGCCCATCGAATCGAAGAAATCGATCCGGCGGGACAGCGCCTCCTTCAGGGAGGCGACGTCGGTGATCTTGACGCCGGCGGCGGCGCTGAGACGGTCGTAGTAGGCGCGCAGGCCGGCCTTGTTGATATTGAACGCCTTGTCCGGGCGGAACGCCGGCAGCACCTTCGTCGCAAAGCTCTTGTCCGCCGCCAGCGCGGCATGGTACTCGAGCGTGTCCGCCGGATCGTCCGTCGTGCAGATGAGATCGACGTTGGAGCGGCGGATCAGATTGCGGACGCTCATCTCCGGCGAGGCGAGCATCTCCGACGTCAGGCGCCAGATCTCGTCGCAGGTCTTCTCGCTGAGGATGAGATCGCAGCCGAAGTACCGCTGCAGTTCGAGATGCGTCCAGTGATAGAGCGGGTTGCCGATCAGCGAGGGCATGACCGACGCGTACGCCTTGAATTTGTCGTAGTCGGAGGCGTCGCCGGTGATGTACTTCTCCGGCACGCCGGCGGAGCGGACCGCGCGCCACTTATAGTGGTCGCCGCCGAGCCACAGCTCGGTGATGTTCGAGTACTGCTTGTCCTCGGCGATGTCCTTCGGGCTGACGTGGCAGTGGTAGTCGATGATCGGGAGCTTTTCCGCGTAGTTGTGGAACAGCTCGCGGGACACCTCGGTGTTCAGAAGAAAATTCGCGTCGAGAAACGGTTTCATACGATCCTCCATCATTGTCTGAATTTGTTCGGTATCTTCCTTGATATTATACGCGGACGGCGCCGCGTTGTCAAGTCTTCGCGGAGAGGGCGGCGGGCGGCGTTCCCGGATCCTCTGTCTCCGGTACGTTTCGGCAGAGCAGCTCCCGGACGTACGCAAGCGACCGCGCGAGTTTTTCGGCGTCGGCGCCCGCCGCGCTCGATACGGGAGACTCGAGCGTCAGCGTGCCGGCGTAGCCGTGCCCTCGCAGGATCCGCGCGAAAGCGGGAAAATCGATCGTCCCCTCGCCGGGGTGGTAGATCGGGCGCAGAGTCGAGAAATCCCGCGCCGCGCCGCGGATGTCGCTTACGTGGATGTGCTCGATCCGCGCCGCGGCCGCCGCGTCCGCCCACGTCTCGGCGATCTGACGGTGGAGCTGCCCGAAGCGGGTGTCGAAGATCAGACCGCAGTCCTCCCCCGCCGCGAGCACGCGCCGCCAGTTGGAAAGCGGATCGGCGAGCGCGCTCGGCACGTTCTCGATCAGGAGGCGGACGCCGCTGGCGCGCGCCGCGGCGCACAGCCGCGGCAGGACGGAAACGTTGTATCCCACAAAGCGGTCCGAGACGACGCCGCCCCAGAGATGGAGCACCATGCGCGGGGCGCGCACCATCGCCGCCATCTCGCAGTTGCGCGCGAAATCCGACAGCGCGGCTGCGCACAGGCGCTCGGCGGACGCCGCGTCGCCCTCGGCGGCGGCGCGTCCGGCGTCGGAGAGCTGCGTGCCGACCTCCTTCTCGCAGTGGATCACGGGGAATACGATGCCCGCGCCGAGCCATTCGTCGGCGATCTCGCGCAGACGGTCGTAATACACGGGCAGCATCATCAGCTCCGCCCCGTCGCACAGTCCCTCGCGCTGCAGCGCGGGCTGGATGCGGGTGACGAGATGATAGTCGTAGCCGTTGAGACGGCTGACGATCGTGCCGGTGGAACAATACAGAGGATTCATCCGAATACTTCCTTATATAACGTACTGATTTGTGAGGATACGGTCACCGCAGCTTTTTGGCGGCGGCCCCGTTGAGACGCAGACCGTCCTCCCCGAATTCGATCCGGGCAAAGCCGCCCTTGCGGCCGAAGGCGTTCTTTCCGATGGGATAGAGCTTGCTTGTGAATTCCTCATCCCCCCTCACGCACCTCGCGTACAGATCCCCTTCCCGCCAAAAGACCTCGTCGATGCAGAAATCGGCGTCCTCGGGATGCTCGTATCTGCCGCAGAAGGACTTCCAGCCCCGTCTGCCCCGCTCCCCGGCGACATCCTCCTCCGCGTTCTGGAACAGTTCGATCGCGATCCTCATCTGCGCCTCGTCGACGGAGTCCTCCGAGCGGTTGACCATGCTCGCCACGCACAGATCCTCCCGCAGAGAGAAGAACCACTCCGTCAGAAAGCCCTCGTTGCATCCGCCGTGATAACCGACGTCGCCTCGGAGGTTTTCCACGCAGAGGCAGTAGGTCTCGTCCTCCATCACCGGCGTCAGCATGCGCCGCGCGGTCTTCTTTTTCAGAAAGCCGCCTTTGCGCCAACTGCGTCCGAGGGCGATGCCGATCTTTGTGAGCTCCGTGGGCGTGGTCCAGAAGCCCGCGGCGGCGCGCTCCGGGTAGTAGTGATATCCGTGCGCGGGATCCTCCTTCTCTCCGAGCCGGCCGCCGAAGGCGGCGTTCGGGACCCTCTCCTCGTCCAGCGGCTGGAAGAACCCGCTCCGGGTCAGCCCCAGCGGTCCGGCGACCTCCTTCTCGAAGGCCTCGCGCAGCGTCGTGTCCGTCATGCGCGTGAACGCCAGCTCGGCAAGCGTCGTGCCGCCGCCGGAATACATATACTGCTTTCCGTAGGGACGGATCCGGCGAAGGCGGGGCGTGACGCCCCGACCGTCCAGCACGTCCTCGAGGGAGAGCGGCGCGTGATCCGCCCGGTATCCGGGAAAGCCGTGGAGGTTGTAGCCCGCCGTGTGGGACAGCAGCGCGGCGAAGGTCACAGGACCTTTTTTGACGTATTCCGGCACGACGCCGGATATATCGGCGTCCAGATCGATGACGCCGCGGTCGACGTACCGCAAAAGCGTCAGCGCGAACATGGGCTTCGAAACGGAGCCAGCCTGGAAGAGCATATCCGGATTTACGGGGAAATCCTGCCCGTATCTGCCGCTGCCGGAGCAGTAGGTGGTCGTGTCCTCTCCGTCGGAGATCGCGATACTCACGCCGTACCCGCACTTTCCCCGGATCCGCAGCCGCCGGTCCACGTCGATGCCGTCGAAATCCCTGACCGTTCTGTTCCGGCCCTTGAGCATCCGCATCAGCGCGGCCTCGCCGCCGCTTACGGCGCCGGTCTCCCTGAAGCCTTCCTTATGATAAAGGTGGAGACCCTTTTCGTTCTCCGGCTCGGTGGACAGATACAGCCTGTCCGCGCCGTTGTCCCTGAAATACCGGATGATCTCGCGCAGGGCAGCCCCGCCGTATCCCTTGTCCTGTTCGTTTTTGTCGATCATGAAGCGCCAGAGCCAGTACCGATCCGCCGGATCCTCCTCCTTTGGCGCGAAGGAGAACATACAGAAACCGACGGTCCTGCCGTCCGCGCAGATCGCAAACGGCCGGGCGACGCCGGGGGTCTCCGCGTTCGCCTCCTCCGCTTCTTTCAGAGAATACCCGTTGGGCGCGACGAAGGGCTGGTCTTCGCGCACGGAGAGAGCGAGTACGGCCTCTCTGTTAGAGTCGTCTACGGGTACGAGTTCGATCTTCATCGATATGACCTCCTGAGCTGATAATGATAAATGCGGATAATACCGTCACACTTTTTTCTTATACCACTTCGAGCCTCCGACGCGGATCGCCGCGAAGAGGAACCGGGCGAGATGATCGCCGAAGTATGCGATCCACGCGCCGACGACGCCGAAGCCGAGCGGATAGCAGAGTACGTACGCAAGGAGCGGACGCACCACCGCGAGCGAGACGAGGGAAACGACCGCCGTATACGCCGTGTCGCCCGCGCCGTGCAGGCATCCGCGGTAGATCTCTCCCGACATGGCGAACGACGCCGACGCCGCTACGATGCAGAGCAGAATATATCCCACGGAGATCACCTCGTCGGTGTCGGAGAAGAGCGTCATGAGCGGACGGCCGAAGAGGACGAAGGAAACGGAGATCACGAGCGCGAATCCGAGCGCGATCCGCTGACCGATCTTGCCGTAGATGAGCGAATGATCCGGGCGGCCGCGTCCGAGATTCTGCCCGACGAGCGCCGCCGCCGCGCTGCTCAGCCCGGTGCCGGCGTTGATGGACAGATTGACGATCGACATGACCGACCGATGCGTGGCGTACGGGATCGTGCCGAGCCCCGCCACCAGCTTGGAGTAGGAGAACAGGCCGACGCGCATGAAAAGCTGCTCGACCATCGAACCGGAGCCGATCCGCGCCAGCGTGCGGAGCTGTTCGGGATCCCACTCGCGCAGCGGCAGATACGTCAGGCGCAGAAAGCTTCCCCGGCGCAACACGGAGGAGAAGGCGATGACCGCCGCCGCAATATTGCCGAGCAGCGTCGCGATGGCGGCGCCGGTCACGCCGAACGCCGGAAAGCCGAGGCGCCCGCCGATCAGAAGAAAGTTAAAAATGATGTTGACGACGTTCGCGGCGAGGTTCGCGACCATCGAGATGCGCGTATTGCCGCAGCCGCGCTGCGCGGAGTTGATGATCCGCGTGACGACCGTGAAGTTCAGTCCGATCATGACGATATTGAAATACGGGATCGCCAGATCGATCGTATCCGCCTGCGCCCCGGAAAAAAGCAGCAGCGGTCGGGCGACGAAGAAGGAGACGGTCATGAAAAGCATGCTGAACGCGAGCGAGATCGGCAGGATCATCGCAAGGCAACGGTTGGCGTCCTCCTGCCGCTTCTCTCCGTAGCGGCGCGCCACGAGCGCGTTGACCGCGACGCCGATGGAGGCAAAGAAAGCGAAAAACAGGTTCACCGCCTCCGACGTCAGTCCGACCGCCGAGATCGCTTCCTCCCCGCAGGAGGAGACCATGATCGTGTCCGCGAAGGATACGAAGCCGGTCAGCACCGCCTCCGTCACCGAAGGCCACGCCAGCCGGACGAATCCGCGGTACATGTCCCCGGCGGGATAGTCGTCTCCCAGCCTCTGATCCTGCCGCAGCATATACTGCGGAAGGAAAAAACGTTTCAGTATGCCGACGCATTCGCTCATGATCCTGTCGCTTCTCCGGGCGGAAAACGGGCATCCGCCCTTTCCGTCATTAAAAAAACCCATATTTTTCAGAATGCCTTACTATTATAACACAACGAGAGGCAAAAGGCAACCGTCCGAGCGGCCGCGGCGAACGATTTTTGTTCAACCGTCGCTGTGACGCGCCGCGCGTCCCGGATCCGCGATTTTTCTTAATCTTCGCGCACGGTCCCGTATGATAGGATATCCTCCGTATCCGCCGATATAATTCATTTTAACCTTGGAGCCGATCATGAAGAATACAGAACCCGACGCCGCCCGATCTCCGGTGCGCGCGGTATGCCGCAGCGCACGCCGGTACGCGGCGTCTCACCTCCTTCTCCGCACCGATCTGATCCGCGAACGCTTTCCCGACCACAGCGGTTACTCCATCGCCGTCACCGTGCTCGATCTCTCCGCGTGGAGCGCCGACTTCGCCGCGGTGCGGGATATCGCCCTCACCGAATCCGAAGCGCACCGTCTCTTTGTGCGTATCGTCGACGGGCGCGTCACTCCCTGTACCCTGCGCGACGTCGCCGAGGACTGGCTCGCGGACGGCGCGGACGATTTATAAAAGCCCCGCATGGAATTGTAAGATATGCGCCCCCCCGAAATGCTTCCCGCCAAAAAGCCGCCGAAAACCGAACGTTTCCGCCGCCGCCTCCCCGCCGCCTCCTTGACAAACGGAGAAAAACGCGGTACAATCTACTCATGCACCGTATACGCCGCATTTTTCCTCATACACGGCGCAGACAGGAGGCACCCATGAACGTAAACGAACAGCTTCTCGACTTCATCGCCCGCTCCCCCACCGCCTTTCACGCGGCGGCGGCCGTCGCCGCCCGGCTGGAGGAGGCCGGATACCGCTGCCTGCCGGAATCGCAGCCGTGGACGCTCCTTCCCGGCGGGAAATACTATACCACGCGCAATCAGTCCTCCCTCATCGCCTTCTCCGTGCCGCGCACGGACGCCGCCGCTTTCATGATCTGCGCGGCGCACGGCGACAGCCCCTGCTTCAAGCTCAAGGAGCACGAGGAGGCGGACGCCGCCGGTCTGTACGTGCGGCTGAACACGGAGCGCTACGGCGGCATGCTCTGCGCGAGCTGGATGGACCGTCCGCTCTCCGTCGCGGGACGGATCGTCGTGCGCGAGGGCGGACGCATCGTCTCCCGTCTCACGGACGCCGGGCGGGACGTCGCGCTCATCCCCAACGTCGCCATCCATATGATGCGGAACGCGAACGAGAATATGAGCTACAACGCGAACGTCGACCTCTTCCCCATCGTCGGCTCGCCGGACGCGCGCGGCGCGCTGCGCGCGCTGCTCGCCGAGAATGCCGGCGTCCGCCCGCAGGACGTGCTCGCGATGGACCTGATGCTCTATTCCCGCACGCCCGGATGCGTGTGGGGCGTGAAGGACGAATACCTCTCCGCGCCGCGGCTGGACGATCTCTGCTGCGTTTTCTGCGCGGCGGAGGCGCTGTGCGCCGCCGATGAAGCCGCCGCGATCCCCGTGCTCGCCGTGCTCGACAACGAGGAGGTCGGCAGCCATACCAAGCAGGGCGCCGCCTCTACCTTCCTCCCGGACGTGCTCTCCCGTATCTGCGAGGCGCGCGGCGCCGACCGCCGGCAGGCGGCCGCCGCCAGCTTCCTCGTCTCCGCGGACAACGCGCACGCCGTCCACCCGAATCACCCGGAACTGTCCGACGCGCATCACCGCCCGCGCCTCAACGGCGGCGTCGTCATCAAGCACAACGCCAGCCAGAAATACACGACGGACGCCGTCTCCGAGGCGATCTTCGCCTCCGTATGCGACGCGGCATCCGTTCCCGTGCAGTATTTTGCCAACCGCTCCGACATGCCGGGCGGCTCGACGCTCGGCAACATCGCCAATACGCAGTATTCCCTCAACTCCGTCGATATCGGCCTCGCGCAGCTCGCCATGCATTCGGCGTACGAAACGGGCGGCGCCGAGGATCCGGCGCATCTCATCCGCGCCCTGACGCGATTCTACTCCTCCTCGCTGTCCACCCGCGCCGACGGCGAGTACGAACTGCGCTGACCCCGCCGACAGCCGCGGCTGCCGGCTTTTCGCGCGCTCTTCGGTATTCTGTCCGTATCGGAGCGGAAATTCCGACGATGTTTTTCCGTTTTATCCATTGACACCGCGCCGCGCGGCGTGTATAATATTTATGCAGTATCTCATGAATATATCGTAATATCGAGAATATTTATCGGTCGCAGGGGCGCGGCGGTGCCGCCTCCTGCGGGAAAGGACGTCGCATGGTCTCGCTGAAGCACCGAAATTTTCTGCGCCTGCTCGATTTTTCGCCGGAGGAAATCGCGTATCTGCTCGATCTCGCCGCCGAACTCAAGGAGAAGAAAAAGAACGGCGTGCCCCACCGTCTCTGCGAGGGAAAGAACGTCGCGCTGATCTTCGAGAAGACGAGCACCCGTACGCGCTGCGCCTTTGAGGTCGCCGCCGCCGATCTCGGCATCCATCCGGTCTATCTTGATCCCAAGAGCTCCCAGATGGGCAAAAAGGAGAGCGTCGAGGACACGGCGCGCGTGCTCGGGCGCATGTTCGACGGCATCGAATACCGCGGCTACGGACAAGAGATCGTCGAAACGCTCGCGGCGAACGCCGGCGTCCCCGTCTGGAACGGACTGACGAACGAATTCCATCCGACGCAGATCCTCGCCGATTTCCTGACGGTGCGCGAGCACTTCGGGCGCCTGGGCGGGATCCGTTTCGTTTACCTCGGCGACGCCCGCTACAACATGGGCAATTCGCTGATGGTCGGCTGCGCCAAGATGGGGCTCCGGTTCTGCGCGTGCGCGCCGCGGGAGTATTTCCCCGATCCGGCGCTCGTGGAAGAATGCCGCGCCCTCGCCGCCGCGAGCGGCGGATCCCTCGCTTTCACCGAAGATCCGACGGAGGCGACGCGCGGCGCGGACGTGATCTACACGGACGTGTGGGTCTCGATGGGCGAGCCGGAAGAAGTCTGGGCGAAGCGGATCGCCGATCTCTCGCCGTACCGCGTCACCGCCGCGCTCATGGCGAACGCCGGGCCGCAGTGCCGCTTCATGCACTGCCTCCCCTCCTTCCACGACCTGAACACGGAGACCGGCCGGGCGATCCACGAGAAGTTCGGCATCGACTGCATGGAGGTCACCGACGAGGTCTTCGAAGGGCCGCAGTCCATCGTATTCGACGAAGCGGAAAACCGCATGCACACCATCAAGGCCGTCATGGCGGCGACGCTGTGAGGGGGACGTGTACTTTCTCTGAGTCAGAGAAAGTACCAAAGAGACCTTTATTGAAAAACGATTCCTGAAAGACGCGACGGTGGTAGATGCGGAGAGGAATGAAACATGGAATCCCGTGTGTTGTACGAAATCTCGTTTGCGTTTAAGCCCGAACAGATTCTATTCGTTGTCATCCCTGCTGTCTGGCTTTTTATCGTGAGTCAGATGCGCAAAAAGAGTGAAGGAGGGCTAAAAAAATTCCTCACGGTTCTATTTAGGTTCGGATGTTTTATCACACTGGCCTTTGTTGCCATTGGGATTCCAAACCAAGTCATGGAGTATAACAGTACGGTAGGCGCTTACAGGCGCGGCGAATATCAGACCGTGGAGGGATATGTGGAAAACTTCCACCCCATGCGCGGCGAATATCAGACCGTGGAGGGGTATGTGGAAAACTTCCACCCCATGCCGGCAACTGGGCACGATGAGGAATCCTTTACGATCAGAGGCGTTCGCTTCTTCTACAGTGATTGGGTTCTTTCATTTGGTTATCACAACGCCCGTTCGCTTGGCGGCGTGATCACCGGCGACGGGCAGCATTTGCGCATCGGCTATACAGAATACGGCTCGCTGGGCAATGTCATCGTTTACATAGAAGAACTGCCGGACGATCAGGCCGAATAAACGCGGGAGGAAAAGAACATGTTTGCCTTTATTTGGCCCATGGCCCTGTTGATCGTGTCCAATGTGGTGTATCAAATCTGCACCAAGTCCGTTCCCCAGGGCATGAACGCCTTTGCCTCCCTGACGATCACCTATCTGGTGGGGGCTGCCGCCAGCCTCATCCTCTATTTTGTCCTGGAAAAGAACGCAAACCTGTTTCAGGAATACCGGAAGATGAACTGGGCGCCCGCTGTATTAGGCGTGGTGATCGTGGGCCTGGAGGTTGGCTGGATCTACGCTTACAAGGCAGGCTGGCAAGTCAGCACCGGATTCATCGTGCAAAGCGCGTTCATGGCTGCGGCGCTTCTCCTGGTTGGGT
>JAEEYP010000098.1 GCA_016288155.1 Clostridiales bacterium | reverse complement strand
GCCGCCGCGCGGCACGGACGGCATGCGAGGAACAGATCCGCCGCGCCGAGCAGGATCAGAACGGCGCCCGCGGCCGCCCATACCCAAAGAACGGATACGCCGAAGCCCGCCGTACGACCCGCCGCGATATAATATCCGACGGCGGCGCCGCCGAGGACGATCCCCGCCGTCCCGAGGGCGCGCCGCGCGCCCGGCTTCATCCGAAGATCTCGCTGAGAAGGCGCCGCGTCTTATGCCCGGAGGCGATCGGCACGAACTTGGACGGATCGCCCATCTCGATATACTTCCCGTCCTCCCCTTCGAGCACCGGATACACGGACCAGACGCGCACGCCCTTCGGCGGGAGCGTCACGCGGAGCAGCGTCTCTGACGTCACGGGCAGATACGTCTGCGTGAAGTATTCATAGGCGACGTACGCGCGCCCCGGATCCATCGCCGGGACCGTTCCGAAGGAGATCTCGTCCGTGCAGTCGGAAGAAGTGACGGAGAACGCGGCCACGGCGAACGCGTCGCCGCTTTTGTTCCAGACCTTCTGCAGTTTTCGCGCCGCGCGGCAGTCGACGTAGAGGCAGTCCGTCGTCGGACGCGCCGCGCCGTCGCAGTACATGACGCTCCCGTCGTCGTCCACGACGCGGAGAAGCATCTCCGCGCTGCTCTTTCCGATCTGATCGCTCACGTAGACCGGCGAGCCGCTGATCGCGCGCAGGACGCCGGACTCCTCCGCGCTCGCATCGCCCGACCACCACATGTCAAAGTCACAGCGCATGATCTCGCCGTGGCAGACGGCGTTGTACACGTTCTGGATCAGGTGCTTGGAGAAGCCGTCCTCTCTTCCCGGATAGAAATCGTCGCTGTTGCGCGCGACGCAGGAGGACGGACGCGCGAGCGTATCCGTCATCTCCATGCCCATGCAGTTGATGATCGCGCCGGCGAAATACTTGTTGACGGAGCGCTCCAGCGCGTTGTGCGCGATCCGACACGCCTCTGCCGTCGGCATCACGCCGATCGTATGGGTCAGATGCGAGCTCTGGTTGTCCACCTTCAGGAAATTGATGCCGCAGGAGGAGAGATAGCTGTGCCAGCTGTCCCAAAAACGGAACGCGCGCTCCTCGTCGTCCACGGACGGGATCCAGTATCCGAGCGGCACGAGCGTCAGGTTCTCCTTCTGTTCCTCAAAGAGACGGCTCTCCGGATCGATGCCGTGCCAGTAGCCGTTCATCGTCTGCCAGACGCCGACGTACGGGATGCCGTACTCCTCCTTGACGCGGCGCACGAACGCGCGCAGTCCCTCCGGGAATTTCGCGCGGTCCTCTTCAAAGGCGGTCATCATGCTGTCGCGCGTCCGGTACCAGCCGTCGTCGAGAAGCAAAAACCGCACCGGGATCTTCTTCTCGCGGAATTCGTCCAGTTTTTTATACACGTTTTCCGCGCTCACGTTGCGGTAAAAGGCGTCCCACGTGCAGAAGCCGAGCCCCTCGAACGCCGCCGGGAGCGTGCGCTCCCCGAAGAGCGGCACGCGGATCGCGCCGAGACGGCGCGCCGACGCGTAGTTCTTGTCGATCGCTTCATACGGCGCGTCCGCGGCGGCGACGGCGAGAAAATCGCCGTGCAGCTCGTACAGACCGTTCATCTGCGTGCTCAGAAAGAGCCCTTCGCCGTCGAACTCGCACTGGATATTGTCGCCGCAGAGCGGGAGAAGATGGATGTGCCGTCCGCCCGCGCGGATGAGCAGCGACTGAGAATGATCCGGCACGCCGGCAAAGGAAGAGAGGAATGCCGGGTACATCCACCACGCGTTGTCGTGCCGGGAGGCGAGGATCGCCTCGGGCGCGAGCGGGCCGAGTTTCATGCGGACGGCGCGTTCCGGCGTGAACGCCCGCGGAAAGCCGGAGGTGCTCGTGAACAGGATCTCCGTCCGCGCGTCGATGCGGAGCACGACGGCGTCCCCGCTGCCGCGGGCGGTCACCGTCGCCGTCACGGCCTGTCCCCCGTCTTCATAGCGGCAGACGACGGTATCCTCCGTCTCCTCGACGGCGCTCACGCGGAGCGTGACGGCGTTTCCGAGCACCGTGCGGATCTCCAGCGCCGCGTCGGAAAGCAGCGCGGTGCGGATCCATGCGAAAAAGTCTTTCATAGCCGATCCCCCATTTTCTTTGTTTTCCGGTTCGTCTCCAACAGTATACATCATTTTTCCCGGCTTGTAAAGCGGATGCGGCGCATCGGGTCAAAAAAATTCCTCCTCCGCATCGGCAGATCTGCATAAACCGCGCCGGACGCGCGCATACTCTCCTTGCAGTCCGATAACGGGAGGAGGAAAAAAGGATGACGACCAAGGAACTTTTGTACGTTGAGGACGTGCTCGGGCACGCGCAGCTTTTGCGCACGAAGTGCGCAGAGGCCGCGTCCTGTCTCAAGGACGCCGAGCTCAAGTCCTACGCGGAAGAGATGGGGAAGAAAAACGATCAACTCTTCTCCGCCTTCTACAGTCTGCTGTAAGAAAGGAGGACCGTATGGACGACAGAAACATCATGGAGGAGCTTTTGCTCCTTGAAAAGGGCGTGTGCGATCTCTACCTCCACGGGACGATCGAATCCGCGAGCGCGCCGGTGCATCAGACCTTCCAGAGCGCACTGAACGACGCGCTCCGCACGCAGGACACGATCTACACGAAGATGGCGCAGAAAGGCTGGTATCCGCCGGAGCAGGCGGAACAGAAGAAGATTTCCACGGTGAAGCAGAAATTCGCCGCGGGCGGCGCCCGGTAACGAAGCCGCGCCCCCGACCGTTCGGTCGGGGGCGCGTTCTTTTCCGTTTTCTCAGTCCGGGGACCGCTCGGCGAGGAGGTTGTGATACTTCTGATAGAAGCTCTCGAAATACCCGCCGTCGAGCGCCCGGCGGATCTGCTCCGTCAGGTCGTTGTAGAAATACAGGTTGTGCGAGACGGCGAGGCGCATCCCGATCGCCTCCTTCGCCTTGATGAGATGGCGGATGTAGGCGCGGCTGTGGAGCCGGCAGGCGGGGCAGCCGCAGTTCTCGTCGATCGGGCGCGGGTCGCGCGCGTACTTTTCGTTCATCAGGTTCATCTTCCCGCGCCACGTGAAGAGGTTCCCGTGGCGGGCGTTGCGGGAGGGCATGACGCAGTCGAAGAAATCGATCCCGCGGTGCACGCCCTCAAGGATGTTCTGCGGCGTGCCGACGCCCATCAGGTACCGCGGCTTGTTCTCCGGCATGTACGGCTCCACCGCTTCGATGATCCGGTACATCTCCTCCGTCTCCTCGCCGACGGCGAGCCCGCCGATCGCGTAGCCGTCGCAGTCCATCTCCGCGATCTGCTGCATGTGGCGGATCCGCAGATCTTCATACGTGCTCCCCTGATTGATCCCGAAGAGCATCTGGCGCGGATTGATCGTTCCGGGCGCCTCGGCGAGGCGCGCGAGTTCCTCCTTGCAGCGGAGGAGCCACCGCGCCGTGCGCTCGCAGGAGCGCTTCGTGTAATTGTATTCCGCCGGGTTCTCGATGCACTCGTCGAACGCCATGGCGATCGTCGAAGCAAGGTTCGACTGGATCCGCATGCTCTCCTCCGGTCCCATGAAGATCCTCTTCCCGTCGATGTGGGAGGCGAAATAGACGCCCTCCTCCTTGATCTTCCGCAGTTCCGCGAGGGAGAAGACCTGGAAGCCGCCGCTGTCCGTCAGCGTCGGACCGTCCCAGCCGGTGAATTTCTGAAGTCCTCCCATGTCGTGCACCAGCCCGTCTCCCGGCCGGAGATGGAGATGGTACGTGTTGGACAGCATGACCTTGCAGTTCAGCCCGCGCAGATCCTCCGCCGCGAGCCCGCCCTTGATGGCGGCGCAGGTAGCGACGTTCATGAAGACCGGCGTTTCGATATCGCCGTGCGGCGTTTCGAGAAGGCCGCGGCGCGCCGCGCCTTCTTTTTTCTTCAGAATAAACATATCCGTCCTCTCAGCTCAGCCGAGCGAATTGTCTTTCGATGGAACTCTTCCGGATCTCGAACGCGACCGGTCTGCCGTGCGGGCAGGTCTTGACGGCGGAGCCGCCCTCCTTCGGGGTGCAGAGGATCCTGTCGCAGAGCCAGCGGATGTTTTCCGGACTGTACAGCCGCCCGCCCTTGATCGCCGCCTTGCAGGACGCCTGGAAAAGGCGCGTCTCGAAGAACTGCTCGGCGGTACTCTCCGCCGTACCCGTGCCGTCCGCGATCCGTCCCGCCAGCGTCGTCAGCATGTCCGGCGCCGCGTCGCGGGAGATCTCCGTCGGGATCGCCGTGACGCTGATCCCCGTGCGCGTCCGCCGGAAAGCGAAGCCGAGCGCCTCGACGCGCTCCCGCTCGTCCTCAAGCGCGTGGATCTCCGGCTCCGTCATGGCGATCTCGAGCGGGAACAAAAGCATCTGCCCGTTCCCGGCGCGCCGCCGGAGCGCCTCGCACATGCGGTCGAAAAGGATCCGTTCATGCGCCGCGTGTTTGTCGATCAGGATCAGCCGATCCGCGAGCTGCACGATGACGTAGCAGTTGTACGCCTCGCCGAGGATCACGTAATCGGGGATATCCTCCGGCGCGGGCGCGTCTGCATCCGTATCCGGTACGGGCGTCCGCTCCTCCTGCGCCGTCTCCGGCGCGGGGGCGGACGGTCCGGCGGGTATGCCGGATGCAGCCGCGTCGGGAACGGCAGGCGACGCGGCGCTCTCCGCTTCCCGCCCGGCATCGTCCGTCGGCTGCGCCGTCCTTTCGGCTTCCGGCTGCGCGGTCTCCGCCGCGAGCGGCGAGGCGGCGGCCGTCATCCCCGGCTGCGTCATGCGGATCTGCGCGCGGTCCGCGCGGATCTGCCCGTCCGGCGGCGCGGAGGCGTTGAGCAGTCTGCGCGCCTCCTCGTCCTTGACCCAGAAACCGCTCTTCGCGGCGGGAACCGCCCGCTGCGGCGCCGCGCCGGGAGAATACGGTGTGTTTGAGGTACGGGACGCCGTGTCCGCGCCGTCCTTCGACGGCGTGTGCGCGGGTTCCGGCAGCACGAGATCCGGGCGCGTGCCCGCCGCCTCCAGCGCCGTGCGCACGGCGTAATAGACCGCGTCGAAGACGACGCGTTCGTTGGAAAACTTGACCTCCAGTTTGGAGGGATGGACGTTCACGTCGACGGCGGCGGGATTCAGTTCGATGTTCAGAACGCAGAACGGAAATTTCTCCGCCGGGATCCGCGTCGCGTACGCCTGCTCGAGCGCGGCGGCGGCGGTGCGGCTCTTCACGTACCGCCCGTTGATAAAGAAATTTTCCATGTTCCGGTTCGAGCGGACGCTGTCCGGCTCCGAGATGAACCCGAAGACCCGCAGCCCGCCCTCTTTGCGTTCGACCGTCACGGCGCGCTGCGCCGTCTCCCGCCCGTACAGGGCGCGGATCGTATGGAGCAGATCGCCGTCGCCCGCCGTCATGAAGCGCGTCTCGCCGTCCGCGATATAGCGGATGGAGACGTCCGGAACGGAGAGCGCGATCTTTTCGACGACGCCGGTCACGGCGACCGTCTCCGTCGAATCCTTCTTGAGGAATTTCCGGCGCGCCGGCACGTTGTAGAACAGCTCCTCCACGATGACCGTCGTCCCGGCGGCACAGCCGGTCTCCGTCACGCTGAGGACGCTCCCGCCCTCGCATTCGAGAAGCGCGCCGAACTCCGCTTCCGGCGTCTTCGAGAAGATGCGGACGCGGGAGACGGAGGAGATCGCCGCCAGCGCCTCGCCGCGGAAGCCGAGCGTTTCGATCCCCTCGAGATCCTCGGCGGTGCGGATCTTGCTCGTCGCGTGGCGGAGCACGGCGACGGGCAGATCGTCCGGTTCCATGCCGCAGCCGTTGTCGGACACGCGGATGAAAGAGACGCCGCCGTTCTGGATCTCCACCGTGACCGCCGTCGCGCCGGCGTCCAGCGCGTTTTCAAGCAGTTCCTTCACGACGGAGGCAGGACGGTCCACGACCTCGCCTGCCGCGATCAGGTTCGCTACGTCAAAGCCGAGTACGTTGATCTTGCCCATGCGCTGCGCCTCCTCTCTCCGCCGCTCTCATCCGAGCAGCCGTTTCCATTCGTACAGCAGGTTCATCGCCTCGATCGGCGTCAGCGTGTTGATGTCGATCGTTTTCAGTTTCTCTTTGATCTCCTCTGCCGCCGCGTCCTCCAGCGTCAGGTTGGACAGCCCCTCCGGCTCCGCGGGAGCCGCGGCGGGGGCGCGCTGCGGTCCGCCGCCCTCCTCCAGAGTGCGGAGGATCTCGCGGGCGCGCCGCGTGACCTCCGCCGGGACGCCGGCGAGCTGCGCGACCTCGATCCCGTAGCTGTCGTCCGTCGGACCGCGGACGATCTTGCGCAGAAACGTGATGTCCGCTCCGCGCTTCTTCGCGGCGATGTTGTAGTTGACGACGCCGTCGATCTCGCCCTCCAGCGCCGTCAGTTCGTGATAGTGCGTGGCGAACATCGTCTTCGCGCCGATCTTCTTTCCCGCCGTATACTCCACGACGGCGCGGGCGATGCTCATGCCGTCGTAGGTGCTCGTCCCGCGTCCGATCTCGTCGTAGATGATAAAGCTCTTTCGCGTGGCGTGGGCGAGGATGAAGGCGACCTCCTTCATCTCCAGCATGAACGTAGACTGCCCGGAGGCAAGATCGTCCGACGCGCCGACGCGCGTGAAGAGCCGGTCGACGACGCCGATATGCGCGCTGCGCGCGGGAACGAACGACCCGATCTGCGCCATGAGCACGATGAGCGCCGTCTGACGCATGTAGGTGGATTTTCCCGCCATGTTCGGACCGGTGATGAGCATCAGCCGGTTGGCGCCGCAGTCGAGCGAGGCGTCGTTCGGCACGAAATAAGAATCGCGCACGAACTGCTCCACGACCGGGTGCCGCCCGTCGCGGATCTCGATCCGCTCGCCCGCGTCGACGTCGGGACAGACGTAATGATTGGCGCACGCGACCTCGGAGAGGCTGACGTACACGTCGATGCGCGCGAGCGCCGACGCCGAGGCGCGGATGCGGTCCGCCGCCGCGGCGACCCGGTCGCGCAGCTCGGTGAACAGCTCGTATTCGAGCCCCTGCACCTTGTCCGTCGCGCCGAGGATCGTCGCCTCCATGTTCTTCAGATCGTCCGTGATGAACCGTTCCGCGCCGACCAGCGTCTGTTTGCGGATATACGTATCCGGCACCTGGTCGAGGAAGGAACGGGTGACTTCGATATAATAGCCGAACACGCGGTTGTAGCCGATGCGCAGGTTCTTGATGCCCGTCTTCTCGCGCTCCTCCGCCTCCACGCGCTCGATCCAGCCCTTGCCGCCCTGCATGATCGAGCGAAGCTCGTCCACCTCGGCGTTGTAGCCGTCGCGGATGATCCCGCCCTCGCGGACAGTAAAAGGCGGATCGTCCACGATCGCCTCGTCGATCATCTCGCGCACGTCGGTCAGCGGATCGATCTGCGCGGCGATGGCGCAGAGCTCCTCCGACTGCGCGCGCTCGGTGAGCAGCGCCTTGAGGTCCGGCAGCGTCCGGATGCTCTGGGAGATCGCGCGCAGATCCCGCCCGCCGGCGGTGCCGATGCCGATGCGCGTGATGAGGCGTTCCAGATCGAGCAGATCGGTGAGCAGCGCGTGGATGTCCTCGCGCAGCATGAACTCTCCCGCCAGCTCGCCGACCGCGCCGAGGCGGCGTCGGATCAGCGGGATGTTCGTCAGCGGATGCTCGATGAACTGCCGGAGCAGCCGCGCGCCCATCGAGGTGCTCGTCTTGTCGAGCACCCAGAGCAGCGACCCGCGCCGCTCCTTCGTGAGCATCGTCTCGCACAACTCGAGGTTCCGCCGCGTGGCGACGTCCATCTCCAGATACTGCGCGGAGCGGTACAGGTGTACCTCCCGCAGAAAGGAGACGTCCCCCATCTGCGTCTCGGCGATATACGACAGCGCCGCTCCCGCGGCGATGAGCGCCGCTTCCTCCTCGCCGTCGCCGGTGATCCCGCACTGCGTGCGGACGCGCTCGAGCGCCTCCTCCCGCACGAAATACGCGGGGCGGTCCTCCTCCATCAGTCCCTGGATGCGCTCCTCGTAGAAAGCGCGCAGACCGGGCAGCAGATCCGCCGATCCGTTCAGGATCACTTCCTTCGGCGCGAAGGTGGAGAGCTCGTTCTCGACCTGCGCCGCGAGATCCCCGCCGGTGAACGACGTCGCCGTCAGGTACGCCGTGGAGATGTCGGCAAAGCAGACGCCCGCGCTCTCTCCGTCCGTATAGACGGCGGCGAGCCAGTTGTTCTGGTTGTCGTGCAGCAGCGTCGATTCGATGACGGTGCCCGGCGTGACGATCCGGATGACCTCACGGCGCACGAGCCCCTTCGCCTTCGCCGGATCCTCCGTCTGTTCGCAGATGGCGACCTTATAGCCCTTGGAGATCAGGCGTCCGATATACCCCTCGCAGGAATGGTAAGGAACGCCGCACATCGGCGCGCGCTCCTCTTCCCCGCAGTCCCGTCCGGTCAGCGTCAGCTCCAGTTCCTCCGAGGCGATCTTCGCGTCGTCGAAAAACATCTCGTAGAAATCGCCGAGACGGTAGAAGAGGATGAAATCCCTGTATTGGTTTTTGATCTCCATGTATTGCTGCATCATGGGAGAAAGAGCCATAACACACCTCGGTCCCGCCGGATCGGATCCGGCGCAGGATTATCGGGTCTCCCCGTTCACGGCGCAGCCGCCGCACGCCGCCCGGCAGGAGGAGCAGTCGTGCGTGCACGCCGCGCGGCCGGTGATCGCCGCCTCCAGCTCCGCCGTGACCATGCGGATGAACGCGTCGTTTTCGTCCTTCGTGCGGATATAATCCTGATAGGAGGCGCGCCCCGTGATCGTCTCGTACAGCGTGTCGATCCGATCCTGGATCGCACGGATCGCCGCTTCGTCGCGCTCCTCGCCGGCATACTGCTCGCTCAGCGCCGCCTGCTGGACGTTGTATTCCGCGACGAGGCGGCCGATCTCCTCGTCTTTTTCGTAGATCTCCGCCGCCTCGCGGTACGCCTGACAGCGCTTGTCCGCACGGATCATCTCGCCCAGC
Organism: Clostridiales bacterium; assembly: GCA_016288155.1. Taxonomy (GTDB): domain Bacteria; phylum Bacillota; class Clostridia; order Oscillospirales; family CAG-272; genus SIG701. The sequence continues at coordinate 24,682 of JAEEYP010000098.1, read as the reverse complement.
GCGCGCACGGCGTCCAGTATCTCACGGCTCACGTAATCTGCCATCGTTTTCGTCCTGCTTTCCGTATTGATGTTTTGTTGTTTCGTTATTCCGTTTCCCCGTCCGGGACGAGCTCCGCGTCGAGAGAAAACGTCTCGGCGCGGGTGATCCGCAGCGTCACGAAGCGTCCGATCAGCGCCGGATCCCCCGCGAAGTGGATCGGCCGCGGCGAATCCGAGCGCGCGGTGAGCCGCCCCGCGTCCCCGCGGCTGACGCCTTCAACGAGCGCGCGCACGGCGCGCCCCTCGAAGCGGCGGTTCTGCTCGAGCGAGATCGCGTTCTGCTCTTCGAGCAGCCGCGCGAAGCGCTCCGTGCTCACGGCGTGCGGCACCGGATCCGGCATCTCCGCCGCCGGCGTCCCGCGCCTGGGCGAGTAGATGAAGGAGAAGACCGCGTCCCACCGGACGCGCCGCACCATGTCCATCGTCGCCTCGAAATCCTCTTCCGTCTCGCCGGGGAATCCGACGATCAGATCCGTCGTCAGACTGATGTCCGGGATCCGCTCACGGAGCCGGCGCACGATGCCGAGATACTTCTCGCGCGTATAGCGGCGGTTCATTTTCTCGAGGATCCTGTCGGAGCCGGATTGGAGCGGCAGATGGAAGTGCCGCACGATCTTCTCCTCGCGGGCGATCGTATCGACGAGCGCGTCGAAGACGTCCTTCGGATGGCTCGTCATGAAGCGGAGGCGGAAATCCCCGTCGAGGCGGGCGAGCGTCCCGATCAGCGAAGCGAAATCCGTCCCGCCGCCGAGATCCCGTCCGTAAGAATTCACGTTCTGTCCGAGCAGCGTGATGTCCTTCGCGCCGGTGTCGATGAGCTGCCGCGCCTCCTCAAGGATCGCCTCCGGCGTGCGGCTCCGTTCCCGCCCGCGCACGTACGGCACGATGCAGTACGTGCAGTAGTTGTTGCAGCCGTACATGACGGACAGCCACGCGCTGTGGGACGAAGCGCGCACCGTCGGCAGTCCCTCCGCGATGTTCGAGGAACCGCTGAGGGAGAAACTCCTCCCGCCGCCGGTCAGCGCGCCGTAGACGAGCTCCGGCAGCGTATGCACGGCGCCCGTGTCGAAGATGAAACTGACGTACGGGTAGCTGTGCTTGAGCTGTTCGGCGCGGTGCTCCTGCGTGACCATGCATCCGCCGATGCCGATCACCGCCGAGGGATCGGCGTCCTTTACGTGCTTGTACTGTCCGATGATGGACAGCGCCTTCTTTTCCGCGTGGTCGCGGACGGCGCAGGTGTTGACGAGGATCAGCCGCGCGCCCTCCGGCGTGTCCGTCAGCCGGTACCCCATCAGCACCGCCAGTCCGGCGATGCGTTCGCTGTCCGCCTCGTTCTGCTGACAGCCGAAGGTCTGGATAAAGCAGCGGGGCGCGGCGTCGCCGGTCTCGCCGTTCTTTTCGTGGATCGCCGCGACGGCCGCCGCATAGCGGAACTGCGCGTCGATCTCCGCTTCCGGCACCTCGCAGGGCGCCGATGCGCGGGTCACCGTTTTTTCAGTCATGGATCGCTCCGTATTCCTTCCGTTCTTACCGTATGCCCGTCCGCCGGGGTGAAGGCGCCGCTCGCCGCAAGTCCCGGCGTCAGGACGATCGCGCCGTCCGCGCCGATCAGGATCGCCTCGAACGTTCCGGGATGCGCGGCGTAATAGTCCAGCGCACGCTCCGTCCCCATCACGAAAAGCGCCGTCGAGAGCGCGTCGGCAAGCGTGCCGTCCCGTGACCACACCGCCGCCGACCGCAGCCCGGACGACGCCGGCATGCCGGTGGACGGATCGAATATATGATGCCAGCGGACGCCGTCCGCCTCGAAATACCGTTCGTAATCGCCGGAAACGGACACGTAGCCGTCCGCTGCCGTCAGATATCCCGCCGCGCCGGACGGATCCTCCGGGTCGGTCACGCCGATGCGGTACGGGGTCCCGTCCGGCTTTTCGCCGACGAGAGCGACGTTCCCGCCGAGGGAGACGATCCCCCACGACACGCCGGCCGACCTCAGATACGCGGCGACGACCTCGGCGGCGTACCCCTTGCCGATTCCGCCGAAATCCGCCTTGAGAAGCGGATCCGTCTTCTGCACGGATCCGCCGTCCGCCGTCAGCGCGCGGTGATCCGTATGGGCGAGCGCCTCACGAAGCTCCGTCTCCGTCGGGACGTGTCCCCCGCCGCCGACGTCCCAGAGCTCCGTCAGCGTGCCGAGCGTCGGAGAATACGCGCCGTCCGTCGCCTCCGCCGTTTCCAGTGCCCGGCGGAGCACGGTCAGAAAATCCCCGTCCTCGCTCGTGATCCCGTCCCGCGAAGCGTTCAGGCGCGCGCATTCGCTTTCTGGGATCGTGCGGGAGATTGCGCGCTCGATGCGCCCGACGATCGTCTCGCACGCCGACGCGATCTCTGAAAGTTCCGCCTCCGCGCGCCCGTCGCGGGCGATCTTTATCTGCATCACGGTATCCATGGCGAAAAACGCCGTCTCATACGCCGCGCCGCGGCCGCAGCCGCCGCACAGAAGCAGGCAGAGGATCCCGCAGAAGACTGCGATGCGTCGTTTCATGCGATACGCTCCCTTCTTCCAAGACGGGCGCTGATGAGATTGACCGGGATCCCGGTCAGCGTACCGCTCGCCGCGGCGAAGAGCAGCAGCGCCGGCGCGTAGGAGAGAAGCGCCGCCTCGTGCAGCCACAGCGCGGCGCAGAGAAGCTGCCCCATATTGTGCGCCGCCGCGCAGAGCAGCGACACGCCGATCCAGCTCATCGGCGGGCGGAAACGGCATAGGAGCGCCAGCGCCGCCCACGCGAGGATCGCGCCGCTGAGCGAAAAAGCAAAGGAGGTCACGGAACCGAAGAGGAGCGCCGCCACGGCGACGCGCGCAAAAGATACGGCCGCCGCGTCGGCGGCGGAATAGCGCTCTGCCGCGAGGAGCACGGCGAAATTCGCCAGTCCCAGCTTCGCGCCGGGCAGCGGGATCCAGCCGCCGAGCGGCACGACGGCTTCCAGCCATGACAGCATCAGCGCCGCGCCGAGCAGCGCGGCGTCCGCCGCCAGCCGCTTTGTCCGGTCAGGGGAGGATCCAATCCGCATCGGTCTCCTCCTCCCTCTCCACCGTGATCACGAGCTGCGCCGGGGCGCAGACGATGCTCTGTCCCGCGCGCCGGATCGCGCCGCTTTTCACGCAGATCTGATTTTCGCAGTCCGACGCCGCCACGCGCACCGCGCCGTCCTCGACGGCGACGGTCAGCGTATGCCCCAGGGATACGACGGTATACGTGCCGTCCCGGTCGAGCGGGACGCGCTCCGTCCCGTCCGGCGTCCGGATGCAGACCGTCCCGCCGTCCGTTCCCCGCAGAGCGAGGAGGAAGAGGATGAGCGCCGCGGCGAGCAGCGCGCCGAGCACGGCGGCGTCCCCCGCGCGGGGACGATTTGAGATCCCGCGCTCCATACCGATCCCCTCCTCAGCCTCCCCGGACTCCCGTTTGTATTATTATATCGTATTTTTCCTCCAAAGTCAACCGCCGCGCGCGGAATCCGCCGATCCGCCGCCAAGCGAAAAGCATCCCGCGGGTCTCCCCGCGGGATGCGCGCCGTCAGCGTCCTTGTTTCTTCTTTTTGTTCTTGTTCGCCGTGCGGACGATCACGATGACGATCACGATCACGGCGAGCAGGATGAGCAGCCAGATGAAGATGCACAGTCCGAGCGGCTGCGGGCAGAAATGGCAGATCGGACAGCTCGACTTGTCGTCCTCGCCCGTTCCGTCGGCGGGATCCGTCCTCCCGGCGTTGATGTCGTCCGTGCCGAAGGAGACGACCGCGGAATAATCGGACCAGAAATCGTCCAGGCCGGCCTGCAAGACGAGATAGCGGCAGCGCAGCTCGATCTCCGTGTCCCGCGGGATCGTCGGGCGCTCGTCGTTCACAAGGTGCAAAAGCGGACATTCCATCTCGCCGGGCTTGACGACCCGGTCGGCGTTCTGCATCGACGTCCATTCCCCGTCGCCCTTGACGCGGGCGTAGACCTCGATCCAGATGGAACCGCCGAGCGCCGCGGCGGCAGCGAGCTGCGTCTGGAGAGCATCCGGTACCGCGAGCGTGAACGCGGCGACCGGATTGCCGTTGAATTCCTTATCGGTCATGCGCAGACCGGTGATGATCGGCGCCGCGACGTCGCCCGGCTGCAGCGGCTCGATCTTATCGGCGTCCTTGCCGTAGCCGCACTTCTCCGACCAGTCGGAGAAGTAATACGTGTCCCGATCCCCCTCCTCCGTCACGCGCCGGGTGACGGTCACGAGGCGCGCGCGGAAATAGGCGGTGTGCTGCGTGAAGTCGATCCGCACGGACTCGATCTCGTCGTCGTAGGTATACTGCTCCGGTCTGAGCTGATCCTTTACGCCGGGCGTGTTCGTCTCGGGGGCGCCGTACCAGCGGGCGTCCTTCGGCACGCCGCGCATGACCCACACGTCCTGCGCGGTGTCCGCCGCGTTGCCGAGACCGCATTCCACCGTGTCCCATTCGCTGACGCGGACGTTCCAGTCCTCGTCGTAGCCGACGCTGACGTCGCCGTGCCGATCCCAGTACGTGCTGTAATGCCAGCCGGAGACGGCGTCGTTCACGTCGTCGATCGCCCAGTCGATCTGCACGAACGTCCAGATCGCGTACCAGTCGTAACCCGCAAGGAACGCCTCCTCCGTCCCGTTATAAGCAGCCTCCTCCAGTTCCCTGTAGAACTTCGCCATGTCGTTGGAGATCGTGTAGGAGAAACGCATCGTCGTGGGCGAGTCGCCTTCCTCGAGCCACATGACCGCCGTGTTCGTCGGCACGGTCACCTCAAAAGGAAGATCGCCCGACGCGGCAAAACAGACGGGGACCGCCGCGGCGAGCAGCAGCGCGGCGAGGCAGAGGGCGAACCATCTTTTCATTTTCGTCATTTTCGCATGACTCCTTTGTTTTATGTCTTGTTTGTATCTATGGACCCGGCGCGTGCCGGATGAGCGCGTCAGGTCATTTCCTCGATGTAGTACACGTATTCGAGCGAGCGGAGCGCCTCGATGATCTCGCTGTGCGTCTTGTACTTCTTCAGCTCCGGACTGGAGATCGATACGGAGACGGAATAGACGCTGAGCCCGGAGTGCAGATAAGCGGAGTTGGACTCGATATCGTCGATCTTCAGTCCGAGCTCGCGGATCGTCGTGACGAAGTTCTGCAGATACGCGATGTTCTTCAGTTCCAGATGCACCTCGAAATGATTGGAGCGGTTCTTCAGATACCGCTCAAAGGACGGGAAGAAGGACAGACTGCACACGAGCGCGGCGAACAACACGAGCGTCACCGTATAGAATCCGGCGCCGATCGTCAGTCCGAGGATCCCGCACGCCCACAGCGCGACGGACGTCGTCAGCCCCTTGATCTGGCTGCGGGAACTGAACAGGACGGAATTGACGGAGATCGTCGCCACCGCGATGACGGACGCGGCGGAAATGAGGTGGAGATTCATCGCCGCCGCGTCCGCGAGGAATCCGTCCAGCATCATGGCGGCGCAGCACGCGAGAGAGACGAGCATGAAGGTGCGCAGACCGGCGGCGTGCCGCTTGCTGGATCGCTCGCAGCCGAGGATGGCGGAAAGAACCAGCGACAAGGCGATCCGCAGAAGGATCGAGGCGAAACCGAGTTCCGAAGCCCACGCTCCGAGAAGCTGCGCTATGGGATCTGTCATGGTGTTTTCTCCTTATCTTCTCATAAACGGGGAGCGCATGCGGGGGCGCTGCATCTCGTACTGCTCCTCCGCCGCCTCCGTGAACGCCTGCTCGTTCTCCGCGCTCGGAAGCACGGGCGGCGGGATCGTCTCCTGGATCTTGCGGATCCGTTCGATCAGGAGGGCGAGTTCCGTCTTCTCCTCGCCGTCCGCCGTCGTCTCCTCGACCTCGACCAGATCCTCCAGCTTCGTGGAATAGGACCCGGAGAGGTAGAGCGACAGCTTCGCGCACGCCGGGCCGATCAGCTCGTACAGGACGCTGGACGACAGAATGACCGTTTCGAGCGCGACGCCCGCCTCGCCGCCGAGCGTCCGCGCGCCGAGCGCCGCCAGACCGATCGCCACGCCGGCCTGCGGGATGAGCGCCAGCCCGAGAAAATCGCGCACCTTCGCGCTCTTACGCACGACGAGGCATCCGAGGAACGCGCCGGCGTACTTGCCGACGATGCGGAACACGAAATAGAGCACGCCGATCAAAAGCAGCGGCGTCGCGCCGACGCCGCCCGAGGGGCGGAAGAGCGCGTCGAGCCGGAAATTGAGTCCGGAGCGGACGAAGAAGAGGAGCAAGATCGGCGGACTGAAATAGTTGAGCTGCTTGAAAAGCTTGTCGTCGTCGGTGACGTTGACGTATACCGTGCCCATGGACATGCAGCCGAGCAGCGGCGAGATGCCGAACATCGCGCAGATCCCGCAGAAGGCGAAGAGCAGCGCGACGGAAATGATGAGGCGGTTGTCGGCGGAGCGTTTCTTCGGCATGAGCAGCTTCATGAAGAAGCCGAACAGTCCCCCGAGCACGAGCGCCGCCAGATTCGTGAGGATCGGGCGCGCCAGCGACGCGAGCCGGAACGCGCCGCCTTCCAGAAGCGACAGCGCCGCGGAGATCGCCACGCTGTACGCGACGAGCCCGACGATATCGTCCAGCGCCACGACCTGGAGCAGCGTATCCACGAAGTCGCCCTTCGCGCCGGTCTGCCGGATCGTCATGACGGTGGAGGCCGGGGCGGTCGCCGCGGCGAGCGCCGCGAGCACGATCGAAAACGGCAGCGACAGCCGGAGAAGGAGCCGCGCGACGCAGAAGACGACGGCGCTCGCGAGGAGCGCTTCCGTCACCGTGATGACGGCGACCTTCGGACCGTTCTTTTTCAGGGCGGACAGTTTGAAGAATTCGCCGGTGCTGAACGCGATCAGCGCAAGCGCTATGTCGGAGAGGAAATCCATGCCCTCGATCACGTTCTCCGGGATCAGCGACAAGCACCACGGACCGAGGAGGATCCCGGCGAGGATGTACGCCGTCACGTTCGGCAGCCGCAGCAGCTTCGTCAGCCGCGTCATGAGAAAGCCGAAAAAGAGCATGAACGCGATGGAGATGATGATCCCCGCCGCGGGCGGAGCGCCCGCCAGAAGTTCCCGCAGGGCGGTCACGGCAGCCGCCTCCTTCCGCCGTCAAGATGCTGATATTAAATATTATACTATTTTTATGCGGAAATGTCAAAGGATATCCGGAAATTGTTCCTTTTCCGCGCGCGGCCAACGACCCCTCCCTTTCGCCGGAGGGGGACCGACGGACAAAAAGCGCCGTTCCCCTTGCATTTCCCGACAAGGTATGATACAATGTACGGGCATGCGACGGCGCCGTGCCTCAAAAATAACGGAACGACCGGCGGGGAGGATCCTGTATGACCGCGTTTGCCGAATGGCTGAATTCGTTTTTTTCCGGGATGGACGTACCGCTGCTCGGGCTTTACCACGAGCTCGCCCAACACGGCGGGGAGATCTGGACGCCGCTGTGCCGCGCCGTCACCTTCATCGGCGAAAAGGGGCTGTGGATGTTCGCCGCCGCCGTGATCCTGTTCTTTTTCCCGCGCACGCGCAAAATGGCGGTGTGCCTGTTCGGCGCCGTCTGCTGCGGCGCGCTGATCACGAACGTCCTGCTCAAGGACACGGTCTGCCGCCTCCGTCCGTTTCTGGCGGATCCGGGATTCACCGCCTTCTGGAACTATATCGGCGCGCCGCCGGAGGACGGCTTCTCCTTCCCCTCCGGGCACGCGACGGCCGCCGCCGCCGGCATGACGGCGCTTTTGCTGACCGGAAAGAAGAAGTCTCTGTGGCTCGGACTGGGGATCCCGTACGTCGCGCTCATGTGCGCGTCGCGCAATTACCTGATGGCGCACTATCCGTCCGACGTGCTAATCGGCGCCGTGATCGGCGTCCTCTCGGCGCTCGCCGCGTGGGCGATCACGCGGGCGATCTTCTCGCTCCTCGAAGCGCACCGGGACGCGCCGTTCTGCCGCTTCGTGCTCACGTTCTCCCTCCGAAAAAAGAAAAAGGCGTAAAACGCCGCCGTAAGGCGCTGTCCGCGGATCCCGCGGACAGCGCCTTTTCGTTTGTGATGATTCCGTTTCAGGAAAGAACGTCCGCCATCAGCGCCTGCCCCTCGGCGAGCGTGACGCGCAGGATCCCGTCCTTCAGCGCCATGGGGCGCTTCGCCTCTGCGACGCCGTCCTTCGTGTAGTCCGCTGCGGCAAACGCCTGATCCGTCGGCAGGCCGTAGGCGCGGCTCATGTCGATCGCGTATTCTCCCGCGCGGTCCGCATAGATCACGTAGCTCCCCTCGCCGCGCCAGACGGCGGGCAGCGCGAGGAAATCCTCCGTCTGTACGGGCACGCCGTTCTTCGTGATGGAGCCGTCGAGCGCGGTGACGACGCCGTCGCTGAAACGGACGCGGATCCCGTCCTTATCCACCTCGGCGACCTTGCGCTCCAGCCGGTTCAGGTAGAAGAACCGCACGTCGGTGAGGCAGAACGAGCGAAAGAACGCCGGCTTCCAGTCCTTGACGTTCCGGATCAGATCTTCGATCACGAAGCTGTCGCCGAACAGAGCGCCCATCTTCCTGTTGTTTTCTTCTTCGTAAATAGGATTGTACCCGCCGCAGATGAGGGACGCCGGACGCGCCATGTAATTCTCCAGGGTCTGTGTAAAATGATACGCGAACGGCTGAAGGCCGACCAGCTGATCGTGACGCTCTCTTTCTCCCTCGAAGTACATGAACTCCGACGTCACGTCGATCCCGAGATCACGCCAGTATCGGAGAGCCTTTGCGCGCGCCTGCTGGTTCTCCGCCTGCGTGACGCCGTGTCCGGGATCCGCCGTACAGTGCATGGCGTCGATATGGATCGTGCCCGCCCTCTGGATGGGGAGCATACGGCAGAAGCCGTCGATCCGTTTCTTCAGATAGCCGGATTCCCACTCGCGCTTCGTGTCGATGATATACGACTGCACGTAGCCATAGACGACGCCTTTTTCGAGTTCGCCGTTCTCATCCGCCGCGATCAGCCCGTTTTCCACATACGTTTCCCACAGCGGGCTGTTCGGATACGCATCGCGGATGTTGATATGGAAGCTGACCGTCGTATTGTATTTGAATCCCTCCTCCATGATCCAGAGCAGGCTGTCCAGCGCCGTCGCATCCTCTTTGCGTTTCAGCGCCTCGTTGGCTTCGCCCCACGCCGGATATTTGCTGTCGTGGCCGTAATACTGCCAGCCGACAAGATATGCGATCTTCGGCATTCCCGACGTCATCCGGTCGATGGAGCGGATCGCCTCCAGGGCCTCCTCGAGCGTCATGTGCACCTCGCTGCCGTCCAGCGTCTCCAGGGCGTTCGCCAGATACAGTTTATACACCAGCGTTTTGGTATAATCGTGGATATACGGGCGCTCCGGCTTGAGCGTTTTCCGCCAATCGTATTCCTCGCCCGAAATGTTCTTCCAGCTGTCTTCCATCGTTTTCCCCCCTTGTTGTTCCCGGTAATTCACAAAACGTCCGCGATCAGCGCCTGTCCCTCGTCAAGCGTCACGCGCAGTATCCCGTCCTTCAGTTTCATGGAGCGTTTCTCCTCACCGACGCCCTCCGTGGTGAGAGGAGCGGCGTCGAACGCCTGATCCCCCGGCAGCCCGTAGGCGCGGCTCATATCGATCTCGTATTCGCCCGCGCAGATCCCGTAGAGCAGATAACTTCCTTCGCCGCGGTACACGGCGGGCAGCGCGAGGTATTCCCCCGTCTGCACGGGCACGCCGTTCTTCGTGATCGAACCGTCGAGCGAGGTGACGACGCCGCCGCCGAAATAGGCGTTGATCCCCTTCTTGTCCACGACGGCGTACCTGCGCTCCAGCCGGTTCAGCCAGAAAAACCGCACGTCGGTCCGGCAGAAATCGCGCAAAAAGTTCGCTTTCCAGTCTTTGCCCCGGCGCACGGACTCGATATCGAAGCTCTCGCCGAAGAGCGCGCCCATCTTTTCGCTGATGCCTTCCTTGAAACGCTTGCTGCTGTTGCCGCCGCAGATGAGCGACGCGGGCCGCGCGATGTAATCCTCCAGGTTCTGGGAGAAGTGATACGCGAGCGGCTGGAGCCCTACGAGATGCTCCTGCCGCGCCCGCCAGTCCGGCGTCTCATAGTACAAAAATTCAGAGGTCACGTCGATGCCGAGGTCGCGCCAGTAGCGCACCATCTGACAGCGGACCTTCTGCACGTCCTCGATGGAGTAGCCGTGCCCCGGATCCGCCATGCAGTGCATCGCGTCGATGTGGATCGTCCCCGCCTTCTGCAGCGGCAGCATCCGGCAGAGATTGTCGATGCGGCGCTTGAGATATCCCGTGTCCCACTCCCGCTTGTAGGAGACGATATACGCCTGCTGGCAGCCCCAGAAGCCGCCCTCCATGATCGAGCCGTCCGCGTTCTTGGCGAACAGATCCTCGCGGACGTATTCATCCCACAGCGGACTGTCCTTGTAAGCGTCCTGGATATTGATATGGAGGCTGACCGACGTGTTGTACTTGAAGCCTTCCTCCATGACCCAGAGCAGGCTGTCGAGCGCCGTCTTATCCTGCGGGCGCTTGAGCGCCTCGTTCGCCTCGCCCCAGGCGGGGTATTTGCTGTCGTGACCGTAATACTGCCACCCGACGAGGTACGCGATCTTCGGCAGGCCCTTCGTCATGGCGTCGATGTCGCGGATCGTTTCGAGCGCGTCCTCAAAGGTCATGTAGACGTGCGAGGCGTCGAGCGTGGACACGGGCTCCGCCAGGTACAGCTTATACGTCAGCGTTCTCGAATAATCGTGGATGTACGGGCGCTCCGGCTGAAGCGTTTCCCGCCAGTCGTATTCACCGTCGGGGATCTCCCGCCAGGCTTCGCCGTTCATCGGATCGTTATCAGGCATGGTACTTCCTCCGTTTTCGTATTCCGCAGGAATGCACGGTTATTATATCATATTACCGTCCCGATTGCAATAGGTATTTCCCGCACTCTCTCAGCGGGAGAACAGCTTCAGAAAGCGCGCCTCGTTCATCTGCTCGTTTGTCAGATACGCCCCGTCGTAAAACAGCGCGTACGTCGTGATCGGCGTCGGCGCCGCCTGCGCCTCCTCGCGGCTCGTCAGGCGGATCGCGCGAAACGGCACGCCGTGCGCCTTCGCCGCCGCCTCGACGAGCGGGACGTATTTCGCGTTGAACGGGCACTGATGCGTATAATACAGCACGCAGCCGGGCTCGTCCGTGTGCGGATGGCGGGCGCATTCCTTCAGGCGCGGCTTCGGCGCGTCGGCGTCAAAGGGAAGATACCACAGCTGTATGCCGTTGTCCGCCTCGTCGCAGACGGAAAAGCCCTTGTGCGCCAGATATTTCGGATCCGCGAGGAACGGCTTCTTCTTCGCCGAGGACAAAATGCAGAGACCGATCCTGCCCTTTTCTTTGCTGTCGCGGATGCATTCGCCGAGCAGATCGTTCGAATACCCGTGTCCTTTGAGCGATCCGGAGACCCACAGGCAGTCGATGTACGTATATCCGTCGGCGTCGAGCGGGTTCCACGCAGCCTGTGCCGGAAGATATTCGATAAAGCATTTCCCGCGCTCCGTGCTTTTGAGAAAGACGAGCCCCTCGTCGAGCCGATCCGCCAGCCACGCCTTCTTCGAGGCGACCTGCACGTCGTTTTCGCCCGATATGGCGCAGCAGATATGCTCTTTCCCGAGGTTGTCCGCCGTGATCCGTACGTATTCCATAACGTCCTCCCCTGTTTTCACAGGTCGTTGATTTCTTTTTGCAGATTTTCAAGGAAGCGCCCCGCGTGGGCGCCGTCCATCTGCGTGTGATGGAACTGGAAAGAAATCGGCAAAAAAAACCGGAAATACCTGCGCCAGTATCTTCCCCAGATCAGGAAGGGATTGTTGTATATGCCGGAGTACATGCCGACGGCGCCGTCGAGCTCCGTATCCACGATCGCCGAGGTGCCGATCACCATGCACTGGGGCAGATCCCGGTCCGCGCACGTCCCGGCGACCTCTGCGGTATACCGCAGATAGTCCCGGTTAAAGGCATCCAGATCTTCCGTGAAAAAGATATCGCAGGAGCTCACCCCGCCGTTTTTGTTCTTCACGATCGTATTCACGGCGAGCGCGTCGTACCGCATCAGCCTGTCCCCGACGGGGAGAGTATAAAACTCCTCCACGCCCGAAGCGGCCCGCCCGACGCAGTACGTGAGCAGCATGTTGAATTTCAGTTTCTTCCTTCGGCCGGTGCGAACGAGCCGCGTCACGTCCAGCGTTATGAAGAAAGTCACCGTCGGGTTCGGCGCGTTCATCCAGAGCGCGAACGCCGCCGCCCGGTCCGTATCCTTCGGGTCGATCTCTCTCGGCATGGTCACCTCGCACAGCGTGTCTTTCCGTTATTTATCGGCATCCTTACGATACAGCTTGTACCCGCACTTTCGGCAGACGCGGCATACCCTGTCCGCATATTCGTGCGCGGCAAGATCGTCGTCCCCGCGGGGGCCGCGGTCGACGTGCCCGACGGATTCTTCCCCGAACTCATGCGGCGTGCCGTCCGGGCAGTGCTCTCTCGCCTCTTTTTCCTTTTTCGCGTTTTCCCGTTTTCTCTGTTCGCTCTCCGCCGCGTACGCCGTCTCTTCCATGCGGCACAGCCGCGCGAGGAGCGCGTCGTCGGCGATCTCGGCAAGCGCCCATACGCTCTGCCCGCCGATGCCGCCCGCGCGGATCAGCTCGGCGATCCGGTCTTCGGGGATCCGCGCAAGGAGCGCCCGCGCCGTCCCCCGGCTGTAGGCTTCCGTGCCCCTTCGCCCAAGATACCCGCAGAACAGCGCCGGGAGATCTTTCTGAAATTCCGGCGTCTCTATGGCGGCGAGGATCACCTTTTTCGGACAGTCGAGCAGCTGCTTTGTCTCCACGGTCTCCCCGCAGACGTCGCACAGAAGCGCGATCTTCCCGTCCTCCGTCACGGAAAACCTGCCGCCGACCGTACTGTGACCCGTATCCCGCCGCTCGCCGCAGCGGGAACAGCGGCATCCGTTCCACGCATGCGGGATCGCTTCCGTATACCCGCAAAAGGCGCAGCGCCGCTCGCACTTTCCGTCCGGCGTTTCCAATACGTGTTTCACCTTCGTCTTGCCGCAGCGGGCGCATTTCATCGTGCATGCGTATTCCGTCGTCCGCCACTCGTGTCCGTCCCGGGCGCAGATCTCGCCGCCCGATCTTTCCCGCGGCTTCCCGTTCTCCGCTTTCCCGCCGAGCCAGAGCGCGGGAAAGATGACGATCCCGGAGAAGACGGCCCAGACCGCGAGGATCCCCAGCCCGACGTCCTTCCCCATATTGATGGTGACGTAACCGATGGCGAGCATCCCGCCGAGCAGGGCGAAGACCGGCACCAGGGCCTTGAGGACTTTTGCCTTCGTCCTCCCGCCGATCCACGCGCCCGCCGCCGCCAGCGCAAAGCATCCCAGATACAAAAGGATATACTGCGTGAGCGTCAGCCCCGCCAGAAACTCTGTGATCGGATTCATCGTCCTCTCCCTTTCCCGTATCGGCTGTCTGCCGTTCTTTCGGCCGCGCCCGCGGTCCGATTCATTGCCGTACCAGTTTCACGGCGCACTCCGTGTGCGTCGTATAGGGGAACATGTCCACCGGCGAGATCCGCTCTGCGCGGTATCCGCCGCGCGTCAGCGTCCGCAGATCGCGCGCGAGCGTCTCCACGTCGCAGGAGACGTACACGATCCGCTGCGGCGCAAGCGCTATCAGCGCGCGCAGGGCTTCCCGGCTGCATCCGGCGCGCGGCGGATCGAGCAGCACGACGTCCGCCCTGCGCCGTTCGCCCGCGAGGCGGGCAAGGCATTCGCCGGCGTCCCCGGCGAGGAAGCGGGCGTTCGTCACGCCGTTTTTCGCCGCGTTCGCCCCGGCATCCGCCGCGGCGTCCTCGTTCACCTCGATCCCGATCACCTCGCGCGAGCGGCGCGCGGCGAGGATCCCGAGCGTCCCGACGCCGCAGTAGGCGTCGACGACGGTCTCGCGGCCGCTCAGCGCCGCGTCCTCCAGCGCGATGGCGTACAGTTTCTCCGTCTGTACCGGATTGACCTGCAGAAACGCGCGCGGCGAGACGGTGAACGTGCATCCGCCGATGCGCTCCTCGATGGAGCCGGGACCGTACAGCACCTCCGTCTGCCCGCCGAGCCACAGCGGGATCTTCGTATCGTTGACGCAGCGCACGACCGTCGTCAGGCGCGGGCACGCCTCGCGCATCATCCGCACGAATTCCTCCGCGCGCGCGAACGGCGCGATCCCCGTCACGAGGACGAGCATGGCCTGTCCCGTCGCGCGGGAGACGCGGATCAGCATGTGCCTGAGGAGCCCCCGACCGTTGTCCGGACTGTATACCGTCAGTTTCAGCGTCCGCGCCGCCTTCTCCGCCGCCCGGCGGATCGACAGCGCGTATTCGTCCTCGAGCAGACAGTGCTGCGCCGGGATCACCCGGCCGCTGCCGCTCTGATACAGTCCGCAGAGCATCCCCTCGCCGCGGCGCACGAACGCCGCCTGGACCTTCGTCCTGTAGTGGAGCGGATCGTCCATGCCGACGATCTCCTCCACGTGTCCGAAGCGTCCGAGCAGCGCGATCACGCGCCCCATCTTCATGCGAAGCTGTTCCTCATAGGTGAGATTCGGCGTCTGGCACCCGCCGCATTTTCCGAAATACCGGCACGTTTCCATGTGTACCCCGTCCTTATCCGAGCGCCAGCACGGCGATCCCCAAAACGATCCGATACACGGCGAAGGGAACGAACGAGTGCCTGCGCACAAAATCGAGCAAAAAGCGGATCGAGAGCATCGACGCGGCGAACGCCGCGCCCGTACCCGCGAGTAGGAGACCGATCTCCCGCCCGCTGAGCGCCGTGCCGAGCTTCACGAGCTTCAGCCCTCCGGCGCCGAGCATGACGGGGATCGCCAAAAAGAAAGAAAATTCCGCCGCCGCCGGGCGGGACACACCGCACAGCCCGGCGCCGAGGATCGTTGCGCCGGAGCGCGAGGTCCCCGGGATGAGCGCGAGCATCTGGAACGCGCCGACGGTCAGCGCCGTCGGGACGGAGACGTCCTCCGCCGCCGTCACGCGCGGCGGCTTCTTCTTCCATTCCCAGAGAAGGAACGCCGCGCCGTAGACGATCAGCGCCGCGGCGACCGTCGGCGCGTTGTACAGGTGCGCGTCGAGCCAGTCGTCGAACAAAAAACCCGCGGCGGCTGCCGGGACGCACGCGATAAGGATCATTCCCCACAGGCGCACGCAGCGGCGCCGCGCCGCGCCGTCCTTCTCCCGCGCCCACGGATCGAGGCGCGAAAAATACAGGATCAGCACGGCGAGGATCGAGCCGAGCTGCACCGTGACGCGGAACAGCGAGGCGAACGCCGCGCTTACGTCCATGGCGAGCGGCCCTTCGAGCAGGATCATATGCCCGGTGCTGGAGATCGGCAGCCATTCCGTGATCCCCTGCACGAGCCCGAGCGCGACGGCGCGGAGCACGTCTTCCCACATATCTGCCTCCGAAAATGATAAGATGGCAAATCGTTGAAAGTCCATGCTTTTACGGCGCGCCGCGCCGTTTTCCGTTATTTTCGGTATCCGGCCCCCGCCGCCGGAAGGGGGCGAACGGTCACTCGCCGCCCGACACGACCTCGACGGTAAAGGAGTCCCGCGCTTTCCCGCCCGCGCCGATGACGGTCACGGTATAGACGCCCGGCGTGCCGCCGTCAAAATCCGTCTCGACCGTGTACATATCGGCGGTCAGCGGGTCTCCGAAGGAGTAATCGCCCTCCAGCCCGTCGGAGTCGGAAAACGAGCACGCCGCCATCCCGCCCGTCAGATCGAGCGCTTCCCCGACGCGGTACGTGAGCTTTTCCGGCAGCCGATAGATAACGAGCGAGTACCGCACCCAGTATTCCGTCTCCGCCGCGTCGGCGTCGGTCGCGGCGTCGGCATACGTATCGGTCGCGGCGTCGGCATACGTATCGGTCGCGGCGTCGGTCACGCTCTCCCCGGGGAGATCCGGCTTCCCGCCGCAGCCCGCGAACGTGAGCCCGATGAGCAGAATGAGACAGACCGCCGCAGCCCATAACACACGTTTTTTCATGTCCGTATCCTTTCTGTCTGCACGGCTTTTGTAACGTGCCGGAGCTTCCGTCAAGCTCAGCACGGAGGGAAGGAACCCGTCTCATGCGGCGAAGTTCCCTTCCCTCCGCACCGCCCTTTCTCCTTGCCTTGCATAAAAACAACGATCCGCCGTTCCGTTGCCATGTCCTTTTTTATTGAAGTTTCCGCCGGACCTCATTCAAAGGACCGCGTCTCCCTCGTTTCCCTCGCGGAGGATGTCGCCCGCGAGGACGGGGACGGAGAGGCGCGCGGTGAAGCGCATCTGCGGATGAGGCGCAGCGGCGATCGGCGCGCCGTCCCCGTTCCGCATCTCCGAGAGCACGCAGGGGATGCCGATTCGTCCGGGCGTCAGAAGCTCGACCGCGCTGCCGTCGATCACCTTGTTCCGCTGCACGAAGAGCGCGCGCCCGTCCGGGTCGCTGTCCGTCAGCGCCGTCGCCAGATACGCCTTCTCCCGGATGTATCCCGGCTTCGTCACGACGTTCGCCCGCTCGTGCGGCGGCGTAAAGAAAAAGCCCGTGTCGTATTCGCGGTGGCTCACACTCTCCAGTTCCCGCAGCCACGCCGGATCCGGTTCCGCCGTCCCCCGCCCGTCCGCGTACGCGTCCATCGCCATGCGGTACGCGTTCGTCGTGACCGCGGCGTAGTACGCGCTCTTCGCCCTGCCTTCGATCTTGAAGGAATCGACGCCCGCTTCGATCAGTTCCGGCACGTGTTCGATCATGCACAGATCCCGCGAGCTCATCACGAAGGTGTCGCCGCCGTCCTCAACGATCCGGATCGGATCGTCCGGTCGCTTCTCCTCAAGGACGGTCAATTCCCGATAATTCCAGCGGCACGGCTGCGCGCAGCGCCCGTGATTGCCGTCCCGCCCCGTGAAATACCGGGACAGCAGACACCGGCCGCTGTAGGCGACGCACATCGCGCCGTGCACGAATACCTCCAGCTCCAGCGCCGGATCCGCCTCGCGCCGGATCCGCCGGATCTCCTCCAGCGTCAGCTCCCGCGCGAGCACGATCCGCGAGGCGCCGAGCCGCTGCCACGCGGCGCACGCCTCCGCGGACACGACGCTCGCCTGCGTGGAGACGTGCACGGCGAGCCGCGGCGCTTCCCGCCGCACGAGCGACAGTACGCCGAGGTCGGAGACGATCACCGCGTCCGCGCCGCATCCGTCCAGATGCCGCACGAAGGCGCCGAGCGCGCCGTATTCTTCCGTGCGCGGCAGGACATTCACCGTGACGTATACCTTCACGCCGCGCGCGTGCGCATAGGCGACCGCCTCTGCCAGCTCTTCGTCGGAGAAGTTCGCGCAGGCGGAGCGCATCCCGAAGGACTCGCCCGCCAGATAGACGGCGTCCGCGCCGAAGCGGACCGCCGCCCGCAGCTTTTCAAGATCCCCCGCGGGGGAGAGGAGTTCCGCCATCACGCGTCCTCGAAATCGAGGCAGAGGCGCGATTCGATCACGCTGCGCACGTAGCCCGCCGCCTCCAGATGGCGCGGGTCGATCTGATACGCGGCGAGAGAGGCGGGATCCTCGAAAAGAGAATCGAGCATCATGTCGGCGCTGGAGCTCTCCAGTCCGCCGATCTGCACTTTCAGGGAGACGAGCCCCGGGATGCGCCCGTTCAGCGCCTCCAGCTTTTCCTTGACGCGGGTTTTCGCCGCGTCTTTATCCGCGACGTCCGCGCGGAGCTTCCAAAGAATGATATGATGCGTCATACGTCCGTATTCCTTTCTTTTCTGCGCGGCGGCGAAAGCCGCCGCCGGTATGGGAACGCGGAGAGGAGCGGCGCTCCCCTCCGCGCGTATTTTCCGTTTATACGTTCATGATGACCGGAAGGATCATCGGCTTGCGCTTGGTGCGGGTATACAGATATTTCGAAAGATCGTCCTTGATGTTCTGCTTGATCTCCGTCCATTCGAGGACGCCGTCCTCCAGCGTGCCGCGCAGAGAGTCGCGCGCGACGGTACGCACCTCCTCCATCAGCTCCTCCGATTCGCGCACGTACACGAAGCCGCGGGAGATGATGTCCGGACCGCTGAGCACCGCGCGCGTATCCGTGTCGACCGTCGCCACGACGACGATCAGCCCGTCCAGCGCCAGATGACGGCGGTCGCGCAGCACGATGTTCCCGACGTCGCCGACGCCGTAGCCGTCCACGAGGATCCGTCCCGCCGGCACCGTGCCCGCGCGTTTGCAGCTCGATCCGTCGAGCTCCAGCACCTGCCCGATATCGCACACGAAAATCCGGTCGGCGGGCATGCCCATATACTCCGCGAGCTCCTTATGCTGCATCAGATGGCTGTATTCGCCGTGGATCGGCATGAAGAACTGCGGACGGACGAGCGCGTGGAACATCTTGATCTCTTCCTGGCACGCGTGGCCGGACACGTGCACCTCCGCCTCCTCGTGGTATACGTTCACGCCGCGGCGGTACATCTCGTTTATGATCTTCCCGACGAGCTTTTCGTTGCCCGGGATCGCGTGCGCGGAAAGCACGACGAGATCGCCGGGGGAGAGCTCCACCTGATTGTGGTCGGAGAACGCCATGCGGTAGAGCGCGGACATCGGCTCGCCCTGCGAACCGGTCGTCACGATGGTCAGCTGGTTCGGCTTGTACCGCCCGATCTCGGTGATATCGATGAGCACCTTGTCCGGCACCTTCATATAGCCGAGCTCGACGGCGGTGCCGATCACGTTCAGCATGCTGCGCCCGGTGATGGCGACCTTCCTCCCGTATTTCGCGCTCGTGTTGATGATCTGCTGCACGCGGTGCACGTTGGAGGAGAAGGTCGCGATGATGATCCGCTTCTCCGGATTGTTCATGAAGATCGCGTTGAGCGAGGCGCCGATCGTCCGCTCGGACGGCGTGTGCCCCGGACGCCCCACGTTCGTGGATTCGCACATGAAGAGGAGCACGCCCTCGCGGCCGTATTCCCCGATGCGGGTCAGATCCATCATTTCCCCGTCGATGGGAGAGACGTCGATCTTGAAGTCGCCGGAGTGCATGACGACGCCGACCGGCGTCGTGATCGCGATGCAGCACGCGTCGGCGATCGAATGGTTGACGCGGATGAATTCCGCGCTGAAGGCGCCGAGACGCACCGTGTCGCCGGCGGCGACGGTATTGAGCTGCACCTTGTACGGCGGCTTCTGCTCCGCGAGCTTGTTCTTGAGGATGCCGAGCGTCAGCCGCGTGCCGTAGATGGGCGGATTGATCGTGCGCAGCACGTACGGGATCGCGCCGATGTGGTCCTCGTGCCCGTGCGTCAGAAGGATGCCGCGGATCTTGTCCGCGTTCTTTTCCAGATAGGAGATGTCTGGGATGACGAGATCGATGCCGAGCATATCGTCGTCCGGAAAACCGAGGCCGCAGTCCACGATCAGGATATCGTTCTCATATTCGAGGACCGCGAGGTTCTTGCCGATCTCGTTCAGTCCGCCGAGCATCATGACGCGGAGCTTGGAGGCGGGCGACGTCTGCTTTCTCTCTCTCGGCACGGGCGCCGACTGCTTTTTCTCTCTCGGCACGGGCGCCGGCTGCTTCTTTTCTTTGACGGCGGGCGCCGGCTGCTTCTTTTCCTTCACGGCGGGCGCCGGCTGCTTCTTCTGCCTGACGGTCAGTTCCGCCTGCTTTTTTTCCTTTGCCGCGCTCTCCGCTTTTCTCTTTTCCTTCGGCGCGGGTTCCGCCTGTTTTCTCGTTCTTGCGGCCTGTTCCGCCTGCTTCTTCTGCAGGGCGGCCGGTTCCGTCTGCTTTTTTGCCTCCGTTTGTTTTTTTGCCATATATAGGTTCCTTTCGCATTTGTAGACACACAGCCGAAAAAAGCAAAACGCCTGTCTCCGACCTGATTGCGAGGACAATCACGTACCGGGACGCCGAGACCCCGAGGGCGGCGGGATCTGCATCCGGTCGGAGAGGTGCGGTTGCTTTTGCTTCAGAAATATTCGATAGGAGGGCGCGGTCTGCCGCAAAGCATCGCGCGCCGAACGGCCATAATATCTCATTTATATTGTACCACGGAAGGATCGGCTATATGTGAACGATTTGTGAATTTTCGGCGCCTGCCTTTCTTGAGCCCGGTGCCGGTCCCGTCGGGCATATCGCACATAAAACGCGGTATTTCGCCGGGAATACAGGAAATTCATGGAAATTCCCGTCGGGGTATTGACAAATAAGGAAAAATGTGGTAGAATACGGGCGAACAAACAGAACGGAGCGGCGCATCCGCCCGCAATTCGAGGAGGAAAAGCATGAAATCGGTCGGAATCGTTCGGAAAATCGACGAGCTCGGAAGGATCGTTTTGCCGATTGAGACGAGACGGCAGCTGGAACTGGAGCCGAAGGACGGCGTGGAGATCTTCGTGGACGAGGACCGCATCGTTCTGAAAAAATATCAGCCGTGCTGCCTCTTCTGCGGAGACGGCCGCGACGTCGTCCTCTTCAAGGACAAGAAGATCTGCCGCCGGTGTCTTTCGGAGCTGAAGCAGACGCTCTGACCGTGCCGCGGCGCAAAACGAACGCGTCCCGCCTGTCGCTGACAGGCGGGACGCTCTTTTTTTCATTTTTCCGTTTTTCACATCCTGCTGAGCAGCGTTTCCGCGCTGACGAAGCGGATGCACTGGCAGACGACGTGCGTGGCGTTCTCCAGCTCCTCCGCCGCCGGATAGGACGGCGCGATACGCAGGTTGCGGTCGCGCGGATCGCAGCCGTACGGGAAGGTGGCGCCCGCCTCGGTGAGCGCGACGCCGATGCTCTTCGCCATCTTGTAGACGCGGCGCGCGCAATCGTCCATCGTGTTGAGGCTGATGAAGTATCCTCCGCGCGGGTGCGTCCATTCGGCGATGCCGGTGCCGCCGAGCTCCCGCTCGAAAACGGAAAGCACCGTCTCGAACTTCGGGCGCAGAATCTCGGCGTGACGGCGCATGTGCGCGCGGATGCCGTCCGCGTCGTGGAAGTACTTCACGTGGCGCATCTGGTTGATCTTGTCGAAGCCGATCGTCTGCGTGGCGAGGATCGGGCGGATGTGGCGGAGATTGTTCTCGCTCGCCGCCATGATGGCGACGCCGGAGCCGGGGAAGGTGATCTTCGAGGTGGAGGCAAAATAGAAGACGTGGTCGACGTTGCCGTTCTCCTCCGCCGCCTCGAAAATGTCCGCCAGATGCACCTCTTCGTCGTACAGCTCGTGCACCGCGTACGCGTTGTCCCAGAAAATGCGGAAATCGGGCGCCGCCGGCTTGAGCGAGGCGATCGTCTCGACGGTGTGATCGGAGTAGGTGATCCCCTCGGGGTTTGAGAACTTCGGCACGCACCAGATGCCCTTCACGGACGGATCCGTGCAGACGTGCGCGCGCACCTCCTTCAGGTCCGGTCCCTCCGGCGTCATCGGGATCGGGATCATCTCGATGCCGAGGGCGCGGCAGATGGCGAAATGCCGGTCGTAACCGGGCGACGGGCAGAGGAATTTGATCCTTCCCTGCCGTCCCCACGGTTCGTGTCCTCCGGCAACGCCGAAGAGCATGCAGCGGACGACCGTGTCGAACATGAGGTTGAGGGAGGAATTCCCGCCGATGAAGATCCGGTTCTCCGGGATGCCGAGAAGATCGGAG
This sequence comes from Clostridiales bacterium, assembly GCA_016288155.1. Taxonomy (GTDB): domain Bacteria; phylum Bacillota; class Clostridia; order Oscillospirales; family CAG-272; genus SIG701. Next base: position 2,820 of record JAEEYP010000098.1, on the reverse strand, counting down.
AACATCCGCTTCGCCTCCGGGATCCCGTCGAGCACGCCGTAATTCCGGCAGTCCACGGAGGATTCCGAGATGCAGTCCTCCGCGTGCGTGATGACGCCGAGCATGCCGGAGGAGAGATCGAGCTGGGTGAGCCCCGGCTTGCCGCGCGTCAGATCGAGGTGGAGACCGGCGGCGCGCAGCCTCTCCAGCTCCGCCGCCGCTTCGTCACGAAGGGAGACGAGCGCCTCCCGGGATAAATCAGACCACAACATCCGTCTGTGACCGTTCCTTTCGCGTAAGTGGATGATCCGCCCGCCGCCGCGTTATGCAGCATTTTGCGGGCGATGATGCAAATTGATCGTGCGTACAGACATAATTATACATCATCGGGCGCAAAATTACAAGTAGAGAATGAAAAAAATTCAAAAATCCCCCGCACATTTTTCCGCGGACCGCCGGAGCACAGGCATGCCCTCCGTATTATTACGGTACGGCGCACAAAAGTATGCCCTCCGGGCGGGGGAAGCGCGGGCGCATGCGAAAAAGGGCGGCGCCGTGCGGCGCCGCCCCCGGGATGGTGCGCGTTCAGTTCTCCTCGATGGAATCCAGACCGACGTAGAACGGGTCGATGTCTGCTTTGTAGTACTTCTGGTTCTCCTTGAGCCAGGACTGGAGATCCGTCGATTCGTGCAGATAGCACATGTAGCCGATCAGATTGCAGAAATTGAGCAGACCTTCCCCGCCGAAGTAGCTGCTGCCCGCGTCCACGCAGGTGTTGCCCAGGATGAAGGCGAGCATGTCGCGCGTCGCCTCGTCCTTCGCGTACCGCGTGCCGAGCGTGAGGTCGTAGTACGCGGGGATCACCTGGTTCGCGCTCTCCCACGCGGAATACTCGAGCACCGCTCCGGCGAGATCCGGATTCCGGATCGAGGAAAGGATGCCGTTCTTGACGGCGCAGTCGAGCGAACGGTACCGCGACTGCGCCTCGTCGTACTTCGGATACGGCATGATGCCCGTCGTGAACTCGAAGTTCCCGGTCGCCCGCAGAAAATCGATCCCCTGCAGCCAGAAGAGCGTGTTCCCGTCCTCGAAGGTCCGCTCCGCGTACCAGTGCTTGGAGACGGCGCCGGGCGACTTGACGAGCGCGGTGATCTTCTCGACGATGTTCTGCATCTTCTCCGTGTTCAGCGCGATCACGAGCTCGTCGTACTGGTCGCGCTCCGTCAGCGGCTGACCGCAGCTCTCCATGAAGCCGCCCCAGAGCGAGACGTCGATCGTCGAGACGCCCATGACGTCGTCGTCGTCCCACGCGCCGTTGCCGTTCGCGTCGTGCGCGACCTGCCGGCACAGCTCCCCGAACTTGTCGAGCGTCCACGTCCCGGCGTACACGAGCTCATACGGATCCTCGACGTGATACTGCTCCGCGAGGTCGCAGTTGACGTACACGACGGACGGCTGATTGAGCGCGAAGTCGGAATACGCCAGATAATAATACTTGCCGAGGCGGAGCACGTCCATCTGCTCGCGGCCCCACCACTCGGCGTCCAGGTCGATATAGGGGAGATCGTCGAGACGGTACAGATACCCCTCGGACACGAAGTGCCAGTCCGGGTGGATGACCTGCTGGAAGTCGTCGTCTGCCGCGCGCACGGACGCCTTCACGATCCCGTGATCGGCGGGCGTGTGCTTCCAGACCATGCTCAGATATTCCTCCGTCTTGCGGAGACGGTCGTACAAAGCGTCGTTGAACGCCTCGCCGGTCTCCTCGTCGCGGAAGTAGTTCCCTTCCTGATAATACGCGGCGGTCGTGAAGACCGCGCCGTCAAAATCCATCCTCTCCGCGCCGGGCGGATCGGAATGCGCGATATACGCCGTCTCCTCCGGTACGGGCGCCGCCGTGTCGGACACGGCGGGATCGGTGACGGAGGACGAGCCGGGCGCGGGGCCGTCCGTCGTCCCGGCGCACGCCGCGAGCGGCAGAAGCACTGCGGCGGCGAGAAGCAAGGCAAAAACGCGCTGTTTCATGGTCGGATCTCCTTTTCGCGGGTCGCGTTCCCATTTGTATACTGCTGTACTCCATTGTACTAATCCCGGACGTTCTTGTCAAGACGTTTGCCCGGAAAAATCGCCTCCGGACGCGCCGCAGGAAAAAGAGGAAAGGAAAACATACCGTATCGGCGCAAATATTTTCAAAAGCGTATTTACAAGATGCGAGAAATGCGGTATAATAATTGGTGATTGTTGAGCGTTTGCACAACCGCGCGGACGCGTAAACACATATTATTATTGGAGGTCTTTTCATGGCAAGAAAGAAACTGTCCATGGACGGCAACACCGCCGCGGCGCACGCTTCCTACGCGTTCACCGAGGTCGCTGCCATCTATCCGATCACCCCTTCCTCCCCCATGGCGGACACGACCGACGTCTGGTCGTCCCAGGGACTGAAGAACATCTTCGGCGATACCGTCAAGGTCGTTGAGATGCAGTCCGAGGCCGGCGCCGCCGGCGCCGTGCACGGCTCTCTCGCCGCCGGCGCGCTCACCACGACCTACACCGCGTCGCAGGGCCTGCTCCTCATGATCCCGAACATGTACAAGATCGCCGGCGAGCTGCTCCCGTGCGTGATCCACGTGTCCGCACGCTGCGTCGCCTCTCACGCGCTCAACATCTTCGGCGACCACTCCGACATCTACGCCTGCCGCCAGACCGGCTTTGCGATGCTCGCCGAGACGAACCAGCAGGAGATCATGGAGCTCGGCGCCGTCGCCCACCTCTCCGCCCTCCAGGGCCCCGTGCCGATCTTGGCATTGACTTTGTTCATATATTCCTCGACTATAGCCG
>JAEEYP010000097.1 GCA_016288155.1 Clostridiales bacterium | reverse complement strand
GCGGCTCTTTGACAGCGACGACTTCAAACGGCGCAGATGGCTCGAATACGCGGAAAAGTACGGCGAGGACAACGCGGATTACCTCATAGAGGTCGAAAGCAGTTGGGAGAAGAACTATTCGACCCTCGGCTACATCCATTCGGAGGTCCACGACTCGCCTACCAATCTGCGGCGCGCCGGAGAAGAAGCCGAACAGAAGGGCTGGCGGCTGCGCGAGCTGGATGGGGATCTTCGTCTTCTGCGCATGATGACGGAGGGGAAGTGGAACGACGAGGAATTTCTGATCCTGAAACCGGGAGAGACCGTCGCCGCGGATTATTCCGGAAAGAAGCTCCGCGCCGTGCGGGACGGGGAATGAACGCCGCACCCCGTCCGCCGAGCACCCGCCGCGTCCGCCTTCGGGGAGCCGAGCGGGTTTTTGACACATGCCGGGCCGGTACCACGGGGCCAAACGAACCGCTGTGCGAAAGGACATACGCAATGAGCGATCGGATAAAAGTCGTTCTTCCCGGAGCATCCATCCGTTTGTCCGGCTGCGGCCCGAAGCTTTCCGCAGTTCCCGGGGACGCCTCCTTCGGGTTCCGCTTTGCTGTGTCCCCAAAAGAAGCGGATGACCTCTGCCGGATCTGCCGCAGTCCCGCATATGACTGTCTATACGCTGTCTGCGAACCGCGGCTTGAGGGTTGACAAGGTCAGATCGACACAGTATAATAGGAACGGAAACCACTCCGGCGAGGTCCGTGACGTCACAGCCGCGCTGTCAATAACGATCAGCGGCGGAGCCCGACTCCGGCCGCGCACAGAGATCAAGGAGGTTCAGCCATGCCTTTTCACGCCGATCCATACCACTTCATTACCCCGGCCCCGGGTGTGCTCGCGGCATCGGGCTTCGACCCCGCCAGCCGGATCGTCCCGATGTGGTTCGGGTTCCGCTTTTTTCTCGAAGACGTCCCGTCCGTGTTTCCGGCGGAAGTGACCGGCAGGAGCCAGTTCAAGCTTTTCGTCAACGGGACGAGCATTCTCTTCGGGCCCTGCAGGAGCGCGAAGGAGATCGTTTACGTCGATACGATCGACATTGCCGCACAGCTCGGAAAAGGCGAGAACCGCATCGTGATGCAGGTTTTCTCCTATCCCGAAAAGCCCTCCCCGCATGATCCGCGTACGCAGGGCCCCAACTATTGCTATGGGGACAGCGACGGGCCCGGCGTCTGCCTGATCGGGGATTTCGGCGGCACGGATCCCGGCGATCCCGCAAATTGGCGCGTGTGGCCGGACGCCGGACAGGGATTCAACGCGGAGGAGCTCTTCCTGCTCGGTGCAAACGAGGACGTGAACGGCGCTGAGTCTCTCGCGAATCCTTTCTTCCGGGAGGAATGGGACGAGAGCCGCATGGAGGCCGCGGGATATGGGAGCTTCATCGAGATCGACGCCTACGGACAGCGACGGAGCAAGCATTTCGAGCCCAGACCGATCGCGCTTCTCGAACGCACACAGCGCGAAATCCCCGGATGGACCGAAAGGACCGTGCCCGCGAACGGCAAGGAGAGCTTTGTGCTCGACGCAAGAAAGTTGACGACCGGTTATTTCCGGATCGGATTCCGCGGCGGGAAGTACAGCCGCGTCACCCTCACCTACGCCGAGAGTTATTACCAGAAAAACGAAAACGGTCAGGAGTACAAGGGCGTGCGGGACGACGCGAGCGGTTTTATCCACGGTGTCCGCGATACCTATACCGTCGGCGGGGACGCGGTGTACGAGCCCTTCCGCTTCCGCACCTTCCGGTTCGTCAAGGTGGACGTCGAAACGGCGGACGAGCCGCTCACCGTTCTGCCTCAGCCATATGTCGAGACGATGTACCCGCTGAAAAACAGCAAAAAGCCGGTCTTCACCGACGCGCGGCGCGAAAAACTGTACGACGTGGCGTTCCGCACCCTCCGGCTCTGCGCCCACGATACCTACGAGGACTGCCCCTATTACGAACAGCTCATGTACGCCTGCGACACTCGGCTCGAAATGCTCTTCACCTATGCGTCGACGGACGAGCTGGATCTCCCCCGCCAGGCCATCCGTCTCTTTTCTCAGTCGATGATGAATACGGGTCTGACGCAGGCGCGCTTTCCCTCCCGCGACGAGCAGACGATCCCGGCTTTCGCCCTGTGGTTCGTGATGATGCTCGGGGATTACGTCGATCAAACCGGGGACGGGGAATTTGTGCGGCCCTTTATTCCGACGGCGGAGCGGATCGTGGAGACCTTCCTCCGGTCGCGCACGGAGAGCGGCCTGCTCGCGCCGCAGGGGTACTGGGATTATTTCGACTGGACGAGGGAGTGGTCCGAGCGGGGCGCCTGCACGCCGAACGCCGCGCGCGACGGGGAAAGCGCGCTTCAAAACCTGTTCTTTGTCTATGCGGCGAAAAGCCTGATCCGCCTCCTCCCCCGGTATCACCGGGCCGATCTCGCGGCGTATTACGAGGGGGAGTGCGAAAAGCTGCTCCGTCTGGTGGACGAACGCTGCTGGGATGAAGAAAAGGGTCTTTACAAAGAAGGACCTTTCACGGAGGAATACAGCCAGCACACCCAGATCTACGCGGTGCTTTCGGGCCTTGCGAAGGGGGAAAGAGCGCGTTCGATGATGGAGAAGACGCTGACGGACAAGAGCCTTGTGCGGTGCAGCTTCATGCAGGGCTACTACCTGTTCCGGGCGCTCGATATGGTCGGAATGTACTCCAGGACGGAGGAGCTCTGGCAGCCGTGGCAGGACTTCATCGATCTGCACTGCACCACCTTCCCGGAGACGCCCTATGATCCGCGCAGCGACTGCCACGCGTGGAGCGCCCTGCCGCTCAGCGAGTTTGCGCAAAACAGGACTTGATCCGATCCGCATTGCCCGCCTCCTGCGGCGTCCGCCGGCAGCCGACGCTCCGCGGCACGCAGAGGGACAATCAAGCCGCCCGGGTCACGCCGCTCTTGCTGCCGCCGTCTTTTGAAACCTATGTTTTCAAACCTATTGAAGAAGCGAAAATAACAAGTTATAATACTCCTGTACGAATCATCCGCTCCAATGCAGAAGAAAGGAAAACCATGGTCAAAGAAGTTTTTCTCGTATTCAAGACCCACCTTGACATCGGCTATACCGATTATGCCGCCGCGATCAAGGAACGGTATCTGAAGGAGTATCTCCCGGCGGCCGTCCGTGTCGCGCGGGAAAGCGAGGGCTCGGAGTGCCCGTTTGTCTGGACGACGGGAGCCTGGCTGATCGAAGAGGCTCTGAAGCAGGACGACGGCACGCTCGACGCCGCCATCCGGGACGGTCTTGTCACCTGGCATGCCATGCCGTTTACCGTCCACACGGAATACATGAACCCCGCGCTGCTTGAGGCCTGCCTCGACGTATCGAAACGGCTGGACGAGCGGTACGGCAGAAAGACGATTTCGGCGAAGATGACGGACGTGCCCGGACACACCGCGGGGATCGTTCCCCTGCTCGCTGCCCGGGGCGTGGAGCTTCTGCACATCGGCGTCAATCCCGGCACGCCCGTCCCGAAGGTCCCGGAAATCTTCCGTTGGAGGCACGACGGAGCCGAGATCGCCGTGATCTACAGCGGCGAATACGGCGGGGTCTGCGAAGTCGGCGAGGTCGCGCTGGCGTTCGGCTTCACCGGGGACAACTGCGGTCCGCAGGGCAGGGATCAGCTCCGGGCGGTCTATCAGAATCTTCGTGAGCGGTATCCCGGCGCGGCGGTCCGGGCGGCGACGCTCGACGATATGGCAAGGGTCCTGCGCGGAGCGGAGCTGCCGGTTGTGGAGGGAGAGATCGGCGACAGCTGGATCTACGGCGCGGCGTCGGATCCGAAGAAGACAAGCGCGTTCCGCCACATTCTCCGGACGGTCCCGTCCTTTGCGGGGAAGGAGCTGAATGATTCGCTCCTGCTTGTCCCCGAGCACACCTGGGGTATGAGCCACGTTTTCTTCGATCGGGAAAACAAGACGGACTGGACACCGGACGAGCTTGAAGCCTGCGGGACGCGGGGGACGATCGAGCGGTCGTGGGAGGAACAGCGGGAGTATGTGATCCGCGCGGCCGAGCAGCTCGGCGTGGATCTCTCGGACGCGGTAACCGTGGAGAAACCCGATCCCGCCGCCATGACGCCCTTCGACGGGACGCCCCGCGCCGAGGTGTCCTACGAGCTCTTCACATGGGCGGACTACGAGCGGTATTTTCACGCCTATGTGCGGGACAACAACACCGGCTCCTTCCTCAAGGTCGGAATGCCGTCCGTTCCGGGCGGGATCTACGAGCCCCGCGTCACGGGCGCGTGGCGCGACGGGGAGACCTCGGTGTTCCGCCTCGAATTCGACAAAGAGATCCGCGATTTCTGCGGACTGCCGGAGCTGTGGCTGCTCGAACGGGCGGACTATGTCGAGCTCCGCTGGTTCGGAAAGCGGGCGAACCGGCTCCCGGAGGCGTTCTGGCTCCGCCTGCCCGAGGTCACGGACCATGTGGAGCTCTTCAAGCTCGGGTACTGGATCGATCCGGAACGATCGGTGTACATGAAGACGCTCCACGGAATGCGGGCTGCCCGCGGACCGGAATACGAGATCGAATCCCTCGACGCGCCGCTCGCCGCGCCGTACGGAAGACGGCTCTTGACGTGGAACGAGCCGCTCGGGGAGCAAACCCTCTATTTCAACCTCTACAACAATGTCTGGAACACCAATTTCCCGCTGTGGTATTCCGACGACGCGAAGTTCCGATTCCGGATTTCCCGCAGAGGGGAATGAAGCGGACAGCTCATCGGGATG
>JAEEYP010000096.1 GCA_016288155.1 Clostridiales bacterium | reverse complement strand
CCATGGTTCAAAGTTCCAGTAGGGGGAGCCAAATCAAAAGGACTGCCTTATGGCAGTCCTTTTGATTTCACCCAACATGATGACGTCGGAACCACTGACGCGCCGTCAGGCGCGGCATAAGGCTTTGCGGTACGCTGTCTCACGCTTCCGCTGCACAACACCGCAAAGCCATGGTTCAAAGTTCCAGTAGGGGGAGCCAAAAGCAAGAAGGATGTCCAACGGACATCCTTCTTGCTTTTATCTTTCTCAACGACGTCAGAACCACTGACGCGCCGTCAGGCGCGGCATAAGGCTTTGCGGTAAGCCCTCCCCTGCCCTCGCTGCCGCTTGCGCCAATATGCGGTCCAACTCTCTTCGGTCAACGAAATACGGTTTTGTCGGCTGCTCCCCTTGCAAAACGTCGAATTGTGTGGTAATATAATGATCGGTGATATGACGCTTCCCGCCCGGAACGAGCGATACCGTAAAAAAATGAACAGCCGAGGAAAAATCCATGAAACAGTCAGCGAAAAAAAAGAAGAGGATCGCCGGTTTGTTTTTGTTCCTGACCGTCGTTTTTTCCTGTGTGTCGGTCTTTGGCTGCAGGGTGCCGGAAAAAGTCCCGGAAGACACTTCGGAACAAGCCTATCTGCAAAAGAGGAATTCTCTTGCGGAAAGCAACGGCTATCGCACCGATATGATCCTGTCAGAGGACGAAAAGCTGCTCGATACGATGCTCGCCGCGTGGAAAGCGGAGTATATCGCCTCCTATGCCGGATCGGTCCCCTACGATATGCCCGTTCTGACAGACGAGAACATCTGGAACAGCGCCCTGTACCGCTTCTGTGAATTACTGCCGAAAGGCTCCGACCTTCATCTGCACGCAAGCGCCCTCCTTCCCTTCGACGAGCTTCTCACCTTCGTCGAATCCAGGGATGAGCTGTATATCGGCACGGGAGAGGATAACCGGTATTTCCTTTTCTGTCACGAAACGCCCGAGGATGCCGGAGTGAACGAGCTCCCCGTAAAGGAGGCTCTTGCGCAGGGCGCGATCGGGCGCGAGGAACTGAAAACGCAGTGGACGATGCTGGGAGGAACGGAATACGCAGATATCTGGGAATGGTTCGAGGGTTTATTCGACAAACAGGATGCCCTAGGCGATACGTCGGCTCTGAACGAGGCATATTACGCGGAAGCGTTTCGCTATTACTGCCGGAACAACGTCCTCCATATTGAGATCCGTAAGGTTTTTCGCGGTTCCCATGAGAAAGCGGCGGCGAAAGCAGCGGCGATCAGGAATGCATATTATGAGGTCAAAAAAGAGTATCCGGACTTTATCGTCAGCCTGGTAACAGCGGGGGTCAAGTATCTCGGCGCGGACAAGGAGATCAACGAGGAGATCCTTGACAACGCGATCTATATCCGCGACCACCTCAAGGACGAATCCGATCCCGAACACGTCCATGATTTTATGATCGGCATCGATCTTGTGAATGAAGAGGACAAGAGTTATCCCTTGATCGAGTTCGCCGATCTGCTGGACAGGTTTTCAAGGGAGCATCCGGACGTGCATCTGCTGCTGCACGCGGGAGAATCCCTGAACGCTTCTTCCGATAACGTCATCGATGCGTATCTGCTCGGTTCGGACAGGATCGGACACGGGCTGAATCTGTACAGATTCCCGGAGCTCGTGGATCTTATGCGCAGGGACGGGATCTGCCTGGAAGTATGCCCGATCAGCAACCAGACGCTCAGGTACGTGAGCGACCTCCGGAGCCATCCGGCCGCAGAGTATCTCAAGCGCGGCGTGCCGATCTGTCTCTGCTCGGACGATCCCGCTTTCCAGGAGCACGAAGCGCTGACGGATGATTATTTTGCCGCCGTCGTATGCTGGGATCTGGGGCTTGCGGAGATCAAGCAGCTGTGCAGAAACTCTATCACGTACAGCTGTGTGGACGATATCCAGAAGGAAGAACTGATGCGGAACTGGGAAAAGCAGTGGGAAGCATTCGTTTTGTGTTTCGTGAAATGAGATCTATACGGCAGGAAGAACGGCGGCGTTTCCCTGCGTTCCGCCTTTCTCCGTGCGTTGCACGGCTCCGGCTGCGTGTTTTTTGAAAATCTGTACCGACACTTTATCACCCGAAAGGAGTCCCTCTCTGCCATGCCGAAAAAACGTTTTTGTATCGCGGGAGCATCCGGCCGCGGATTTTATATGTACGCCGACTCCCTGAATTCCGAAGAATTCCGCGACGTCACCGAGCTCCTCGGCAGACCGCTCGACAATTATCGGGTGTGACGGCGCCGCGAACCGAAGCGAAAAACGACGCACTTCTTGACAACGAGAGAAGAATGTGATATCATGAATCGTATCCATCGTACAAAGGAGATACCGCCATGCCGTACAGAACGATCGATCATTCGCATTTCACCGTGGAAATCGAGGAACCGCAGATCTACATCAACAATCAGGCAAGATTCAGAAGCGGCCACGTGTCGCACGCGATGGCGGAGTACGCGCCCGGAAAGGTGATCGACTTCAACGCCAACTATTCGCCCGTCCGCGGCGGGGGACATTCCAATTACGGCTGGATCGAGTACCGCCTCTCCGAGGACGGCGGGAGGACCTTCTCCGAATCCCACGATCTTCCCTACTCCGTCCGAAGCTTCCTCGACGGTCTGTGGACGATCTCGGTCGAAAAAGCCGTCGGCGGCGGCGACGGGAGCATCGTCGCGTTCTGTCTCAGGAACACGATGCTCGAGGAGATCTGCGGCGCTCCGCATCTGACGCCGACGTGCGTCCGGAGCGAAGACGGCGGCAAGACGTGGAGCGAGCCGTACGAGTGCATCCCGTACAAAGGCAGGATCTACGACGCCGTATACCGCGACGGCGTGATCTACGTCCTGATCTTCTGCAACGAATACTTCACCGGCCAGACGCCGGAAGACGTGTACCGCGTATACGTGAGCGCCGACAACGGCAGAAGTTTTCAGGAGAGATCCGTCATCCCGTATCCCACTACGCTGAATCACGCCTACGGCTCGCTCCTCTTCGATACAGAGGGACGCCTCCACGCGTACTCCTACAACCGGGACGCCGAGCGCATGATGGAACACGCGGTCAGCACGGACGACGGCGCGACGTGGGAGATCCTGCGGCCGTGCTACCTCCCTCTCGGCATCCGCAACCCGCAGACGGCGCTGATCGACGGTGTGTACGTTTTGCACGGACGCGGGGACAACGACAGCAAATTCGTCTTCTACACCTCCGAGGACGCGACGGTATGGGACGCGGGGCTCAACATCGGCGAGATGAAATCCTCCTGCTATTACTCGAACAACCTCAATCTCCGCGACGAGAAGGGGAATTATCTGCTCGTCCAGTATTCCGACCGGTACGACGGTTCCGGGCGCGTCAACGTCATGCACCTGAAGCTGAGAATAAAGAAAAAATGACCGATCGCGCAAAAGAAGGATGCACAGCGCATCCTTCTTTTTATCCTTTTCTCCTTCTTTTGCTTCGACGCCGCAGCCCGCGGGAAAGATCCGCCCCCGCTTGACAGGCGGAGAGGAATATGATATCATAATATCCATCAAACGTACAAAGGAGCACCGCCATGCCGTACAGAACGATCGATCATTCGCATTTCACCGTGGAAATCGAGGAGCCGGAGCTCTATATCGACAACAAAGCCAGATTCCGCAGCGGCCACGTGTCGCACGCGATGGCGGAGTACGCGCCCGGAAAGGTGATCGACTTCAATTCCAACTATTCGCCCGTCCGCGCCAACGGACATTCCAACTACGGCTGGATCGAGTACCGCCTGTCCGAGGACGGCGGGAAGACCTTCTCCGAATCCCATGATCTTCCCTACTCCGTCCAAAGTTTCCTCGACGGTCTGTGGACGATCTCGGTGGAGAAAGCCGTCGGCTGCAGCGACGGTAGCATCGTCGCGTTCTGTCTCAGGAACACGATGCTCGAGGAGATCTGCGGCGCTCCGCTTCTGTCGCCGACGTGCGTCCGGAGCGAGGACGGCGGCAAGACGTGGAGCGAGCCGTACGAGTGCATCCCGTACAAAGGCAGGATCTACGACGCAGTATACCGTGACGGCGTGATCTACGTCCTGATCTTCTGCAGCGAGTATTATTCCGGCCGGACGCCGGAAGACGTGTACCGCGTATACGTGAGCACAGACAACGGCAGAAGCTTTCAGGAGAGATCCGTCATCCCGTATTCCTCTACGTTCAGCCTTGTTTACGGTTCGCTCCTCTTCGACACGGAGGGGCGCCTCCACGCCTACGCCTACAACCGGAACGCCGAGCGCATGATGGAGCACGCGGTCAGCACGGACGACGGCGCGACGTGGGAGCTCCTGCGGCCGTGCTACCTCCCCCTCGGCATCCGCAACCCGCAGACGGCGCTGATCGACGGCGTGTACGTTTTGCACGGGCGCGGAGACAACGACAGCAAATTCGTCTTCTACACCTCCGAGGACGCGACGGTATGGGACGCGGGACTCAATATCGGCGAGATGAAATCCTCCTGCTATTACTCGAACAACCTCAATCTCCGCGACGAGAAGGGGAATTATCTGCTCGTCCAGTATTCCGACCGGTACGACAGTTCCGGGCGCGTCAACGTCATGCACCTGAAGCTCCGGGTGAAAAGAAAATGATCCGCTCCCGACCCGTTCGAGAGGCACTATCGCCCATGATCCGGGGAGACGGCGGCACGGTATCAGTCAAAACGCAGGACGGCGATCGCCGTCCTGCGTTTTGATTCATTCGTTTTCCCCGTCATTCGGTGGGACGGAAGAAGTAGTCGAGCAGCTCGTCGTATTCCTTCGTCAGCGGGCCGAGGTTGCGGGTGAGGTAGGAGACGGTCTCGCCCGGTCCGTCCGTGATCGGATTGTGCATCCCGCGCGCCCAGCCGGAGTAGGCGGAGTAGATCAGATCGAAATCGACGACGCGCGAATCGAGGATGAGGCGCATCATCTCCGCCGATTCCGGATCGCGCGTGCTGCGGTATTCGAGCACCGCCTCCGCGTACACCGGCGTCACGTCGCGCCAGCTCAGCGCGCTGAGCGCCTCCATGGCGGCGCCTACCAGATCCTTGTGGGCGACGGTCTTCAGCGTCTCGAACGACCGCGTCGTGAAGTCCACCGTCGTGTGGTACTCCTGCTGGTCCTCGTCGTACTTCGGGAGCGGCAGCACGCCGAAGTCGTCCTGCATCCCGACGATGGTCGCGCCCGTGATGTTGTTCGCCATCGCCTCGATGAAGAGCGCCTTCCCCTGCGCGAAGTAATCGACGTCCTTGGACGACCGCAGAAGGGCGCCCTTCGCCCGTTTCATCATATTGCAGAGCTTGTCGAGCAGATCGACGCAGCGCTCCTCGAAGACGAGGTTGACGATCTCCTTATCCTCGATGCGGATGTACGGCGTCTCGCAGGCGTACATGATCGCCGTGATGCGGTAACCGAGGTAGCTGTTGTCCTGCACCTTGAAGCCGAAGAAATCCTCTTCGCTCTTTTTGCCGTCGCCGTCCAGGTCGTTGTACAGATTCTCCGTGATGGAGAACATCCGGTCGAGCGTCCATTTCCCGTCGCGCACGAGCTGGTACAGATCGTCCGACACGTTGTAGTCCGCCGCCTTGTTCTTATTGAACAGAAGCAGATACGTATAGGCGAGGTATGTCGGGGTGACGTCGCCGACCAGATAGTAGATGCGGCCGTTCAGCGCCGCTTCCACGGCGCCCTGATTGTACCACGGCTGCGAGAGATCCATATACGGGATATCGGACCAGTCGTGAAACAGATCCGCGAGCAGCGAGCCGCGGGCGGAGGCGAAGGAATTGATCGTCACGTCATAATCGTCCGATCCGCTCTGCACGAGCGCTTTGAACGTGCTGAGCGGTTCCTCGCTCGTGTAGGAGAGCGAATACGGCTGAGGGATCGTGATGTTGAGCCGTTCCTCCACGGCGCGGTTGCGGTAGTAGACGGCGTCGCTGAATTTCTCGCCGGCCTCCTCCTCCCGCCAGAAGGAGAGTTTGGTCGCGCCGCTCTGTTCGATCGTGCGGAAAGCCGCGCCTTCGAAATCGAGATCTGCCGGCAGCGCGTCCGGCCACGGAGACTTCGTTTCCGGCGCGGCGGTCTCGGTGACCGGCGCGTCGGTCTCCGTTCCGCTCACGGCCGGAGTACCCCCGCCCCCGCCGCAGGCGGCGAGGAGCGGCACGGAGAACAGCAGCGCCAGAAGCAGACAGATGATTCTTTTTGCGTTCATGGGATCCTTTCCTTTCGTATCCTGATTTGTATTTCAGCCGGTATATCCGAGAAGATAATCGATCGTCTGATAGTAGTGATCCTCCACGCGGTCTCTTTGACTGGTGAACCAGGAGACCGTCGTTTCCGGAAGAGTCACGGCGTCGTCCATCCTTCGCGGCCATCCGTCGAAGGTCGCGTACATGAGATTGAAGTCCATGGTACGGGAGGCGAAGATGAGCCGCAGCATCTCCGCGGAACCCGCGTCGCGCGTGCTTCGCAGCTCGAGCACGGCCTCCGCGTATGCAGGCGTCACGTCGCGCCAGCTCAGCGAACTGAGCGTCTCCATGACGGCGCCGATCAGCGCCTTGCGCGTGACGGTCTTGAGCAGCACGCACGTGCGGACGTAGTAATCGACCGTCGTACGGTATTCCGCCTGCTTCTCGTCGAATTTCGGGAGCGGGAGGACGCCGAAGTCGTCTTCCATCCCGACGACGCTGTCCGCGGTGATATCGTTCGCCATCGCCTCGATGAAGAGCGCCCTTCCCTCGGAGAAGAACCGGAGATCGGACGTCTTGTTCAGATACGCGCCCGACGCATCGTTCAAAAGATAACTGAGCTTTTCGAGCAGACCGAGAGCGCGCTCCTCGAACAGGAGCGTCTCGATCTCGACCGTGCTGCCGCGCTGTGTCAGGCGGATGTGCGGCGTCTCGCAGGCGTACATGAACGCCGTGATGCGGTAGCCGAACGTCCCGCTGTCCGGATGCGCGGTGATGCCGTAGAAGTCGTCTTCGTCCTCGTTCCCGTTGCCGTTCAGGTCATTGTACAGGTTTTCCGTGACGGCGAGCATCCGGTCGAGCGTCCACTTCCCGTCGCGCACGAGCTGATACAGATCCTCCTCAACGTGATAGTCCTCCGCCTTGTCCTTGTTGAAGAGGAGCAGATACGTATACCCGAGGTACGTCGGCGTCACGTCGCCGATCACGTAAAAGATCCTGCCGTTCAGCGTCGCCGCGACCGCATCCTGCTCGTACCACGGCTGCGAGAAGTCCATGTACGGGATCTCCGACCAGTCGAGAAGCTGATCCCGGATGAGCGGATAATACGCGCCGGCGACCAGATCGATCATCACGTCGAACTCGTCCGAGCCGCTCATCACAAGAGAGGAATACATGGCGTCGACGTCCGTAAGGGGAGCCGGACGGACGATCCTGACGCCGAGCCGTTCCTCCGCCGCACGGTTGCGGGCGTACAGCGCGTCGTTGAAGCGCTCGCCGATCTCCTCCTCCCGCCAGAAGGACGCCCACTCTCCGGGCTGCTCCGCCGTGCGGAACTCAGCCCCATCAAAATCGAGATCGGAGGGCAGATTGTCCGGCCACGCCGGTTCCGGTTCCGTTTCCGGCGCGGCGGTATCGGAGACGGGCACGGGGGTGTCCGTGCCGACGGCGGGCGGAGTATCCCCGCCCCCGCCGCAGGCGGCGAGGAGCGGCACGGCGAGAATGAGAGCGAGCAGAAAAGCGATGAGACGTGTGTACTTCACGGTCGGTCCCTCCCACAGATGGACGCGGCAAAGCCGCGGCGCGCCCGGCGTGCGCGAATAAATATCTTTATTATACTTCATTATACAAGAGAGAGGGGAACGTGTCAAGGGATACGGAAAAAAACGCCGCAGGAAACAAGTTTTTCCCTCAGCCGCCCCGCGTGCGGAGAACGGTTGCAAAACGGCGCCGCCTGTGCTATAATGATAGAAACGGTCGGCGGCGGAGCGATCGCCCGCGCGCCGCGCCGGATCTTCCGCCTCCGACGGAAAAAAAAGGAGCCCCCTATGCTGCAGCCGTATCTTCCCTGCGCGCGCGTCTCGACCACGCACGGCGTGCGCGGCGCCCTGCGCCTCGAATCCCTGTGCGACTCGCCCGCCGTGCTCGCGTCACTGCCCCGCATGTTCCTGCGTGCAGCGGACGGAACGATGCGCCCTCTGCGCGTCCTGCACGCTTCGCTTCAGAAGCAGGCGGTGCTCGCGTCCTTCGCGGAGATCTCCTCGCTCGAGGAGGCGATCCCGTACCGCGGCGCCGCGCTGTATGCCGCCCGGGAGGATCTGCCGCTCCCGGAGGGGGCGCACTTCATCGCCGATCTGATCGGTCTGCCCGTGATCGATGAAAAACGGGGGCTCCTCGGCACGCTCGACGAGGTCACCCGCCCCGCGGGGCAGGATCTGTACACCGTCCGGCGGCCGGACGGCTCGACATTTCTCTTCCCCGCCGTCTCCGCCTTCGTGCGTTCCGTCTCGCTCGGCGAGGACGGGGAGGAAGCGGGGATCCGCGTTTCGCTCATCGACGGTTTCATCCCGGAGGACAGCGATGCGGATTGACGTCATGACGCTCTTCCCCGCGATGATCGAGGCGGTACTCGGCGAGAGCATCATCGGGCGCGCCCGCGCCGCGGGGATCGTGACCGTGCGCGCGTGGAACATCCGCGACTACTCACAGGATCGGCGGCACCGGGTGGACGACACGCCCTACGGCGGCGGCCGCGGGATGCTCATGGCGCCGGATCCGATCTGGAACTGCTACCAAGCCGTCTGCGCGGACGCGCCGGATCTTGCCCGTCACGTCGTGTATCTTTCCCCGCGCGGGCGCGTCTTCACGCAGACCGTCGCGCAGGAATACGCTTGCCGGTACGAGGCGCTGACGCTCCTCTGCGGGCATTACGAGGGTGTCGATCAGCGCGTGATCGACGAGATCGCCGACGAGGAACTCTCCGTCGGCGACTACGTCCTGACCGGCGGGGAAATGCCGGCGTGCATCGTCGCGGACGCCGTCTGCCGCCTCATCGACGGCGTGCTCCCGCTGCCCGAATGCCATGAAAACGAGTCCTTCGGGGACGGGCTGCTCGAATACCCGCAGTACACGCGCCCGCCCGTCTGGCACGGCAGAGAGGTCCCCCAGGTGCTCCTCTCCGGGCACCACGGGAACGTCGCCGCGTGGCGGCACGAACAGTCCGAAGCGCTCACCGCCGAAAGGCGGCCGGATCTGCTCGGCGCGGAGGACGGGGACCCTCAGCCCCCGAAATAGGCGAGCACGCCGTCCGCGATCCCCTCGGCGAAGCGCTGCGGCTCGTTTGCCATCAGCGCCGCGTCGTACGGATTCGTGATGAAGCCGAGCTCCACGAGCGTCGCCGGCATCCGCGTCCGGCGCAGTACGTACAGTCCGGGGCGCACGGAGACGCCGCGGTCCGGCAATCCCGTCGCGCGGGAGAGCGAGCGCAGGATCGCCTCGGCGAGCGGCAGCGCGCGGCTCGCGTTCGAGTACACGAACGCCTCCGAACCGCTCGCGCTTTCGATCTCCGAGGCGTTCGCGTGCAGGCTGATGAACCAGTCCGCGCCCCATGCGTTCGCGTCATTCACGCGCGCCGCAAGCGACGAGGCGTTCGACGTCCCGAGCTGCGTCTCCGCCGTCGGGCGGGAGAGGCGGACGTCGAAGCCCGCCTGCCGGAGGAGCGCCGCCGTGCGCACGCCGATCTCGAAGACGAGATCCTGTTCCCGGTATCCGTTCCCCTCCGCACCCGCGTTCGGGTTCTGCGGATTGTGTCCCTGATCGATATAGATTTTTGTCGCCATACCTTCCTCCCTGTGTCCGGATCTTTCCTTAACAGGATATGCGCGGTGCAGGCGGGCGGTGACGGCGGCGGAAGAGGCACGGCTATGAAAGAAATGCAGAAGCTGCTCAGCCGCCTGCGCGCGGCGGTCGACAAATACGAAATGATCGCGGACGGCGACCGCATCGCCGTCGGCGTCTCCGGCGGCAAGGATTCGCTTTCGCTTCTGTGCGCTCTGGCGGAGATGCGCCGTTTTTATCCGAAGAAATACGAGCTCGCCGCGCTCATGATCGACATGGGCTTCGACGCCTCGCCGACCGTGGCGGCGCCGCCGCTCGATACGTCCGCCATCGCGGAGCTCTGCCGGCGGCTCGGCGTCCCCTTTGCGGTGCGCCGCACGCAGATCGCGCGCGTCGTCTTCGACACGCGGCGGGAGGATAATCCCTGCTCGCTCTGCGCGACGATGCGGCGCGGCGCGCTCCACGCCGCCGCGCGCGAGCTCGGATGCAATACGCTGGCGCTCGCGCACCACTACGACGACGCCGTCGTGACGACGATGCTCAATCTCTTTTTCGGCGGGCATTTCGGCTGTTATTCCCCCGTCACGGAGATGACGCGGCGGGAGCTCAGAGTGATCCGCCCGTTTCTGTACACGGAAGAACGGGACATCCGCGCGTTCGTGCGCCGCGCCGCGCTCCCCGTGATCACAAGTCCCTGCCCGGAGGACGGGCATACGGAGCGCGCGTACATGAAAGAGTATCTGCGCACCTTCGACCGCGAGCATCGGGGGCTGTACGCCCGCGTGATCGGCGCACTGGAACGGAGCGGGACGGACGGCTGGAAAGAGGGACGCGCTCCGCGCACGCCGGACGGACACAGGGAACACGGGAAAGAAAACGAATAAAAGGACCGGGCGGATCCTCACGGATCCGCCCGGCATGTTTATGGAAGCATCTTCTCACTTTCGCGTCTGGGTGGAGACGAGGGGGCTCGAACCGATCTGTCCGGTGTGTTTACGGGACCCTCTTTTCACCGTGTGAGGCGCAGCACCGTCGGTGTCTGCGTCACGCACAGCCGCTCGACCGTCGGCACGCCCTCCGCGTCTGCGCGACCGACGCCGCGCTGTCCGCCGTATTCCCATGTAAACTCCTCCCCCGGCGCGAGGCGGAAGCACTGCAGCCGCCGCACCGAGACGTCCGCCGTGGACTCCCCGGGAAAGCGGACGCGGCTGTCCCACTCGTCCTGCCGGAGCAGGCGGAGCGCAACGGCGAAGCAACGCGTCTCGTCCTGCTCCACGTTCCAGCGGAAGAAACCGTTGACCTGCCCGGACGCCTCGCTCTCGCAGTTATCCGGCCACGGGATCGGATCGTCGGTGGACGCGCCGGTGAAGACCGGGTACGCCTCGTTTTTGCGTACCGCCGTGATGTCGAACGCGTGGATGAGGTCGTTGACGCGGAAGATCTCCCGGTTGTTGTTGGCGTGACCGAACGGACCGAAGAATCCGATCAGCGGATACTTATGCGCCTGCGCGCCGCGGTAGAGGACCTCGTGCCCGCGGGACCAGCCGTCGTTCTGCGCGGAGTAATCCACGACGATCGGCGGATCGGGGATGGAGAACCCTTCCGGGCGCTCGCCCGCGAGGGCGCAGCGCGCCGCGGCGTGCCGCGCGCCGGCGGGGACGTTCGCCTTGACCGCCGCGAAGATCTCGCCGTGACGCATGCCGATCCCGAGCGCGCCGCTGCCGCCCATCGAATTGCCGACGGCGTACACGCGGTCCGTATCGACGGCGAAGTGCCCGCAGACCCACAGGATCGTGTCGACGCAGCGCCGCTCGACGGGCTGCGGCGCGGTGCCGTTCCGCTCCGGGAACGCCCCGAAAGCGCTGTCGCCGCCCCACCACCAGTCCGTTTTTTTGTTCGCCCAGCAATCGAGCACGAGCGCGAACGTTTCGGGCGGCGCGTCATAGATATCGTGATTCCCGATCCACGGCATGCAGCCGATGCAGGAATGGATGTCGTGCCCGGCGGAGTGGAAGACCACGAAAAGCGGATATTTCTTTCCGATATCCTCCTTTTGCGGATGGATGACCGCGAAGGTATCCTCCTGCGGCGCGGCATAACCCCACGCCTCCTCGGAGGGATGATGGAAATACTCGATCTCGCGCCCGCACAAAAGGCCCTTTGAAACTGGATTCATACCGTCGTCTCCTTATAGCAGTATCCGGCGCTGCCGCCGTTCAGTATACGTCGCAGGAATAGAGCCGCACCGCTTCGTCGCCCCACGTCCGGGAGAATACGATCTCCAGCCGCGAGACCGTCCGTCCGATCGGAAGCCGGAAGAGCGAACGGTGCCAGTTTTCCGCGCGGCAGATCTCCTCGCCGTCCGCATAGACGGCGAAGTCCCGCACGAGCGTTTTCGCCACGCGGACGCCGTCGAAATCGAGCCCGACGTTGCAGCGCGCGGCGAAGACGCGCATCTTGTAATTCTTTGAGATCGACTCCCGGCTGAAATCCGGGTCGAAGACGATCCGCAGCCCGCCGATCTCCCGCGGCGCGTCCCACGCGAAGGCGAGACGCGCGCCGGGCGTAAGCTCGATATGATGCGCGCCGTCCGCGTCCGGGCGCTCCATGCCGTCGAAGAGGACGGCCGTCTGCTCCGGCGGAAGGCTGCACGACGCGGCGCGCGCCGCCGCCGGGATCTCCCGGCGCAGACCGGGGATCCACGTGCCGTCGTCCGTCAGCGTCCGCCGGAGCGCGCCGACGTGCCGCTCATAGATCCCGCGCGGCGTCTCGCCCTCCCGGACGCACATCGCCGCAGCGGTGCCGACCGCCTGTCCGAGCAGGGCGCAGGTCGCCATCACGCGCGTCGAGGAAAGCGCGGCGTGCGTGACGGAGATGTTCCGTCCGGCGAAAAAGAGATTCGCCATATTCGCGGAATAGAGGCAGCGGTACGGGATCCCGTAGGGGGACGGCGCGGGATATAGGTGCGACGGCGGCTGATCGGGGCCGGAATAGAAACCGGCGGGATTGTGGTCGTCCAGCGGCCATCCGCCGTACGCGACGGTGTCCTCGAAGTTCCCGCCCGCCTCGACGTCGTTTTCCGTCAGGATCCGGTCGCCCTCATAGCGGCGGCTCTCCCGCTTGCCGGGAAGGAAGCCGATCCACTCGAGTTCCCAGTTCTCCGCGTGATGGTCGCCGCGGTTCTTGATGTGGTCCCATATGCCCAGCGCGATGGCGAGCAGCTCGTCCCGCGCGCTCTCCGCGTCCGGGAAAGCGGCGGGATCGCCGCCGAGCTCGATCCACCAGAAATTCGTCCCGCTCGTGGCGAGCGCGTGGTCGCGCTTTTCCCGGCGGGCGTTCGGGAGGGCGCCCGTCTGCGACGCCGCCCGGACGTTCACGCCGATGTCGTCGTCCGTTTCATAAACTTTCGCCCACGGCGGCGGGATGAAGGAGACCGGCGCGTCCGTCTCCCGCGCCTGCATGAGCAGGCTCATCCCCATCGTCTTCTCGTCCGCCGCGGGGCGGCCGATCTTCTCGCCGAACTCGCGCGCCGCCTCGCGGCCGCGCCGGAAGCGCGCCGGCGTGAGATAACTGAGGATGCTGTCGCCGGAGCAGTCCGCGAAGAACGCGGCGCTGACCGTGTGATACGTATACGTCGTGAGCTGCCAGCCGGTGACGCGCAGGATCCGGTCTCCCTCATACGCCGCGTCGAAGCAGGTACAGTTGAGCAGAAGCGTGACGTTCTCCTCGTTCTTCACCGTTTCCCACAGCACCGTGTCCCACAAAGAGGGGATCAGGTGCGGATTGCGGTAAATGTTCTCCTCCTCCATCTCGCTGAGGATGCCGGTCTCGCGGTTGTTCTTTCCCTGCGCGCCGCGCACCCACATGCGGATCTCGCTCGAGGAATTCCCGCCGAGGACGGGGCGGTCCTGCATGAGCACGACGCGCGCGCCGTGCCGCGCGGCGGCGACGGCGGCGCATACGCCGGATAGTCCTCCGCCGATCACGCACAGATCGCAGGTATGCTCAACGGTCGAAAACGCCATAGCCGTTCCCTTTCCGATCCGCGCGGATCAGTTCTTCTTTCCCGCGTCCTTGAGCGCGAGCGTCCGCGCGTACGCCGCGCAGACGGCGTCCATGACCGCGCCGCGGAACGCCCTCTCCTCGAGCACGGCGACGCCGTCGATCGTGCTGCCGGCGGGAGAGCAGACCTCTCCGCGGAGGATCGCCGGATCCCGCCCGCTCTCGAGCGCCAGACGCGCCGTCCCGGCGATCGTCTGGAGCGCGAAGAGATTCGCCTGCGCGCGCGTCAATCCACAGCGGACGGCGCCGTCCGTCAGCGCCTCCGCGAACATGCAGACGTACGCCGGACCGCAGCCGGTCACGGCGCTCGCCGCGTCGATCTTGCTCTCTTCGAGTTTCATCATCATACCGGCGGGACGGAACGTCTCGCAAAAGAATGCTTCCTCCTCCTCCGTCACGCCGCCCAGCGTGCAGTAGAGGATCATGCCTTCCCCGACGGAGACCGGCGTGTTCGGCATGATCCGGATGACCGGCACGCCGCCGAGCAGCTGCGCGATGAGCGCCGCCGGCAGTCCGGCCGCCATGCTCACCACCGTCACGCGCTCGCCGCGCGCGATCCGCTCTTCGAGCGCGCCGCGGATCTCCTCCGCTGCCTGCGCCATTCCCTGCGGCTTGACGCCGAGCACGACGAAACGGCAGCTTTGCGCGATCCGCACCGCGTCCGACGGCACGGCGCCGGTGCGTTCGCTCAGCGCCGCCACCTTCGCCGCGTCGAAATCCGCGAGCTGCACGCGCTCGCCGCCGAGCGCGCGCGCGGCGACGGCGGCAAGCGCGCCGCCCATCGTCCCGCATCCGATAAAGCCTGCCTGTGCTGTTTTCTCCATGTCCGTGCCGCCTTTCATTCCCTGATCTGTCCGCTGCCGCGAACGATGTATTTGTACGTCGTAAGTTCCTCCAGTCCCATCGGACCGCGGGCGTGGAGCTTCTGCGTGGAGATGCCCATCTCACAGCCGAGCCCGAATTCCCCGCCGTCCGTGAAGCGCGTCGAGGCGTTCACGTAGACGGCCGCCGCGTCCACGCGCCGCGTGAAGTACCGCGCCGCCGTCTCGTCCTCGGTGAGGATCGCCTCGCTGTGTCCGGTCGAATGCGCCGCTATGTGGGCGACGGCCTCCTCCACGCTGTCCACGATCTTCACGGCAAGGATGTAATCGAGGAACTCCGTGTCGAAATCCCGCTCTCCCGCCGGCGTCCCCTCGATGACGCGCGCGGCGCGCTCGTCGAGGCGCAGCTCCACCGGCGTCAATCCGCGGGCGGTCCGCTCCTCCGTCAGCGCGCGGCGCAGACGCGGGAGCAGGCGCGGCGCGAGCGCGCCGTGCACGAGGAGCACCTCCTCCGCGTTGCAGACGGAGGGACGGCTCGCCTTCGCGTTCTCGATGACGCGCACGGCGCGCTCGACGTCCGCCGAGGCGTCCGCGTAGATATGGCAGATCCCCGTCCCCGTTTCGATGCACGGGACGGTCGCGTTCTCCACGCAGCTGCGGATCAGCCCGGCGCCGCCGCGCGGAATGAGCAGATCGATCAGACCGCGCGCCTCCATCATCTCGCGGGCGCTGCGCCGGTCCGTGTCCTCCACGAATCCGATGAGCGCCGCCGGGAGACCGGCGTCTTCGAGCCCCGCGCGGATCGCGCGCACGATCGCGGCGTTCGAGCGCCACGCTTCCCTGCCGCCGCGGAGCACCGCCGCGTTGCCGGATTTGATCGCCAGCGCCGCCGCGTCGGAGGTGACGTTCGGGCGGCTCTCGTAGATGATCCCGATCACGCCGAGCGGGACCGCCGTCTTCTCGATGACGAGCCCGTTCGGGCGCACCGTGCGGGAGAGCACCCGCCCGACCGGATCGGGCAGCGCGATCACGTCGCGGATCCCCGCCGCCATCGCGCGGATGCGCGCCTCGGACAGGGCGAGCCGGTCCGTCATCACGCCGCCGAGCGCGGCGCGCGCGCCTTCGACGTCTTCGCGGTTGGCGCAGAGGATCTCCTCCGCCCCCGCCGTCAGGCGGGAGGCGATCGCCTCGAGCGCCCGGTCCTTCGCCGCGCCGTCCGCCTCGGCGAGCACCGGCGCCGCCGCCTTCGTTTCCCGCAGGATATCCGCCGTTGCCTTCATGCTTCCTTCCTCCCGATGAACCGGGTACCGACCGGTTTTCCTTCCACGGCGTCGTACAGCACCGTCGGCTGCGCGCCGTCCACGATGAGCATATCCGTGCCCGCCTTCATGCAGATGCCGGCCGCCGTCAGTTTCGTCGCCATGCCGCCGGTGCCGAGCGCCGAGCCCTTCCCGCCGCCGAGCGCAAGGATCTCCGGCGTCAGCTCCCGCACCTCCGGGATGCGCCGCGCCGCGGGATCGACGCGCGGGTCCGAGGTGTACAGTCCGTCGATATCCGTCATCACGATGAGCAGTTCTGCCTGCGCGCTGACCGCGACGAGCGCGCCGAGCGTGTCGTTGTCGCCGAGCGCGACCTCCTCCGTCGAAACGGTGTCGTTCTCATTGATGACGGGGATCGCGCCGAGCGAAAGGAGCCGCTCGAGCGTATTGATGAAGTTGTTGTGCCGCTTCTCCTCGCGGAAATCCTCCGCCGTGAGGAGGATCTGCGCGACGATGTGGTGGTATTCCGAGAAGAGCTTGTCGTACACGTACATCAGCTCGCACTGCCCGATGGCGGCCATCGCCTGCTTGCCCGGCATGTCCTTCGGGCGCTCGGTCAGATTCATCTTTCCGACGCCCATGCCGATCGCGCCGGACGAGATCAGGATGAGCTCGTGTCCGGCGTTCTTCAGGTCGCTGAGCACCTTGCACATCGTTTCGACGCGGCGGATATTGCTCCGCCCGGTCGCGTGCGTCAGGGTGGACGTCCCGACCTTCACCGCGATTCTCATACGCTTTGTCCTCCGTTTTCCGGTCCGCCGCGCGCGGCGCCGCCGTTTTATATCATTATAACACACTCGTCCCGGAAAATAAAGAATAAAGGTGCAGAAAATCTCCGCGCGCGGAATATTCCCCCAAGGGAACAAAATCCGTCCCGATCCCGTCTAACGGAAAAAAGAAAAACATAGGAGACCGCATCATGAAAATCCTCCGCTCCCTCGCGGCGGCGCTTCTCGCCGCCTGCCTGCTTCTGCCGCTCTGCCTCGCCGGGTGCGCGCGCAAAAAGACCGCGACCGTCGATTACACCTCCGACCGTCCTACCGCGCCGAAGGCGGAGGGGGAGGAACCGAGCGACGAATTCCTCCGCGCGGCGGCGGACCTCGGCCTCTCGCTGCTCCGCGCCGCGGAGGGAGAGGACGCCGTCATGGTATCCCCCGTCTCGATCCTCTGTGCGCTCGGCATGACGGCGAACGGCGCGGTGGGAGAGACGCGCGCGCAGATGGTGCGCACCCTCTTCGGCTCCCTGACGCTGGAGGAGGCGAACGCCGCCGTCCGGTATCTGCTCGACCGCGCGCCGAACGCCGGTCCGACGACGTTGTCCATCGCCGATTCGCTCTGGTTCAACACCGGCTCCGGCGTCTTCGCGCCGAAGGCGGATTTTCTCAATACGAACGCCGCGTACTACGGCGCGGAGATCCGCGGCTTCGACTTCGCGGAGGGACCGGGCGCCGTCAACGGCTGGGTATCCGAGAAGACGGACGGCATGATCCCGAAGCTGTTCGATCGGCTTTTGCCGGATTCCGTTCTGCTCCTCGTCAACGCCGTCCTTTTTGACGGAAAATGGGCCGAGACCTACGGGGACGGGGACGTGCTCACGCGCACCTTCACCTCCCGCGGCGGCGGCACCGCCGCGCGGGAGATGCTGTACTCCGAGGAGTCCGGCTATTTCCGCCTCGGGCAGGCCACCGGCTTTCTCCGCCCGTACGACGCGGCGGCGGACGGCGCGCGGTACAGCTTCGTCGGGATCCTGCCGGACGAGGGCGTCGACGTCTTCGACTATCTCGCTTCCGTCGACGGGAGCGCGTTCATCAAAGCGGTGCGGTCTCTCTCCTACGGCCGCGACGTGCACGTGATGATCCCGTCGATGACCTTTGAATACGGTACGGAGCTGAGCGAATTCCTTTCGCAGAGCATGCCGGACGCCTTCGATCCGGAGGCGGCGGACTTCTCCGAGATGGGCACGTGCGAGAGCGGGAAGCTCTGGATCGGCAGCGTCGTCCACAAGACGAAGCTGGAGCTGACGCGCGAGGGGACGCGCGCCGCCGCCGCGACGGGCGTGGACATGGTGACGGAGGCGTGCATGCCGGAGGAGCCTGTCTATATCTACCTCGACCGGCCGTTCGTGTTCGCCATCGTCGACACGGACAGCGGCCTCCCCGTCTTCTGCGGCGTCGTCTCGGCGCTGCGCTGAACGAAACACAAAAAAGGCAGGACGCGCGGCGTCCTGCCTTTTTTATTTATTTCAGTTCGTCCGCCAACTGGCAGTAGTCGAGCGCCGACAGTTTCTCTCCGCGCACGTCCTCCCGCAGCCCGAGCCGACGCAGCGCCGCCGCCGCGTCTTCGCGCGGATACAGCCCGGAGAGCGCGTTCGTCAGCGTCTTTCGCCGCTGCCCGAAGGCGGCGGCGATCAGATCGCGCACACGCGCAAAGAACGGCGCGAACGCCTCGCCCCGCGGCGCGTCCGGGTACAGATCGTACAGACCGTGCGGATACGTCTCGATCGTCACGACGGCGGAGGCGACCTTCGGCGCCGGATAGAAATTCCCGGCGGAAACGGTGAAGCGCCGCTCCGCGCGGCCGTACAGCGCGGTCGACACCGTGATCGCGCCGCAGACGTCCGAGCCCGTCGGGGCGCAGAGGCGGTCGGCGACCTCCTTCTGCACCATCAGCGTGATGCGGCGGATCGGCGAGGAGCCGTCCGCCGGATACGACTCGAGCAGACGCATCAGGATCGGCGTCGTGATATAGTACGGAAGGTTCCCCGCGACGTGCACCGGCTTGCCGCCGAAGCGGGAGAGGAGCGCGGGCACGTCCGTTTTCATGAAATCCGCCTCGACGATCTCCGCGTTCGGGCAGTCGGCAAGCGTCCCGGCGAGCACGGGGATCAGTCCCCGGTCGATCTCCACGGCGGTGACCGCCGCGTAGCGCGCCGCCAACTCCCGCGTGAGCGCGCCGAGACCGGGACCGATCTCCAAAGCGCACGTCCCCTCCGTCCGGTTTTCCTCCCAGAAGAAGGGCGCGGCGGCGGAGACCTCGGCGATCTCGGCGGGGATCGCGGGATTGATGAGAAAATTCTGACCGAACGCCTTGCGCGGCGCGAGTCCGTTCTCCTCGAGCAGCCGCCGCACGGCGGCCGGATCGCACAGATCCGTCATTCGTTCGGTTGAGGGATACGCGGGCAGTCGATGCCGATCGCGCCGCACACGGAGCGCAGCACCGCGTTCGCCATCGCCGCCTTGCCTGCGGGCGTGTTCAGATGGACCGCGTCGGAGTAGTACTCCTTCGGGAACGCGGCGGCGGCGGCGTGCAGATCGTCGATCCCGAAGCCGTGCCGGCGCGCGATCTGTACGGCGATCTCGTTGTAGCGGACGATCTCGTCGTTTTTCTGCGTGGGGTTCTCGCCGTACATGTCCGCGCGCACCGGCGTGGTGGAGGCGAAAATGATCTTCGCTCCGGGGAAGAGGCGTTCGCAGAGAAGGCTGATCTTCTCGATATAATGCGCGTAGAAATCCGGCGGCGTGATCGGCTCCGTGTCCGAGAAGTGGCACGTGTCCCACAGTCCCGCGTTCCAGTGCACGACGTCCGGCACGCTGTCCGGGAAGCATTCTCTCTTCCACCCCGGAAGATTGCAGAATACGTACTCGGCGAAGCGGCAGTTGTCTCCGGGGAAGCCGACCTCGCAGATATCCTTCAGCGCGTCCCTTACCGCGTCACAATACCCGATGCGGATCGAATCCCCGATCAGAAGGATCTTTTTCATCGCTCGTTCTCCTCCGCGCGGCTCAGAACGCCGTCTTTTCCGTCAGATACGCCTTCAGCTCCGAGACGGGCATGCGTACCTGCTCCATCGTGTCGCGGTCGCGGACGGTGACGCAGCCGTCCGTCTCCGAATCGAAATCGTAGGTGATGCAGAACGGCGTGCCGATCTCATCCTCGCGGCGGTAGCGCTTGCCGATGGAGCCGGTGTCGTCGAAATCGACCATGAAATCCCGCGCGAGCTGGGCATAGATCGGCTGCGCCTGCTCGGAGAGCTTCTTCGAGAGCGGGAGGACGGCCGCCTTGTACGGCGCGATCGCCGGGTGGAAGCGCATGACGACGCGCACGTCGTTCTTCGCTTCGTCCACGACCTCCTCGTCGTACGCCTCAACGAGGAGCGCGAGCGCCATGCGGTCCGCGCCGAGCGACGGCTCGACGACGAACGGGACGTAGTGTTCGTTCGTCTCCTGATCGAAGTACGTCAGATCCTGACCGGAGTGCTCCTGATGCTGCGTCAGATCGTAGTTCGTGCGGTCGGCGACGCCCCACAGCTCGCCCCAGCCGAACGGGAACAGATACTCGAAGTCCGTCGTCGCCTTGGAATAGAAGGAGAGTTCCTCCTTCTCGTGATCGCGCAGGCGAAGGTTCTCGTCGCGGATATTGAGAGACTTCAGCCACTCGTGGCAGTAGCTGCGCCAGTACGCGAACCACTCCAGATCCGTGTCCGGCTTGCAGAAGAACTCGAGTTCCATCTGCTCGAACTCGCGGATGCGGAAGATGAAGTTGCCGGGCGTGATCTCATTGCGGAAGGATTTGCCGATCTGGCAGACGCCGAAGGGAAGCTTGCGGCGCGTCGTGCGCTGGATGTTCGTGAAGTTCACGAAGATGCCCTGCGCCGTCTCCGGGCGGAGATAGACCTCGCTCGCCGTATCCTCCGTGACGCCCATGTGCGTCTTGAACATCAGATTGAATTTGCGGATGTCGGTGAAATCCGACTTGCCGCAGCCGGGGCACGGGATCTTCTGCTCGCGGATGTAGGCGACGAGGTGCTCGCCGTCCATCGCCTCCACGTTCACGTCCGTGATGCCGTTGTCGTGCACGTACGCCTCGACGAGCTTGTCGGCGCGGTGGCGCATCTTGCACGCCTTGCAGTCGATGAGCGGGTCGTTGAAGGTGGCGACATGGCCGGAAGCGACCCACACGGCCGGATTCATCAGGATCGCGGCGTCGAGGCCGACGTTGTACGGGTTCTCCTGCACGAATTTCTTCCACCAGGCGCGCTTGACGTTGTTTTTCATCTCGACGCCGAGCGGGCCGTAATCCCACGAGTTGGCGAGACCGCCGTAGATCTCCGAGCCGGAGTAGACGAAGCCGCGGTTCTTGCAGAGCGCGACGATCTTCTCCATGGTCTTTTCACTGTTGGGCATGCGATTGTTCATAGCTGTGTATCCTTTCGATCCGTTTTCGAATATGAGATCCGTTTTACGCCGCCGGCTTCTCTGCCTTCAGTACCCGGCGATAGTTGGAGAACAGGGCGACGCCCTGCGTCGTGTTCGGCTCGTAATACGCCGCCTCTTCCTCCGTCTCGGGGACGAAGCGCCCCGGATATTCGAGCGACGTGCGGTGGAAGCGTTCGTCCTTCCACGCCATGACGAGCTCGATCCGCGCCGACAGTTCCTTCGGCGTGAAGGTCGTGTCGATCTTCGCGTCGTCGCAGAGTTTTTCGTAGAAGGAGATGAAGTCGGCCGCTTCCTTGGCGGTCAGCTTGTTCATGATCTCCGTGAACATCGTGATGAGCTCCGCGCCGTGCGTCGCCACGTCGCCGCCGCCGAACGCTTCCTCGTGCATGAGGATCGCCGTCGCGCCGGAACCGTCCACGGCGTAACTGCCGATACCGAAGAGCTTCGGCAGAAGCTGCAGCTCCTCCGCCGTTTCGGGACGGACGGAGGTCGAGACCCGGCCGTTGAAGTACAGGTCGTGCGTGAAGTACATGGCGAATTTTCCGAGATCGCTCACGATGTCGGAGACCTCCGTGATATTGACGAGGAGGTAGTAATCGATCGGCAGTCCCGTCATCGCGGAGACCTTGGAGACGATGTAGTCCCGCCCGTACAGATTATAGAGGTCGCCCACCGACTGATTGCCGGAGGCGGTAAACACGCGCGTCAGCGACGGGATGGAGGTCAGGGTGAATTCCCGCCGTTCCTTGTCCGCGCGGACGAGCAGCACCGCGCACGAACGGATGCGGCGGTAGGGAGCGCCGAGGACGCCGACGGCGGCCTCCTCCTGCTTGGCGAGCACGGCGAGCTCCGTGTCCGTCGGAAGGTAATCGCTGAAGACGTCCGGCTGGTAGTCCGTGACGATGAGGACCATATTGAAGGAATCCCCTTCGATATCCAGCGGATCGTCCTCGACGGGCGGCGGGTCCTCCGTCCCGCTCGTCTCCGGCGGAGAGGCGGTCTCCGTCGGATTGAGGATCGAATCGAGCACGTCGGACTCCTCCTCGAAGATCCCGGTGATCGTATCGGTCAGAAAGCGCGTGGCAAAATACGCCGCGACGCCGAAGACCAGCGCGGCCACGAGAAACGTGATGAAGAAATTCTTAAACGCGGACAGCATAACGCCCCACCCTTCGTTTGTATACGATAATTATATATGATTTCCGGCGCAAATGCAAGAGCGAATTTCATCCCGGACGCCCCGGAAAGAAAAACTTCCCCGCAAATCGCCGTATTTTTGACGTGCCGGACGTCCCGATTGTTCCCGCCGGAGTGAGGAAAAAGAAAAATGCGCGTAAAAATCGGTTTTTTTCGGATTTTTTTATAATTCCTCTTGCATCCCGCCGCGCGATGTGGTATAATAACGAGCGTGTCTGAGCACAAAAACGGAACAGTCCTCTGCGAAAGCTGCGCATGAATGTTCTGAGATTACGGGAGGTTCGCTATGACGAAACTCGAGGCTTTTGCCAATGAACAGCTGAAAGAGAGCGTCCCTGCTTTTGAGATCGGCGACACGATCCGTGTCCACAACAAGATCAAAGAGGGGACCAGAGAGAGAATCCAGATGTTTGAGGGCGTGGTGATCGCCCGCCACGGCGGCGGCGTCTCCGAGACGTTCACCGTCCGCCGCGTCGCCTACGGCGTCGGCGTGGAGAAGACGTTCCCGATCCACTCCCCGCACGTCGTGGACATCGACGTCCTTCGCCGCGGTAAGGTAAGACGCGCCAAGCTGTACTACCTGCGCGACAAGATCGGCAAGGACGCCAAGGTCAAGGAAAAGCTCTGAGAAAGAACGGCAGATCCGTCATCGGATCTGCTTCTTTCTTTTTGCGGAAAGGCGGGCGGGAGACGCCCGCCCGCGCCGCGCGTGCCGAAAAAAGGATCTGCGGATCGGACGTTCGCCCTTGTTTCGGCAGGACGGTCGTGCTATAATGTAGGAGCGTACAAAAAACGCGGATCGGGCGTCATACAGAAATAAAGGAGGATAGCCCCATGTACAAAAGGATTTTGCTCGTGTGCGATCTGGAAGGCGTGAACCGTGTGGTCGGCGAACCGTACCGCGGACTTGATACCGGTACGGAGCAGTGGGAGATCGCACGCCGTCAGGCGGCGCTGGAGCTCAACGCGGCGGCAGGCGCGCTGTATGATGCCGGCGCGGAGGCCGTCGGCGTCTGGGACAGCCACGGCGGCGGGGGAAACATCGAACCCTCCGACCTCGACCCGCGGCTCCCCCTGATCGAGCCGACGGACGTCCGTCTCGCGTTCGCCGCGGGCACGTTCGACTGCCAGTGCTTCTTCGGCTATCACGCGATGGAGGGGACGCTCGGCGGCGTTCTCGCGCACACCATGGACAGCAAGCACATGCAGTACTACAAGATCAACGGGCGCTACGTCGGCGAGGTGGATATGGACGCCGCGATCGCCGCCTCCCACGGGGTCCCGTCCCGCTTCTTTGCCGGCGGTGATATCGCCTGCGCGCAGGCGCGCCGCGCCGTGGAAGGGATCGTGACCGTCGCAACCAAGACGGAGCTGTCACGCAATCAGGCGGTATTCCGGGACAACGAGGAGCTTCTTTGCGAGATCCGCGAAAAGATCGTGGAGGCGGTGCGGGTCGAACGCGCCCCGCAGCCGCTGACGCTCCCCTGCGAGATGGAGATATCCTTCAAGCGCGTGGAGGACGCCGCACCGTTTCTTGAACGCCTGCGCTCCAAAGGGATCGACGCGGAGCATCCTCTGGACGAGATCCTCGGCCGCGACGCACATACGGTCCGGGCAAAGCCGAAGGATATGGACGAATTCATCGCGTGCATTTATTGAGACCGGTCAACACGGAAAAAGATCGCGGGAAGCGCTTTCCCGCGATCTTTTTTCCGCGCTGAAAGAGCGTTCCTCCCGCGTTCATGCCCCCGGGATCCCGGATCGGTCTTGACACCGGACGGGCGGTGTGGTACAATACGGGTGCGTGTATCATCATCGATTTTGAGGTGTGTTATGAGAAAGATCGTTCTCTTCCTTCTGATCGCGGCGATGCTCGTCCCGCTCGCCGCGTGCGGCGGCGGTCCCGCGAAGACGCCCGCCGACACGGCCGCGGCATCCGGCACGGCGGCGGACACGGCGCCGGAGCAGCCGAAGACGGAGGCGCAGCTGCGCCTCGATTCGCTGCCGGAGCGGGATTTCGGCGGCGGCGAGCTGCATATCGCGTCCGCCACCCAGTTCGGCGAATTCGACCGGGAGCAGGCGAAAGGCGAGCTGTTCAACGACGCGGTCTATGACCGGAACGCCATGCTGGAGGAAAAATACAACATCACGATCACCTCGGAGCCCTTCAGCCAGACCGACGCGATCGGCGGTTCGGGGCGCCAGCTCGAGAACCGGCTGCGCGAGGACGCGATGGCGGGCGACTGCACCTACCAGATCGCGGTCGACGCGCCGTACTTCATGTACGGGACCGCGACGGACGGGATCTACCGCAGCCTGACGACGCTGCCGTGGCTCGATCTCTCCGCGTCGTACTGGGAT
>JAEEYP010000007.1 GCA_016288155.1 Clostridiales bacterium | reverse complement strand
CGCCCCCACGGGCTCCCCCGCCAAAGGGGGACCTCGTCTCGTGGGGCTGAAGCCCCGGTCCCCCTTTGGAATCCCCGGCGGCAAATACAGACACCCACGGACGGATATGCAGCGGTTGGGGGCATAGCCCCCAAGCCCCCCATTGGTATTATGGGCGAGGGGCGCTCGGTAACGGAGCAACGGAGAGAAAACGGGGGACGCTTGGCAGCGGAGGCAAATATAGTTTGCCGTCCCGGATGCCCGTGCTCATACAGAACAAAACCGACCGCTCGCCGAGCGGTCGGTTTTGCATTCTTGTTTCAGTCCACGAGCACCAGCCCGTCCGCATCCGTGATCGCAATGTGATACAGCCGTTCCGGGAGGGCGACGCCCTCGAGAAGAGGTCGGCTCATGTCCGCCGCGTAGACGTTGACGACGTTTGCGGAATAGTCGAGTTCGATCCATTTCCCTTCGACGAACACGTACCCCGCTCTTTTCTCGGGCGAATCCGGACTTACGTCCGCGAGCATCGTCATGACGCCGAGATCGAGATCGTCGCGGTACAGGACCGTAGTGTAGGTCGAGTCCGACTGCGTGAGATAGATGGCGCCGCCGTACACGCCGCAGACGGACATCCCGTTGCGAAATTCGCTCATTTCGCCGCTCGCGAGGTCATAGATCCCGTAGCCGAGAGCATTCTCCCACCCGCTGATCGAATAGACGAGCCGCGAGTCGTCGAGGAACGCGACGGGCGAATACCCCGTCGCCCCGCCGACGCCCTCCGTGATGAAGGAGACGTCGCGAAGGATCTCCTCGGAGCTCCCGTTCTCGCGGACCACGGTGACCGCGCCCACGTTGTAGGCGTCCGCGTTTTTGTATACGATGGTCTTGCCGTCCGTCGAGAAGACGCGGCGGACGCCGAGAACGGCGGTACCCTCCAGCACGGCGGCGGGCATCGCGGTCTCCTGCAGCGTCAGAGCGCCGTCCGCATACCGAAGCGTGTACGCGTTTCCTCCGTTGTTGTAGACCGTGACGGAATCGGCGGCGTCACCGTACAGGAAACGATCCGGTCCGGCGGCTTCCGGCCATGCGCATTCGGCAACGAACGTACCGCTTTTGTTATCGAACAGGCGAAGCGTGCTCCGCTTGATCTTGAAGCCGCTTCCATCCGGGATCAGATTGCCCGCCTCGTCCGTTTCCGGCTCGCGGACGGAGAACAGCACGCGCGACTCA
Source organism: Clostridiales bacterium (assembly GCA_016288155.1). Classification (GTDB taxonomy): domain Bacteria; phylum Bacillota; class Clostridia; order Oscillospirales; family CAG-272; genus SIG701. The sequence continues at coordinate 2,332 of JAEEYP010000007.1, read as the reverse complement.
TCCCACACGAAGACGCTGACGAAGACGTCTCCGTCGGCGAGCGGTACTTCCCGCACGCCGAGCAGCGCGGCGGGCGCGTGGGTATCGGACGGTTCGGCGGTATCCGTCGGCGCGGTCGACGAAGCGTCCGGCGCGGAGGTGTCCGTATTATTCTCCCGGAGGGAGCAGGCGCTGAGCAATAAGAGCGCCGCAAGCATGAGCAGTACGAATTTCTTCATGGGTTCTCCTTCTCTGATTCTGCGTCGGAGGGGCTCTCCGGCGCCTCGTTCGGCTCCCCGCCGCCGTCTGCGTCCTTCTTTTCGCACTCGTCGTCCGGGAGCGTTTCCGTTCCGTATACCGCGAGACGGACGTCGGAGCGCGTGAGGCGCATCAGCTCCTCGCGGGTGACCTCCGGCAGGACGGCAAGGCGGTTCGCCTGCGCGGACAGGATCTTTTCAAAGGTGTTGCGTACGCCGCGGGCGTTGCCGAACTCGCTCGCCGCCTCCGCCGCCATCGCCAGATATTCGTCCAGCTCGCGGGCGGCGTCCTCGTCCAGCGTGTAGCAGTTCTTTTTGCACTGCAAATCGAAGATGCCGCGCATCTCCTCCGCGGTGTAGTCGTCGAACTCGATGTACTTGTTGAAGCGCGACTGCAGACCGGGATTGGAGGCGATGAATTTCTCCATCAGCTCCGTGTAGCCCGCCACGATCACGACGAGATCGTCCCGGTTGTCCTCCATCGCCTTGAGCACGGTATCGACGGCCTCCAGCCCGAAATCGTTCTCGGACTTGTTCGTCAAAGCGTACGCCTCGTCGATGAAAAGCACGCCGCCCTTCGCCTTCTCCACGACCTTCGCCGTCTTGATGGCGGTCTGTCCGACGTATCCGGCGACGAGACCGCTGCGGTCCACCTCCACGAGATGCCCCTTCGAGAGGATCCCGAGCGAATGATAGACCCGCGCCATGAAGCGCGCGATCATCGTCTTGCCCGTCCCGGGATTGCCGGAGAACACGATATGGAGGGAGATATCCGCCGTCGGAAGGTCGTGCGCGCGGCGCATCTGGTACACGGTCGCGATGTTGATGAGGCTGCGCACCTCCTCCTTGACGCGGCCGAGCCCGATGTACTCGTCCAGTTCCTTCTGCAAATCCTCGATCTTTTCCTTCTCCGGGACCTCCTCCGACGCCGCCGCGGGCGGCGTCCCGTCGTTCTGCGCCGCTTTCGTCTTCGGCGGTTCCGCCGACGCCGCGTCTCCCGCGGGAGAGGCGGGCTTCGCCGTCTGCGTCAGGATCGAGCTGCCCCACAGATCCTCGCCGAGGCGGCGCATGTTCTTTTCCGTCATCGTCCGGATCAACTCGAGCTGCCGGGCGATGATCTCGTCTTTTTTATCCATTCCGTATCTCTTCGTTTCCGATATCGCCGCGGAGGGTGTCCCCGCGCTCAGATCACGACGCCCTTTTTCAGGATCACGTTCGCATAGATCGCGCCCTCGCCGGTCACGACGACGGCGTACGCGCTCTTCGCGCGTTCATAAAAAGCGAAGCGTTCGAGAAATACCGGCTCCTCTTTCGTGTAGGCGGGGATGAGGATCTTTTTGTACTCGTCCCAGATCGGGATCGAAAGATCGCGGTCCTTTTCCGTTTTGTCCATCAGGTACACGGGCGGCGCATACACGTCGAGCGGGAACAGCGGAAGGATCGCCCGGAGCAGCTCCGGAACGCCGCTGCCGTCCGCGCGCAGCGTCTGCCGGCCGATGCTCTCGCCGGGGAAGTTGCCGTCCGCGATGACGATCTCGTCGCCGTGACCCATCTGGTCGAGAACGTACAATAGTTCGGGGGAAATGATCTTGTTGATTCCGCGCAGCATAGTGAATACCTCTCCAATTTTATAGTTGTGTCAATAGTATAGCAGAAATCCCGCGAAATATCAAGTGCCGCGGGGAAACTTCCCCGCAAACGCCGTCTTTTTGGCGCCATTCGGTCTGAGAAATACGAAAAAAGCCGCCGGGGGACGCTTGCCATAGAGCAGGCGTCCTTCATATTCAGCACAATATCAATGATTGCTTGTATTTTAAACAATGAATTGATAATTGACTTTTCAAAAAAATGCGCTATAATGAAGTTACACCGGTGAAAAAAACAAAAAACATATGGAGGTGCTTATATGCAGCTTGAATTAGGACAAAAAATACGTGAACTCCGTCACCGTGACAGACGCACACAGGAAACACTTGCGGACGCTTTGGGAGTAACGTCTCAGGCGATCTCGCGCTGGGAGGCGAACGGCGGTTATCCCGATATGGAGATGATACCCGCGATAGCCAACTATTTCGGCGTGTCGATCGATGAGCTGT
>JAEEYP010000095.1 GCA_016288155.1 Clostridiales bacterium | reverse complement strand
GCTGCAGGAGGCGCCGCCGTCGGAGATCGCGCAGCGGATCGTCGTGAGGAGCGGGATGCGTCCGTAGGCAAGCAGCGCCTTCGGTCCGCGGATCGCCCGGACCGCGCCGAGCGGCAGCTCGGGCGAGGGCGTGAGGAACGCGGCGCCGAGCGAGAGGAGCGTCCCGGCGGCGAGGTCGTTCCACAGATTCATCCGCATCGACGCGCCGGCCCGGATGCCGAGGCGGCGCGCCAGCGCGAGCTGACCGGGCGTATGCGCGAGCAGGGAAGAAGGAGCGAGCGCGGGGAGCGCTTTCTCGGCGGCACGGACCGATCCGTCCGGCATGAAGGGCGGGAGCAGGACGCCGCGCCCTTTTTCCGCGCGCGCGAGAGGAAGGTAGATCTCGTCGAAGAAATCCTCCGCCTCCGGCGGGATCTGCTGCGGCGAGAGGAACTGTGCCGTAAACAGGATCCGTTCCCCGTCCTCCGCAGCGGAAGGCGAAGAGGCGAGGACGGGCGCGCCGTCGGACGGGGCGGGGCGGACGGGCGGCGCGGAGAGCGCCGAGACGGCGTCCCGCCGCAGCGCGTTCAGCGCGGCGGGCGTGACGAAGAGCCCGTCGCCGACGGCGGCGGTAAAGGCGGCGAGCGCGTACGGCGTGCCGCCGAATTTCGCGATGCTGCGCCGCGCGGTCTCATCGTCGAGCGGCACGGTGCGCGCGGGCTGCGGGAGTTCTCCGGCAGCGGTGACGGTCCGTTCTCCCGCCGTGAGCGAAAGCGTGATCGGCTCGCCGCTCTGCACGCGCAGCACGGCGCGGACGGGGATCTTCCGCGTCAGTCCGCCGAAGGAGGGACCGTCCGCGTCGGCGTCCTCCGGGCGCCGGCGGCCGAGCATGTGCCCGAAGCGCGCCCGGAAATAGCCGTCGGTGAAGCCGCCGCGGCTGAAGAGGGCGGCGAGCCGCTCCACTTCGTCCCGGCGCGCGTTCCTCCTCTCGTCGAGGAGCGTCCGGTAGATCTTCGTGACGCCGTATACGTACCCGGCGGATTTCTGCCTGCCCTCGATCTTAAGCGAGGCGACGCCGAGGGAGAGGATCTCTTCGATATGCTCCGCGAGGGAAAGGTCGCGGAGACTGAGCGGGTAATCCGAGGCTCCGACGTCCTCGCCGGAGAGCTTGTACGGGAGGCGGCAGGGCTGCGCGCACTCGCCGCGGTTCCCGCTGCGGCCCCCCATCGCGAAACTGAAAAGGCACTGCCCGGAATAGGAGACGCAGTGCGCGCCGTGGAGGAACATCTCGATCCCGATCGGGGAGGCGGCGCAGAGCGCGGAGATCTGCTCGCGGGACAGCTCCCGCGGACAGACCATGCGGGAAAAGCCGAGCGCCGCGAGCGCGCGCGCGTCCTCGGCGGAAGCGCAGGAAAGCTGCGTCGACGCGTGCAGCGGGAGCGCCGGATACCGCGCCCGGATGGCGGCGGCCGCGCCGAGATCGGCGACGATCAAAGCGTCCGCGCCCGCCTCGTAGAGGAAGCGCACCGTGTCGAGCACGTCCGTGAGTTCCACGCCGCGCAGGCAGGTATTGACGGTGATATAGGAGCGGACGCCGTACGCGCGGAGCAGGGAGAGCGCGTCCGCGAGCTCTTCTTCTCCGAAATTCCGCGCGCGCATCCGCGCGCTGAAGCGCGCCGCGCCGAAATAGACGGCGTCGGCTCCGGCCTCGACCGCCGCGCGCAGCGCGTCCGGCGAACCCGCCGGCGCGAGCAGTTCCGGGAGGCGGTCAGTCGTCATGCGGCGGCTGGGCGGCGTTCTGGCGGAGCAGCCCTTCGATCTGACGGAGCTTGTCCGTACGGCTGTCCTGGGGCGCGTCGGACTTCGGCGCGTCCTCGCCGCGGCGGCGCAGCAGGCTCTCGATCTCGCGGAGCTTGTCGTTGTGCTGCGGCACGGGCGGCTGCTGTTCCGCCGCGGACACGTGCAGCTGCTGTACCTCGGCCGCCTCCGCCTCCGGCGCCGGGGACGCCGATCCGTCTTTTTCTCCGGCTTTCTTCATCCTCGCCTCGTAGAGGGAGATCTGCGTTTCGAGATTGCGGATCTTTTTCTCCGCCTTCCGCCTCTCGCTCATTTCGTCGAGCGCGCACAGGATCGCCGCGTCCAGCTTGGAGCAGCGCTTGTTGTGCACGAAAAGATCGCTGACGCGCCGATCGAGCATATCGACGGTGGAGAGAACGAAGTCCTCCGGCTCGTCCGACAGGACGGTGAACTGGATGCCCGCGATCTGGATGTTGTAGCGCTTCTTTTCGGTATTCATGATACGACACCTCGTTTATGGTAAAAAAGTCGCGCCTTGCGACGCAGCCTCTTGATTTCCGGCGCTGACATGATATAATAGTAACGTGGGACGGTCGCACGCATCGGCGCGGGACCGGGCGCGCAGAGTAGGCTATCTTTAATTATATACGATTCGCGCGCAGAAAGAAATACTTTTGTGAAAATTTTTTGATTTCCCGCGCTTTTTTGCCCGTTCGGCGGTACGAGGACGGCCGGCGGACGGCGCGGGGGAGGAGGGAAAGCATGAGATACGTCTGGATCGCGGCGGCGGTCGTTCTTGCGGCGGCGGCGGTATACTTATTTTTGATTTTCCCGCGGCCGGGCGCGCGGCGGCGCTTCGGCGCCTTCGCCGACAGGCTGTACGCGCACCGGGGAGAATTCGACAACGTGCGGACGCCGGAGAATTCTCTCGCCGCCTTCCGCGCCGCCGTGAAGCGCGGCGTAGGGATCGAGCTCGATATCCACCTCACGGCGGACGGGGAGGTCGTCGTTTTCCACGACGATACGCTCACGCGCCTGTGCGGGACGGAGGGAAAGCCGGAGGAGCGGACGCTCGCCGCGCTGCGGGAACTTTCCCTGCTTGGAACGGAGGAAAAGATCCCGACGCTGCGGGAGGTGCTCGAACTCGTCGGCGGCAGCGTGCCGCTCATCGTCGAGCTGAAGGGGACGAGCACGGACACGCGGCTGTGCGACGCCGCCATGCCGATCCTTGAGAACAGCGGCGCGCGGTACTGCGTGGAGTCGTTCAATCCGTTCCTCGTCGCCCGCTGGCGTCGCCTCGCGCCGCACGTCATGCGCGGGATCCTCGTCACGAATTTCCGCCGGGACGGCGAGACGCGCGGCGTGCTCGCCTTCGTGCTCGGCGCGATGCTGACGAACGTGCTGGCGCGTCCGGACTTCATCGCCTGCCGCCATCTGTACGGCAGGATGACCGGCGTGCGGATCTGCCGGGCGCTCGGCGCGCTGACGTTCGCGTGGACGGTCCGGACGCGGGCGGAGTACGACGGATGCCGCCGGCAGTTCGACGCGTTCATAGGGGAGAACGTGGAAGAGCTGCTGCGCTGACGCGCCGCCCGGACGGCGCGGTCTTTCCCGACAGATCCGACACGTCCTCTTGACAGACGGAGAAAAAAACTGTATAATCATAACGAAAAAACGGATGGCGCGCCGTATATACCGCGCCGTCCGACGAACGGGGGACCGGATATGACAACATCGCAGAAGCTGACCGGCCGCGCGAAGTTCTCCTACGCGCTCGGCGCCGTCGGCAAGGACATGGTCTACATGCTCTCCGCCAGCTACGTGCTCTACTATTATCAGGATCTTCTCAGCGTGAACGCCATCGCCATGGGCTTCATCCTCATGGCGGCGCGCGTGTTCGACGCCTTCAACGATCCTATCATGGGCGTCGTCGTCGCCAAGACGAAGACGAAGTGGGGCAAATTCCGCCCGTGGCTCCTCATCGGCACGCTGACGAACGCCGCCGTGCTCTTTCTGATGTTCGCAGCGCCGCCGAAAATGGACGCCGCCGGGCTCGTCGCCTACGCCGCCGTGACCTATATCCTCTGGGGCGTGACGTACACGATGATGGATATCCCGTACTGGTCGATGATCCCCGCCTTTACGGAGGGAGGCCGGGAGCGGGAGGGTCTGACAACGCTCGCGCGCACGAGCGCCGGCGTCGGCTCCGCGATCATCACGGTGTTCACGATGATGTTCGTGCCGAAGCTCGGCGAGCTCTTCGCCGCCGACGACGCGGGCAGCCGCGCCGTCGAGATCGAGGGCTTCAAGTGGTTTTCCCTTATTGTGGCGATCCTCTTCGTCGTGTTCACCGTCCTTACCTGCCTGAACGTCAAGGAACGGTCCACCGCCGAGATGAAGACCGTCTCCGTCGGGGAGATGTTCCGGGCGCTCGTGCGGAACGATCAGGCGATGACGGTCACCGTCGCCATCGTGCTCATCAACTGCTCGATCTATCTGACCTCCAACCTCGTCATCTACTTCTTCAAATACGATTTCGGTACCGTCGGCTGGAACGACGCCTACGTGCTCTTCAACATGTTCGGCGGCGCGATCCAGGTACTCTCCATGATGGTCATGTATCCGCTGCTCCGCCGGAAATTCACCAGCCTGCAGATCTTCTACATCTGTCTCGGCATGGCGGTCGTCGGGTACGCGGTCCTGCTCGGGCTCGCGTTCACGTCGATGAGCATCGTGTACCTGCTCTTCATCCCGGCGTTCTTCATCTTCGCCGCGAACGGGATGCTGACGGTCATCACGACGGTCTTCCTCGCCAATACCGTCGATTACGGGGAGTACAAGAACAGCCGCCGCGACGAGAGCGTGATCTTCTCGATGCAGACCTTCGTCGTCAAGCTGGCGTCCGGCATCGCCGCGCTCGCCGCCTCCGTCTGCCTGAGCGTCAATCATCTGCAGGCGGGGACGGAGGTCTCCGAGGCGGACAAGCTCGTCGACTGGTCGCTCGGCGTGGCGCAGAGCGCGAAGGTCGGACTGCGCATGACGATGACGCTGATCCCCGTCGCCGGGCTGATCGTCGCCGTGATCTGGTTCCGGCGGCGCTTCACCCTCACCGACGAGAAGGTCAGGGATATCGCCTCGATCCTCGCGGTGCGCCGCGACGCGGCCGCCAAAGCGTCCGCCGAAGCGGACGGCGCGGACGGCACGGACGGCGAGTGAGCGCTTTCACGAAACGAAAAGGACGGGCGGTGACGCCCGTCCTTTTCGTTTTGCTTTCGTATCAGAGGCCGAGACCGATGCGGCTGTAGCCCTCGGCGGACGCCGCGGAGCGCTCGTCCACCGCGAGCGGGATCGTGTCGTAGATCGCCAGCGCGCGGTCCTTGTATTCCCGCCGGATCGTTTCCCGGTCCGGCGCGTCGCCGAGCATCGCAAGAAAATTGCCCGCGTGCCAGAGAAGGACGTTCCTGTATTCTTCCGCCCCCGGAAAGATCGGCAGCCGGGAGACGTGCCCCGCCGCCGCGTTCAGCCGCCCGGTCAGCTCCGTCAGCATGTCCCGCAGCGCGGGCTTTCCGAGTCCCGTCGGCTCGTAGCCCCATCCGGGGACGATCTCGAACGCCTTCATCAGAGGACCGATCCGCGCGTCGCCGAAGACGAGCTCCGTGAACTCTCCGGCGATCTCTCCGGCGTCCCTGTCCGGATCCTTCATCAGCTGCGCCGCGGCGTACAGCGTCAGAAGATTCAGCTTCGGGCTCATCGTGTAACAGATCGCGCCGAAGTACGGCGCCGCCTCCGTCTCCATCTTCCGTTTCCGCTTGTATTTCTCCAGCCGGTAATGCGGGTAGCATACGAGTTCCCCCTCCGACGCCGCGTAGTCCCAGGAGGTCACGCGGTGCGTTTCGGCGATCTTCTTCGCCCACGGGCGCCCGTCGTACGCGCCGATCGGCTCGCAGTCCGGGTTGAAGCCGGAGTTGATCGAGAACGTCACGTCCTCCGGGAAGAGCGGCAGCCGCGCGATGAGATCCTCCATCGCCCGCACCGCCCGCTCCGGCGAGCCGTTCCAGATGTGGCAGGGGATCTCCGGCGTGTTCGCGTTCGGGTCGATCAGCATGGCGAAGGTCCCGTCCCAGCCGGGCGTCTCGCGCATGTCGCCGCCCCAGCCGGTGAAGGGCGTGCCCCACGTGCCGATCTCCACGCCGACGCCGGGGATCTTCTCCCGGAGCATGCGGGTCAGCTCCGCCGCCAGCTCGATGAACGTGTTGTGATCGCAGCCGTTCCGGCGGCAGCCGCCCGGATCCCCCGGAAAGATCGTGAAGATATCGGCGTCGGGGAGCCGCTCTGCCCAGTACGTCCAGAATTCGAGGATCCGTCCCCGGTCCCGCGGATCGCGCGGGCAGGCGAGGTACCACTCGGCGCCGATCGTGTTGACGGTGATCAGCGCGTTCGCCGTCAGTCCCGCCGCGCGGCAGAGACGGATCATCGCGTTCAGCTTGGGGACGGCGCCGTCGCGCGCCGCGCCGGGCGCGCAGAGCGTCGGGGGGATCCAGAACTGGAAATTCGTGTAGCCGAAGGCGGACAGCTCGGTGAAAAACGCGGTCCAATCCGCCTCCGTCCAGGTCCCCGGCGCGTCCTCATAGATGAAATTTACGTTCCACGCGTTCTGCAGATGCTCCGCGAAATTGACGTAGCAGGTCCTCTGCGCATAGGCTTCTTTCATATCCCGCCCTCATTCGTCCCTGTACCGGAACAGATAAAAGAACTCGTTCGACGCGCCGTGGATGCCGATCATCTCGAAGCCCATCGCCTCGTAGAGCGCCTGCCCGCGCAGATTGGCGACGTGCGTCGTGAGCTGGATACCGCCCTTGCCCTGTTCCCGCGCGTACTTTTGTACGTAAGCGATCAGCTGCCGCCCGACGTGCTTCCCCTTCATGTCGTCGCGGACGGCGATCCCCATCCAGGGGATGGAGGTGTTCATGCCCCACAGAAAGACGATGCCGGCCACGCGCCCGTCCGCCTCCGCCAGAAAATACCTGAACGCGGGATCCGGTTTTTTGCAGTAGGCGACGGCGGTATCGTGATTCCATCCGTTCCTGTTGAAAAAAGCGCGGGTCTCGCCGCCCATGACGGCGAAGAATTCTTCGATCCGGTCGAGATCCTCTCCGGTGACGGGGCGGATCGGAAGTCCGTTCTCTGCGTATTCGCTCATGCTTTTGTCGTTCCTTTCTTTTGCCTGCCGCGCGGCGGGGACGGTCGGCGACCGTCCGGTGCGCGCCGCGCGGGGGATGCCGCCTATATTGTAGCACGGAACCGCGCTCCTGTCAACCGCGCCGTTCGCGGCGGGAACGAATAGAATCGTCAGAAAAACCGAAGATTTTCGTCTTTCCGGTTGCGCGCGCGGGAAAGATATGATATAATGGTGACGGCAAATGAGGATCTCCTCAAGGACCATAATTCAGAAAGGGTATGATGCGGCGCATCATACAGGGTGAACGGCATGGAATTCAAAGTGTATCAGAAGGAACTGGAGCTGCAGTCGAGAGGGTGGATCCCGACGTTCCACGACGTGTCGAAGGAAGTGATCGAGATCGTGCAGGCGTCCGGGATCAAGAACGGGACGGTCTGCATCGCGTCTCACCACACGACCTGCTCCGTCATGATCCAGGAGTGCTCGCACGATATCGATAAGTACGATCTCGAATATCTCCAGCACGATCTGCTCGACATCATGAAGAAGCTCGTCCCGAATTTCTCCGAGGACAACGAATACCGCCATCCCGGCCCGATCCACACGCAGTTCGGCCGCTACGTCAACGAGCCCGGCGACTTCACGAGCCTGAACACCGACGGGCATCTGCGCTCCGTCTTCTTCGGCCGCAGCGAGACGATGACGATCAAGGACGGCGTTCTCGACGGCGGCGAGTTCGCGCATATCTACTTCGTGGACTGGGATCAGGTGCGCGCGCGCCATCGTCAGCTCAACATCACGGTCATGGGCACGACGGACGACGTGGAGGACCGCAAGTGGAACGGCGGCGAGGTCATCAACACGCTGCGCAAGTACACCGACGAGGAGAAGGCGTACGACGTCCACTATACGCTCCAGCAGAAGCGGTAAGCCATGTATAAGGACTACAAGATCTCCCCGCCCTTTTTCGAGATCGGCCCGAAGGCGTACCTGTACGGGGAGAGGATGCTCGCTCTGGCGAAGGTGATCGACCGCACGGCGATGAAGTACGATCTCGACGTGATCGTCACGCCGCAGTACACGGATATCCGCCTGCTCGCGGAGAATACGGAGAGGATCCACGTCTACGCGCAGCATATGGATTATCTGCCCGTCGGACGGGGACTCGGCTCCGTGCTCCCGGAGGCGGTGAAGGCGGCCGGCGCGGTCGGCGTGATGCTCAACCACGCGGAGAAGAAGCTGACGCTCGACGCCGTCGCCAAAACGATCGCGCGCGCGGACGAGGTGGGACTGGCGACGATCGTCTGCGCCGATTCCGTCGAGGAACTCGAGGCGTGCGCCCGCCTGTCGCCGAATCTGCTCGTCGCGGAGCCGACGGAGCTGATCGGCACGGGCGAGACCGCCGGGGAAAACTACGTCAGAGCGACGATCCGCGCGGTGCATGAGATCAATCCGGATATCATGGTGCTCCAGGGCGCCGGCATATCGAACGGGCGCGACGTGTACGACACGATCCGCCTCGGCGCGATGGCGACGGGCTCTACGAGCGGAATCATGAAGGCGGCGGATCCGTACGCGATGGTCGAAGAGATGCTGTACAATCTGCGGCGCGCGTGGGACGAGATGCATCCGGGCGGCGCCGCGTGAGGAGGGATCCGAGATGAAACGGCTTTCGGCAGGCGTTTGCCAGTTCGATATCACGCCGCCGCCCGGCGTGCGGCTCGCGGGGTACCCGCATTTCCCGCGCGAGAACACGGGATGCCACGACCCGCTCTGCGTGACCACGCTGTATCTGAGCGACGGGGAGACGGAGTTTTCCTTCTCCACGCTCGATATCCTCTTTTTCTCGAAGAAATACGCCGCCGAGGTGCGGAAAAAGATCCGCGCCGCCTGCGGCATCCCGGAAAAGAACGTCATGGTCTGTTGCTCCCACACCCATTCCGGGCCGTGGGCGGCGGGGAATCCGGAGATGGACGCCACCTTCGGCGACAGCAGGGACATCGATCCCGATTACCTTGCATCCCTGCTTGAGAAGATCGCCGCCTCCGTGACGGAGGCGAAAGCGTCCGCTTTCCCGGCGGAGATCGGCTTCGGCAGCGCGCGGTGCGGCGCGGAGTCCGGCGTCGGCGGCAACCGCCAGCACCGCGGCGGGATCACGGATCCGTTCGTGAACGTGATCGCCGTGCGGGACGCGGAAGGACGCGTGTGCGGCGTCATCGCCAACTACGCGCTCCATCCGACGTTTCTGCACGAGGACAGCACGCTCGTGTCGAGCGATTATCCGCATTATCTGAGAGCGGAGCTCACCGCGGCGTATCCCGACGCCGTCGTCGGCTTTGCGCAGGGCGCGTCCGGCGACCAGAGTTCCCGCTATTTCCGGCAGGGACAGTCCTTTGACGAGGCGGAACGCGTCGGGCGGATCATGGGACGCGCGGCGCGGGAGGCGATCGAAGGGATGCGCTTCACGGACGCGCCGACGCTCGCGCACGCGTACCGCGAGATCCCGATCCCGATCCGGACGTATCCGCCGATCGCGGAGCTGGAGGAGAAGGTGCGCGTCCGTACCCGCGAGTACGAACGGCTCAAAGCGGAGGGCGCGTCCTATCTGGACGTGCAGAACGCGAATCTCCGCGTGCTCGGCGCGGAGGACATGCTCGGCTACGCGCTCTGCGTGCGGGACGGGAAACGGATCGATCTGCAGGACGACGAGGGACCGGCGGAGATCGCCGCGTTCCGCGTCGGAGACAATGTGATCGTCGGCTGTCCGGGCGAGATGTTCGTTCAGTATGCTCTGAAGATCCGCGCCGACCGGACCGCCGCGCATACCTTCGTCTTCTGCCTCGCCGACGGGTGCCTCCCCGGCTACTGCGTCAACGACGAGGCGTACGAGGAGGACGGCTACGAGGCGGGGAACTGCATGCTGGCGCCCGGCTTCGGCGACACCGTCGCGTCGACGGCGCTCGACCTGATCCGGGAAGTGTTCGGCGCATGACGACCTATTATATCGGCGTGGATCTCGGGACGACCGCCGTGAAGGCGGCGCTCTTCGACGAAACGGGCGCGCTTTGCGGCACGGCGTCCCGGGAGGTCCCGCTGCTTTATCCGCGGCAAGGTGAGATCGAGCAGTCGCCGGAATGCTGGTATGAGATCCCCTGCGCGCTCATGTGCGAAGTGTGCACCGGGATCGATCCGGCCGCCGTGCGGGCGATCGGGATCTCCTCGCAGGGGATCTCCGTCGTGCCGACGGACGGGGATTTCCGTCCGCTGCGGGACGGTGTCAGCTGGCTGGACGCGCGGGCGGAGGCGGAGCTTTCCGATATGCTCGCGGCGATGCCGGAGGAGGCGTGGTTCGCCCGGACGGGCAAGCACGCCTCGGCTCTGTACACGCTCCCGAAGCTCCTTTGGCTGAAGCGGCACGAACCGGACGCGTTCCGGGACGCCGCGCATTTTCTCATGCCGCTCGAATATCTGACGGCGCGGCTGTGCGGCTGCGCCGTCACCGATCCGACGATGGCGGGCGGGACGATGCTGTACGACCTCGCGGAAGAGGGATGGAGCGCAGAGCTCTGCCGCGCGTTCGGCGTGCCGGAAGAAAAACTCGCGCGGATCGCGCCGAGCTGCACGCCCGCTGGGTATCTGAACGCGGAGTCGCAGCGGCTGACGGGGCTCGGTGCGGGGACGCTCGTCGCCGTCGGCGCGCAGGATCAGAAGATCTCCGCCTACGGCGCGGAGATCGAAGAAGGGACAGTCACGCTGTCGCTCGGCACCGCGGGCGCCGCGGAGGTGCTGTGCAGCCGCCCGTCGGCGGTACTGCCGACCTTCGTCTTCCGGGTGCCGGGATGCGTATCGTATACGCTCGAGGCGTGCGTCAATACGTTCGGCGCCGCGATCCGATGGGCGCGGGACAACGTCTTCTGCGGTCTCACCTACGCGGAGATGGACCGCCTCGCCGAGACGGCTCCCGCCGGGAGCGGCGGCGTGCGGTTCTACCCGCATCTCTCCGGCGTCAGCACGCCGCACTTCGGCACCTCGCCCGTGGCGGGGTGGAGTAATCTGACGCTCGCTGCGGACCGGGGATGCCTGATCCGCGCGCTGTACGAGGGGCTCGCCTGCGAGGTGCGCGCCAACCTCGACGCGATGCGCGAGGCGGGCGCTGCCGTGGAGACGCTGCGCGTCTTCGGCGGCGGGAGCCGGAGCCGGATCCTCTGCCGGATCCTGTGCGATATCGCCGGGATCCCGCTCGAAGTCATGGATTTTTCGGAGATCGCCGCCTTCGGCGCCGCCAAAGCGGCGTTCGCCGCCTCCCGCGGGGGTGAGGCGGACGGCTTTGTCATGCCGTCCGGCAGGACGCGGTATACGCCCTGCGGCGACGGCGGCGTGTACGACGCCTATCGCGCGGGACAACGGTACGCTGAGTGAAACGCCCGACGGTCCGCGGCGCGGACCGGGAAAGGATGATATTATGGAAACCATCGGATTTCTCGCCCTGGCGCACCCGGATTACGTACTGGACGGGCAGGCGGCGTCTTTCGCCGCGTCGGCGTCCGAAGCGCTCCGGAACAGAGGCGTCTCCGTTTCATATTCGGGAAAACTCGTCACCGATTCCGCATCGGCCGCCGAGGAGGCGGGACGGCTGCTCGGCGCCGGCTGTGCCGGCGTGATCCTCTTCTTTGCGTCGTGGATCGAGTGCCCGCTCGCGATGAGCGCCGTGTATGAACTGAAGAATCTGCCGCTTTTGCTCTGGAGCGTTCCCATGACCGGGGAGGGCGGCGCGGAGAAGAGCACCGGTTCCTACGTTTCCCACGTCATGTTCCGCGGCGTGCTCGCGCGGATCTCCGTTCCGTTCGCCGAGGCGGTCGGCATGCCGGAGGACGGGACGGCCCCGGAGAGCGTGCTCTCCTTCTGCCGTGCCGCCGCGGCAAAGCGCCGGCTGGGACGCGCGAAGATCGGGCTCGTCGGCTATACTTCCATGTCCATTTATACCGGGACCTTCGACCACGTGCTCATGCGCTGGCTCATCGGCCCGGAGATCGAGCAGAGCGACAGCTATTCGCTCATCCGCCGCGCGGAACGGTTCACGGCGGAGGAAAAGGCCGCCGCGGCCGCGCTCCTCAAAAGCCGTGCGGCGTGCGCCGCCGACGTCCGACCGGAGATGCTGGAGAAGGCGATGGGGCTCTATCTGGCGATTGAGGAGCTGCGGCGGGAGACGAAGCTGGACGCGATCAACGTCAAGTGCCAGTACGAATTCTCCAAGGAATATGGCATGACGGTCTGCGTCCCGCTGTCGCTTGCGGCGTCACAGTCCTTCGTTACCTCCTGCGAGGGGGATATCCTCTGTACCGTGTCGATGCTCATACTGCAGTATCTGACCGGGCAGGTCGTTTCCTACGGGGACGCGATCACCCACAGCGGGAGCACGCTGAAACTTTCTCCCTGCGGCTTCATGCCGTATCAGCTCGCGGGCTGTGCGCCGACGGTCAACGTCTTCGACACGCCGGGGTTCACCGGACTGATGAATTCCTTTACGATGAAGCCGGGGCGCGTGACGCTTGCGCGGCTCGTGGAGGACGTCGGGACGTACCATATCGTCTGCACGACGGGTGAGGGGCTCGCCTCCTCGAAGATGCGCTGCGGGCGCTTCCCGTCGCTCGACATCACCCCGGACTGCCCGATGGAACAGCTCTTCGGCAGTTTCGCCGGGCAGCATTACGCGGTCTGCTACGGCGACGTCACGGACGATCTCGAGCGGCTTGCCGCCATGCTCGGCATCCGGTGCGTGCGGCCGGCGCAGGCGTAACGGGAAAGATCCGCAGACCTCTGACAGGACGGACGAAACGGTCCGTCCTGTCTTTTTTTGCCTCCGCAGGGAAGAGAGACCGAGTTTGTAAATAATTTGTAAACGATCTGCCGCTCCTCTTGCACGAGGAGACTTATTGTGATATCATATTGATATCAATATGAGGAGGGTAACAACCATGAAAGAAAAAGAACTCAGGGCGCCGAGCGGGATGCTCATGATGTTCGTGTGGATCGTTTTGTACCTTGCTTCCTTCGTATTCATCGTAGCGGGCGGAACGCAGATGGAAGGCGGGAGCGATATCGGCGGGCTTTTGTTCGGGATCGGGTTGGTGTGGCTGTGCGTCGGCTGGATCCCGCTGCTCGGGCTGCGCGTGCTGAAACCGCAGGAGGCGCTCGTCCTGACGCTGTTCGGCAAGTATCTCGGAACGCTGAAGGGCGCGGGCTTCTACTGGGTGAATCCCTTCTGCATCTCCGTGAATCCCGCGGCGCGCACCGCGCTCCGCCAGAGCGGCGACGTCGAGCAGAAGGCGGAGTCCGTCCTCACCGTCGGCGCGCAGGCGAACCGCCAGCCGCAGACGGACCGCCGGATCTCTCTCAAGATGCTGACGCTGAACAACAACAAGCAGAAGATCAACGACTGCCTCGGCAACCCGGTCGAGATCGGGATCGCCGTGATCTGGCGCGTCGCCGACACGGCGAAGGCCGTCTTCAACGTGGACAATTATAAGGAATTCCTTTCGCTCCAGTGCGACGCGGCGCTGCGCAATATCGTCCGGCTGTATCCGTACGACGTCGCGCAGAACGTCGATACGACGGGCGACGGCGAGCCGGACGAGGGTTCGCTGCGCGGCTCGAGCGAGATCGTGGCGCAGCGGATCCGCGAGGAGATCCAGAAGCGCGTGGACGACGCGGGACTGGAGATCGTCGAGGCGCGGATCACCTACCTGGCGTACGCGCCGGAGATCGCCGCCGTCATGCTCCAGCGGCAGCAGGCGTCCGCCGTGATCGACGCCCGCAAGATGATCGTGGACGGCGCCGTCGGCATGGTCGAGATGGCGCTGAACAAGCTGAATGAAGGCGGCATGGTCACGCTGGACGAGGAGCGCAAGGCGGCGATGGTCTCCAATCTGCTCGTCGTCCTCTGCGGAAACAAGGACGCGCAGCCGGTCCTCAACTCCGGCAGCCTGTACTGATCCATGGCGGAGAAGGAAGGAAAGAAGCAGATCCCGCTGCGCGTGTCCGCGGCGCTGTACGAGGCACTCGCGGCGTGGGCGGAGGACGACTTCCGCTCGCTGAACGGGCAGATCGAGTATCTGCTGACGGAATGCGTGCGCCGCCGCGGGCGGGGGGGAAAGCTCCCGCCGGGGGACGGAGACGGCTGTGCGTGACGGCCCGCTTCCGAATAGGCAAAAAAGCGCCGCAGGGCGGGAAGATCCCCTCCTGCGGCGTTTTGTGTGCCCGTGCGCGTCACTCTTCTTCCACGAAGGTCACGGTGCAGTCCGCGTTCCGGCGGTCGAACAGGATGGCGCAGACCGTTTCAAAGAAAGTCGGTCCCTCGCCGCGTGCCGCGGCTTCCGCCCGCGCTGCGATCTCCTCCCGCCGGGAGGAATGACAGCGGCGGGAGACCCGCTCCCAGTACCGTGCCGCCGTCTCGTGACCGAGCGCGGTGCGCGCGGCGCGCGCGTGCGTCCAGCGCACGGCGATCGGCTGACCATAGGCGTGGACGCCGAAGCCGCCGCGCAGAAGATCCGCCAGCGCGCTCAGGTTCCGGCAGGGGACGTCGCAGTCCGCGGCGGTCAGCGCGCGGCGCGCTTCTTCAAAGAATTCCTCCGCGCTGTGCGCGGCGCTTCCGTCGAAAACGATCTCTTTCCGTTCCATAGCGTTCCTTCTTCCTCTCATTCACGCGAGTTTACGCGAGCAGCTTCTTTTCCGCACCGCTCAGCTTATACGGTTCGATCACGACGTTCTGGTCCGCATGGTGGACGATGTCCGTGGAGATCTCTTCGTCTCCCGCCAGCATGACGAGCGTCAGGATGTTCGTGTCGGTGACGTCGACGCCGTCGAAGATGATACGGCGGTAGTTGTACATCAGCTTTTTCTCTGCGCCCGCGACGGCGGCGGGGACGTCGGCGCTGCCTTCGGAATCGCGCAGCGCGAAGGTGAAGACGGTGTCCTCCGGGAGCGAATTGTAGGAGCATACGCTGTCGTTGTAGCGGACGGTGAGCTGCAGCTGACGGATCGAGGGGATATAGACGATCGCGTACAGCGTCATGTATCCGTCCTCGGAGAGTTCCCGGACCGGCTTGTGCGTCCACATCGTCAGCGACGGATCGGCGCGGTAGGCGGCGGTAAGCGCTTCCGTCGGCGTGATGCGGGAGAGCGTGAAGCGCTCCGCCGCGAAACAGCAGCGGAAGATGATGAGCGCGTTCAGGAAAAAGATGATGAATACCACGATCCATTTGGCGATGCGGCTGGCAGTTTTCATTTTTCCTCCGTCGGCGGGACTGATTTGATAGTATTATAGCAAATCCCGGAAGAAAATACAAGAGCGGCGCGATTTTTTCCGCCGATTCCATTGACAGGGCGCCGGAAATTCACTATAATGATACGTACCGCGCCCCGATTCCCCGCACACGGGCGCACAGACCGATCCGGACGGGAGGAGGCGAAGCCATGCGGCTGGATCTGACGGCGCTGCTCGAGGGGCGCGCCTCGTCGCAGGAATGGGATTTCACTTATACGCCGGACGCGGACGGACCGCTTCTGCCGGATGATATCCGGCTGACGGAGCCGATCGCCGCGCACGTCGCCGTGACGGCGCATTACGGATATCTCGCGCTGACGGCGGACGCCTCGTGCGTCTACGAAACGGAGTGCGCGCGCTGCCTTGACGTCGTCTCCCGCACGCTGACGGTGCACGCGGAGCGGATCATCGAGACGGATGCCGCGTCGGGCGGCGGCACACAGCGGGACGCGGACTACGAGGACAATCTGCTCACGATGGAGAACGGCACGGCGGACGCACAGGACTGCCTCACGGAGGAGATCCTGCTCAATCTGCCGATGTACCATCTCTGCCGCGAGGACTGCCCCGGACTCTGTCCGCGGTGCGGAAAAAAGCGCGCGGAGGGCGGATGTACGTGCGATGCGAAAAAAGAAATCGATCCGAGACTCGCAATTTTGCAAAAACTACTTGAAAAGCCCGAAGAATAGGTGTATAATATATCAGTCTGTAACGACTTAGACCCGTAAGGAGGTGTTCAGGATGGCAGTTCCGAAGAGAAAAACATCCAAGGCGCGCAGAGACAGGAGACGTTCGAACGTCTGGAAGCTCGACATGCCCGCGTTGGTAAAGTGCCCGCATTGCGGCGAATACAATCTCTCCCACCGTGTCTGCAAGGCTTGCGGATATTATGACGGCAAAGAGATCGTGAAAAAGGAAGCGTAATCCGGACAAAGCCGTAAAGAACGGATCCCGTTTTTTACAGAGGCCGCAGGTATCTGCGGCCTTGTGCTTTCTCTGGGGGCGGAAAGGGGCGGACATGGAATATACTCCGAGAGCTCAGACGCGCCGCGCCGTGCGCTGCATGTGGGTGTTTTTCGCATGCGGCGCCGCGTGCTTTCTCGCGGGCGCGGAGATCTCCGCCGGACGCGCCGTGCTCCAGTTGGCGGGGATCGTCTTCGCCGTCGGCGGGATCTATATCGCCGGGCGGTATCTGATGACTTCGTTCACCTACGCCGTCGTGCCGAAGGGCGGCGGGACGGCGTGGGAGGGCGAGGGCGAGCTCGCGGCGGCCGCGCCGCTGCCGGACGTGCGCTGTCTTCCGAACGCGGCGCTCGACTTTACCGTGCGCAAGACGCAGGGACGCCGCGCGGCGGTGCTCGACGCCTGCTTCGCGATGGAGGAGCTGCGGTACTTCGCGCCATTGCCGCGCGAGGGCGGACGGGAGCGGGAACCGTACCGGCTGTACCCGGAGATGCGCGTTTTTCAGTACACCGTATCCTTTTCGCACGATCTGCCGCAGTATATGGCCGTCTTTGTCGACGGGGAGGGGCAGGCGACGGGGCTCGTCCTCGAGCCGGACGGCGAGATGACGGCGTATCTGGAAGCCGCCCTGCGGCAGAACGGGGCACAGGACCCGCGCGCGGAGGAGTGAGCGAACGCCTGCCGTACCCCCATCCGACCGCGCCCCCGCGGATCAAATAATCTATTGGAGATCGCGGCAAACCATATTTGCCGACGCTGTCAAACGTTTCCGATCTCTCTCCGTTGTTCCGTTACCGAGCGCCTCTCGCCAATGCCCGCAATGGGGGGGATTGGGGGCTGTGCCCCCAACCGCTGTCCATCCGTCAGCGGATACCTGTATCTGCCGCCGGGGATCCCAAAGGGGACCGGGGCTTCAGCCCCGCGATAAGAGGTCCCCTTTGGCGGAGGTGGCCGGAGGGGGCGGAGCCCCCTCGGCGGGAGTGGATCCATAAGGAGAGGAGCCGGGCTCCTCTCCTTATGAGAAAGCGCGAAGGAATGATCTCGGTCCGCCGCACGCTGCGTATGCGCAGACTTTGCGGCGATCGTGTCCCCGCACCCCGGGCGGATCAAATGCTGGGGGCGTTTTCTTTTGTACCTTACTACGGCTGACAGATGTATCAGGTAAAGGTCCGCACGCTGGGAGAACGACGATGTTTTGCTTTTGCCTAAAATCAAGTCGACCCGCCCTATATTTTACGTTTGCCGAAGGAGTCCCCCCCAATCTCCCCCTTTCCCCATAAAACAACAAGGCGCCGAGGAAAAATCTCCGCTGCACCTTGTCCTGCTTCTGCCATAAAGGTCTTTGAGACGGGGGTGCGGGTAGGGACTTTCTCTCAGAAAGTCCCTCCCCGCCTTCTTTATTCTTTTCCTAACTCCTCTTCTTCCTCGTAGAGCTGCATGAGGTGGTCTTCGACGGTGACGCGCTCGTCCTCGAGGGCGGCGGCGCGCACGTAATCGGACGCCGCGGGGCCGAAGAGCTCGTCGAGGAGGTCCGCCAGACGCTTCTCCAGCTTGGCGATCTCCTCCGCCACGGCCTCTTTGCGCCGCTCGCGCTGGCGGAGGCGCGCCGCCTCCTGCTTGCGCTGGAGGTACTGTTCCTTCCCGTCGGAGGATTTTGGCTCCGCCGCCTCCGCTTCGGCCGCCGCGGGTGCTGAGCGGCGCGCGCGGTCCTCGCAGTACGCCTCGTAGCCGCCCATGAAGTCCACCGCCCCCTCCGGGGCGAGCGTCAGGATCCGCGTTGCCAGCTTGGAGATGAAATACCGGTCGTGCGAGACGGCGATGATCGTGCCGTCGAACGCCGACAGCGCTTCCTCCAGCGCCTCGCGCGACTGGATGTCGAGGTGGTTCGTCGGCTCGTCGAGGATCAACACGTTCATCTTCGAGAGGATCAGCTTCGCCAGCGTCAGCCGCGCGCGCTCCCCGCCGCTCAGTACCGAGACGGTCTTCTCGATGTCCTCGCCGCGGAAGAGGAAGAGCGCGAGCGTCGAGCGGATCTCCGTCTGCGTCAGCGTCGGATACGTGCTCCACAGTTCCTCGAGCACCGTGTTCTCCGGCGTCAGGTTCTGGTTCTCCTGGTCGTAGTAGCCGACCGTCACGTTGTAGCCGAACTCGATCCGCCCCGCGTCCGGCGCGATCTTGCCGAGCAGGAGCTTGACGAGCGTCGATTTCCCCGATCCGTTCGGTCCGAGGATGAAGAGGCGGTCCCGCTTCTTCACTTCAAAGCTGAGATCCGTAAAGAGCGGCTTGTTCGGATAGGATTTCGCCAGCCGCCGCACGGAGAGCACGTCATTCCCGCTTTCCCCCGATTCCGTGAACGCGAAGCGGATCGACGCCGGGAGATCCGCCGGGCGCTCGACCTTCTCCATGCGCGCGAGCGCCTTTTCACGGCTCTCCGCCGCGATGATGTTCCGCTCGCGGTTCCACTGGCGCTGCTGGGCGATGTACGCCTCCTGCCGCGCGATCTCCTTCTGCTGGAGCTCGTACTGCTTCTGCTGCGCGGCGCGGTCTTCCTTTTTCTGGCGGACGTATTCCGTGTACGGCGCGCGGTAGAGCTTCGCCGTGCGGTTCTCGATGTCGAGCGTCTTCGTCGTGACGCGGTCGAGAAAATACCGGTCGTGGCTGACGAGGAGCAGCGTCTTTTTGTAGGAGGCGAGGTGCGTCTCCAGCCACAGCATCGTGTCGGTGTCGAGGTGGTTCGTCGGCTCGTCGAGGAGGAGGATGTCCGGCTCCCACGAGAGGAGCCGTGCGAGCGCGAGCCGCGTGCGCTGACCGCCGCTGAGACGGTCGATCGGGAGGCTGTGGAACTCCTCGGGGAAGCCGAGACGGATGAGGAAGCTCCGGCAGCGGGATTTGTAGTGGAGCCCGCCGTCCGCCGCGAAGCGCGCGTTCAGCGCGGCGAATTCCGCGCTCAGGCGCGTCAGCGCCTCGCCGGTCGCCGTCTTCAGCTCCTGCTCCATGCGCGCGAGGCGCGCCTCCATGCGGCAGAGATCGGGGAAGGCGGCGTACATCTGACCGAGGACCGTTTCGTCGAGCGGGGAATCCCCCTCGCCCTTGAGGATATGGAAGGCGTCGTCTTGCTCGAGCATGCCGACCGTCTTGTCTTTGGCAATATAGACGGCGCCCTCGTCCGGCGCGTATTCGCCGGTGAGCAGGCGGAAGAGCGTGGATTTTCCGCTCCCGTTCACGCCGACGACGGCGAGGCGGTCGCCCTCCTCCAGCGAGAACGATACGTTGTGCAATATCTCACGGGCGCCGATCCGATAGGCGAGCCCGGACGTGCTGATGGCGATCATGTGCGTTCCTTTCGTGAACATAAGAAAAGCGGGGCAGAGCGGTCTGCCCCGCCGCTGTGCGGGGAATCGGTCAGCCGGGAGAGAGCAGCGCGTCGACGGCGTCGCCGAGCGCCTGCCCGATCGGCTCCGCGACGACGAGATCCGCCGAGGAATCCTGCGGCGTCGGGGAGAGATTCACGATCACGAGCGATGTGCCGCGAAACCAGCGCGTCAGCGACGCGGCAGGATACACGGCGAGCGACGTGCCGCCGATGAGCAGCGTGTCCGCCGATGAGATCGCGCGGACGGCGGCGTTCATGCAGCCGTCGTCCAGCGGTTCCTCATAGAGGACGACGTCCGGCTTGACGGTGCCGCCGCACGCCGGACAGCGGGGGACGCCCTCGCTCTCCAGAATGAAGGAGAGCGGATACGGGCGGCCGCACGTCATGCAGGCGTTGCGGTGGACGGAGCCGTGCAGCTCGAACACGTTCTTTGAGCCCGCCGCCTGGTGGAGCCCGTCGATATTCTGCGTGACGACGGCGGCGAGCCGTCCCGCCGCTTCCAGCCGGGCGAGCGCCGTGTGCGCTCGGTTCGGCTTCGCGTCGGGAAAGAGGAGATGGCGGCGGTAGAAATCAAAGAAGACGTCCGGGTGCGCGAGGAAGAAATGATGGCTGAGGATCTCCTCCGGCGGGATCTCGCCGCCTTCGGCGTAGATCCCGTGCGCGGAGCGGAAATCGGGGATGCCGCTTTCCGTCGAGACGCCCGCGCCGCCGAAAAACACGGCGCGCCGGGACTTCTGCAGGATGGAGAGAAGGGATGCGTTCATCGCGGCCTCCTTCGATGATCGGCTGTTCAGCGCCGACCGGCGCCGCCGCCGCGGGAGATCCCGCCGCCGCCGGAGCGGCCGGACGGGGCGCTCTGACCGGTGCGTCCGGACTGAACGGACGAACCGGAGGGACGGCCGGCGCCGTAGGCATCCGGACGTTTCTGGGGCAGGGGGAGATCCACGTTCCGCGACGGAGCGCGGCGGGAGGTGACCCCGTATCCGTTCGTATAGCCGCCGTAGTGCCGTTCCGTACGGGAGCGGGCGCGCCCCGTGTAGCGCGGCGGCGAGGCGGTTCGGCGGCGCGGCAGACTGCGCCGTACCCGGCGCAGCGTGTGATTGGAATTGAGCCACGCGGCGATGAGGAGCGCGGCGATGAGGATGACGAGGATCCAGATGACGGCGGTCAGCGCGCTTCCTTTGGTTTCCTTTTTCCCGTCGGAGGACGGCGTCTGCGCGGCGGCATCGTCGAGGTCGACGCCGTAAACGGCGGCGAGCTCCGCCGTCAGCGCGTCGAAGAGCGCGCGCACGCCCTCGCCGTATTGCTTCTGTGCGAAGTACGGCTCCAGATGATCTTCGAGCAGGAGCTTGAGCGTGCCGCTCGGCAAGAGATCCTCGAGTCCCTTTCCCTGCTGGATCCAGTAGTCGTCGTCCTCGATGGCGAGCACGAGCACGACGCCGTTGTTGCGCTCCGCGGAGCCGACGCCCCATTCGTTCATGATGCGCGTCGTGTACTCCGCGATGCCGAGCGGCTCCGTCCCGGGGACGCAGACCACGACGATCTGCGCGCCGCAGGCGGCGCTGAGCGCGTCGTTCTGCCGGATGATATGATTTTCCGTCGCCTTGTTCAGAACGTTCGCCGTGTCGAGCACGTAGAAATCCTCCGGCGCGTCGGGCACGGCGCGGGAACAGGCGGCAAGCGCCCCGAGGCAGACGAGGCAGACAAGAACGGCGGCAAGCCGCCGTATCGGTCGCTGGACGTTCAATGTGTTTTCATCCTTATCATAATATAGCACTCCGTGCACCGCGGCACGTCAGGCGGACGGATACACCGCCGCCTCGCGTCCGCCCCAGAGAGAGGAGGGGAACGAGCGGCACGCCTCGTTGTAGCGCGCCGCCGCGCGGGCGTACGCTTCGTTGTTCGCCAGCCGCTGCATGACGGACTGCATCTCGTAGAAATACGCGGTCGCCGAGCGCTTCTGCTGGTCGGTCAGCGACGGATCGATCTGCAGCGACTGATAGGCGACGGCGGCGGCGCGGTAGAGCGCGACGACCTCCGTCTGTCCGATCGGCGAGGCGTCGGCGGCGCGGCGCGCCGCTTCCGCCTTTTCCGCGAGCGACACGTCGCCGGTAAGCGCTGCCGTGATCGCGCTGAGCTGATCCCCGTACTCTGCGATCTTCTGCGCGTCGCTTTTCGCGCAGCCCCAGCGCGCCGAATCCTCCGTATACGCCGCTTCCGCCTTCGCCGCGAGGCGGAAGAGAGCGACTCTCCCGCCGAGGACGACGGAGATGGGGATCAGAAGGATCAGCGCGAGGATCGCCGCCGCGCGGCTGTGCAGGATCCGTTTCATGCGTTCGGCTTCTTCGGTGCGTACTCGTTCTGGATGTTGAGCAGCTTCTGTTTCAGCTCGTTCTCCAGACGGCCGAGTTCCATTTCGGCGGCGTGGCGCTGTTCACGTCCTTCCCGCTGGATCTGCTGGACTTCGTCGAGCGTGTTGATGAGTTCCTGGTTCGTATGCGTCAGCGTGTCGATGTCGATCACACCGCGTTCCGCCTCGCGGGAGATGGCAACGGTGCTCTGATGGAGCTTTTCCGCGTTCTTGCGGAGCAGTTCGTTCGTCATCTGCGTGACGGCCTGCTGCGCCTGCATCGCCTGTTCCGAATGCGCGAGGCCGAGCGCGATGACCATCTGGCTCTTCCAGAGCGGGATCGTGTTCACGATGGTCGAGTTGATCTTCTCGCTCATCAGCGTGTCGTTGTTCTGGATGAGACGGATCTGCGGCGCCATCTGGATGGAGACCATCCGCGTCAGCTCGAGATCGTAGATCTTCTTCTCGAAGCGGTCGCACATCGCGGCGTAGTCGCTCGCCTTCTGGGCGTCCTCCGGCGTGCCGGTCCTCTGCGCGGTCTCCTGCAGCTCCGCCAGCTTCGTGGCGCGGGCGTTGGCGAGCGCCTTCTTCCCGGCGAGGATGTACATCGTCAGCTCCTTGTAGTAGCTGAGGTTGATGTCGTACATTTTGTCGAGCGTCGCCACGTCCTTGAGCAGGGTGACCTGATGTCCCTCGAGGACGGTGACGATGCTGTTGACGGACGCTTCCGCCTTGTCGTATTTCGCTTTCGTGACGTCGAGGCTCTTCTTCGTCTTCCGGAACAGCTTCTCAAAGAAGGAATTGTTGTCCAGCTCGGCGTTGAAATTTTTCAGCTCGCCGACGAGATTCGAGACCATGTCGCCGACCTCGCCGAAGTCCTTGGTGCGGACGTTGCCAAGCGCGGCGTCGGAGAAGTTGGCGATCTTCTGCTGCGTGCCGGCGCCGTACTGGAGGACGGTGGCGGTGTCCGTGACGTCGATCTTCTTCGCGAAATCCTCGATGGCTTTCTTCTCGGCGTCGGAAAGCTGCGCTTCCGCGAGCGCGGCGGCGGAGGGCGCCTCCTTCTGCGCGGCGGCTGCCTCTCCTTCCTCGGGAGCCTCGGCGACGGCGGCGGCAGCGGCGGCGGCATTCGTGCCGAAGGGATCGAGCGTCAACTGGAAATCGTTGTTTTCGTTCATGTTTTCGTTCATGGCGGATTCCTTTCTGTATGTAAGATGGATCTATGATTTTTCAAAGGGAGAGCGCGGTCAGTTCAGTCCGTCGCGGGCAAGCATCGTCTCGAGCACGGCGATATCCGTGGAGATGTCCAGCGCGTCGTCGGAGAAGAGCGCGTCGTACTGGCGCACGAACGCGGGATCGATGGCGTCGAGCGCCTGTTCGACGTCCGCGGCGATCTGCCGCAGATTGTCCGTCGGTTCCTTCTCGCGCCGGACGCGGACGTATTTGTCGGCGAGCTTCTGCGTCACGGGGAGATAGTAGTTGAGAAAGCGGCGTACCTTCGGGAGGTCTTCGGGTGATTCGAGGAGCGCCTGCCGGATGCGCAGGCAGGTCCCCGCGATGGAGCCGAGGCGCGCGGCGGCGTCCGGGAACGCGTCGGCGACGGCGGCGCGGGAGAGTTCAAGCGCATCCGCCTCCTCGGCGAGGCGCGCCGCCACGTCGTCCAGTTCCGCGTTGCCGCTGGAGGAGCAGATCTCTTCCCAGCGTTCCTCGCGCGGGATCAGCCGGTCCGCGAGGAGTCCGGCGCCGAGCGATGCAAGCGCGATCCAGACGATATGGATCGGCTTGGAGGGCGGGAAGAGGAGCGCGGCAAGCGGCCAGACGGCGGCGGCGATCCAGATCGGTCCCGCCGTGCGCACGGTGCGGCGGCGGTAGCGGCGGCCGTCCTTTTCCATGACGTCCGCGTCAGTCGTCGGCTGTTTCGGCTGCGGCATCGGGCGCCTCCTTTTTTTCATCGGGCGGGGCGGGACGGAACGTGAGGAGCCGCGCGCCGCTGAGCAGACAGACGCTGAGCAGCGGTACCGCCTCAAGAAGATCTCCGCCGCGGAGAAGTGCGAGCATCGCCAGGCAGAAGCCGACGGCGGAGGAAAGCGTGAGACAGATGCCGCCGTAGGCGAGATGCGGGAAGGGGAGGACGCGGCCGAGCGCGATCCGCGCCTCCGCGGTGAAGAAGAGCGCGGCGCCGACCCAAGCGGCGAGCAGCATCGATTTATAGGGGGAATTCTGCGCGTAGTTATCGTCAAAATAAGAGGTGAACATGGAAAGCAGTCCGAAGATCGCCGGCGTGAGCGAGAGGAGCATGGAGAGCGGCGTGCCGCGGACCGCGGGGAAGAGCGCTGTCAGGTAATACACGGAGGCGAGGAGCAGAAACAGCATCCGGATCCACTCGAGCGCGCCGGACGGGGCGGAAAAGATCACCGTGAACGCGAGCACGAGCAGTCCGTTCAATGCGAGCACGCAGGAGGCGAAGACGGCGATCGGGCGGTCTTCACCGACCGTGCCGCCGCCCGAACGGCGGAAGATCAGTCCGTTGACGAGGGCGCACAGGCAGCCGGCGGCGCACAAGATCACCGCCGGAACGGCATACGGACAGTCCAGCGTAAAGTGCTGGATCGTCTCGACGTAACTGCGGGTAAAGGCGAGATACAGAAGAACGGCCGCGCCGATCCCGAAGAGAAGGGAAGCGGCGGACAGCGCGAGCCTGAGGGCGGTTTTGCTTTGCATGAGATCGTCTCCTTGCCGGCAGGCACGGCGGGGGGACGCAGCCTGCTGTACCCAATATCATACCACAAACCGGCGCGATGCGCAAGGGATTCGGGAGGAAAAACACAATAAATATAATAAACTTAGGAAGAAAAACGCGCGGCCGGGACGGCGCGGCGCCCCGCCGCGCGGCGCACGCGCCCGGAATATGGTAAAAATCATCAAAAAACCGCAGAAAAAATCACGAAGAATCTCCGCTTTTACAGCGAAAAAAATTCCAAAAGGGTTGATGCGGCGGCATTATTGTGGTACAATATAAAGGCTTGATGTGCGATGAAGCGGGAGGTTGCCGTATTTTTTCGGAAATACGGGGAATTTCCGCCGAGTATGTCCGGCTGAGAGCCGGGCGAAAGAAACGCTTTCCGTGCATACGCAGCCCCTGTTGTATCCGGATACGGGACGGTAATGCTGGCTGTCCGCGTCCGGTTTCCTTCTGGGGGACGCGGAAACGCACGGGCGAGTGTTCCGCGCCTCATGACAATCATTTTTGAAACAGGAGGCAACCAAGTGGCAAACAACGAGAAAGTCCGTGTGAGACTCAAGAGCTACGAGCATACTCTGGTGGATGCGGCGGCAGCGAAGATCGTCGACATCGCCAAGAGAAACGGCGCCGAGGTTTCCGGTCCGATTCCGCTCCCGACCGAGAAGGAAATCGTCACCATTCTCCGCGCGGTCCATAAGTACAAGGACAGCCGCGAGCAGTTCGAGCAGAGAACCCACAAGAGACTCGTCGAGATCCGCCATCCTTCCCAGAAGGCCATCGAGGCGCTCATGAACGTTGAGCTCCCCGCCGGCGTGGATATCGACCTCAAACTCTGATCCCCGATCCCCGAGCCGAAACCGCACCGTACAGAGCGATTCAGCGCCCGTCCTCCTCGGGACGCGCGCGAGCTTGATGACGGAAAGGTCATGTTGACGCCGAGCCGCGTGGCTCGCGGCAAAATCCGCGGCGCCAACCAATAGCCTTATCAGGAGGAAAGAACATGAAAAAAGGAATCATCGGCAAGAAACTGGGCATGACCCAGATCTTCGACGAGAACGGCAGCGTGATCCCCGTAACGGTGATCGAGGCCGGTCCCTGCACCGTGGTGCAGAAGAAGACCGAGGAGAACGACGGCTATTCCGCCGTGCAGCTCGGTTTTGAGGAAATTCAGGAAAAGCGCCTGAACAAGCCCGCCGCCGGACATTTCAAGAAAGCCGGCGTCAAGACGCACAGACATCTGAAGGAGTTCCGTCTGGAGAACGCCGCAGAGCTGAATCCCGGAGACGTGATCGCCGCCGATACCTTCGCCGCCGGCGACAAGGTCGACATTACAGGGATCACGAAGGGCCACGGCTACACCGGCTCGATCAAAAGATGGAACCATCACATCCTGCGCATGACGCACGGTACCGGCCCGGTGCATCGCCAGCCCGGCTCCATGGGCGCGAACTCCACGCCGTCCCGCATCTACAAGAACAAGAAGATGGCGGGTCAGTACGGCAACGAGCAGGTCACCATCCTGAACCTGGAAGTAGTAAAAGTGGACGCTGAGAAGAGCATCATCGCCGTCAAGGGCGCCGTCCCCGGCGCGCGCGGCGGGATCGTGTTCCTTCGCAACAGCGTGAAAGCATAATCGGAAGGAGGAACTACAATGCCTGAAATCAAAGTTGTCAATATGGCAGGCGCGGAAGTCGGAGCCATGACTCTTTCCGACAAGGTCTTTGCGGCTGACGTGAACGGCGCCGTCCTCCACGCGGCGGTCAGAGCCTATCTTTCCAATCAGAGACAGGGAACGCAGTCCACGCTGACCCGTTCCGAAGTGTCCGGCGGCGGCAAGAAGCCCTGGAGACAGAAGGGAACCGGCCGCGCCCGTCAGGGTTCCACGCGCGCTCCTCAGTGGACGCACGGCGGCATCGCCCTCGGCCCGAAGCCCCGCACCTATACCGTGAAGCTGAACAAGAAGGTCAAGCGCCTCGCCCTCTTCGGCGCGCTCTCCTCCAAGGTCGCGGACGGCGAGATGATCGTTATCGACCGCATCACGACGGAAGAGTACAAGACGAAGACGATGGCGGCCATGCTGAAGGCCGTCGGCGCCGGCAAGAAGACGCTCGTCGTCCTGCCCGCTCCGGACGCCAAGGTCACCGGCAGCTTCGCCAATATCCCCGGTGTGAAGACGACGCTTTGCACCACCCTGAATGTGTACGACATCCTGAACTGCAATACGTTCATCGCCGCGAAGGAAGCGGTCGAAAAAATCGAGGAGGTGTACGCGGAATGAAGTTCGCTCAGGACATCATCATCAAGCCGCTCATTACCGAGAAGAGCATGGACGGCATCGCCGATAAGAAATACTCCTTCCGCGTCGCCAGCGACGCTACCAAGCCCGAGATCGCGCACGCGGTCGAGGAGCTGTTCGGTGTGAAGGTGGCCGCCGTCAACACGATCAACGTCAAGAGAAAGCCGAAGAGACTCCGTTACAGAGCCGGCTACACGGCGGCGTGGAAGAAAGCCATCGTCACCCTGAAGCCCGATTCCAAGACGATCGAGTTCTTTGAAGGTCTGAACTGAGAGGAAGGAGATACGCTATGGCAACCATGAAATTCAAGCCGACCACGCCTTCCCGGCGTCATATGACGGTGCCTTCCTTCGAGGAACTGACCAAGTTCACTCCGGAGAAATCCCTTGTCCGGATCAAGAAGAAGCACGCCGGTCGCAACAGCTACGGCCGCATCACCGTCCGTCATCAGGGCGGCGGCAACAAGCTGAAATACCGCATCATCGACTTCAAGAGAAGCGACGCTTCCGCGCACAAGGTCATCGGCGTCGAGTACGACCCGAACCGTACCGCCTATATCGCGCTGCTTCAGGATGAGGCAGGCAAGAAGAGCTACATCATCGCTCCGGTCGGCGTGACCGACGGCGACGTGCTCTACTCCGGCGCCGAAGTCGATATCAAGCCCGGCAACACGCTGCCGCTCGCGAATATCCCGCTCGGTACCTTCATCCACAATATCGAGCTCAATCCGGGCAAGGGCGCCCAGCTCGTCCGCTCCGCGGGCGCGCAGGCACAGCTCATGTCCAAGGAGAACGACCTCGCGCTGGTCCGTCTTCCTTCCGGCGAGATGCGCTATATCCAGCTCAAGTGCACCGCCACGATCGGTCAGGTCTCGAACATCGAGCACGACACGATCAAGATCGGCAAAGCCGGCAAGAAGCGTCACATGGGCATCCGTCCAACCGTCCGCGGTTCCGTCATGAACCCGTGCGATCACCCGCACGGCGGCGGCGAGGGCAAGGCTCCGATCGGCCATCCCGGTCCGATGACTCCGTGGGGCAAGCCCGCCATGGGTTATAAGACGCGCGACCGCAAGGCGAGAACGAACAAGTTCATCGTCAAGCGCAGGAACAGCAAGTAAGGAAGGAGGCGCCGTAAATGAGCAGAAGCACAAAGAAAGCTCCCTTTGTAGAAGCGAAACTGTATCAGCGCATTTGCGCTATGAATGAAAAAGGCGAGAAGAAGGTCCTCAAGACATGGTCCCGTTCTTCCACCATTTTCCCGGAGTTTATCGGACACACCATCGCTGTGCACGACGGCAGGAAGCATATTCCGGTGTACGTGACGGAGGATATGGTCGGGCATAAGCTCGGCGAGTTCGCCCCCACGCGCACCTTCAAGGGACATGCCGGCTCCAAGACGTCCAACAACGGCAACTGAGTGCAAGGGAGGCAACGTTAAGAATGGAAGCAAGAGCAACCGAAAAATTCATCCGCATCTCCCCGCGCAAGGTCAAGATCGTCCTCGATCTTATCCGCGGCAAGGACGCCGCCATGGCCGTCGGTATTCTGAAGAATACGCGCAAGTCCGCGTGTGAGCCGGCCGTGAAGCTCCTCGGCCGCGTCATGGCGGATGCGGAAAACAATTTCCACATGGATCCCGAGAAGCTGTACGTCTCGGAATGCTTCGTGACCCCCGGCATGACGCTCAAGAGAATGATGCCGCGCGGCAAGGGCTCCGGCGACCGGATCCTGAAGCGTACAAGCCATATCACCATCGCGGTATCCGAGAAAGAATAAAGAGGGAGGCTGGAATATGGGTCAGAAAGTAAATCCGCACGGCCTGCGCGTCGGTGTGATCAAGAACTGGGACTCGAGATGGTTCGCCAGCGACGAGAAGTTCGGCGATCTGCTCGTCTCGGATTATAACGTCAGAGAATATCTGAAGGAAAAACTCAAAAGCGCCGGCATCCCCAAGATCGAGATCGAACGCGACAACGCCGGCAAGGCGAGAGTCTTCATCCACTGCGGCAAACCGGGCATGGTCATCGGCAAGGGCGGCACGGAGATCGAGAAGCTTCGCGTGGACCTTGAGCAGAAGATGGGCGTCCCCGTCGCCGTCAACGTCATCGAGATCAAGCCGGTCGAGATGTGCGCTCAGCTCGTCGCCGAGTCGATCGCTGAACAGCTCGAGAAGCGCGCCGCGTTCCGCCGCGCCATGAAGCAGGCGATCCAGCGCACGATGCGCATGGGTGCCAAGGGGATCAAGATCAACCTCAACGGCCGTCTCGCCGGCGCGGAGATCGCCCGGACCGAGCATTACCACGAGGGCACCATCCCGCTGCAGACGCTGCGCGCCGATATCGACTACGGCTTCGCGGAAGCGAACACTACCTACGGCAAGATCGGCATCAAGGTCTGGATCTACAAGGGCGAAGTCCTCTCCGAGGTAGCCCGCACGCAGACCGGCGCCGCCGTCGCCGCCGAAGACAAGAAGAAGTTCGGCGATCGCCGCGGAGACCGCCGCGACCGCAGACCGGGCGGAGACCGCCGCGACAACCGCAGCGGCGACCGCAGACCGGGCGGAGACCGCCGCGACAGCCGTCCCGGCGACCGCAGACCGCAGGGCGACCGTCCGATGCGTACCGGCGACCGTCCGATGCGCGCGCCCGCCGCTCCGGCAGCGCCGAAAGAATCTACGGAAGGGAGCGCTAACTGATTATGTTGATGCCTAAGAGAGTCAAATACAGACGCGTGCAGCGCGGACGTATGAAGGGACAGGCGCACCGCGGCAATACGATCACGAACGGCACCTACGGTCTCGTCGCCCTGGAGCCGGCGTGGATCACCTCGAACCAGATCGAGGCCGCCCGTGTCGCCATGACCCGTTACACGAAGCGCGGCGGTCAGGTGTGGATCAAGATCTTCCCGGATAAGCCGATCACCGAGAAACCGGCTGAGACCCGAATGGGTTCTGGTAAGGGCTCGCCCGAGTACTGGGTCGCCGTCGTCAAGCCGGGCAGAGTGCTGTTCGAGATGGGCGACGTCACGGAGGAGACCGCGAAGGAAGCCATGCGCCTTGCCATGCACAAGCTCCCGATCAAGTGCCGTTTCGCTACCCGGGAGCAGCTCGACAAAGAAGTGGAGGGATAAGCTGTGAAGGCCACCGAAATCAGAAAACTGTCGGATACGGAGCTGGACGCCAAGCTGAAAGAGCTGAAGGGCGAGCTGTTTACCCTCCGTTTCCAGCACGCGATCAACCAGCTTGACAACCCCCACCGGATCGCGGACGTGAAGAAGGATATCGCGCGCGTGATGACCGTCATCCGCGAGAAGAATGCGTAAGGGGGAGAAACGAAATGGAAGAAACCCGTAACCTGAGAAAGACCAGAGTGGGCAAGGTTGTCAGCAATAAAATGGACAAGTGCATAACGATCGCCATCGCCGACAATGTCAAGCATCCCACCTACGGCAAGATCATCAAACGCACCACGAAGATCCACGCACGCGATGAGAAGAACGAATGCGGCGTCGGCGATACCGTCGAGGTCATGGAGACGAGACCGCTCTCCAAGACGATCCGCTGGAGACTCGTTCAGATCATCGAGAAGGCGAAATAAGGAATCCTCGAAACAGGTACGTCAAAGCGCGTACCCAACTCATTCAACAGGAGGAATGCGAAAGTGATTCAGCAGCAGTCATTGATGACGGTTGCCGACAACACGGGCGCGAAGGAGCTTATGTGCATCCGCGTCCTCGGCGGCACCGGCAGACGATATGCAAACATCGGCGACGTCGTCGTCTGCGCCGTGAAGAAAGCGGCGCCGGGCGGCATGGTCAAAAAGGGCGATGTGGTCAAGGCTGTGATCGTGCGCAGTGTGATGGGTCTCCGCCGTGCGGACGGATCCTATATCAAGTTCGACGAGAA
This sequence comes from Clostridiales bacterium, assembly GCA_016288155.1. Taxonomy (GTDB): domain Bacteria; phylum Bacillota; class Clostridia; order Oscillospirales; family CAG-272; genus SIG701. Next base: position 33,691 of record JAEEYP010000095.1, on the reverse strand, counting down.
CGCGGCCGTGATCATCGGCGACGACAAGAACCCCAAGGGGACCCGTATCTTCGGGCCGGTCGCCCGCGAACTCCGCGAGCACGAGTACACGAAGATCCTCTCCCTCGCACCGGAAGTTCTGTAAAGGAGGAATTGCGAAATGGCTAAGATGCATGTGAAGAAAGACGACGTCGTTCTCGTGATCTCCGGCAACAGCAAGGGCGTGAAGGGCAAGGTCCTCGAGGTTTCCCCGAAAGAGGGCAAGGTCATCGTCGAAGGCGCCAACAAGATCAAGAAGCACGTCAAACCGAGAAACAACCAGGAGCAGGGCGGCATCGTTGAGACCGAAGGCGCTCTCTACGCCTGCAAGGTGCAGCTCTTCTGCGAGAAGTGCGGCAAACAGACCCGCGCCGCCCACAAGATCGAGGACGGCAAGAAAATCCGTGTCTGCGCCAAGTGCGGCGCCGCACTGTGAGCGGAGGTTTGAGTGATGGCAGCAAGACTTAATACCTACTACAAATCCGAAGTCGCTCCGGCGCTCATGAAAAAGTATGAGTACAAGAGCGTTATGCAGATCCCGAAGATCGACAAGGTCGTCATCAACGTCGGCGCCGGCGAGGCGAAGGAAAACGCCAAGGCGATCGACGCGATCATGGGCGATCTCGCCCTGATCTCCGGTCAGAAGGCGGTCCCCACCTTCGCGAAGAAGTCCGTCGCTAACTTCAAGGTCCGCGAGGGCATGAAGATCGGCGTCAAGGTCACTCTGCGCGGCGAGAGAATGTATGAGTTCCTGGACCGTCTGTTCAACTTCGCCCTGCCGAGAGTCCGCGACTTCAAAGGCATCAATCCCGATGCGTTCGACGGCCGCGGCAACTACTCCCTCGGCCTGAAGGAACAGCTCATCTTCCCCGAAATCGAGTACGATAAGGTCGACAAGATCCGCGGCATGGACATCGCCATCGTGACGACCGCCAAGACGGACGCCGAAGCCAGAGAGCTGCTCACCATGATGGGCGCTCCGTTCGCGAAATAAGGGGAGGAGAGAATTATGGCAAAGAAATCCATGATCTTAAAGCAGCAGGCGGAGCCGAAGTTCATGACCCGCCGCTACAACCGCTGCAAGATCTGCGGCCGCCCTCACGCGTATCTTCGCAAGTACGGCATCTGCCGTATCTGCTTCCGTGAGCTGGCGTACAAGGGCGAGATCCCCGGCGTGAAGAAAGCAAGCTGGTGACCGATGCCCCCGCCGGGCGCCGCCCGGCACCGTTCCGCACCGGAAGGAAACCGCGGTTTAACCACCGGTGAGCGGCCGCACAGGTCATCGGTGCGGCAGCAAGAAACAACTTGCATGACAGGAGGATTTTTACAATGCAGATATCCGACGTGATCGCCGATATGCTGACCCGCGTGAGAAACGCAAGCAACGCCCGCCACGAAAGCGTGGACGTTCCCGCTTCCAATATGAAGAAGGCCATCGCCGATATCCTTCTCGCTGAAGGCTACATCAAGGGCGTACAGGTTATCGAGGACGGGAAACAGGGCATCATCCGCATCACCCTCAAGTACGAGGCCGGCAAGCAGAAGGTCATCCACGGCCTGCGCCGCGTCTCCAAGCCCGGTCTCCGGATCTACTCCAACTACGAGGATATGCCGAAGGTCATGAACGGTCTCGGCATCGCCATCGTATCCACCCCGAAGGGCATCATGACCGATAAGACGGCTCGGCTTGAAAAAGTCGGCGGCGAGATCCTCGCCTTTGTCTGGTAAGAGAAAGGAGAGAAGGATATGTCAAGAATCGGTAGAGAACCCATCACCGTCCCCGCCGGCGTCACCGTTTCCGGCGAGGAGGGCAACCTCGTGACCGTCAAAGGCCCGAAGGATACGCTCAGCTTCCGTTTCCCCGCCGCGCTCACCATCGAGTGCAAGGACAACGTGCTCAGGGTCCAGCGTCCGGACGACGAGGCGGAGAGCCGCGCTCTGCACGGAACGACCCGCGCGCTCCTCAACGATATGGTCAAGGGCGTGACGACAGGCTTTGAGAAGAAGCTCGAGATCGTCGGCGTCGGCTACCGCGCGCAGAAGACCGGCAAGACCCTGACGCTCAACCTCGGCCATTCGCACCCGATCCTCTTTGAAGAGGGCGACGGCATCACCTTCGACGTTCCGGATTCCAACACCGTCGTCGTCAAGGGCGCCGATAAGCAGAAGGTCAGCCAGATAGCGGCCGTCATCCGCTCCAAGAGACCGCCGGAGCCGTACCTCGGCAAGGGCGTCAAGTACAGCGGCGAACGGATCCGCCGTAAGGTCGGCAAGACCGGCAAGTAATCAGGAAGGAGAAGGAAAACATGGTCTCAAAAAAGGATAAGAACGTGCAGCGGCTCAAGAGACACCGCCGCGTCCGCGCCAAGATCAGCGGAACGGCAGAGCGTCCCCGTCTTGCCGTGTACCGTTCCAACAAGTATATCTATGCGCAGATCATCGACGACGTGAAGGGCACGACCCTCGTCGCAGCTTCTTCCAACGAGGCCGGCTTTGAGGGCACGGGCTCCAACAAGGAAGCGGCAAGAAAGGTCGGCAAGATGGTCGCCGAGCGCGCAGTCCAGAAGGGAATCGAAGAGGTCGTTTTCGACCGCGGCGGTTATATCTATCACGGACGTGTATCGGAGCTGGCCGAGGGCGCGAGAGAGGGCGGACTGAAGTTCTGATCCCGCGGGATCCGAACGCACCGCCGTCCGTGCCCCGGACAGAAGGCCGGTTTGTACACTGTTTAATTCGTAACGATTAAACAATTCAACAGGAGAAAGAGAATGGCAAAAAGATTTGATCCTTCAACGCTCGAGCTTCAGGAAAAGCTCGTCGTTGTGAACCGTGTATCCAAGACCGTCAAGGGCGGCCGCATCGCCCGCTTCGCCGCGCTGATGATCGTCGGCGACGGCGCCGGCCACGTCGGCTACGGTCTCGGAAAGGCTGCCGAGGTTCCGGAAGCGATCCGCAAGGGAATCGAGGACGCAAAGAAGAATATGATCGAGGTCTCCCTGTACGGGAACACGATCCCGCACGACGTGCTGGGTGAGTACGGCGCCGGGTCGGTCCTTCTGAGACCGGCATCCGAAGGTACCGGGATCATCGCGGGCAAAACCGTCCGCGCCGTGGTCGAACTCGCCGGCATCAAGAACATCCGCGCCAAGAGCCTGCGCTCCAACAACCCGACGAACGTCGTGAAGGCGACCTTCGAGGGGCTGAGGATGCTCAGAACGGTGAACGAGGTCGCGAAAACCCGCGGCATCGAATCCGACAAGGTTCTCTGATGGGGAGGACAGTATGGAAAACGTAAAAGTAACGCTTACCAAGAGCCTGATCGGCGCCAAGCCGAATCAGAAGGCCACCGCGGCGTCTCTGGGGCTCCGCAAGATCGGTGATACGATCGTCCATGCCGACTCCCCCGTGCTCGCAGGCAAGGTCAAGATCCTTGCGCATCTTGTCACCGTGGAGAAGGCGTAAGCCCTCCGACGACAAAGAAATGAATATTATGAAGGAGGACTAAAGCATGAAGCTCCATGAACTTTCCCCGGCAGAAGGCTCCGCCCGCCCCGTGTTCCGTAAGGGCAGAGGCGCCGGCTCCGGCAACGGGAAAACGGCCGGCAAGGGCCATAAGGGTCAGAACGCCCGCTCCGGCGGCGGCGTTCGTCCGGGGTTTGAAGGCGGTCAGCTCCCGCTGTACCGCAAGCTCCCGAAGAGAGGTTTTCACAATAAGTTTGCCAAGTCGTACGCCATTGTAAACGTCAGCGACCTGAACTGCTTCAACGACGGCGACACGGTGAATCTCACTAAGCTGATGGAGACCGGAAAGATCACGAAGGCCCTCGACGGTCTCAAGGTGCTTGGCAACGGCGAGCTTTCCAAAAAACTTACCGTGGAAGCGACGATCTTTTCAGCAAGCGCGAAAGAAAAGATAGAAGCGGCTGGTGGAAAGACCGAGGTGATCTAAGTGTTCAAGACACTCGTGAATGCATGGAAGGTCGCGGATCTGCGCAAGAAGATGCTCTTCACTGCGCTGGTCATCGTGATCTACCGTATCGGTGTTGCGATCCCGATCCCGTATCTGGATTCCAACATGCTCAGCTCCTACATGGCGCTGACGGACGGCTCGATCTTCCAGTACCTGAACATTTTGTCCGGTGACGCATTTTCACACGCAACACTTTTCGCTCTCGGCGTTTCTCCGTATATCACGGCTTCCATCGTGATGCAGCTTCTGACGATCGCCATCCCCGCGCTGGAGAATATGGCGAAGGACGGCCAGGACGGTCAGAAGAAGATCAACCAGATCACCCGGTACGTCACCGTCGGCCTCGGCCTCATCACGGCGTTCGGCTACTACATGCTGCTGCGCAACAATAACCTGCTGATCGACAACAGCATCTTCGCGGCCGCCGTCATGATCATGTGCTACTGCGCCGGCTCGTCTCTCGTCATGTGGCTCGCGGAAAAGGTCAACGACCACGGCATCGGCAACGGCATCTCCATGATCCTTCTTGCCAATATCGTGTCCCGCGGTCCGTCGATTTTGTCCACGTTCTGGTCGTACCTGACCAGCGGCAAGGCGACCGGTATCATCATCGCCGCCTCGACGCTGATCATCGGTCTCGCCATGATCGTGTTCATCGTTTTCACGAACGACAGCGAACGGAGACTTCCGATCCAGTACGCCAAGAAGGTGGTCGGACGGAAGATGTACGGCGGTCAGAATTCATCGCTTCCTCTGAAGCTGATGATGACGGGCGTCATGCCGATCATCTTCGCCAACTCCATCATCACCATCCCCGCTACGGTCGCGCTCTTCTTCCCGACGCCCGCTGAAGGCTCTTTCTGGGATAAGTTCCTCAATCTCTTCAGCTCCGGCTCGTGGTTCTACGCGGTGCTCACCTTCATTCTGATTATCGTGTTCGCGTATTTCTATACGTCGCTCACCTTCAATCCGATCGAGATCGCCAACAACCTCAAGAAGAACGGCGGCTCCATCCCCGGCATCCGTCCCGGCAAGCCTACCGCTGACTATATCACGCGGATCCTCAACCGCATCACCCTGCTCGGCGCGCTCTGCCTCGGCGTGATCGCCGTCGTCCCGATGATCGCCAACATTATTTCCGGTGGGAATCTGGGCGGGCTTGCCTTCAGCGGCAACTCCATCATCATCGTTGTCGGCGTCATCCTCGAAACCGCCCGCGATCTCGAGTCGCAGCTTTCGATGCGTCACTACAAGGGATTCCTTGAGTGAGAGGCTCCGGCTTTGATCCGTCGCATTCGACCTGAGTCGAAACGAGGTAGAAAATGAAGCGTATACTGAAACTCATCCTGCTCGGCGCTCCCGGCGCAGGAAAGGGCACGCAGGCTGAAAAGATCGCCGCCGCGCTGTCCATCCCGACGATCTCCACCGGCGCGATGATCCGCGAGGCCATCGCCGCCGGTACGGAGATGGGGAAGAACGCGCGCGCCTATATCGAGCGCGGCGACCTTCTCCCCGACGAGGTCGTCATCGGCATCGTCCGCGATCGTCTTGCGCAGCCGGACTGCGCGGACGGGTTCATCCTGGACGGATTTCCCCGCACCGTGCCGCAGGCGGAGGCGCTTGAGGCAATGCAGGTCGGCATCACCGACGTGCTGACGATCGAGGTCAGCGACGAGCGGATCATCGGTCGCATGAGCGGCCGCCGTGTCTGCAAGGCGTGCGGCTCCACGTATCACGTGGAATCCAATCCGTCCCCGAACGGCGAGCAGTGCGCCTGCGGCGAATCGCTCACGATCCGCTCGGATGACGATCCTGCCGTGGTCCGTTCCCGTCTCGCCGTGTATCACGAGCAGACGGAGCCTCTCAAGGAATACTACAAAGAGAAGGGGCTCCTTCGGACGGTGATCGGTCAGGAAAAGCTGGAGGATACGACCGCGCTGACGTTCCGTGCCCTTCGTATTCCCTGCGCGAAAGCAGATGAAGTAAAATGATCTTTGTGAAGAATGCGGAACAGATCCGCCTGATGAAGGTGGCCGGACGCATCACCGGCGAAGCGCTTGCGCTTGCCGGCGAGATGGTGCGCCCCGGCGTCACGACGAAGCAGCTCGATGAGTGCATCCGTCACCACATCGAGAAGTGCGGCGCCCGTCCGTCCTTCCTCGGCTACGGCGGCTTCCCCGCCAGCGCCTGCATCAGCGTCAACGACGAGGTCATCCACGGCATCCCCTCCGCCCGCGTTCTGGAGGAGGGCGATATCGTCAAGATCGACGTCGGCGCCTGCATCGGCGGCTTCCACGGCGACAGCGCGAATACGTTCCCCGTCGGGCGCGTATCTCCCGAGGCCGTCCGGCTGATCGAAGCGACCCGCCGCAGTTTTGAACTCGGCGTGGAAGCGGCGGCGGCCGAAGGCGCGCGCATCGGAGACATCGGCGCCGCGGTGGACGGATACGTGACCGGACTCGGCTTTTCCACCGTCAAGAAATACGTGGGGCACGGCGTCGGTCACGATCTTCACGAGGATCCGAACGTTCCGAACTACGGTACGCGCGGACGCGGTCCGCGCCTGTGCACGGGTATGACGATCGCCATTGAACCGATGATCAATCAGGGAACCGACCGCGTCACGGAGCTGAGCGACGGCTGGACGGTCAAGACCGCGGACGGCGCGCTTTCCGCTCATTACGAGCACACGGTGGCGCTGACGGCGGACGGTCCCCTGCTTCTGACCAAGGTCTGACGATCCGCCGCGGATGATTACAGAGAGGAGAGATTGATCTGCCGAAGGATGATGTGATCGAATTTGAAGGCGTCGTCGTGGAGGTGCTCCCGAACGCGACCTTCAAGGTAAAACTGCCGAACGATATGATCGTTACCGCGCATATCTCCGGCAAGCTTCGTATGAACTATATCAAAATACTGCTCGGCGACCGGGTAACGGTGGAGGTCTCCATCTACGACCCGACGAAGGGCAGGATCACCTGGCGAAGCAAATAAACGTACCCGCAGAATGCCCGTCCGGCGGCGGCCGTTCACCCGTCCGCCGTCAGACAAGTCCGCCGTGCGGCGGCGCCCTTCAGGCTCGTGTCCGGGCGCGGCCGTCATAATGCAAAGAAAGGTTGGTACAAACAGTGAAAGTCAAGCCTTCCGTGAAGAAAATCTGCGATAAGTGCAAGATCATCAAACGCAACGGCCACGTCATGGTCATCTGCGAGAATCCGAAGCACAAGCAGAGACAGGGCTGAGCGTCCGCGCTTATGCCACAATACCAAAGAAGAGGTGAAAGAGAATGGCTCGTATATCCGGTGTCGATATTCCGAACTCCAAACGCGTTGAGATCGCTCTGACCTACATCTACGGGATCGGTCTGAAGAGCTCGAAGGATATCCTCGCGAAAACCGGCATCAACCCCGATACCCGTGCGAAGGATCTGACGGAGGAGGACATCGCCAAGCTCCGTGACGAGATCGAGAACAACTACACGGTCGAGGGTGAACTCCGCCGCGAAGTCGCGATGAACATCAAGCGTCTGGTCGAGACGAACTGCTATCGCGGCATTCGTCACAGAAAGGGTCTTCCCGTCCGCGGTCAGCGCACCAAGACGAACGCAAGAACCAGAAAAGGTCCCGCCAAGACGATCGCCAATAAGAAGAAGTAAAGGAGTGACCAAGTTTCATGGCTAAAGCAGCTACCGGTACCAAAAGAGTTATCAAGAAACGCCGCGAGCGCAAGAACATTGAGAAGGGTACCGCTCATATCAGCTCTACCTTCAACAACACGATCGTGACCATCACCGACGTCGCCGGGAACGCCATCAGCTGGGCTTCCGCCGGCGAGATGGGCTTCAAGGGCTCCAGAAAGTCGACCCCGTACGCCGCGCAGACCGCCGCCGAGACCGCCGCGAAGGCTGCCATCGAGCACGGGATGAAGACGGTCGAGGTCTTCGTGAAGGGCCCCGGTCCGGGACGTGAATCCGCGATCCGCGCTCTGCAGACCGCCGGACTCGATATCACGCTGATCCGCGACGTCACGCCGATCCCGCACAACGGCTGCCGTCCGCCTAAGCGCAGAAGAGTCTGATCCGATCGTTTTTCCCCAGTCCGCGGGGCGGACGAGACGTATACCGAGCCTTTCGTTTGCTCGGCGTCGGTAGCTTCAGTACCGATAATTCATTATAAAATAACGGAGGAACACCATGGCAGTACGTCATGATCCCATTGCGAAGCAGTGCCGGGCGTTTGACATCAGCCCTGCGGTGCTTGGCTATGACAACAAAAGAACGACCCGTAATCCGCACGCTTTCACGAGAAAGAAGTTTTCGGAGTACGGCGCGCAGCTCAAAGAAAAGCAGAAGCTGAAATTCATCTACGGCGTTCAGGAGAACCAGTTCCGCAATTACTACGAGATGGCTGTCAAGCAGGACGGCATCACCGGTGAGAACATGATCCGCCTTCTGGAAAGACGGCTGGACAACGTCGTGTTCCGCATGGGGATGGCGAAGACCCGCCGCGAGGCGAGACAGCTCGTCCGCCACAACCATTTCACCGTGAACGGCAAGAAGGTCAACATCCCGTCTCTTCTTCTGAAGCTCGGCGACGTGATCACCGTGAAGGAAAACAGCCGCTCGTCCGCGAAGTTCAAGGAGCTGGCAGAGCTGGCGGCGACGCGTCTCGCTCCGTCGTGGCTTGAGGTCGACCGCGAGAACCTTACCGCCACCGTGAAGGCGCTTCCGATCCGTGAGGAGCTGGACTTCGAGGTCAACGAACAGCTGATCATCGAGCTCTATTCCAAGTAATAACCTGCCGCAGCTTCGGACGTCGCTGCCGGCGGGAACGCCGGCGTCGGCCATGAAGCAGATCCATCGGCAAACATCCGTCTGCCCGGCAAATTGGTAGATTTGCAATAAAGTTTATACGGAGGGTTATTAATGATCGAAATAGAAAAGCCGAACATCACGACTGTCAACCTTTCAGAGGACGGTCGGAACGGGAAGTTCATCATTGAGCCTCTCGAGAGAGGGTACGGGGTCACGCTCGGCAACTCTCTGCGCCGCGTGCTTTTGAGCTCCCTCCCCGGCGTCGCAGTCACGAACATCAAGATCGACGGCGTGCTGCACGAGATCTCCACGATCACCGGCGTGAAGGAAGACGTCTGTGAGATCGTCCTGAACGTAAAGGGAATCACGGCAAAGCTTCACGGCGACGCGGCCAAGATGGCGGTGATCGATATGACGGGACCCTGCGAGGTCACGGCAGGCGATATCCGGCAGGACGCGGATCTTGAGATCCTGAACCCCGAGCTTCATATCGCGACGCTCAGTGAGAACGTCCGGTTCTATATGGAGCTGACCTTCGACCACGGCCGCGGCTACATCTCGCAGGAGAAGAACAAGCAGCTGTATGCAGCCGCGAATCAGGGTACATCTACTCCGTCCGCTCCGATCGGAACGATATTCACCGACTCGATCTATACGCCTGTGTATAACGTGAACTACACGGTGGAAAATACGCGTGTCGGTTCGAATACGGACTACGACAAGCTGACGCTGGAGGTTCTCACAAACGGCACGATCTCCGCGAAGGAAGCGATTTCTCTCGGCGCCAAGATACTCAACGAGCATCTCAATTTGTTCGTCGATCTTTCCGACGAGGCAAAGAATGCTGAAATCATGGTCGAACGCGAGGAAACCATAAAGGAAAAAGTCCTTGAGATGACCATTGAGGAGCTTGACATGTCCGTGCGCAGCTTCAACTGCCTGAAGCGCGCGGGCATTGATACGGTGGAGGATTTGACCAACCGCACCGAAGAGGATATGATCAAGGTCAGAAACCTCGGAAAGAAATCGCTGGAAGAAGTGATCCTGAAGCTTCACTCGCTCGGGCTCGACCTCAAGAAAGAGGAAGAGTGAAGCGCGCACCCCTAAGCAAATTTTGCACAAGCAAAGGAGGACATGAACAATGCCCGGTACGAGGAAACTCGGCAGACCGACCGCACACAGAAATGCGATGCTTCGCGGTCTCGTCACGTATCTTATAGAGAACGGTTCCATCGAAACGACCCTGACCCGCGCCAAAGAAGTGAGCGCGCTGGCGGAGAAGATGGTGTCGTTCGGCAAGACGAACACGCTTGCCAGCCGCCGCGCGGCGCTCGCCTTCATCACCAAGGAAGACGCCGTTTCCAAGCTTTTCAACGTGATCGCTCCGCAGTACGCGGCGATCTCCGGCGGTTACACGCAGATCTATAAGCTCGGTCCGCGCCGCGGCGACGGCGCCGAGATGGCTCTGATCCGCTTCGTCAATCTCAAGGATGAGAAGGCGGAAGAGAAGCCGAAGGAAGAAAACAAGTAATCAGCCAAACTCCAAAGAGGCGGCGCCCGAAAGGCGCCGCCTCTTCCTTTACCTCAAACGGCGACCGCCGCGAAGCGCCTGACCCCCGGACGTCATTTCGGCATCAGCGGAAGCGCGCGGCTCGCCCCGCACCTGCCGGCGCATCCGCCACAGGCACGCGCAGTTGACGACGGTCATGAGCGTGATGACGAGATCCGCCGCCGCCCACATCGACGACGCGCGGATCCATCCGCCGAGGAGAGCCGCATTCGCGGCGAGGACGGCAACGCATCGGCGCGCGGCGGCGCGCGGAAGGACGAAGGAGAGCGCCTGCGCGGCGCAGGCACTCTGTGCAAGGACGGTCGAGACGGCGAAAAGGACGACGGATACGGAAAGGAACGCACCGACGACGCACGCGAAACATTCGCCGCCGATCTGACCGGCGAGACGGGCGTACGCCGTCAGCGCGAGCGGGATCCCGTCCAGTCCCTCCCCGTCGGCGTACAGAAGGATCACCAGCCCCGTCACCGAGCAGAGGAGCACGGTATCGGCGAAGACCTCAAAGATCCCGAAGCAGCCCTGATGATACGGTCCCGGCGTCCGCGCCGCCGCGTGAGCGGTCGGCGTGCTCCCGCATCCGGCTTCATTGGAGAGGAGTCCGCGCGTGATCCCGAAGCGCACGGCATGGTTGACCGCCAGTCCGCCAAAGCCGCCGCCGACCGCATCCGCCCGCCACGCACCGCGCAGGATGCGGCGGAGCACGGCGGGGATGCCGGACGCGTTCGTACAGATCAGAAAGAGGGAGAGCGCGAGGAAACACGCCGTCAGTACCGGGATGACCGCGGCGGTGACGCGCGCGGCGCGCTCCGTCCCGTGCCATGCGGCGAAGACGGCCGCCGCCGCGAACGGAAGGCATACGAGCAGCGGAGGAACGGATACGGATTCCACCGCCGCGTGTACCTGCACGATATTTCCCGTCAGCAGCGCGTGAAGCACGCAGAGCAGCGCGAACGCCCCGCCGATCAGGCGCGCCGCCCGGCGGCCGCGTTCCGTGCGCGCCTCGGAGGAGAGACCGTCGGACAGATACAGCGGCGCACCGCCGACGAAGACGCCGTGTCCGGCTTCCTCCTGCACGCGCCGCCAGCGGACGGCGAGATACACCTCCGCATATTTGACGCTCATGGCGGCGAATGCGCCGAGGAGCATCCAGAAGACGGCGCCCGCGCCGCCCGCCGTGATCGCCGTCGCCACACCGGCGATATTGCCGACGCCGAGCGTTCCGGCGAGCGCGAGCGAGAGCGCGGCGGCAGGGGACGTTCCGCCGACGCCGGCGGTCTCGCGCAGCGCGCGCGCCGTCCGGAGCGGGTGGAGCAGCCAGAAGAAGCGCAGCCGGATCCCGAACGCGGTCCCGCATCCGAGCAGCACAAGCGGCGTCAGAATCCCGCCGAGCCAGAGGTTCCACGTTTCCGTATCTCTTCCTCCTCCCCTCGCCGCATCGGCGGAGATCCCTTTCGCCAGTGTATGCGGACGGCATCCCGTTTAGCACTCAGGGAGGGAGAGAATAAAGGAAATGCCCGGAACAAATGTTAAAAATATGTGAATATTCGAAAAATCCCTTGATTTTTACGCCGGTTCGGTATAGAATAATACGCGTAAAGGTTGGCACTCAAAAAATATGAGTGCTAATCCCGAGCATACAGAATCATATATTCTCTATCGATTACAGGAGGTTACGTATGACTATCAAACCTTTGGCAGACCGTGTAGTTGTCTGTGCAGTGGAAGCGGAAGAGACCACGAAGAGCGGTATCGTTCTTCCGGGGACCGCGAAGGAAAAGCCGCAGATGGCGACCGTTATCGCCGTCGGACCGGGCGGGCTCGTGGACGGCAAGGAAGTCACGATGACCGTGAAGGTCGGCGACAAGGTCATCACCAGCAAGTACGCCGGAACGGAAGTCAAGTGCGACGGCAAGGAATACAACATCGTCCGTCAGGGCGATATTCTGGCGATCGTAGAATAAGAACGGAGGAATGATATATCATGGCAAAGGATCTGTTTTACGGCATTGAAGCGCGCAACGCGCTGATCGCGGGCGTCGACAAGCTCGCCGATACGGTGAAGATCACCCTCGGTCCGAAGGGACGCAACGTGGTCCTCGATAAGAAATACGGCACGCCGCTCATCACGAACGACGGCGTTACCATCGCCAAGGAGATCGAGCTCGAGAACGCCGCCGAGAACATGGGCGCACAGCTCGTGCGCGAGGTCGCCACGAAGACGAACGACGCGGCGGGCGACGGCACCACGACCGCTACGCTTCTGGCGCAGGCGTTCATCCATGAGGGCATGAAGAACGTCACCGCCGGCGCGAATCCGATGATCATCCGCAAGGGCATCCAGCGCGCGGTCGACCGTGCGGTAGAAGCGCTCCGTGCAAACTCCAAGAAGGTCAACGGCACCGCCGATATCGCCCGCGTGGGCACCGTCTCCTCCGGCGACGAGGTGATCGGTCAGCTGATCGCCGACGCGATGGAGAAGGTCACCGCCGACGGCGTCATCACCGTCGAGGAGTCCAAGTCCGCCGAGACCTATTCCGAGGTCGTCGAAGGCATGCAGTTCGACCGCGGCTATCTGTCTCCGTACATGGCGACCGATACCGATAAGATGGAAGCGGTGCTCGACGACGCGCTGATCCTCATCACCGAAAAGAAGATCTCCAACGTGCAGGATATCCTGCCGCTGCTCGAGCAGATCGTCCAGGCCGGCAAGAAGCTGCTCATCATCGCCGAGGACGTCGAGGGCGAGGCTCTGACCACGCTCGTGCTCAATAAGCTCCGCGGCACGTTCACCGTGGCGGCCGTCAAGGCGCCCGGCTTCGGCGACAGAAGAAAAGAGATGCTCCGCGACATCGCCATCCTGACCGGCGGCGAGGTCATCTGCGACGAGCTCGGTCTGGAACTGAAGGACACCACGATGGCACAGCTCGGCCGCGCCCGTCAGGTGAAGGTCAACAAGGACAACACGATCATCGTCGGCGGCGCAGGCGACAGCGACGAGATCAAGAACCGCATCTCCCAGATCCGCACCGCCATCGAGACGACGACCTCCGACTTCGACCGTGAGAAGCTCCAGGAGCGTCTTGCGAAGCTGGCCGGCGGCGTTGCCGTCATCAAGGTCGGCGCGGCGACGGAGACGGAGATGAAGGAAAAGAAGCTCCGCATCGAGGACGCGCTGAACGCGACGCGCGCGGCTGTCGAAGAGGGCATCGTCCCCGGCGGCGGCACGGCGTATCTGAACGTCATCGACGAGGTCTCCAAGCTGCTTGAGACGGCGGAGAGCGATGAGAAGACCGGTATCTCCATCGTCGTGAAGGCGCTCGAGGCGCCTGTCCGCCAGATCGCCGACAACGCGGGCTTCGAGGGCTCCGTCGTCGTCGATAAGATCCGCTCCAGCGGCAAGCTCGGTTACGGCTTCGACGCTGCCAGCGAGAAGTACGTGGACATGGTCGAGGCCGGCATCGTCGACCCGACGAAGGTCACGCGCTCCGCTTTGCAGAATGCGGCTTCCGTCGCGGCGATCGTGCTCACGACCGAAGCGCTCGTCGTCAACCAGCCCGAGAAGGAGCAGCCCGCTCCGGCCGGCGGCATGGGCGGCGGCATGGGCGGCGGCATGTATTGATGCGCCGACCGGTATAAAGCAAACCGACAGAGGGGGAGGAGCTTCGGCTCCTCCCCCTTTTGCTGTTTGAAGCGATCCTTCCGCCCGGAGGCGGGAAAAAACGGAAAAAAAACGGGCAATTCGAAAATAATGCTTGCGCATCGCAGTGCGGTGGTGTATAATAAACGTGCAGTCCAAACTGTGAAAGGAGAATACCATGGGTAAATTCTGGTCTGATTTCAAGACGTTCATCGCAAAGGGCAACGTGCTGGATATGGCCGTCGGCGTTGTGATCGGCGGCGCGTTCGGCAAGATCACCTCCAGTCTCGTGGCGGATATCATCATGCCTCTGGTCGGCCTGGCGGTCGGCGGACTGGATGTGGCGGAATGGAAGGTCGTCCTCAAGGAGGCCGTCCTCGATGCGGAGGGCGCCGTCGCCACGGCGGAGGTCGCTCTGCGGTACGGCAACTTCATTCAGACGATCCTTGATTTTCTCATCATCGCGCTTTCGATCTTCTGCGTGCTGCGCGTCATCATGAAGGCGAAGGCCAAAGCGAACGAGGAAGAGACGAAGGCCGCCGAGGAAGCGAAGGCGAAAGCCGACGCCGAGGCGAAGGAAGAGAAGGAAAAAGCGGACGCCGAGGCCGCGGCGGAGAAGCAGCGTCTTCTCGACGAGCGTGCGGAGGAAATGGCGCTTCTGCGCGACATCGCCGCATCCCTGAAGAAGTAATCCGGTATCGGCACAAGAAAACGGCGGACAGGATCCTGTCCGCCGTTTTTTCGTGCGCGTATGGTCAGACGTCGCAGGAGACGTCCGTGCAGTATTCGATCTCGACGGGACTGCCGTCCGTGCAGATATGGTTGCGGGCGATCGTCAGTCCTTCCACGTTCCGGCAGACGATCCCGTGGGGATGACCGGACTGGTCGATGATATTGTCTTCGATCGTGACGCGGCGGATGTACTGCCCCTCCGGCTTGCTCGAGTTGGCGTAGACCTTGACGGCGGCGCACCAGTCGCCTTCTCCGCAGCGGATGATCCGGTTACCGCGGATCACGACGTCGGCGGCGGCGGCGGATTCCCACCAGGCGGGTTCCAAGGCCACCTTGACGCCGCTGCCGAGCAGATCGCGGAACAGATTTCCTTCGACGAGCGCGGAACGGGTCCGTATGCACAGCCCGTTCGCTTCGTGGTCGATGCAGGTGCATCCGACGAACTCCAGCCGCGGCAGGCGGGTGACGTCGGCGAGTACCCAGCCGCCCGTTTCCTCGGGGAGCGGATGGTCGAGGGTGACGCGGCACATCCACTCGTCCGGCAGCGGCGTGGATTCGAGGACGCGGTACGTGTCCCGGACTTCGAGGGAGGAGAAGTTGGTCAGTTCCATGAGATCGCCTGCGTCGGGATAATCGAGTGACTGCGCGTGCGTGCCGTCGAACGGCTTCGCCTGGATGCAGACCGTCGCAGCGCTCTCGCGCCGGACGATATCCTGATAATACCCGTGCACGTTGACGGCGTCGTCGCCCTGTCCCTCGAATTCGCAGTCCTCATAGCGGAGCAGTCCCTTGATCGAGGTGAAATGCGTGGCGTCCGTGTTCGTGGAGCAGTGGTGCCCGGCACTCGGAACGATGCGCAGACGGGTGAGCGTGACGTTCTCGCTGCGGTTGCCGACGATGCCCATGCCGGGCTGGCTGTGGATCGTCACGTCGGTGAGGCGGACGTTCTCCGCGCGCTCGATGAGGATGGCGGGACGGGAATGGAGCGTATGATAGCAGTAATAGTACATGCCGGGGCGGATGTCCCGGGTGACGTGACAATGCACGGTGCGCTCGTTGTCGAAGCGGTCGAACGAGACGATCTCGATATTGACGATCTTCTTGAAGATGCGCTGTCCGGTGCACCGATCGCAGAAGAAATACCGGAGCAAAAGCCCCGTGCCGGTCACGCCGTCGGACGGCGGGACGATCGGGGTCTCCGCATCGAACTCGAGTACGGCGGGGATCATGTCGCCCTCGGCGCTGTCGTCGACCTCACGCACGACGGCGCGGCTGTACGGCTTGCGCTTATGATCGATCGTCAGACCGGCAAGATGCACGTCACGGCAGTCGCGCAGGGAGAGCGGCTCCATGAAGCCGTCGACCATCAGCGTCGCGCCGTAGGCGAGGACCGTCGTGCCCGACTGCCCGCGGAAATCGACGCCGACGGTGTACGGATACTTCGGGTTGAACATCGTCGGCTGGGGGGCGGGCGGATAGGTGCCCCAGTCGCCGCGCAGGACGTGTTCCATCTCCTCGCGCGCCAGGGCGGAGGTGACGGTATAGACGCCGGGCGGAACGGTCAGCGTCGTGCCGGGATGTTCCCGGCAGTAGTCCATGGCACGGGCAAGGAGTGCGGTATCGTCCTCGCCGCGCGGCTCGGTCATGAAGTCGGCGAGCGAGACGGCGGTGCCGGTGCGTTCGGTCTGTTCCATAATTCGTTTCCTTTCGGCAGAATAAGATCGGGTGCTTGCTTTAGATGGCCGTGCTCAGGCGTCACAAGAGACGTCTGCGCAGTGTTCGATCACGACGGGCGTGCCGGCGACGCAGGCGTGATTGCGGGCGATCGTCAGCCCCCGCACGTTCCGGCAGAGGATCGCGTGGGCGTTCCCCGGTTCGTCGATGACGTTGTCCTCGATCGTGACGCGGAAGATGCTCTGTCCCCTCGGATCGTCCGAGTCCGCGTAGACGGCGATCCCGGCTTCGCCGCTGCAGTACAGGATGCGATTGCCGCGGATCACGACGTCGGCGGGGCTGGCGCTTTCGCACCACGACGCTTCCGCCGCCACCTTGACGGCGGCGCCGAATACGTTCCGGAACGTATTCCCCTCCACGAGGACGGAACGGGTCTTGATAAGGATGCCGCGGGCAAAATGATTGCTGCACGTGCATCCGACGAACTCCAGCCGCGGCAGGCGCGTGACGTCGGTGAGCAGCCAGCCGTCCGTGACCTTGGGGAGCGGATGGTCGAGCACGACGCGGCACATCCACTCGTCCGGCATCGGCGTGCATTCCACGACGCGGTACGTATCCGCGACCTCCAGCGTATGATAGGAGGTCAGCTCCATGACGTCGCCCGGATCGGGGTAATCGAGCGACTGCGCGTGCGTGCCGTCCGGCGTCTTCTCCTGCAGGTACGCGACGGTATCGCTCTCACGGCGGACGATCGCCTGATAATATCCGTGCACGTTCGTGGAATCGTCGCCCTGTCCCTCGAATTCGCAGTCCTCGAAACGGAGCAGTCCCTTGATCGAGGTGAAGTGCGTGGCGTCCGTGTTCGTGGACCAGTGATGACCGGCGGAGGGAACGACGTGCAGACGGGTGAACGTGAGGTTCTCGCTGCGGTTGCCGACGATGCCCATACCGGGCTGGCTGTGGATCGTGACGTCGGTGAGACGGACGTTTTCCGCCCGCTCGATGAGGATGGCGGGACGGGAATGGTAGGTGTGGATGCAGTAGAACAGCATTCCGGGGCGGAGGTCCCGGCTGACGTGACAGTATACGGTGCGTTCGTCGGCGATCCGGTCGATGCGGATGCCGGGGCGGACGCGGCGGCCCGTCCTCGGATCACAGGCGATATAGCGCAGCATCAGCTCCGTGCCGCGCACGCCGTCGGACGGAGGAACGAGCGGCGTCTCCGCGTCGAAGACGAGCACGGCGGGGATCATATCGCCTTCCGCCTTGTCGTCGACCTCGCGCACGACGGCACGGCTGTACGGTTTGCGCGTGTGGTCGATCGTCAGTCCGACCAGATGCACGTTTTCGCAGTCGCGCAGGGAGACCGGCTCCATAAAGCCGTCGACCATCAGCGTCGCGCCGCGCGCGAGGACGGTCGTCCCCTTCTGACCGCGGAAATCGATGCCGACGGAATACGGGAATTTCGGGGTGAACATCGTCGGCTGGGGATTGGCGCCCCAGTCGCCGCGCAGCACGTGCTCCCGCGTCTCGCGCGCCAGCGCGGAGGTGACGGTATACGTGCCGGGCGGGACGATCAGCGTCGTGCTGGGGTTGTCCCGGCAGTAGTCCATGGCGCGGGCAAAGAGCGCGGTGTCGTCCGCGCCGCGCGGCCCGTCCGTGAAATCGGAGAGCGAGACGGCGACGGTCCCGGGCAGATCGGCAGGCTTCATAAGCGGTTGATCCTTTCGGCAGGTAAAATATCGCGTGACCGGTTACGGACAATTATATCACAGGAGGACAAGGCTGTCAACCGGAATCTGTTTTTAACAGGTTTTTCAGAAATGGTCGTGAATTGTTGTATTTTGTTCACTTTTATGCTATAATGTATATAAGATACGGTGTTTTGACCGGAACGGGCTGTTTTTGACGGGGGATCACGTCGTTTCGCCGCCCGTGTGAGATCCGGGAGATCGTTATCAGTTTTGAGGAAAGGCACGGTCTTTTCCATGATCGGATATTATAACTATACGGTGATACTGACCTATCTCTCCCTCCTGACCGCGGGAGCGGGGATCATCGTTTCGCTCAGCGGCCCGAACGGGCACCCGTATGCCGGGATCCTCTGCCTGCTCATCTGCGGATTGTGCGATGCGTTTGACGGGAAGGTGGCGCGCACGAAGAAGGACCGCCTGGAGATGGAATGCCGCTACGGCATCCAGATCGACTCGCTATCGGATATCGTGGCGTTTGGCGTGCTTCCCGCCTGCATCGGCGCCGCCATGCTTCGCTCGCCGGTCGTCTCCGCGTATCTTGCGGATCTGACGGCTGTGAAGTATCCCGTATCCCTGCTCCTGCGGGGCCTGCTCTACGCCGTCCTGCTCTGGTACATGCTGGCGGCGACGATCCGTCTCGCGTATTTCAACGTGACGGAGGAGGAGCGGCAGAAGACGGAGAGCGGCTGCCGCAAGTTCTATACCGGCGTCCCCGTGACGACGGCGGCGCTGATCTTCCCGCTGACGATGGTGCTCCAGTATACGTTCGGAGTCAATCTGACGCCGGTCTATTACACGCTGGCGCTCCTCATGGGATTTGCGTTCCTGTCGAAGATCCGCATCGTCAAGCCGGGGATGCGCGGGATCCTGATCCTCGTGGGGATCGGCGCCGTGGAATTCCTTCTCGTGCTGATTCTGCATATCATTCATATAGCAAGACATGGCTGAGGAAGGAAAACTGCTCCGCTTCCTGTATCATACCGCGCCCGGGCGGCTTCTGCTCCGGCCTCTCGCCGGACGCGGGCTGTCCCGCCTCGTCGGGCGGTATCTCGATTCTCCGCTCTCGCGCGTATGGATCCGTCCGTTCGTGAAAAAGAACGGCATCGATCTCACGGAAGCGGAAACGACGGAATTCCCCACCTTCAACGCGTGCTTCACGCGCCGCCTTCGGCCGGAGTGCCGGGTCCCCGATCCGGATCCGGACGCGCTTCTCTCTCCGTGCGACGGGCTCTTGCGCATCCTGCCGATCCGCGAGGGAACGGTCTTTCCGCTGAAGGAGAGCGAGTACACGGTGCGGGATCTGCTCGGCGGCGACGATGCGGCGGAGCGGTATCGGGACGGGCTCTGCTTCGTGTTCCGTCTCTGCGTCCATCATTATCATCGGTACGTGTATCCCGCGGACGGCGTGAAGGGGGAGAACGTGTTCCTGCCCGGCGCGCTCCACACCGTCCGGCCGATCGCTTTGCGGGAGCGCCCCGTGTTCGTCGAAAACTGCCGCGAATACACGATGATCCAAACGGAACGCTTCGGCACGATCGCGCAGATCGAGATCGGCGCGATGCTCGTCGGGCGGATCGTGAACCGCGACGGTCCCGGCGCCGTCCGCCGCGGCGAGGAGAAGGGTATGTTCCTCTACGGAGGGAGCACGATCGTGCTCCTCACGGAACCCGGACGGATCGGCGTCCCGCCGGAACGCATCGAGTGCCCGGACGAGATCCCCGTCCGCTGCGGCGAGCGGATCGGGTATAGACTATAGGAAACGATGAGGGGGACCTTTTGAAAAAGGTCCCCCTCAGACCCCTCGAAAACCTTAATGGCAAAAACAAAACAAGGGAAAGCGAAAACCTTAGTGCTGGATTATCGCTTTACCTTGTCATTCTTTTTATATAAAGGTTTTCGCAAGGGGGGTGCAGAACGCGCGAGCGCATTCTGCTGGGGCGCCTTTTTCAAAAGGCGTCCCCCGCTGCTCCGTTCAATACGTCAAGCACGATTTTTGACGAGCGGGCGGCGGCGCGGGTAACGAAGGTCGGAAAATCGACGGCAGCGTCCTCGTCCCCGCCGTCCGAGATCGCGCGCAGGACGAGGAAGGGGACGCCGTTGGCGGTGCAGACCTGCCCGATGGCGGCGCCTTCCATTTCGCAGGCGACGGCGCCGAAACGTTCGCGCAGCGCCAGTTTTTTATCCGCCGAGGCGACGAAGGTGTCGCCGGACGCGATCGTCCCGACACGGTACCGCCCTCCGGCGGCATCGACGGCGGCGGCGAAGCGGTCGCGCAGCGTCGGATCGGTCTCCATGCGGATCCGGTCCAGTCCGGAGATCCATCCGACCGGATCGCCGAGCGGCGAGGTATCCATGTCGTGCATCACGACGTCGGAGGCGACGGCGTAGTCGCCGACGGAGAGTTCTTCCGTCAGCGTTCCGGCGGCACCTGTATTCCAGATCATCGTGACGCCGTAGCGGACGATCATCGTCTGTGCGCACATGGCGGCGAATACCTTGCCGACGCCGCAGACGGCGAGCACGACGTCGTGACCGCCGATCGTCCCGACGGAAAAGCGGATGGAACCGACGCACTCGTCGGTGCGGTCGTTCAGCGCGTCGAGCAGATGCTCCGCCTCCACGCGCATAGCGGCGATGATGCCGATCTTTTCATGTTCCATTGGAAAACGGTCTCCTTTTAACCGATGATATCCGGGATGGCGCCGCGTTCCCATGCCGCTCCGGTCAGACGATCCATTTCCCCACGGCGGGGATGCGGCGCAGAAGCGCCGCCGCGGCGGCGGAAAGGAGGAAGATGCCGAGGGTGAGGAGCGGTACGGAGATCCACGCGCAGAAGGACCCGGTCGTGACGCCGAATTCCTCCAGCACGCTGATGAGGAACGGATGGATGAGATAGATGCCGAGCGTATCCGCGGCGGCGGCGGGAAGGAGCTTCGCCGCGCGCCCTCCCTCCGGGACTTTCAGCGAGCGGAAGAGAAGGAAGATGCACACCGCCTCCGCGGCGGTCGGCAGCGTGTATTCACCGCAGAGGAGCGCGAACGGCGCGCCGGTGTGCCGCGCCCAAAGGACGCTCCCGCCCCAGACGAGCAGGACGCATCCGCCCGCGGCGGCGGCGAGCACCCACGGGCGCGGACGGCGGCTGACGCGTATCAGCGCATAGCCGAGTACCGCATAGCCGCACGGTCCGCACAGATCGGGGACGATCTTTTGAAAGATCATCGAGACGGACCAGGGAAGGAATCCGTACAGCCCGTCCACCGTCCCGCACACGATGCCGAAGAAGGCGAAGACGGCGACGAGATAGCGCACGTAGCGCCCGTTCTCCGCGTGGACGGCGGCGTACAGGATCGGAAAGAGGACGTACACGCCGATGATGGCGGGCAGGAACCACAGATGATAATGTCCCTCGACGGCTTTCCCGATCAGCAGCACGGGATCGTCGAGAAACGCGCGGAAGCCGAGATGGACCATCCCGTAGAATAGACTCCACAGCACGTAAACGGAGAGGAGCCGCGGGATACTGTGCTTCCACAGACGGCGCGGATCCGGCGGCGTCGGCGCGCCGAGAAAGAGTGCGCCGCTGATCATGAAGAAGAGCGGCACCGCCGCGCGCGACGCGGCATTCCAGAAGTGCACGGCGACCCACGCGCCGTCGTGCGGATCGAGCGTGTACCACTGTTGGGCGGATACGTGGATCAGCACGACCAGGAGACTGGCGGTGATCCGCAAAGCGTCGAGGCGCAGATCGCGGGGACGCGGGGACGTCGTTTCCATCGGATCGCTCCCTTCCGGTCGGTATGGGGAAAGAGCACCCCTCAGGGTGCTCCTTATTCTTCTTCAAGCCAGCGGAAATCGGCGGAGATCATGCGGACCGTGCCGCCGCTCACGCTGAGCATCCCGCCGGAATAGGCGGCGCGGCGCACGGTACCGCCCTCGCCGACATACACGCGGCATTCGCCCGCGCGAAGCGCGGTGGCGAAGGGGACGTGTCCGGCGAGAACGGCGAGGTCGCCTTCCGTGCCGCGGACGGAGAGCTGCACGGCGTCTCCGTCGTAGCGCATCCCGTCCGGCGCGGCGATCTGCAGATGAAAGGTCTTCATATCGTCACCGTGCGGCCTTGATCCGCGCTTCCTCGACGGCGCCGATGTACAGAAAGGCGGATTCCGGCAGATCGTCGTGCTGTCCCTCGAGGATCTCGCGGCAGCCGCGGACGGTGTCGCGGAGCGGGACGTACTGACCTTCCAGACCGTTGTACTGGGACGCGACGAAGAGTGCCTGCGACATGTACCGCTGGAGGCGGCGCGCGCGGCTGACGGTCAGCTTGTCTTCCTCGGAGAGCTCATCCATGCCCATGATGGCGATGATGTCCTGGAGCTCGTTGTAGCGCTGGAGGAGCTGCTGCACGCCGCGCGCGACGTCGTAGTGCTCCTGACCGACGATCTCCGGCGTCAGGATGCGGCTCGTGGACGCGAGCGGATCGACGGCGGGGAAGATGCCCATCGAGGAGATGGAACGGCTGAGGACGGTCGTCGCGTCGAGGTGGGCGAAGGTCGTCGCCGGGGCGGGGTCCGTCAGGTCGTCCGCCGGGACGTACACCGCCTGCACCGAGGTGATGGAGCCGCGCTTCGTCGAGGTGATGCGCTCCTGAAGGATGCCCATCTCCGTGGCGAGCGTCGGCTGATAGCCGACGGCGGAGGGCATGCGTCCGAGGAGCGCGGAGACCTCCGAACCGGCCTGCGTAAAGCGGAAGATATTGTCGATGAAGAGCAGCACGTCCTGATTCTCGCGGTCGCGGAAGTATTCCGCCATCGTGAGACCGGACAAGCCGACGCGCATACGCGCTCCCGGCGGCTCGTTCATCTGTCCGTAGACGAGGGAGGTCTTGGACAGGACGCCGGATTCCTTCATTTCGTTGTAGAGGTCGTTCCCCTCGCGGGTGCGTTCGCCGACGCCGGTGAAGACGGACAGACCGCCGTGCTGCGTGGCGATGTTGTGGATCAGCTCCATGATGAGGACGGTCTTTCCGACGCCGGCGCCGCCGAACAGACCGATCTTTCCGCCTTTGGCGTACGGGCAGAGCAGGTCGATGACCTTGATGCCCGTTTCGAGGATCTCCGTCGAGGTGCTCTGCTCCTCGTAGGAGGGGGCGGGACGGTGGATCGACCAGCGTTCCGCCGTCTGGGGCGCGGGCATCTCGTCGACCGGCTCGCCGAGCACGCTGAAGATCCGTCCGAGCGTCTCCCGCCCGACGGGCACGGTGATGGGGCTGCCCGTGTCGGTCGCCGGTGTGCCGCGGACGAGCCCGTCCGTCGCCGTCATGGCGATGCAGCGGACGACGCCGTCGCCCAGATGCTGGGCGACCTCGGCGGTCAGCGTCCTCTCCCCGCAGGGGATGGTCAGCGCGTTGAGAAGCTCCGGAAGCGCTTTGTCCGGAAAACGGACGTCGATCACCGGTCCCATGACCTGGGTGACGACGCCGGTATGCGTTTCTCTTGTCATGTGGTTCTCCTCTTCTTCGGTCAGGTCGTGCCGCCCGCAACGATCTCCGTGATCTCCTGCGTGATGGCGCTCTGACGCGCGCGGTTGTATTCGAGATTGAGGCGGTCGATCATGTCGGAGGCGTTTTTCGACGCGGTATCCATGGCGGCGCGCCGCGCGGCGACCTCCGCGGCAAATGCTTCACTGGCGGCGCTGTAAACGACGCCGGCGAGATATTCCGGAATGATGGCGGCGAGTACGGACGCGGGATCCGGTTCGTAGAGAACGTCGGCGCGCGGCGCGCCGTGCGCGTCCTCCCCGGACGGCGGTGCGAGCGGCAGGAGCACCGTCTCCTGCGGCGTCTGCACGAGCATGGAGGTGAAGGCGGTGTACACGAGGCGCACGCAGCCGATCTCACCCCGGTCGTACATGGCTTTCAGCCGTCCCGCGACGGCGGCGCATTCGGCGGAGGAGAGCGTCTCGGAAGAGAGGTCCATGTCCTCTTCGGCGACGAGGGAGCGGCGGGAGAAGTATTCCGCCGCGCGCCGCCCTATGGGGATCACGCGGTCGCCCGGACGGAGCGCACGCATCGTCAGCTTGAAAACGGCGTTGTTGTATCCCCCCGCCAGACCGCGGTCGCCCGCGACGACGACGTGCGCCGTCGGCAGCGCCTCGTCTCTCGGACGGGAGTAGGGAGTATCGGAGGAAGCAAGATCGGCGAACGCCTCGCGGAGGACGGCGCGGTAGAAGCGGCCGTTTTCCATCCGTTCCCGCGCCCGGCGGATCTTGGAGGAGGCGACGAGTTCCATCGCCTTCGTGATGTGCATGGTCGAGTCGACCGAGCGGATGCGCGCCTTGAGCGCCTTCATGTTCCGTGCCATGCGGCGCCCCTTTTATTCTTTCGCCCGCGCGGCGGTGAAGTCCGCGGTGAATGCGCGCAGCGCATCGTCGAGCAGCTTCTCGTCCTCGGCGGTCAGATTGCCGGTCGAGGCGATGCGTTCCATCAGTTCGTCCTGATGCGTCCGCAGATAGTCGAAGAGCGCGCTCTCGTACTCGCGTACGTCCGGAACGGCGACGGACGCGAGATGATTGTGGATCACGGCGTAGATGATCGCCACCTGGTACGCGACGGGGATCGGGGCGCTCTTGCCCTGCTTGAGCACCTCGACGATCCGCTCGCCCTGTGCCAGCCGTGCCTTCGTGTCCGCGTCCAGATCGGAGCCGAACTGGGCGAACGCCTGGAGCTCGCGATACTGAGAGTAGATGATCTTGAGCGGACCGGCGACCTTCTTCATCGCCTTGATCTGGGCGGCGCCGCCGACGCGGGAGACGGAAATGCCCGGATTGACCGCCGGGATGACGCCCGCGTGGAAGAGCTCCGTTTCGAGGAAGATCTGTCCGTCGGTGATGGAGATCACGTTCGTGGGGATATACGCCGATACGTCGCCCGCCTGCGTCTCGATGATCGGCATGGCGGTGATGGAACCGCCGCCGTATTCCGGCGCGACGCGCGCGGCGCGTTCGAGCAGACGGCTGTGCAGATAGAAGACGTCTCCGGGGTACGCCTCGCGGCCCGGCGGACGGCGGATGAGCAGAGAGAGCGCGCGGTACGCGACGGCGTGCTTGGACAGGTCGTCGTAGACGATGAGCACGTCCTTTCCCTGATCCATGAAGTATTCGGCGATGGCGCAGCCGGCGTAGGGTGCGATATACTGGAGCGGCGCGCTCTCCGACGCGGAAGCGGATACGATGACGGTGTAGGCGTCCGCCTCCGCCTCGCGGAGCGTCTCGGCGAGCAGCGCGACGGTCGAGTTCTTTTGACCGATCGCCACGTATACGCAGAGCACGCCGGTCCCCTTCTGGTTGAGGATCGTGTCGACGGCGAGCGTCGTCTTGCCGGTCTGGCGGTCGCCGATGATGAGCTCGCGCTGGCCGCGGCCGATCGGGACCATCGCGTCGATCGCCTTGATGCCGGTCTGCAGCGGGACGCTGACGCTTTTTCTCTGGATGATGCCGGGAGCGTTGTGCTCGACCGGGCGCGTATCCGTCGTTTCGATGGGACCGCGTCCGTCGATCGGCGCGCCGAGCGCGTTCACGATGCGGCCGAGCATGGCGTCCCCCACGGGTACGGAGACGACGCGGCCGGTCCGGCGCACGAGCGTGCCCTCGCGGATCTTGTCGGAGTCGGACAGCAGAACGATGGATACGGTGTTCTCCTCGAGATTCATCGCCATGCCGGCTTCTCCGTCCTCAAAGAGGAGGAGCTCGCCCGCCATGCAGCGGTCGAGACCGAACGCGCGCGCGATCCCGTCGCCGACCATGATGACGGTGCCGGTCTCCGCTTCGTTCACGGTATTCTCATAATCGCGGATCTGCCGCTTGATGATGCTGCTGATTTCTTCGGGACGAAGGTCCATTCCGGTAATCCTTCCTTCTGATTCTTTTACAGGGTGAGCGCGGAGAGACGGTCCCGCAGCGCGTCGAGGTGCGCGCGGACGCTTCCGTCAAAGAGCGTGTTGTCTACCTGCAGACGGATTCCGCCGATGAGCGACGGATCGACGCTGCATTCCAGTGAGACGGTCTTGTTCGTGATCTGACAGAGTTTTTCGGTCAGGCGGCGCTTCTGATCCTCCGTGAGCGGGACGGCGGAGACGACGGCGGCGACGGTGATGGAATGCCGCTCGCAGTACAGCCGCTCGAATTCCGCGAGAAAATCCGCCGCGCGGTACGCGTATCCCCGCTCGGTGAGGATGGCGAGGAAACGAACCAGATACGGATGTACCCGCCCGCCGAACGCCTCCTTCAGGAGCGCGACGCGCTCCGTCTTCGGGATCTCCGGGTTGGCGAGCAGCCGGGAGTACGCGGGATTTTCGTCGAGCAGCGCGCGCACGGCGCGCATGTCGGCGCGCAGCGCGTCCTCGACGCCTTCTTCCGCGGCGAGATCGGACAGCGCGCGCCCGTATTCTTTTGTGGCTTCGCTCATGCTCTCACCTACAGCTTCTCGATAAAGGCGTCGATCAGCTCGCGGTGATCCTCCTCGCGGATCTCCCGTCCGATGACGTTTTCGGCGATCTCCACGGATATGCCGGAGATCTCGTCTTTGACCTCGTTGATCGCTTTCTTCTTTTCCTGCGCGATGTCGGCGTCCGCCTGGCGGAGCTTCTCGCCCGCCTTCTCCGACGCCTCCGCCAGGATCTTTTCGCTCATGCGGTCGGCGCGGACGACGGCGTCCTGCACGATCTTCTGTGCCTCGTCCTCGGCGCCGGCCAGTTTTTCCTCATAGGCGGCGCGGTCGGACTCGGCAGTGTTTTTCGCCGTTTCCGCGTCCGCGTACAGCGTATCCACCTGAGACTGACGCTCGGTCATCACCTTTTTTACCCGATCGAAGAGGAACTTCTTGACGATCCACGTGAGCAGGAGCAGATTGGCGATGGCGGCGACGACGTGCCAGACCTCAAGGGAAATCAGATCCAGATGTTCTTCCATAAGGAAAATCGGTCCCAAATGTTCTCCCATGACGGTCCTCCGGGGAGATCAGAGCTTGCCGAGGAAGAGGTTCGGGGCGAGGAACATCAGAAGCAGGCCGGTGACGAAGCCGTAGATACCGGTCGTCTCCGCGATGGCGCAGCCGAGGATCATCGTCGAGGTGACGGAGCTCTTGCATTCCGGCTGGCGGCCGATCGCTTCGCACGCCTTGCCGACGGCATAGCCTTCGCCGATGCCGGGGCCGATGCCGGCGATCAGCGCAAGCCCCGCGCCGACGGCGCATCCTGCCATGATGATTGCTTTTGCGGTGAGTATTTCCATAACGGTCTCTCCTTCAAGATGAGTATGTGTGGATCAGTTTTCCTCTGTGTTCGCTGCGCCCGCGATGTAGAGCATCGTCAGCATGGCGAAGATGAACGCCTGCATGCAGCTGCTGAACAGATCGAAGTATATCGAAAGAACGGCGGGGATGCCGATCTGGAGGAACGGGATCTTTCCGAGCACGCCGGGCAGCCATCCGAGAAGAACGGTGGAGAGGGAGGCGAGCGCGGCGTAGACGAGGGCGGAGATGACGGTGCCGGAGACGATGTTGCCGAAGTGACGGAACGCCATGGAGACCGGCGTGGCGATCTCTCCGAGGATATTGAAGGGCGTGAAGACGAAGATCGGCTCGGTGAAGCCCTTCAGATAACCGAGCGGGCCGTTCGCCCGGATCTTGTAGTACGTGATCATCACGAAGACGAGCAGCGCCCAGCCGAGCACCGTATTCAGATCCGCCGTCGGCGGATACATGGCGACGAGAGCGAGCAGCGACGAGCAGGCGGAGAGCCCGAGGATCGCGGCGACGAAGGGGACGAATCCGAGGAAGCGCTCTCCCATGTTGTCGCGCACGAGGTTCGTGACCTTCTCGACGATCCACTCGGCGACGAGCTGCCGCTTCGAGGTCGGGCGCACCTTCAGACCGTGCGTCAGAAAGAGGCAGAGTCCGAAGAGCAGCGCGGTGACGATCAGCGAATTGATCTGCGTTTCGGTGATCGGGACGCCGAAGAGATAAAAGTATATTTTCGCGCCGGAAATGGAGATGTTGTCCAAGGTCTCACTCTCCTTTGGAATCGGGATCCGAGGGGGGATCGCCGTCGGCGGAGCCGCCCGACGGTGTCCCGCTGTAGTTCGTGTCGATCTTTTTGGCGAAGCTTCCGACGAATTTCTCGAATTCGTCCTCCGTCTCCTCTTCCTCCTCCGCGGGGGCGGGGGACGGGGCGGCGCCGTCCTTTATTTCCTCCGTGTCCGGCTTTTCTTTGCCGCTCTCGATCCATTGACGGATGAGGATGGCGACGCGGGGGAAGAAGACGGCGGCGACGACGGGGATCCAGTGGATGGCGTCGACGAGGAGCGAGAGCGCGATGACGCCGAGCATGGCAAGCGTGCGCACCGTATAGGAAAGGCGGAAGGTCTGCCCTGCGCGGACCGAGTCGCCCGCGCCGACGGCGCGCTGTACCGTGAGGCTCATGAGGAAGAAGTTCCCCGCCGCCATGATCCAGCCGATCGCGCCGCCGAGCAGCACGGAGAGATCCCATTTCCCGAGCATGGCGAAGACGAGCTGCACGAGTACGGTGCCGGCGAGGGAGGCGGCGGCAATGAAGGCGGATTCTTTTTTGACGGCAGGATCGAGTTTCATCGGTGCTCTCCCTGATTTTTGTCGACGGTGCGGCGGTCGTGCGCCAGCGCGTCGCGGATGAGACCGGCGGTGCCGCAGATCCCGCTGATCACGCCGACGAGGATCGCTGCGAGCAGGATCCAGTCACCGCAGCCGAAGCGCTTCTGGAGCCAGAGCGCGCCGAGCACGAGAAGAAGCGGCGGGGCGACGAGCGTCAGACCGAGCTGCGTGAGCAGACCGATGCGGGAAAGCACGAGCATCCACGTGCCGCCGGGGCGCTCCGCGGGATCCTTCATCATCTATCCTCCTGCTTTGCTTTGGGCGGGGGACGTTTTCGTCCCGCCGCGCGGTCACTGCGTGCTCTGGTCCTTGACGAGCACGTCGTGCGCGCCGCCCTCCACGATGGAGGTGGCGCTGACGAGCGTCAGGCGCGCCTTCTCCTGCAGTTCGGGAATCGTCAAGGCGCCGCAGTTGCACATCGTCGAGCGGATCTTGGCGAGCGTGGACATCAGGTTGTCGTGCAGGGAGCCCGCGTACGGAACGTAGCAGTCGACGCCCTCCACGAAGGAGAGCTTGGCGGCGCCGCCCATGTCGTAGCGCTGCCAGTTGCGGGCGCGGGCGCTGCCCTCGCCCCAGTATTCCTTCATGTAACTGCCCTTGATCATGACCTTGTTCGTCGGGCTTTCGTCGAAACGGGAGAAGTAGCGTCCGAGCATGCAGAAGTCCGCGCCCATGGCGAGCGCGAGCGTGATGTGGTAGTCGTAGACGATGCCGCCGTCGGAGCAGATCGGTACGTAGATGCCCGTTTCGCGGTAGTATTCGTCGCGCGCCGCGGCGACCTCGATGACCGCCGTCGCCTGTCCGCGCCCGATGCCCTTCGTCTCGCGGGTGATGCAGATGGAGCCGCCGCCGATCCCGACCTTGACGAAATCGGCGCCCGCCCGCGCGAGGAAGAGGAAGCCGTCGCGGTCGACGACGTTCCCGGCGCCGACCTTCACGCTGTCGCCGTATTTCTCACGGATGAAGGCGAGCGTGCGCGCCTGCCATTCGGTGAAGCCCTCGCTCGAGTCGATGCAGAGCACGTCGGCGCCCGCGTCCACGAGCGCGGGAACGCGCTCTTCGTAATCGCGCGTGTTGATGCCGGCGCCCACGACGTAGCGCTTGCTGCCGTCGAGCAGTTCGAGCGGATTTTCTTTATGCTGCTCATAGTCCTTGCGGAAGACGAAGTACAAAAGACGTCCGTCGTCGTCGAGGATCGGCAGGGAATTGAGCTTGTGCTCCCAGATGATGTCGTTGGCGGCCTTCAGCGAGGTCCCGGCGGGCGCCGTGATGAGTTTTTCGAGCGGCGTCATGAAGGAATCGACGCGGTCGGTCATCGCCATGCGGCTGACGCGGTAATCCCGCCCCGTCACGATGCCGAGCAGTTTGCCGGACGAGGTGCCGTCGTCGGTCACGGCGATGGTGGAGTGACCGAGCTGTTCCTTGAGCGCGATCACGTCGGCGAGCGTCTGATCCGGACGGAGGTTGGAGTCCGAGGTCACAAAGCCGGCTTTATAGTTCTTGACGCGGCGCACCATGGCGGCCTCGTCCTCGATGGTCTGCGAGCCGTAGATGAAGGAGACGCCGCCCTCTTTGGCGAGCGCGATCGCCATGCGGTCGTCGGAGACGGACTGCATGATCGCGGAGACGAGCGGCACGTTCAGAGAGAGCGCCGCCTTATCCCCCCGGCGGAACCGGACGAGCGGGGTCTGGAGCGAGACGTTGGCGGGGACGCAGTTCGCGTCGGAATAGCCGGGCACGAGCAGGTACTCGCTGAAGGTGTGGGAAAGCTCGCTGTAATAATAAGCCATGGCAGTTCTCCTTCCACTGAAACGGTCTGATCGGCGATCGGGGACGGTTCTGGATATTATTCTATATTATAACACATAGGATGAAAAAAAACAATAAGGAAACCGTGCGAGTTTTTGCGGCGCGGGGGACGTATTTTTGTACAGTTTCATCGTGATCGGGCAAAAAACGCGGCATCCGGTTTTCCCGGATGCCGCGCGCCGCTTTACGCGTCGATTCTGTACATGCTCTTCAAATCGAACTCGACCGGATATTTTTCCGTGAGCGCCTCGTAGTCCTTCTGGTACTGCGCGTTCTTCAGGGCGGTGTCCGCCTCCGCTTCCCATACGAGGAGACCGTCGCCGACGTAGTAGATCACGTGATAGCCGTAGTCGCTCTTGACGACCTCGGCGTCGCCGGGACGGCGCGCCTCGTCGTAGACCCAGGCGTCGAACGCTTCGACCGTTTCGCCCTCGGTGA
This sequence comes from Clostridiales bacterium, assembly GCA_016288155.1. Lineage (GTDB taxonomy): Bacteria > Bacillota > Clostridia > Oscillospirales > CAG-272 > SIG701. Next base: position 2,595 of record JAEEYP010000095.1, on the reverse strand, counting down.
TGTTCGGGATCAGACCGCCCTCCGCGTAGGAGGAGTCTTCCGAGTTCTCTTTCGCGAGCGCGGCGAAGGAGTCCTCCGTCGCCGCTCCCGCTTTCCACTGGGCGAGGAGCTCGTCGGCGCGCGCGGACGCCGCTTCATCCGAGCCGGCGCCGCTCGCGGTGATCAGGATATGGCGGACGGTGCGGGTCGGCGTCGTGTTCATCGAAGCGGGGGAGATCACGTAGTAGACCTGCGTCGCGTGCGTTCCCTCGTCGGTGTGCGAGTAGGTCTCGCCCGCCTGACGGGCGGAATCGAACAGCCACTGGGAGAATTCGCTCGACTCGTTGTAGGTGACGCCTTCGACGGTGAAGCCGTCGATCTCCTTCTGGATGTCTTCTTCCGTCTTGTCGGCGTCGTTTTTATAGGCGACGTCCTTGAGGTATTCGTAGGCGATGCTGTCGAATTCCTCCTTGGAGGCGGCGGCGGCGAGGCGGGCGGCGTAGGCGTCGATGATCTCTTCCGTCACGTCGCCCTCGACCATCCCGTCGCTGGTGGCGAGGGACACGACCGCGTAGTCGGCGCGGAGCAGCGCCGTCGGAGTGTCTTCGACGTACTGTTCGTAATCCGCGCTCGTGTAGTTATACTCGCTGGCAATGGCTTTCGAGCCCTTGCTGGCGAGGGCGGAGAGTTCGAGCGCGCGGCGGACGTCGTCCAGCGTCAAGCCGGTGCCGAAGAGGCTGCGGATATAGTAGTTCTCGGAGTAGCCGTAGGCGGCCGCCGCGGACTTGTAGCCGTCGATCGTGCTGTCGATCGACTTCTTGTCGTGCTCGTCGAGCTCGATCCCGCGCGCCTTCGCTTCCTCTGCGAGCGTGAGCAGCTGCGTCAGCGTCGCCTTCGTGCCGCTCATGAAATAGTCGAACCAGCTCCCGCTGTCCGTGAAGGTGCAGAGCTGCGATTTCAAGGACTTGGAGGTATCCAGCCCGAAATAGGAGAGGTAACTTCCGTTGGAATTGGCGAACCGCAGATAACTGTCATGGAAGAAATAAGAGACGACCGCGTTGTCCACCGTGATCGTTTCGCTCGATACGGAATTCGTATGGCGGAGGAAGAAGCCGTTCGTGTTCAGCTTGCCGTATACGAGCAGAAAGCCGATGATGAGGACGGCGGCGACGACGGAAACGATGATGATCGCGCGGTTCCGGCGTTCCTTCTTCTCCGCCGCTTCGGCGGCGAGACGTTTCTTTTCCGCCGCGAGAGTACGCGCCTCTGCGTCTTTCGTGCGGCTGCTTGTGTTGCCCATGCGTGGTACCATGCCTTTCTTTGTTCGTGGATCGGTAATAATACACTTTGCATATTATAGCACACCCTTCGGCAAAATACCATAGGATAACTGTAAATTTTTTTCAGCGGCCTATTTATTTGCAAAAAAACGGCAAAAACTTCGGGAGCGCGCCGCGCGTTTACAAATAGGTCTTTATTTCCGGACGTATCCGTGTTATAATGTTATAACGTACACGGTATCATGGGAGAAGCAGCCGGAGGGCGCCTCCGGGGAGAGGACGGACAGATGAGCAAAAACGACGGATCATGCCCGCGCATGGGGCGCGTCGGCGGTCAGGCGGTGCTCGAGGGCGTGATGATGCGCAGCGGGGACCGCACCGCGCTGGCGGTACGGAAAGAATCCGGAGAGATCGTGCTCGACGCGCGGGAGCATATCCCCCTGCGCAAAAAATATAAATTTCTCAACGTTCCCGTCCTCCGCGGCGTCGTGAATTTCGCGGAGACGCTGCTGCTCAGCTACAGAACGCTGATGCAGTCCGCCGACATGCTCGGTCTCGACGACGGCGCGGAGGATTCCAAGACGGAGGCGTGGCTGCGCGCGCATCTGGGCAGCCGCTTCCTCGACGTTTTCATGGGGATCGCCGCGGTACTCGGACTCGTACTCGGCTTCGGGCTGTTTTTGTTCCTTCCCGCGGCCGTCACCTCCTGGATCGACGGTCTCGCCGGCGGGCTCGGCTGGTGGCGGAACCTGATCGAGGGCGTCATGAAGATCGCCATCTTCGTCGGCTATCTCTCGCTCGTCTCCCTAATGAAGGATATGCGCCGGACGTTCGAGTATCACGGCGCGGAGCACAAGTCGATCGCCTGCTATGAGGCGGGGGAGGAGCTGGCGCCCGCGAACGCGATGAAATGCACGCGCTTCCACCCGCGCTGCGGCACGAGTTTTCTGTTCGTGATCCTGCTGCTCGGCATCCTCGTCAATTCTCTTCTGACCTGGGACAACCTCGCCGTCCGCGTCGCCCTGAAACTCGTGCTGCTGCCGCTCGTCGTCGGCGTGGGATACGAATACATCATGTACGCCGGGAAGCATGCGAACGCTCTGACGCGGATCCTCTCCGCGCCCGGTCTCTGGATGCAGCGCATCACGACGCGGGAGCCGGACGAGGCGCAGCTCGCCGTCGCCATCGCCGCGCTCAAACACGCGATGCCGGACGAATTCCCGCCCGAAGCGCCGAAGGCGCCGGAGACGGCGGACGTTCCCGCCGGGAACGACGGAGCCGCGGCGGACGGCGCGCCGGAGGAGAACGCATGACGCTGCGCGGCGCGGAGGCGGCG
>JAEEYP010000094.1 GCA_016288155.1 Clostridiales bacterium | reverse complement strand
CTCGCCGGCGCGGTCTGCGGCGACCACTGCTCCCCGATCTCCGATACGACGATCATGTCCTCGGCGGGCGCGCAGTGCGACCACATCAATCACGTTTCCACGCAGATCCCCTACGCGATGACGGTCGCGGCCGTCTCCTTCGTCGGCTTCTTGCTCGCCGGTCTGATCCAGAACTGGTTCATCGTTTTCCCGGTGACGGCGGCGATCCTCGTAGGCGTGCTCTTCGTCATCAAGCTGACTGCCAAAAAAGCGTGAACCTTCCTTTATGCGGCTCCCGGAGCGATCCGGGGGCCGCTTTTCCTTTTTACGCATTTGCCGAAAAAGAAGTTTCACCAAAGGTCTTGCACTTCACGGGAAATGGTGATATACTAAAGGATATGAACAGAATTCCACATCACAAAGAGGCGAAACGAAATGACGAAGGTTGACATTTTTTCCGGATTTCTCGGCGCGGGCAAGACGACGCTGATCCGCAAGCTTATCGGCGAGGCGTACGCGGGCGAGCAGCTCGTGCTCATTGAGAACGAATTCGGCGAGATCGGCGTGGACGGCGCGTTTCTGGCGGAGGCCGGGATCCGCATCACGGAGATGAACTCCGGCTGCATCTGCTGCAGTCTCGTCGGCGATTTCGGCCGCGCGCTGAAGCAGGTCATCGACACCTACGCGCCGACGCGGATCCTGATCGAGCCGTCCGGCGTCGGCAAACTGAGCGACGTGATCCGCGCCGTGCGCGGCGTGGACTCCGATCAGATCGAGCTGAACAGCTTCACGACCGTCGTGGACGCGCGGAAATGCCGGATGTATATGAAGAACTTCGGCGAATTCTTCGACAATCAGGTCGAGAACGCGAGCGCCCTGATCCTCAGTCATACGGCGGGGATGGACGCAGCGAAGCTGGCGGAATGCGTCGCGCTGCTCCGGGAGAAAAATCCGGACGCCGCCATCGTGACGACGGATTGGGACGCCGTCAGCGGCGCGCAGATCCTCGAGACGATGGAGAAGCGTTCCACGCTCGAGGCGGAGCTCGCCCGGCTGGAGCAGGAAGCGCGCGACGGCGATGACGACGACGAGTGCGACGATCCGGAGTGCGAGTGCCATCATCATCACGATGAGGACGGCGAGGAACATCACCACCACCATCATCACGACGGCGATGACGACGACGAGTGCGACGATCCGGAGTGCGAGTGCCATCATCATCACGATGAGGACGGCGAAGAGCATCACCACCATCACCATCACCATCACGACGGCGACGATGACGACGAGTGCGACGATCCGGAGTGCGAGTGCCATCATCATCACGATGAGGACGGCGAGGAGCATCATCACCACCATCATCATCACCATCACCATGCCGACGAGGTCTTCGTGAGCTGGGGCCGCGAGACGGCGCGCGTGTATTCCGCCGACGAGATCGAGCGGATCCTCACGGCGCTGGAGAACGAGTCGGAGTACGGGATCGTTCTGCGCGCGAAGGGCGTCGTGGACGGCGGGAACGGCTGGATCCACTTCGACTACGTGCCCGGCACGCCGGACGTCCGCGCGGGCGCCGCATCCGTTACGGGGCGGATCTGCGTCATCGGCTCGAAGCTGCACGAGGACGCCCTCGCCGCGCTCTTCGGCGTGCAGTAAGGGAAGGGACGAAGGATGAACGAGGTATCCGTATACGTGTTCACCGGCTTCCTCGAAGCCGGGAAGACCAAAATGATCCAGAAGGCGCTGGAGGATCCTTCCTTCAACGCCGGGGAGGAGACGCTCCTTCTCGTCTGCGAGGAGGGGATGGAGGAATACGATCCGAGCGCGTTCGCCGCGCCGAACGTTCGTCTGGAAAACGTCGAGGAGGAGAGCGCCCTGACGCCGGAGTATCTCTCCTCGCTTGAGAAGAAGTACGGCATGGTGCGCGTCTTCGTCGAGTTCAACGGCATGTGGCAGCTGAACGGCTTTTTCCGCGCGCTGCCGGAGAACTGGCTCGTCTATCAGGAGATCTTCTGCGCGGACGCGGGGACGATCCTCAATTACAACGCGAACATGCGCAGCCTCGTCGTGGACAAGCTCCAGTCGTGCGATCTCGTCGTGTTCAACCGGATCGCGCGCGGCGCGGACGTGATGCCGCTGCACAAGCTCGTCCGCGGCGTCAGCCGCCGCGCGGGCATCGAGTACGATTACACCGACGGAACGGCGGAGCCGGATCAGATCGAGGATCCGCTCCCGTTCGACGTGAACGCGGACGTCATCGAGATCGCGGATCCGGACTATGCGGTCTGGTATCGGGATCTGATGGACGACATGGCGAAATACGACGGCAAGACCGTCCGCTTCAAGGGGCTCGTCGCGATCGACCGGAATTTCCCGGCGAACACCTTCGCCGTCGGTCGGCACGTCATGACCTGCTGCGTCGAGGATATCCAGTACGCCGGACTCATCTGCAAGTGGAAGCGCGCCTCTTCGCTGCGCGTGCGCGACTGGGTGACGGTCACGGCGAAGATCTCCGTGGAGAGTCATAAGCTCTACGGCAGGGAAGGTCCCGTCCTCACCGCGTCGGCCGTCGTCTATGCGGCGCCGCCGCAGGAAGAGGTCGTGAGTTTTACCTGACGATGGGAGGACGGACGGATCCTATGCCGATCGAAACGGAACGGAAGTATCTCATCGCGTATCCGGACACGGACGCGCTCTCCCGCATGGCGGGCGCGCGGCGGATCGTGATCCGGCAGACGTACCTGACGGCACAGCCGTCCGTCACGGCGCGCGTGCGGCGCGCGCAGGAGGGAGACGAGGTCCGCTGGTACTATACGGAGAAGCGGCGCATCAGCAGCGCGAGCGCCTATGAGGACGAGCGCGAGATCACGCCGGAGGAGGCGGACCGCCTCCTTATGCGGGCGGATCCGGCGCTCTCTCCCATCGAGAAGATCCGCTGGCACGTCCCGATCGGGATGCTGGCGGCGGAGATCGATCTGTATCCTTTCTGGCGCGACCGCGCCGTCATGGAGATCGAACTGCCCGATGAGACGTGCGAGGTGCCGGAGGTGCCGTTTGTGACGGTACTGCGCGACGTGACAGACGATCCCCGCTATAAAAACCGCGCGCTCGCCCGCGCGATCCCTCACGACGCGCTCTGACGCGGCGCGTCGGAACGACAGGAGCATCCTCATGGAACTGAAGGGAAAGAAAGCGAATTTCCTCGGCGACAGCATTACCCACGGCGTCGGCGCGTCCGCGCCGGAGTTTCAGTTTGTGGATATCGTCGCGCGGGAGGGCGGGCTCGCCGCCGCGCGCAACTACGGCATAAGCTGTACGCACCTCGCCTGCCGCCCCTCGGCGCCGGACGGGGCGTCCGACAACAATTTCTGCGCCCGCGCGCGGACGATGGATCCGGAGGCGGACCTCGTCGTCGTGTTCGGCGGGACGAACGATTTCTGCGACGGCGACACGCCCTTCGGCACGCCCCGGGACCGCACGCGCTTCACGTTCCGCGGCGCCTGCCACGAGCTGATGCGCACGCTGATCGGGCGGTACCCGCGGGCGGCGATCGTTTTTATGACGCCGACGCCGCGCGAGAACAGCCGCTGCCCGAATCCGCTCGGCATGATCCTTGAGGACTACGCCGACGCCATCCGGGAGACGGCGCGGCAGTACGCGCTGCCGGTGCTCGATCTGTACGGCACGTGCGGCTTCCAGCCGGATATCCCCCGCCATAAGGAACTGTACTGCCCGGACGGGCTCCACCCGAGCGACGCGGGACACCGCATCATCGCCGGGCGGCTGCTGTCGTTTCTGCGCGCGCTGTGAATTCGGGAGATCCCCCATTCTCCGCCGGAGAATACCAATACATCATCAACAGGAGCACCGTTATGGAACTGAAAGGAAAAAAGATCAACTTCCTCGGAGACAGCATCACGCAGGGCGTGGGCACCTCGAGCGGGGAGAACGTGTTCGTCGAGGTCGTGAAGCGCGAGGAAGGATTGGCAGAGGCACGCAACTACGGCATCAGCGGGACGCGCATCGCCTGCCAGAGTACGGCGGCGGACGGGAAGTCCGACGGGAACTACTGCGCCCGTGCGCTCGAGATGGATCCGGACGCGGACGTCGTCGTCGTTTTCGGCGGCACGAACGACTACGGGCACGGCGACGCGCCGCTCGGCACGTTCGACGACCGCACGCGCTATACCTTCTGGGGCGCCTGCCACGAGCTGATGCGCTCGCTGATGGAGCGCTATCCGACCTCGATGATCGTCATCATGACGCCGACGCACCGGCTGAACGAGAAGAACCCGAACTGCAACGGCGTGGGGCTCGACACCTACGTGGACGTCATCAAGGAGGCGGCGCGCTACTACTCGCTGCCGGTGCTCGATCTCTTCGCGATGGGCGGCATCCAGCCGGACGTCGAGGCGAGCAAGACGACGTACATGCCGGACGGGCTCCATCCGAACGACGCGGGCAACCGCCTCATCGCCGAGCGGCTGGCGGCGTTCCTGCGCACGCTCTGATCCGCCCGCATCGAAAAGAACGCAATGGAACTGAGAGGAAAGAAGATCATTTTTCTCGGCGACAGCATCACAAAAGGGGTGGGCACCTCGTGTGAGGCGTGCCGCTTCTCCGAGATCATCGCGCGCGAGCAGGGGCTGGCGGCCTTTTGCAACTACGGCATAGGCGGCACGTGCATCGCCTGCCAGACGACGGTGCCCGACGGCGTATCCGACGGGAATTTCTGTGCGCGCGCGCTCGGGATGGATCCGGACGCGGATATCGTCGTCGTGTTCGGCGGGAGCAATGATTTCGGTTACTGCGACGCGCCGCTCGGCACCGCCGACGACCGCACGCGCTATACGTTTTACGGCGCGTGTCACGAACTGATGCGCTCGCTCATGGAACGGTATCCGACGTCGACCGTCGTCATCGTCACGCCGACGCACCGCCTGGGCGACGACAAACCGAATGCGCACGGCGCAGCGCTTGCGGTTTACGTGGATATCCTCCGCGAGACGGCACGGTACTATTCGCTGCCCGTGCTCGATCTGTTCGCCGTGAGCGGCATCCAGCCGGAGGTGGAAACCAGCAGACAGACGTATATGCCGGATGGAGTCCATCCGAACGACGCGGGTCACCGCCTCCTCGCCGAGCGGATGGCGGCGTTTCTGCGCGCGCTCTGATCTGCTCCCCTCGGAAAGGACAGTATGGAACTGAAAGGGAAGAAGATCAATTTCCTCGGCGACAGCATTACCAAAGGGGTGGGGACCTCGTGCGGGGAGTGCCGTTTCGTCGATATCATCGCGCGTGAAGAGGGGTTGGCGGCCGCGCGCAATTACGGGATCAGCGGCACGACGATCTCCTACGGCGGCGCGGAGACCGGGAAACCGGACACGAGCTTCTGCGCGCGCGTGCCGGAGATGGATCCGGACGCGGATATCGTCGTCGTGTTCGGCGGGACGAACGATTTCGGACACAGCGAAACGGTGCCGCTCGGCACGCCCCAAGACCGCACGCGCGCCACTTTCCGGGGCGCGTGCCACGAGCTGATGCGCTCTCTGATCGAGCGGTATCCGCGCGCGGCGATCGTCATCCTGACGCCGATGCACCGCAAACACGAGAGAACGCCGAACACCCGCGGCGCGATCCTCGAGGAGTACGTGGATATCCTTCGCGAGACGGCGCGGTACTACGCGCTGCCCGTGCTCGATCTGTACGCGGCGGGCGGCATCCAGCCGGCGGTGGAAAAGAGCAGGGAGACGTACATGCCGGATCGGCTCCATCCGAACGACGCGGGCAACCGCCTCATCGCCGACAGGCTGACGGCGTTTTTGCGCGCTCTCTGACGGGTATTGACGGAAGGGAAAGGAAGAACGATGGAACTCAAGGGAAAGAAGATCGATTTCCTCGGCGACAGTCTGACGGAGGGGATGGGCGCCTCAGCGCCGGAGTTCGGATTCGTCGAGATCGTCGCAAGGGAAGCCGGGCTCGCCGCCGCGCGCAATTACGGGATCAGCGCGACGCGCATCGCCTGCCAGAGCACGGCGGCCGACGGAAAGTCGGACGAGAATTTCTGCGCCCGCGCGCAGGATATGGATCCGGACGCCGATATCGTCGTCATACTCGGCGGGACGAACGACTACGGACACGGCGACGCGCCGCTCGGCACGCCGCAGGACCGCACGCGCCATACGTTTTACGGCGCGTGCCGCGAGATGATCCTTACCGTACGGCAGCGCTGTCCGCGCGCCGTGATCGTCGTCGGCACGCCGACGCACCGCGCGGACGAGGAAAAGCCCAACCGATGGGGCGTGACGCTGGAGACGTACGTCGATATCCTCCGGGAGACGGCGAAGCAGTACGCGCTGCCGGTGTTCGATCTGTTCGCCATGGACGATTTCAGACCGGGGCTCGCGCCGGAGAAAGAGTATTTCTGCGAGGACGGGCTGCATCCGTACAACAGCGGATACCGCCTTATCGCCGAGAGGCTGATCGCGTTCCTGCGCGCGCTCTGACGGGCGTTTACGCAAAAAGAGATCGCCCCGCCGCTTGATGCGGCGGGGCGATGCGCTTTGCGGGAGAGATCACCATTTCCGTTTTTTGCTGTGCCACGGCGTCCCGATGAAGCCGACCTGGGCGAAATCGTCGGGATTGTTGCGGATGATGTAGTCGATGTAGGACATGAACATCTGGGCGGTGAGGAGATACCCCGAGGGGGTCAGGTGCCCGCCGAGATAGAAATTGTAATGGAAGTTTTCGTCATAGGCGGGCCCGTACCGGAACAGGTCGATGACGTAGGTGAACTCGAACTTTGCCGCGACGTCGCGCATGAGCTGCGCGTGGCGGCTGGCGTCCGTGTCGGTCTCCCCGTCGGCGCTGCGCGGCATCGTGACGAGGAAGAAGCGCGCCTTCGG
>JAEEYP010000006.1 GCA_016288155.1 Clostridiales bacterium | reverse complement strand
TACTATTCAAGATTTCTTAAAGGTCTGTGGGTTGTCCCAGATGCTACAGAAGAAGATGTTGCAATTGCTGCAATAGCAGCCAGCAAAGCGAGATTTGAGTTTGGAGAAACCCCTTAAAAAGCATTGACTTGTTTCCACGAACGCTCACGGTTCGTAGATATGTTTCCGCAAACGACCATAGGCTCTTGACTTGTTCCCACGAACAGTCAGCGCATATCGGACACGGATACGAGAGCTCCGAGGCACGTGGAGACAATCGTGAAGCTGATCCGGCAATGACCCGTCCCGCCGCGCGGACGCGCGGCGCATTATCAATACAAACCTATCCCCTCCGGAGGAACCATCATGCTTTTGGAAAAACTCAAGAAACCGTTCGGCGGAATCGAGCTGACGTGGCCGAAACTGATCGCGTTCGCCGTCGCGGCCGGCGCGTATACGGCGGGCGTCGCGATCATCCCCGCGCTCAAATACACCTCCTTCCATACGATCGCCGAGACCTTCGAGGTGTGGATCTTTTTCGGGATCTTCATCATCATGAACAGCGCGTCGAACAAAGACGCCGCGCTGAAATGCTTCGTCTTCTTCCTTATCAGCCAGCCGCTCATCTATCTTCTTCAGGTGCCGTTCAGCTGGCAGGGGTGGAACCTGTTCTCCTATTACCCGAGATGGTTTATCTGGACGGTTCTCTGCCTTCCGATGGGATTCATCGGCTACTACATGAAAAAGCAGAAATGGTGGGGATATCTGATCCTGCTCCCCATGATCCTTCTGACGGCGTATTCCTACTATTGTTTCTTCTACAATTTCCAGTTTTCCTATCCGCGGTATCTCTTGATCGTCCTCTTCTGCGCCGCGGCGGTATTCGTGTACCCGCTCGCCATTTTCGAGAGTAAAAAGATCCGCGTCGCGGGCACGGTCGTCGCCGCCGTGCTCATCGTCGCTCTCACGGTGCTGCGCCTGCTCGATCCGCCGGTATATACCACGCATCTTCTCGGAGGCAAAGACGAGATATTTGACGATTCGTATACGGTTTATCTTGAGGACGACAGTTACGGCGACGTCAAAATCGAACAGATCGGGGTCGACGGAGGAGAGCCCGTGTATCTCGTGCGCGCGGACTTCAAAAAAGCCGGTCATACGACGCTGACGCTCGTGTCGCCGGACGGCGAGGCGAGAGAATACGATCTCACCATCGAGCAGACGACGTACAATATCGAGCGGAAAAACGCCGACGGCTGACGCCGCCCCGCCGACACGGAGAATAACGGAAAAGGAGACAGCCGCATGAGCCGCATCTTCCGAAAACCGGGCGATTACGTACGGGATCCCGCGGCGTGGACGACGCCGCCCCTGCCGGACGGGGAGAGATTCCGCTTTTCGCTGGAAAACGTCCCGCCCGACTTTCTGCCGACCGCGAAGGCGCTTGACGTCGGCAGTGAGCGCGGGATCTTTGCCGGGCAGGAGCTGCTCGCCGCCGAGTGGGGATATGCCGCCCGGCATCTTGCGACGGGCTCCGCGGACGGCGCCGGGCGGGTGATGAACAACACCTTCCTCGAAGGGACGCCGAAGACGCGCCGCGAAGCGCTCGAACTTCTCAGAGAATTCGTCATGGAGCAGTTTTTCCCGGTCAAAAAGTACCCGATGAGCTCCATGAACGGGCACTACTGCTGGCACCATTACGCCGGGGAGTTCGGGCTCGACATGATCGGCAGCGAGATCGGCGAGGGGATCCACAGCTATCAGCTGCACTTCGCGATGAACCGCGGCGCCGCGCGGCAGTACGGCAAGCCGTGGTTCGTGGACTTCTCGTCCTGGCACGGTCCCGGCTGCGTGAACTATGAGTCCGAAGAAGGCAAGCTCAGCCGAAACAGCGGCCATTCGCTCAATCTGATGGAGCGCTCCATGATCGCCGCGTATACGTCCGGCGCGAACGGCGTCCTCGCCGAAGCGGGCGGATTCTTCGCGTTCTATAAAGAAACGGATCCCGAAACGGGACTGCACCGGCTCACACCCTACGGGGAGGTCTGCCGGAAGATCAACGCTTTCACGCAGAAGCATCCCGACGTCGGGATCCCCTATACGCCGCTCGCCGTCGTGCTCGATCGGTATCACGGCATGGACCGGCGCATCGCGGTCGGGCGGGTCCTGCAGGCGTTCGGGAAGTTCCCCTACACGGCCGGCGATATGATGACGTATCACCTGGCGGAACTGCTTTGGGGAGATCTCGTCTGGATGGCGGAGGAGACGCAGAACGAGATCGGCACGCTGCTCAATACCCGGTACGGCGACCGCTTCGATTTCCTCCTCCAGAACGCCGCGCAGAACGTCCTCGATTCCTATCCCGTGCTGCTTCTGTCGGGGGATATCACGCTCTCCCCGAAGGAGGCGGAACGCTTCGGCGTTTACGTGAAGCGCGGCGGGGCGCTCGTGCTCAACACCGCGTATCTGAAATTCTTCCCGGAATATGAAAAAGCCGCCGCCGCGGGCGCCGCGGAGATCTCCGACGGGGACGGGCGCGTCCTCGTGTACGGTCCGGACTATTCAATCGAAAACCTCGCCGGGATCCTCGACGCGCTGACGGAGGAGCTCGTGCCGTTCCGCTTCTCCGCGGATATCGAATCCATCGTGAACGTTGCCGACGGCGGCTTTATCCTCACGCTCATCAACAACGAAGGGGTGACGAAGGAATGGTACACGCCGCCCGTCGTCGACGAGAGCAAGGCGGTCGAGCTGAGCGTCCGGTACGTCGGCGCCTGTCCGATCCGCTCGGTCACGGAGATCTATGAAGGAAGAACGCTCCGCCGTACGGACGACGGATTCCGGATCGTTCTGCCGCCCGGCGGGATCGCGGTCGTGCGGATCGGCACGGCGGACGAAAACTGAAACGAGGTACTTTCGCCATGGATACAGTCGTATACGTTCACGGAAAGGGCGGACGCGCCGCGGACGCGGCGCGGTACGAGCCGCTCTTCCCCGCGCACAAGGTCGTCGGGCTCGACTACCGCACCTTCACGCCGTGGGAGACGGGACCGGAGATCGCGGACGCCGTCCGCTCCTTCCGTGCGGAAGGCGGGCGGATCCTCCTGATCGCCGACAGCATCGGCGCATACTTTGCGATGCACGCGGGGATCGGAGACGAGATCGCGCACGCCTGGTTCGTCTCGCCGATCGTCGATATGGAGGCGCTGATCCTCGGTATGATGGCGCAGACCGGCGTGACAAAGGATGAACTCAAGAAAAAGAGGACGATCCCGACCGCCTTCGGCGAGGATCTGTCGTGGGACTATCTGACGTGGGTGCAAAGCCATCCGGTCCGCTGGACGGCGCCGACCGACGTCCTGTACGGCGGCCGGGACAACCTCACCTCACGTGAAACGATCACCGCTTTCGCCGAGACGCATCACGCCGCTCTCACCGTCATGGAGGACGGGGAGCACTGGTTCCACACCGGGGAGCAGCTTCGGTTCCTTGACGACTGGATCCGGAGAACGCGCTCCTCATCCGCCAAGGAGGATACGCCATGAGTCTGTTCCACAGATCGCTCACCTACGAAAAGGGGGCGAAGGCCGCCTACGCCGCGCTTTCGCCCGCGGTGCAGGAGCAGATGCTCCCGCATGGCGCCGAATCGCTCGAGAACCGGCTTTTATGCCTGATGCCGCTCTTATATCCGGACGATCCGGAGGTCACCACGTACTTCCGCGGCACAAAGGAGCAGTACGTCCGCGCGGCGCAGATCTACGCGGAGATCGACCGCAGATATCAGAGCGAAGACGTTCCGTATGAAGAATTCCTGCGGTATCTCGCCGAGGCCGCGCCGGCGGGCGAGGAGCGGCGGCGGTACTTCATCTCCCGGGTGCTCCAGGGGATCGACCGCTGGATCGATCTGCCGTGAACGGCGGCGGGAGATCGTCATGAAACGGATCGCCGCCGCGCTCGCCGCGCTTCTGCTCCTGGCGGGATGCGGAAAAAAGGAGGATACGATGGATCGCACGACGGATACGAAGACCGCCGCGGCGAAGGCGGCCGCCGTCTTCGCCTGCATCACGCAGGAGGAGGCGCGCCGTCGGATGGCGGAGGACGACGGGCATATCGTGCTCGACGTCCGCACGCAAAGTGAATACGCCGAGGGGCATATCCCCGGCGCCGTCTGTCTCCCGAACGAGGAGATCGGGACGGAGCCGCCGGCGCTGCTCCCGGATCGGGAGCAGATCATCCTCGTGTACTGCCGCAGCGGAAGGCGCAGCAAGGAAGCGGCGCAGAAGCTGGCGGACATGGGATACGCGAACGTGCTCGAGTTCGGCGGGATCCTCGACTGGACGGGAGAGACCGTCCGGGAGGAAGAATAACGGATTATTCCCCCAAAAAAGCATCCCGAGGCCGTTCCGGCTTCGGGATGCGTTCGTTATCGGATCAGGGAAGGAACCGCCGGGCGCGCAGCGCTTCGATCGCCGCGTCGGCGAGGCGCTGCGCGTCGAGCGGCGGATCCTCCGCGTCCGGAAAAAGCCGGATCGCGTCCGCGTACCGTGAAAACCACGTGCGCTGCCGCTTGGCGTAGCGGCGCGTCGCCAGGCAGATCGCCGCCTCTGCTTCCTCCGGCGTGCAGGCGCCGGTGAAATACGGCACGAGTTCCTTATATCCGATCGCCTGCGACGCGACCGTGTCCCCGCTGAGGTATCCCCGATCGTACAGCGCGCGCGCCTCCTCGACGAGTCCCTCCTCCATCATGCGCCGCACGCGCGCGTCGATGCGGGCGTACAGCGTTTCCCTGTGCAGATAATCGAGGGAGACGATCGGCACGGCGCCCGTCTCCGCGCGGCAGCGCCGGTCCCATTCGGTCTTCGTGATCCCGCTCGTCTCGTAGATCTCAAGCGCGCGGACGACGCGGCGCACGTTGTTCGGATGGATCGCGGCGGCCGCCTCCGGATCGACCGCGGCAAGGCGTGCGTGCAGCGCGTCCGCCCCCTGCGCGGCGGCGTACCGATGCAGTTCGGCGCGAAGCGCCTCGTTCCCTTCGGGCGACGAAAAGGAAGAGCGCCGTGTCAGCGAATCGAGATACAGCCCCGTCCCGCCGCACAGGATCGGCCATGCGCCGCGGGCGCGGATCCGGGCGATGATCTCCCCGGCACGGACGGCGTAATCGGCACAGGAAAACGGTTCGTTCGGATCGAGGATCCCGATCATGTGGTGCGGCACGCCGCCCATCTCCTCCTCGTTCGGCGCCGCGGTGCCGATGCGCATCCCGCGGTAGAGCTGCATGGAATCCATGGAGACGACCTCGCCGCCGAGCCGCCGGGCGAGGCACACGGCGAGCGCCGTCTTCCCGGTCGCCGTCGGACCGACGACGGCAAGCAGCTTTTCTTCCATGCGATCCCCTCCCGCGCCGCGCGGCGGCGCAAATATTAAAAAAAACGTAGACAAGCGACGAATAATTTGGTATACTAGTAGGCGGCGCCGGATCGCTCAGCGGATCCTGTCGAGCGACAGAACGAGACCGCCGATCCCCAACGCCTCCGCGCGGCGGATCGCCTCGTCCAGCCCCATCGGGTCCCGCCGCGCCAGCTCGATCCAGAGCGGCACGTCCCGTACCGGACGGAGCAATTCTTCCGTATACCGCGCCATGTTCCGCCCGCACAGACACACCCGGCTCACGCCCTGCGCCGCCATCTCGGCGGCAGTGCCGATACGGCAGCAGAAGCCCGTCGTCTCCATCTCCGGATACGCCCCGGCGGCGAGCGCGAGCAGACGCGGACCGTCCGCGCCGAAACCGAGCGTCGGATCGCCGCTTATGCGGTACAGCGCGGCGGCATCCGGGCGGAAGCCGCAGAAGCGCAGGATCACCGGGACCGCCGGACGCGTCCCCTCAAAGAGCGCGTCGAGCGTCAGCGGCGCGCAGCCGTTCAGGCGCATGAGCGCGTCGACTTCGCGAAAGTGCAGAGCGTCTACCCTCTCCTCGCAGCCGAACCGCCGTGCGAGCGTCGGCTCCTGACAGACGAGCGGAACGTGATCCGCCGTCTCGCGCACGGAGCAAACGACGTACGGGACCCCGCCGCCCGGCGAGCCGAGCGCTTCCCCGGGACTTGTCCCGGGCCGGAGCGGATATTCAAAATACGGTATCAGATCCAACGCGTTTCCCCTGCCTTTCCGTGTCTATAATAATCATACCATATTCGACCCGTTTTGTAAAGCGGAAATATTCCCGCCCGCGCTCCGGCCGCGTACCGGTCCGGGATCAGGAAGGATGTGAAGCCTTGCTTATCGGAAAGCATATCAACCGTTACTACCTCCGCTATGCGCCGATGCTGCTGCTCGGCATCGCCGCGCTCCTCGCCGTCGATTATTTTCAGCTGAACATACCGGAGTTTTACCGTCTCGTCGTCAACGGTCTGAACAACGGCACGGTGCTCCACGAGGGGACCGAACGCGTCTTCGACATGGATTTCCTTCTCGACGAGATCTGCCGTCCGCTCCTCATTACGATCCTCGTCATGGTCGTCGGACGCTTTTTGTGGCGCGTGTGCTTTTTCGGCGCGGGGATCCGCGTGGAGACCGATCTGCGCAGGCGCATGTTCGACCGTTGCCGCGGTCTGTCCCAGCAGTATTATCAGGTCAACAAGGTCGGGAATCTGATGTCCCTCTTCACGAACGATCTCGAAACGGTGCAGGACTGCTTCGGCTCCGGGATCCTCATGCTGGCGGACGCGATCCTGCTCGGTTCCCTCGCGCTGTACAAAATGGCGTGCATGCACGGACTTCTGACGCTCTTTGCGCTGATCCCGATGGCGCTGCTTCTCGGAAGCGGCGTCGTCATCGGCCGTGCGCTGACCGCCAGATGGGATACGCGGCAGGCGGCCTTCTCCGCCCTCTCCGATTTCTCGCAGGAGAATTTCTCCGGCATCGCCGTCGTCAAGGCGTTCGTCAAAGAAGGAAAGGAGCTGCTCGCCTTCCGGGCGCTCAACCGTGACAACGAAAAGGCGAACGTCGCCTACACGCACTATTCCACGCTCCTCACCGTCCTCGTGACGCTGCTCGTCGAGTCCGTCATCTGCGTGATCCTCGGGTACGGCGGGTACCTCGTGTATATCGGACGCTTCGACGCCGGGCAGCTCGTCGAATTCATCGGCTACTTCACCGCCATCGTCTGGCCGGTCATGGCGATCTCCTCGCTGATCGAAATGGCATCTCGCGGGCGGGCATCTCTGGACCGCATCGCCGGGCTGCTCGACGCGCAGCCGGACGTCGTCGACCGCGAGAACGTGACGGACGACGCGGAACTGCGGGGCGAGATCGAGTTCCGGCACCTGACCTTCCGGTATCCGGGGGCGGAGACGGACGCGCTGACGGACGTCAGCTTCCATATCCGCGCCGGGGAGAACGTCGGCGTCATCGGCAAGACCGGCTCCGGGAAGACGACGCTCGTCGATCTGATCCTCCGCACGTACAACGTCCCGGACGGCACCGTCTTCCTCGACGGCCGCGACGTCAACACGCTCCCGATCCGTACCGTGCGGCGCGCGGCGGCGTACGTGCCGCAGGATAATTTCCTGTTCAGCGACACGATCCGCTCGAACATCGCCTTCGCCTCGGAATCCGACGACATGCCGCTCGTCGAGGAGGCGGCGCGGCGCGCCGGGATCCACGACAACGTCACGGAATTCTCCGACGGCTACGGGACCGTGCTCGGCGAGCGCGGCGTGACCGTCTCCGGCGGTCAGAAGCAGCGCATCTCCATCGCGCGCGCGCTCATGAAGGACGCGCCGATCCTCATCCTCGACGATTCCGTCTCCGCGGTGGACACGAAGACGGAGAAGGTCATCCTCGACAATCTGAAAGAGACGCGCCGCGGAAGAACGACGATCCTCATCGCGCACCGCGTCTCCACCGTGGAATCGATGGACAAGATCCTGTTCCTGCGCGACGGGCGGCTCGCCGCCGTCGGCACGCACGCGGAGCTGATGGAGAGTTGTCCGGACTACCGCACCACCGTGGAGCTGCAGCGGCTGGACGACGAAGGAGGCGAGCGCCATGCGTGAGTACTATCCGCTTCTCATCGTCGGCGCGATCACCGGCACCTTCGCGCTCGTTTTCCTCGCCGCCTTCTTCTCCATGAAAGACCGCAGGGAGGCGATCGGCTTCGAGCGGAACATGAAGGACGCGGAGATCACCCGCCGTCTGCTCGCCTACGCGAAGCCGTATATCGGGAACTTCCTCCTCGTCGGGCTCGTCATGCTCTTCTCCGTCGCCTACGACGTGATCTCCCCGCTCCTCGTCGGACAGATCGAGGAAATGATCAAGGAAGACTTCGCCATGCGGGAGCTTCTTACGAAGGTCGCCGTCTACGCGGGAATCCTTCTCGTTTCTCTCGCCTGCACGTACGTTCAGGCGATCATCCTCCAGATCACGGGACAGAAGATCCTCTCCCGCATCCGCGAGGATCTCTTCGTCCATATCGAAAGCCTGTCGCAGGGACAGCTGAGCGAGATCCCCGTCGGCAAGCTCGTCACGCGCGTGACGAACGACACCGGCGCGATCTCCATGATGTTCACGAACATCCTGACGGGACTGGTCAAGAACGTCTGCATCATCCTCGGCGTTCTGTGTGCCATGCTGCTGCTCAATTACGAGCTGACGCTCATGGTATTGTGCTTCGTGCCGTTCATTTTCCTGTTCACGCTCATCTTCCGCAAGTTCTCCCGCCGCGCGTACCGCCGCGTCAAGGACGGAACGACGAATATCAACACCTTCCTCTCGGAGAACCTCTCCGGCATGAAGATCATCCAGATCTTCAACCGGGAGGACCGGAAAATGGAAGAATTCTCCGAGAAGAACGACGCGCTCGGCCGCGCGAAGCGGCAGCAGATCCTCGTCTTCGGCATCTTCCGCCCCATCGTGTACATGCTGTATATCTCCTCCGTCCTCTGCCTGCTCTATCTCGGCGGGCGCGGCTATATCCGTGATACGGCGTTCCTCGGGCAGACGATCACGAGCGGGACGCTCGTCACCTTCTACATGTACATCACGAAGTTCTTCAACCCGATCCAGAATCTCGCCGAACAGTTCAACTGGCTCCAGTCCGCCTACGCCTCGGCGGAAAAGATCTTCACCGTTATGGACATCGTGCCCGCCATCACGGACGCACCGGACGCCGTGGAGATCGATACCGTGGAAAAAGGGATCGAATTCCGGCACGTGTGGTTTGCCTACAAGCCGGACGAATGGGTTCTGCGCGACGTATCCTTCACCGTGGAGCCGAAGCAGACCGTCGCCTTCGTCGGGGCAACCGGCTCCGGGAAAACGACGATCCTTTCCCTGCTCTGCCGCAATTACGAGATCGACCGCGGCGAGATCCTCATCGACGGCATCGACGTCCGCAAGATCAAACTCGCCTCGCTGCGGCGGCTCTTCGGGCAGATGCTCCAGGACGTGTTCCTCTTCTCCGGGACGATTCGCTCCAACATCCTTCTCCGATCCGAAGGGATCTCCGACGAGGAGATCATGAAGATCTGCCGCTACGTGAACGCCGACCGCTTCATCGGCCGCCTGAGCCGCGGACTGGACGAGGAGGTCAGAGAGCGCGGGAACAATTTTTCCGCCGGACAGCGGCAGCTGCTCTCCTTCGCGCGGACGCTGATCCACCGTCCGGAGGTCATGATCCTCGACGAGGCGACGGCGAACATCGACACGGAGACGGAGCTGCTCATCCAGGATTCGCTCGAAAAAATGATGCACATCGGCACGATGCTCATCGTAGCGCACCGACTCTCTACCATACAGCACGCCGACCGGATCCTCGTGCTCTCGCACGGCGAGATCATCGAATCCGGCACGCACCGGGAACTGCTCGAAAAGCACGGCAGTTACTACGAGCTGTACCGGCTCCAGTACGACCGGGAACAGCTCGCCCGCGGCGCGGAGCCGTCGTGAACGCATACGAACGACAAAAAAGCATCTCAGAGACCGCAGTCGTCTTTGAGATGCTTTTGTTTTCGGATGCGCCATCCCGGACGGGCACGCGTCCCGCCGCCTCACATGACCCGGTCGAAGAGCGTCCGGTCGAGCGGCACGCCGCGCGCCGCCAGCCTCTCCTTCAGCGCGGCGGCGGCGGGAGCGCGTCCCGCGCGCGCCTG
>JAEEYP010000093.1 GCA_016288155.1 Clostridiales bacterium | reverse complement strand
GCGTCTTCGGGCGAAGCGGCGACCGGGTCTTCATCGAGGAATATCTCGGAGGGCCGGAGGGCTCCGTGCTCTCCTTTACGGTCGGGAAGACGCTCGTGCCCATGGTCTCCTCCATGGATCACAAGCGCGCGGGAGACGGCGATACCGGTCTCAACACGGGCGGCATGGGCACCGTCGCCCCGAACCCGTACTATACGGAGGAGATCGCCGCGCGCTGCATGCGGGAGATCTTTCTCCCGACCGTCGCGGCGATGAACGCCGAGGGACGCCCGTTCAAGGGATGCCTCTATTTCGGGCTGATGCTGACCGCCGACGGTCCGCGCGTGATCGAATACAACAGCCGTTTCGGCGATCCGGAAACGCAGGTCGTGCTGCCGCTGCTCGAGTCCGATCTGCTCACGATCATGCGGGCGACGACGGACGGGACGCTTGCCGACGTGCCGGTGCGCTTCGGCGGCGGGCACGCCTGCTGCGTTATCATGGCGTCCGAAGGATACCCGGCGCACTACGAGCGCGGCTTCCCGATCGAGATCCCGGCGGCGGTGCTCCCGCACGTGTACGTCGCGGGCGCCGCCTTGCGGGACGGGACGCTCGTGACAAGCGGCGGGCGGGTGCTCGGCGTGACGGCGACGGCGCCCACGCTCGGCGGGGCGATCGATCTCGCCTACGAGCGCGTCGGGGAGATCCGCTTTGAGAATGCTTTCTGGCGGCGCGACATCGGCGCGCGCGCCATGAGGGCGGAGGAAAGGAAATAATGGTTTACAGAGTATACGTCGAGAAAAAGCCGGAGCTCGCAAACGAGGCGCACGCGCTCCTCTCCGAGGCGCGGGAGCTGCTCGGGATCCGCGCGCTGCGCTCCGTCCGCATCCTCAACCGCTACGACGCGGAGAACATCACGCCGCAGCTCTTTGACGAGGCGGTGCGCACCGTCTTCTCCGAGCCGCAGCTCGACATCACCTCCGATCGGCTCCCGGCGACGGACGGCACGGTCTTCGCCGTCGAATATCTGCCCGGGCAGTACGATCAGCGCGCCGATTCGGCGGCGCAGTGCATCCAGATCGTCTCGCAGGGGGAGCGGCCGCTGATCCGCACCGCGCGCGTCTACGTGCTGGAGGGACAACTCAGCGAGGCGGACGTCGCCGCGATCAAGAAATACGTCGTCAATCCGGTCGAGGCGCGCGAGGCGTCGCTCGAGCTGCCGCGGACGCTGGAGATGCCCTGCGGCATCCCCGCGCCGGTCGCTTCGCTGGACGGCTTCCTCTCCCGCTCCCGTGAGGAGCTTGCGGGACTCGCGCAGGAGATGGGGCTCGCCATGGACGTGGACGATCTCGCCTTCTGTCAGGAGTATTTCCGTGGGGAGAGGCGCGATCCGACGGTGACCGAGATCCGCATGATCGACACGTACTGGTCGGATCACTGCCGTCACACGACCTTTCTGACCGCCGTCGACGAGGTGCGCTTTGAGGATCCGGTCCTTGAGAAGACGTACGGAGACTATCTGGAGACGCGCCGCGCGCTCGAACGCACCGGCCCCGTTACGCTGATGGA
Source organism: Clostridiales bacterium (assembly GCA_016288155.1). GTDB lineage: Bacteria > Bacillota > Clostridia > Oscillospirales > CAG-272 > SIG701. Next base: position 2,904 of record JAEEYP010000093.1, on the reverse strand, counting down.
TATCGCCACGCTCGCCGCGCGCGCACTGCGCGCCGAGGGGAAGCTGGACGCGCTCGATGCATCCGAGGAGATCAACGCCTGCACGGTGAAGATCGACGTGGAAGCGGACGGGCGGCACGAGCCGTGGCTGCTTCTGTTCAAAAACGAAACGCACAATCACCCGACGGAGATCGAGCCGTTCGGCGGCGCCGCCACCTGCATCGGCGGCGCGATCCGCGATCCGCTCTCCGGGCGCGCCTACGTGTACGCGGCGATGCGCGTGACCGGCGCGGCGGACCCGACCGTGCCCGTATCCGAGACGATCCCCGGCAAGCTGCCGCAGCGCAAGATCGTCACGACGGCCGCCGCCGGATATTCTTCTTACGGGAACCAGATCGGTCTGGCGACGGGGATCGTCGACGAGGTGTACCATCCGGGCTACGCGGCGAAGCGGATGGAGATCGGCGCGGTGATCGCCGCCGCGCCGGCGCAGAACGTGCGCCGCGAGCGTCCCGCCGCCGGCGACGTCGTCCTCCTTCTCGGAGGACGGACGGGACGCGACGGTATCGGCGGCGCGACCGGCTCCTCCAAGGCGCACGACGCGCATTCCGTCGAGAACTGCGGCGCGGAGGTCCAGAAGGGGAACGCACCGGAGGAGAGAAAGCTCCAGCGGCTCTTCCGCTCGCCGGAAGCCTGCCGCATGATCAAGCGCTGCAACGACTTCGGCGCGGGCGGCGTCTCCGTCGCCGTCGGCGAGCTCGCGGACGGGCTGGAGATCGATCTGAACGCCGTGCCGAAGAAATACGAGGGACTGGACGGCACGGAGCTGGCGATCAGCGAGTCGCAGGAGCGGATGGCCGTCGTGGTCGCCGCGTCGGACGCCGCGCGATTCATCGAACTGGCAGGGGAAGAGAATCTGGAGGCGACGGTGATCGCCCGCGTGACGGACGCGCCGCGGCTCCTCATGCACTGGAACGGACAGACGGTCGTCGATATTTCCCGGGAATTTCTGAACTCGAACGGCGCCCAGAAGCATACGCGGGCGGCGCCCGGACGGGAGGAGATGCCCCGGCGTCCGATCCCGAAGGATTTCGGCGAGGGATATCTCGCGCTCGTGTCCGATTTGAACGTCTGCTCGAAGCGCGGACTTTCCCAGCGCTTCGATTCGACGATCGGCGCCGGGACGGTGCTCATGCCGTTCGGCGGACGCCGCCAGCGCACGCCGATCCAGGCGATGGCGCATACGATCTCGATGGAGAAGGGGCACGCCGACACCTGTTCTCTGATGGCGTGGGGGTACAACCCGACGCTGTCGGCCGAAAGCCCGTACCGCGGCGCGTATCTGGCGGTCGTCGAGAGCGTCGCCAAACTGATCGCGTCGGGCGCCGCGCCGAAGGAGATCTATCTGAGCTTTCAGGAATATTTCGAGAAGCCGGGACACGATCCGCGCCGCTGGGGCAAGCCGTTTGCCGCGCTGCTCGGCGCGTTCCGCGCGCAGAGGGAACTCGGCTTCGCCGCCATCGGCGGCAAGGATTCGATGAGCGGCTCCTTTGAAAAGCTCGACGTGCCGCCGACGCTCGTTTCCTTCGCGGTCACGACCGCGCGGACGGACGACGTCGTCTCCGACGACTTCAAACGCGCCGGACACCGGCTCGCGTGGCTCCGCCCCGCCGTCGGCGAGGACGGACTGCCGCTCGCCGCGTCGCTGCGCGAGACCTTTGAGACGGTGAGCGCGCTCTGCGGCGCGGGCAAGGTATACGCGGCGTACACGCCGGGATACGGCGGACCGGCGGAGGCGGTATACAAGATGTCGCTCGGCGGCGGCTTCGGCTTTGCCTTCGAGGACGCGCGCACGCCGGAGGAGCTCTTCGGGTACGCCTACGGCTCGTTTTTGCTCGAGATGGAGGAGCCGGAGGCCGGCGTCCCGCTCGGCACGATCACCGAAGAACGCACTTTCGTTTGGCGGGGCGCTTCCGTCTCCGCCGACGCGCTCGACGCCGCCTACGAGGGCAGGCTGGAGGGCGTGTATCCGGTCCGGGAGACGGAGCGGACGCGGACGCTGGAGAATTTCTCCGCGCCCCGCACCGCCGTGACGCACGCGCGCGTCGGCGCCGTCCATCCGAAGGTGCTGATCCCCGTCTTCCCCGGCACGAACTGTGAGTACGACACCGCCAAGGTCCTGCGGGACGCCGGTGCGGACGCCTCTCTCTTCGTCATCAACAATCTGTCCTCGGACGGCATCCGGCAGAGCGCGGAGCGCTTCGCCGCGCAGATCCGGGAGTCGCAGATGATCTTTATCCCCGGCGGCTTCTCCGGCGGGGACGAGCCGGACGGCTCCGGCAAATTCATCATGGCGTTCTTCCGCAGTCCGCAGATCCGCGAGGAGGTGCATCGCCTGCTCACGGCGCGGGACGGGCTGATGTGCGGGATCTGCAACGGCTTCCAGGCGCTCGTCAAGCTCGGCCTCGTCCCCTACGGACGCATCGTCGATCCGGAGCCGGACAGCCCGACGCTCACATTCAATACGATCGGACGCCACCAGTCTCAGCTCGTGCGGATCCGGATCGCCTCGAACCGCTCGCCGTGGCTCGCGGCGACCGAGGTCGGCGATATCTTCACCGTACCGATCTCGCACGGCGAGGGGCGCTTCCTCGCTTCGGAGGAGATGATCCGGTCTCTCGCACATAACGGGCAGATCGCCACGCAGTACGTGGACGCGGACGGGAACGCGACGGACGACATCCGCTTCAATCCGAACGGATCCGTCCTCGCCGTCGAGGGCATCACCTCGCCGGACGGCCGCGTCTTCGGCAAAATGGGACACAGCGAGCGGATCGGGCGCGGACTGTACAAGAACGTGCCCGGCGCGTACGACATGCAGATGTTCGCGTCCGCCGTCCGCTACTTCCGATAATATATCACGAT
>JAEEYP010000092.1 GCA_016288155.1 Clostridiales bacterium | reverse complement strand
TCGGGGAGGAGACATGCCGCCCTTCAATCCACTGAAAACGCACTTTTTGCTCTCCCTCATTTAGCCCATTTGTTAACTATAAAGGCCCGAAAAACGGCGGTTAGCCCCTCGTTAACTATAAAAAATCGGTCGAAAACCATGGAACGCCATGAAAAACCATCAAAGATTTCCGGGCATGAAAAAACCCTGAAACCGTTGAGATTCCAGGGTTTTTTGATGATTTCGACTCGAGATCAGCGCTTGCTGAACTGCGGAGCACGACGTGCAGCCTTGAGGCCGTACTTCTTGCGTTCCTTCATTCTCGGGTCGCGCATAAGGAAGCCGGCCTTCTTGAGCGGAGAACGGAAGGTCTCGTCCGCCAAAAGAAGCGCACGGGCGACGCCGTGACGGATCGCGCCCGCCTGACCGGACAGACCGCCGCCCGCCACGTTGGCGACGATGTCGAACTTGCCCATCGTGCCGGTGACTTCAAACGGCTGGTTGATGATGAGCTTCAGCGTTTCCAGACCGAAATACTGGTCGATGTCCTTGCCGTTGATGGTGATGGAACCGGAGCCGGGATATACGCGGACGCGGGCGACGGAGCTCTTTCTTCTGCCCGTACCGTAGAAATAGGGTTTCGCACTCGTATACATACCTTTTTACTCCCTTCCTTACTTCACTTCATACGGGGTGGGCTTCTGCGCCTGCTGCTTGTGCTCCGAGCCGGCGTAGACCTTCAGGCGGGTGAACGCCTTGTCGCCGATGGAGTTGTGCGGGAGCATCCCCTTGACGGCGTATTCCATCGCCAGCTCCGGCTTCGTTGCCATCAGCTTGCTGTACTGGATCTTCTTCAGCCCGCCGATGTAGCCGGAATGATGATAATGGAACTTCTTTTCGAGCTTGTTGCCGGTAAGGACCGCCTTGTCCGCGTTGATGATGATGACGAACTCACCGCAGTCGACGTGCGGCGTGAACTCCGGACGGTGCTTGCCGCGAAGAATGGTGGCCGCGGTAACGGCGGTCTTTCCGAGCGGCTTGCCCGCTGCGTCCAGAACGTACCAGTTACGCTCGACGGTCTCCTTTTTTGCCATGAATGTGGACATATCTTTCCTCCGTAACGGATAGATTTTTTCGGCGAGGGATAGTATAGCATACCGCACAGCGCCTGTCAAGGGTTTTTCGGAATTATTTTTCACTTTTTTCATCTGGAGCATGCTTTTCTGCGGTTTTCTCCGTTTTTCTTTCGTTTTTGCCCGTTGTGCGAAAAAAACGCGGACGTATGCCCGCCGCGCGGTTTCGCGCGGTTTATGCTTGACATTTCTCGCCGCGCGCTGTACAATGTTAGTATGGCGGACACGGTACCGCGGAAAGGGGACGGACATGGTCGATCTTCTCGCTCTGCAGAAGCATTTCATTCTGGCGCACCTGCGCCCCGGCGACGCCGCCGTCGATTTCACGATGGGGAACGGCCACGACACCGCCTTCCTCTCCCGTACCGTCGGGCCGACCGGTTCCGTCACCGCCTTCGATATCCAGCCGCTGGCGCTCTGCCGCACGGAAGAGACGCTGCGGGAGGAGGGCTGCCCGCCCAACTACCGCCTGCTCTGCGTCTCCCACGACCGTGCGCCGGAGTTCGTGCGCGGTCCGATCCGCGCCGGGATGTTCAACCTCGGCTACATGCCGGGCAGCGGGCACAAGGAACTGACGACGATGCGGAAGACGACGCTGCCCGCCGTGGAAAACGCCGTGGCGATGCTCGGCCGCGACGCGATCCTGCTCGTCGCCGTCTATCCCGGTCACGCCGAAGGCGCCGAGGAGGGGCGGGAGCTGGAGGCGTATTTCTCTACGCTCTCCCGCTACAAGATGACCGTCGCGCAGTTCAGGATGCTCAATTCGCCCGCGTCCCCGTACTTTATGATCTGTGAAACGAAGGCGTAACGCCTTCGCCGTGAGGAAAATATGAACCGTAATACCCGTCCCCCCGAATCTTCCGACGGCGCCCGGCGCGTCAACAATTCCGCCGACTACGCCCGCCGCCGCGCGGCCTACGCGCGCGCGCAGGAACAGAAAGCGGAAGCGGCCCGGCAGCGCGCGAGGGAAAAAGAGCGCCGCCGCGAAAACCGCCGCCGCGCGGGGCGCGTCTTCCTCGGGCGGCTGCTCGTCGGCGTGCTCATCTTTCTCGTGCTCGCCGCCGTCGCCGCCGTCGCCTTCTGGATCCATTTCCAGCACACCTCCGCGCCTCAGGAACCGGTCTCCGTTCGCTATTCCTTCTGCGGCACGGACGGCGGCACGCTTGAGGAGGCGTCGGCGTACCGGGGCGGCGTGCTCTGCCTCGATTTCGCCCGCCTCGCCGCCGCGCTGCGGATGACGAACGTCGGCGACGGAGAAGAGATGCGCTTCGTCGTCCGCCCGGACGCCTCCGGCGGGACGACGGACAGCGCCGGGACCGGCCGCGACGAGGACGTCGTCTTCCGGGACGGCAGCGACGTCGCCGAAGTGAACGGGCAGGCCGTCCGCCTCGCCGTGCCCGCGCTGTTCGGAGAGGATTCCTGCCTCATCCCGGCGGCGTTCGTCACGCGCTACATGTGCGGCGTGACGCTGACGCAGAAGGGGAACACCGTCACCGTCGAACGGACGGACGCGGATACGCTGTTTTTGCTCCAGCGCGCGGACGCGCTCTCTCCGATCCCGGAGGGCGACTATTCCGGGCTGGGCGGCGAGACCGGTCAGACGGATCCTCCGACGCCGGTCACCGACCCGCCCGCGGAGCCGGATCCGCCCTCTCCGCCCGAGGAGCCTTCCGTGCCGACGCCGACCTTCACGGCGGATCTCTCCGCCTACGAGCAGTACATGGATCCCGCCGACCGCGACGGGTATCTGATCCTCGTGAACAATTCCTCCACGATCGACGCCTCGTACCTGCCGACGGACCTGACGGACGTGGCGGACACGCGAAAAGACGGCCGCAACACGCAGAAGATGCGCCTGACCGCCGAGAAAGCGCTGGAGGCTATGTATATCGAGATGCGCGTGTGCGGCATCACGGACGTGTCCGTGACGAGCGCGTACCGCTCCTATGAATACCAGACGACGCTGTTCAATATGTACACACAGAACGAGATGGCGGCGAATCCGTCGCTGACGCTTGCCCAGGCGCAGGCGATCACGGCGACGTACTCCGCCCGTCCCGGCACGAGCGAGCACCAGACCGGTCTCTGCTGCGACATGCACAATCTTCCCTCCGCCGACCAGCGCTTCGCGCAGACGGAGGCGTATCGGTGGCTTTCGGAGAACGCGTGGAAGTTCGGCTTCATCCTCCGCTTCCCCGAGAACAAGGAGAGCGTCACCGGCATCTCCTTCGAGCCATGGCACTACCGCTATGTCGGGCGGTATCACGCCTACGCCATCCACGAAGCGGGGCTGTGTCTTGAGGAATACCTCGCGCAGCTCGGTCGGTGAGGATCCGCGCCTGCTCATAAAACGACCGCCGCTGTCCTCGGACAGCGGCGGTCCGTTTATTCTTTATACAGTCTTTGCAGGATGCGGCGCGGGAGGAGCAGCGCGAGCGCGATCTTCGCCGCGTCCGGGATGAGGAACGGCGCAACGCAGAGCCCGAGCGCGCTCCCCACGCTCATCTCCCGTCCCGCGCGCAGGGATACGGCGACGAACCACGCCGTCCCGAAGGCGTAGCACGCGGCGAGGCCGAGCGCGCAGCCGAGGATCCGCCGTCCGAGCGGCGCATCCCCCTCTGCGAGCGCGCCGGCGATCCACGCGGCGAAGAGAAAGCCGATCAGATATCCGCCCGTCGGACCGACGAGGACGCCGATCCCGCCGCCGAAGCCGGAGAAAACGGGCGCGCCGAGCGCGCCGAGGACGAGATACGCGAGGACGGACGCCGTCCCCGCGCGCCGTCCGAGCAGAAGCGCCGCGGCGAACACGGCGAAGGTCTGGAGCGTGAACGGAGGCGACGTCGGCACGGAGATCCACGCGCAGACGGCGAGCAGCGCGGCAAAGGTGCCGCACAGCGCGCACAGGCGGATCCGGGAACGAGTCCGGGAACGAACGGCGGAGAACATGGAGCACCTCCCGCGGAAGAAGATCGGACGCGGCATATTATAGCAGACGGCGCCGCGTTTGTCAAGGCGGGCGGTTGCTTTTCGGCGCGGGATATGCTACAATATACTGACACGCAGCGAATGGGAGGAGAGGACGAAATGAAACTCTTTTTGATGATCGGCCAGTCGAACATGGCGGGACGCGGCGAATTCGGCGAGGTGCCGGACATTTCGGATCACCGGTGCCGGATGATGCGCAACGGTCTGTTCCGCCCCATGGCGGAGCCGATCAACTGCGACCGCCAGAACCACAACGACACCTACGGCGTGTGCCTTGCGGCGTCCTTCGCGCGGGACTGCGCCGAGACCTACGACGAAGCGGTCGGACTGATCCCCTGCGCGGACGGCGGAACGACGCTGGCGCGGTGGCAGCCCGGAGAGATCCTGTACGACCACGCCGTGTTCCTTGCGCGGCTCGGGATGCGTTCCGGCGAGCTCGCCGGGATCCTGTGGCATCAGGGGGAAAGCGACAGCGATACGGAAGAGAACGCGCGCAGCTACGGCGAACGCTTTGAGAAGATGATCGGGCAGATGCGGCGCGACATCGGCACGGACGCGCCGGTCATCGTCGGAGAATTGGGCGATTATCTGAAAAAATGCGGCGGCACGCCGTATTACCGGATCGTCAACGAGGAGCTGCGCCGCGTGGCGGACGCGCATGCGGATTTCGGGATCGCGTCGGCGGCGGGGCTGACGGGAAAGCCGGACAATCTCCACTTTGATTCCGTCTCGCTGCGGGAATTCGGCTCGCGTTATTTCGCCGCCTATCAGGCCGTCGTCGGCCGGGCGGCGCGCTGAAAGAGGAGGGGAGGCTATGCGCACCTATACGTATACCGCGCCCGGATATACGCTCGTCATCGACGGAGCGAGGGCGGACGTCGTCCTCGGCGGGACGACCGTCGCCGGACTGGACGTCCGCTCCGCCGTCCATCAGATGAACGGCGGCGGGGAGACCGTCTGCGACGCGGAGCCGGAGGCGCCGCGCTTCGTCGGCGCCATGGATACGGAGGAGGGAAAGCGGTTCGTCTGGCAGGGAAGGAGCGTCCTGTGGGAGGAAAAGCTCTATACGATCGACGCGACGCCGCTCCGCTTCGTGTACCGTGTGCGCGTGAAGGGACGCGGACGCGTCGACTGCGTGGAATACTTTTCCGGCGACGCGGGCGCGCCGTACTTCGGCAGCGAATACGAGTTTTCGTCCGGCTTCTTCCCCTGCCCGCCGCAGCCGTGGGCGCGCGGGGAGGACTATACCTTCAAGACCTCCGAGGATTTCCATCGGGATCCCATCCTCATGGTGCCGCCGACGTTTCTCTACGCCTTCCGCACGGAAGGACTCGCCCGGCAGCTCGCGCTCGGGCTGGCAGCCGCGCCCGGGGAGCACAATTTCCGTTCCTTCGATTACAGGATCTCGCGGCACGAATGGTGGGCGAGCCGCTTTACCCTGACGGCGGCGATGGACGGGCATACCGCCGTCGACGGGGAGTGGACGGCGCCGCACGTCGTCGGATACGGAGCTGAGGACGAGTACGACGCCGTGCGGCAGTACGCGGAGTATTATTTCTCCGAGGGCGGCGCGCAGCCGCCGCGGCGGACCGTCCCGCCGAAATTCTGGCACGGACCGATCGCGTGCGGCTGGACGCAGCAGCATTCCGAGAACGGCTTCGCCGAGCGGGATCAGAACGGCGCGCGGGAGACGGTATACGCGGATTTCCTCGACCGCCTGCACCGGGCGGGGCTGTATCCGCGCTGCCTCATCATCGACGACAAGTGGCAGTCTCAGTACGGCACCTGCACGGCGGATCCGGAAAAATGGCCGGATCTGCGCCGTTTCGCGGACGCGCGGCACGCGGAAGGGATCCGGACACTCTTGTGGTTCAAGGCGTTCGACCCGGAGGGGATCCCGGAGGAGGCGCTCGCCGTAACGGAGAACGGGCAGCGCTGGCTGGACGTATCCCATCCCGCGTACCTTGCGCTCCTTCGGGAGATCATACGCCGCGTCCTCTCCGCCGACGAAGGCTGTTATAACTGCGACGGCTTCAAGATCGACAACGTCAACGCCTTCCCCGTCGGGCGCGGCTTCTGCACCTATTCCGGGAAATACGGCGTGGAATATCTGTACGACTTCTACCGCTTCTTCTACGAGACCGCCAAGGCGGTGAAGCCGGACGCGCTCGTCAACTGCTCGCCCTGCCATCCGTACTTCGCCGCGTGCTGCGACATGGTGCGGCTCCACGATTACAATCCGAACAACCGGAACTGCCGGGAGGATCTCGCCCGCCGGGCGAAGATCTGCGCGGCGGCGATGCCGGGGGTGCTGATCGATACGGACGGCACCGGCATCAACACGAACCGCGATTCGCTGCGCTGGCTGCTTGCGCAGACCGGCGTCGGCGTGCCGTCCCTCTACTGCATCTCCCCGATGTCCTTCGGCGCTGCTCTGACGGAGGACGAGGTGCGCGCCGCCGCGCAGCTCTGGCGCGAATACACGCTCCGCGTCGACCGCTCCTACGGCGAATAAACGAACAAGGGACCCTCCCGGCGGGAGGGTCCCTTGGTTGTATCGGGGGTATGGAACGGATCACGTGTCCGCATCCAGGATCATATTGAGGAGATCCTCGTAAATGAGCCTGAACTTCTCCAGACGGCTGGTGACGTAGGAGACCATGGCGCCCGTTCTTTCGACGAAATGACTTTGCCGGTTCGTCCAGCCGTCTCCGCCGCCGTAAAGCGTCTCGAAATCCATGACGCGCGAGTTCATGATGAGGCGGAGCATTTCGCTCGATTCCGGATCGCGCGAGGCGCGCAGCTCGAGTACGGAATTGCAGTAGACGGGGAGCACGTCGCGGTAGCTGAGCGCGCTCATCGCTTCAACGACGGCACCGATCAGCTCCAACCGCGCCGCCGTTTTCAGGAGCATCAGCACCAGCGCGCTGAAGTTGTTGACGTTCGTATAGTACGCCTTTTGATCCTCGTTCCACTTCGGCAGAGGGAGCACGCCGAAGTCGTCCGACATATCCACCATTTTGTCGCTTGTCAGAGCGGAGGCGGAGATCGAGGTGAAGAGCGCGCAGCCCTCCGTAAAGGCGTTTTTCGTATTCGTTGCGCCGGCGCCCATTTTCATGAGCAGGGCGAGCTTGTCGTACAGGTCTATGTTGGGTTCGCTGAGCATGTCGAAGCGAACGGTCAGATCTTCCTCGAGCACCGCCGTCCGCATATCGGCCGCGTATACGAAGCCGTTGACCATCCCGCTGTCAAAGTAGCCGTAAAAGTCGCCCGCATCCCGGCTGCCGCTGCCGTTCACGTCGTTGTACAGATCGACGCAGACGGAAAGCAGCCGGTCCAGCGTCCACTTCCCGTCGCGCACCAGCTGATAGAAATCCTCGTTTATATTGTAGTCCGCCGCCTTCGTGCGGTTGAAGGCGAGGCAGTACGTCGCCCCGGTATAGGAAAGCGACAGGTCGCCGGTGAGAAACAGCAGCTTGTCGGCGATGATGCAGTCCTCCAGCCCGTCCGTATACCACGGATTGGAGACATCGATGTACGGAACGGTGAGCCAGTCGGAAACGACGCCGTTCGCGATGTCCGTCAGGGTGGAGGTCATCGCGTGCAGGACCAGATCGTATACGTCGTCCCCCGATCTCACGGCGTTCTGGGTGATCGTATAGATATTGTCCATCGTATCCCGCACGGGCGCCGGGATCGTAATGCGGAACCGCTCCTCGATCGTGTGGTTGCGGTCGTATATGGCATCGTTGAGCTGTTCGCCGACGGATTCCTCCACGTAGATCGAGAGCGATGACTCGAAGGCTGTATCCTGTTCGAGGATGCGGAACGCGGCGCCGTCGAAGTCAAGTTCCGGCACGGCGTCCGGATACGTAGGCGCGGGCGGTTCGGATGCGGCGGCGCTGTCCGTCGCCGCGTCGGTGGGAATATCGGTCTCCGTCGGCGTCTTTTGCGGCTTCGCACAGCAGACGAGCGGCAGAAGCATCGCCGCTGCAAGGAAAATGAGCATTGCTTTCTTCATGACGGTTTCTCCTTTGTATCACAGAACACGGATTGTCGGGATCCGATGCCGGATAATATACATTTTTAGCAATTGTATCATCTTTCCCGTTTTTTGTCAAGAGACACGATAATAATCTTCGGGGAAGTCACGCGGCGGATCCAGGCCGCGCACAAACGCGGAAAATAACATATCCGCCCTTGCAATCCCCGCCGAAGCGGAGTATAATGTTACCGATCCCATCGATCCCACCGATTCACACCAAATCTCAGGAGGACGCATCATGAAGATCTTGTTCCAGGGCGACAGCATCACCGACGCCGGACGTTCGAGAGAGGATCCGCATCTTCTCGGCAACGGCTACCCGAAGTACACGGCGGAGCTGATCGCCAACCGCCACCCCGGCACGGATTTCGAGTTCATCAATCTCGGCATCAGCGGGAACCGCGCGGAAAGCCTGCGCGACCGCTGGCAGAAGGACTGCGTCGACGTACAGCCGGATCTCGTCTCCATCCTGATCGGCGTGAACGACACGTGGCACCGCGCCGGCGACCGGAACTGGATGCCGCACGAGTATTTTGAGGAATGCTACCGGTACTGCCTGACGGAGATCAGGGAGAAGACGAAGGCGAAGATCATCATCCTCGAGCAGTTCCTTCTCCCCGTTCCGGACAAGGAGTACTTCCGCGTCGACCTCGATCCGAAGATCCAGGTGACGCGCAAGCTCGCCCGCGAGTTCGCGGACGCGTTCATCCCGCTCGACGGCTTCCTCGCCGCGCACTGCATCGGCGAAGCGCCGACCGCGTGGTCGCCGGACGGCGTCCATCCGAACGAAGCCGGCTCGCGCCTGATCGCCGGCGCGTACGCGGACGCGTTCGACAAACTCTTCGCCGCGATGAAATGATCGGTAAAACCGAAAAAAGAAGACCGCCCTCGGTCTTCTTTTTTTGCTTTTGGCTTCGTCCGGCGCGGCGGGAAGGATCGCCGGGAAATCTCAGCGACGGCGGACGATATACTGCGACGCGCGGTCGAGCGTGAGCGTCAGCCCTTCGTAGCTGAGGCGGGCGGCGGCGCAGGAGGAGATATCCTCCCACGCGGCGGCGTCCGCGTTGAACCATTCGATCTTACCCGTCAGACACGTCAGGCCGGTGAGAACGATCTCGTGATTGCCGCCGCGGAAGGCGTCGCAGCGCTTGTCCGTGACCATGATCGTGCCGTCACTGAGGAAGCTGAGCGCGGCGTCGACGCCCCACACCTCGCCGGCGTTCCGGTACGCGTAGTAGGGGATCGTGTCGATATCGCAGCTCCCGTCCGCGTTCGGAAGATGGAAGACGGCGTCCACCGTCTTGTCGTCCAGCACGCACCGTCCGACCGTCTTGACGTAGCGGTTCGCCTTCTGCGCGAGATACCAGCGGAAGGTCGGCTTGTTGTTCCGGTCGAGGATGGAGAAGTCGTGCGCGTGGTAGTAGACGTACTGCTCCAGATACCGGCCGCCGTAGGCGAGGAGGAAGTTCGTCTGCCAGCGCATGAAGGTCTCGTCGATGTCCGCGCGCTCCGGATCGGCGCCGACCTTGATCGCGGCGAGGATCAGCCCGTTGTCGCGGCCGTAGTCGACGGCGTAACTGCGGTTCAGCTCCAGATGCGCGTAGAAGTACGGATCCTTCATCTCCGGTCCGCGCTCCGTCATGAAGAACGGATACCGGTCGAGGCAGTAGTAATCGATCCCGAGCACGCGGGAGACGCGGTCGTAGAAGTTCTGGATGCCGCGGCAGTGGGCGCGCGGTCCCATGTTGATGTACGTCGGGCGCTTCTTCGGGTCGAATTCGCGGCAGGCGGCGCGGGCGGCGACGTAGTACTGAACGTGCCGCGGATCCGGCTCGTCCGCGAGTCCCCACTGGGAGATCCCGTCCAGATCGCTGTACCGGTCGATGAATTCCTTGACGGATTCACGGATGACGTTCACGTCCATCTCGTCGTAGAAATGACCTTCGCTGTACGGCACGGGCGCGCCGTAGAGACGGACGGTGACGCCGTGCGCATGGAATTTTTTGATGAGGGCGCGCAGCGCCCCGACGCGCTCCGGCGACGTGATCCCGTGGGCGTACAGCGGCACCTCGTCCGCGCCGAAGGCGAGGATATCGTTGAACGTATCCTCGTCGGCAAGCCAGTCGGCGGGCTCCTTGGAGTACGTATAGGGCGGTCCGTAGAAGGAGATCATCGTGCGCGGGAACGCATGCTTTACCTCCGGCATCGGGCGCTCGAAGACGCCCAGCGCCTCCGGCGGCAAAAACGCGTCGCGCCCGTCCTCGGAATAGAGGATGGACCGGGCGATATGGCTCGCCGCTTCCAGATACCCGATCGGCGTCTGCGCGGCGGTGTACAGATCGTCGCCGCTTACACCGACGGCGAAATGCGCGGCGTCCGCGTCGCCCAGAAGGGAGAAGTCCGTGCAGTCCAGCCGCCCGATGAAGACGGAGGGAAGCGGACTTTCGCCCGCCCGATCGAAGGAGAGGACGTCGGGCATGACGCCGGTCTTGCCGCCGATCGCGCAGGCGATCCCCCACATCGCGTTGTGCAGCGTGTAGGAGCATTCGCGGACGCCGTGCGGCGGCGTGACCTCGGTGTAGAGCTCCGGCGGGAACGGTTCTCCCGGATGGATGATCCGGCAGGCGGGACGGCCGTCCTTCACGAAATAAAACGGACGGGGAGAGGTATTTTCCTGTGCGCTCATAGGGCGCTCCTTTCTCGGCAGGCTCCTGCCGCGGTAAATGGATGGCGGATCACGCGAAGGGGATCACCGCGGGCGGACGATATACTGCGACGCGCGCGTGAGCGTGAGCGTCAGGCCGTCCCCGCCGACGCGGGCGGCGGGACAGGAGGCGATATCCTCCCAGGAGGCGGTCTCGGCGTTGAACCATTCGAGCGCGCCCTTCAGACCGGAAACGGTCACGTCGTGGTCGCCGCCGTGGAAGGCGTCGCAGCGCTTGTCCGTGACGATCAGCGTCCCGTCGTCGAGGAAGCTGAGCGCGGCGTCCACGCCCCGCACGTCCCCCGCGCCGCGGTAGCCGTAGTACGGGATCACGTTGAAGTCGTAACTCCCGTCCGGCTTCGGAAGGTGGAAGACGGCGTCGACCGTCCTGCCGTCCATCACACACCGCCCGACCGTCTTGACGTAGCGGTTCGCCCGCTGCGCGATATGCCAGCGGAAGGTCGGAACGTCGCCTTCTCCGAGCATGCAGTAATCGTGCACGTGATAGTACACGTACTGCTCCAGGTACCGATGCCCGTAGGCGAGGAGCAGATTCGTCTGCCAGCGCATGAAGTCGTCGTTCATGTCCGCCATCGGCAGCTCGCCGCATTCGTCGCCCGGACCGTCCTCGCCGCCGACCTTGATCGCCGCCAGGATCAGCCCGCAGTCACGGCCGTAGTCGACGGCGTAGCTGCGGTTCAGCTCCAGATGCGCGTAGAAGTACGGATCCGCCATTTCGTCGCCGCGCTCGGTGATGTGGAACGGATACCGGTCGAGGCAGTAGTAATCCAGATTCAGCTCGCGGGCAAGACGGTTGTAAAAGTTCTCACAGCCGAGGACGTGGGCACTCGGTCCGATATTGATGTAAACGGGACGGTGCTTCGGGTCGTAGTCGTAAAAGGCCTGCTTGGCGATCGTGACGCCCGCGATGTGGTTCGGACTCGGTTCGTCGAAGTATCCCCATTGGGAGATCCCGTCCAGATCGCTGTAGCGATCCACGAATTCCTTCACCTCTGCGCGGATTTTTGAACCGTCCAGAACGGTCGCTTCATAGCTGGGAGCTCCGTGGATCGCGTACAGACGCGTCGTGACGCCGTGCGCATAATATTTATTGATGAGCGCGCGGACACGGTCGACGTCCTCCTTCTTTGTGACGCCGAAGGCGCTCATCGGGATCTCGTCCGCGCCGAAGGCGAGGATATCGCTGAGGACTCTGTCGTCGCCGAGGTGGGGCGGGCCGTAGAAGGAGATCGTGGTGCGCGGGAACGCATGGACGACCGGCGGCATGGGGCGTTCGAAGACGCCCATCGCTTCCGGCGGAAGGTACGCGTCGCGCCCGTCTTCCGAGATCCGAATGGAGTCGGCGATGTGATCCGCGGCGGCGATGAAGCCGAGCGGCGTTTGTGCCGCGGTGTGAAGATCCCCGCCGCTGATGCCTACGGCGAACTGAGCGGGCGTCGCGTCCCCCAAGAGGGAGAAATCGGTCCGGTCGGTTTTGCCGATATAGACCAGGGGGAGCTTTTCCGTCGATCCGGCGTCGCAGGCGAGGTCGAGAAAATGCCCGCCGCCGGCGGTGATCTGCGTATAATCATTGATATGCAAAGCGCTCATCAGCCGCCCGTAGATCCTCCACGCGGCGTTGTGCGTCATATAGGAAACGTCGTGAGACACTTCATCCCCTTTGAGGGCGATATAGATCTCCGGCGGGAAGGGGCGCTCGGCGTAGCGGATGCGGCACACGGGCCGCCTGTCGCGGACGAAATAAAAGGGCTCGCAGGTGCGGATATCGTCGTTCATGATTATCTCCTTTCCGCGTTGCCGCGGGAGTTATATCGGTATGGTCCCGTCAGGGGATCTCCGGGGATCGGGAGCGGACGGCATGGGATCACGCGTCCCGCTCCACCCAGCGGGAGGTGAGAGTGTACGCCTTTCCCGCGCCGTTCTCGAAAGAGACCTCCAGATAGTACGAGCGCGCGTCCGGCGGGATCGCGGCGGAGACGACGCCGTCCGCGAAGGACGCGCCGCCGATGCGGTACTCCTGCCCGACGCCGCGGGGCCGGTCGTCCGGCTGCCGCAGCCACGGGATCGGTCCGTCGAGCGAGAAGATCCGCGCGCCGGTGACGCGGGTCGCCGGCGGCACGCGGAGCTTCGCCTCGGCTCGCTCCTCGTCCGGCTGCGTCTCAAAGCGCGCAAACGGCTCCCCGCCGCGCACGGCGGCGTCCGCGAAGAGATACTGGATCTCCGGCTTCCAGCCGCAGGGCGAGCTGTGCCCCATTTTGTCGATCCAGCTGAGCGAGGTGAGCGGGTTCCCGCCCGCCGTCGCCTCGTAGGAGGCGCTGTGGGAGGGCGGAGCGAAGACGATGTCCCGGTTCCACGAAAGCCAGAGCACCGGCATGCGCACGTCGGGATATCCGTCCTCCGCGCGGAAATGGCGGACGTTGCCCGGACGGCGCCAGTAATAGCCCATGTAGGAAAGAGAGCGGATCATGTATCCGACGCCGTAGATCGGGATGGCGAACGCCCAGCGCGGATCGACGGCGATCGAAAGCGAAGTGATGACCCCGCCCCAGGAGATCCCGCAGACGCCGACGCGCTCCTCGTCCACTTCGGGCAGACCGCGGAGCAGGCTGTTCGCCAGCCACACCTCGGCGAGCGCGTGCGTCATCCACTGTTCTCCGAGCGGCGCGCCGTCGTTTTGCATGTTGTCCTTGTCCGGCGCGGCGATATACCCCTCGGGCGGCGTGAAATCGCGCGTGTACAGCGGGGAGACGTCCGTGTCGCCCGCGTTGCGCGCCGTCGGCCAAGCGCCCGTCGTTTCGAGCGCGAGAGCGGCGTAGCCGCGGTCGTTCCAGAGCTTCACCCACTGGAGCATCGGATGACCGCCGCCCCCGTGGATCAGGACGACGCCCGGCACGGGACACTCGGCGGACGCGCCCGCCGGGAGTCCGAGATAGGCGAAGATCGGCGTCTTCTTTCCCATATATTCCAGTCCGTCCCAGCCGATCGCGCGGATGCCGCAAAACGGCTCCTTGTCCGGATCGAGCTGCGGATAATACCGGACGGCGGGCGCGCTGAGCGCCTCGAGGATCCTTTTGACTTCCTCCATTGATATCCTTCTTTCGCGGACCGGCCTCATCCGTCCCGCTCGACCCAGCGGGAACAGAGCGAGTACGGTCTCCCCGCGGCGTTCTCAAAGAATACTTCCACGTAGTACCCGCGCGTGCCGCGCGGGATCGCGGCGGAGACGACGCCTCCGGCGTAGGACGCGCCGTGCACGGCGAACGTCTGCCGCATGCGGGGCGTCCCGTTCGGATCGTCCGGCGGCGGAGCGAAGCTCATCGGCTCGTCGATCGTGAAGATCCGCGCGCCGGTGACGCGGGTGGCGGGCGGCACGATGAGCTTCGCCTCGGCGCGCTCCTCGTCCGGCTGCGTCTCAAAGTGCGCGAGCGGCTCCCCGCCGTTCACGGCGGCGTCCGCGAAGAGGTACTGGATCTCCGGCGTCCATCCGGCGACGTGGCCGTGCGGCATCTTGTCGATCCAGCAGAGCGAGGTGAGCGGGTCCCCGCCCGCCGTCGCTTCGTAGGAGGCGCTGTGCGACTGCGGAGAGAAATTCTCGTCCACGTTCGCGGCGAGCCAGAGCACGGGCATGCGCACGGCGGCGAAACCGTCCTCCGCGCGGAAATGGCGGATATTGCCCGGGCGGTGCCATTTCGGTCCGATATAGGAGAGCGCGCGGTCGAGATACCCGGAGCCATAGATCGGGACGGCGAAGGCGTAGCGCGGATCGAGCGCGAGCGAGAGCGAGGTGATGACCCCGCCCCAGGAGATCCCGCAGATCCCGACGCGGCCCGCGTCCACTCCGGGCTGCGCGCGCAGGATGCCGTTTGCAAGCCATACCTGGGAGAGCGCGTGCGTCATCCACTGCTCTTCGAGCGGCGCTTCGTCATTCAGCATCTCGTCGTTGTCCGGCGCGGGGACGTATCCCTCCGGGAGCGGCACGCCGCGCGAGAACTGCGGTCCCCCTCTCCAGTCTCCGGCGTTGCGGCCGAGCGGCTGCGCGCCCGTCGTCTCCATGGCGATGGCGGCAAATCCCCGGTCGTTCCACTTCTTTACCCACGGCAGATACGGATGGCCATAGCCGCCGTGCACGAGGACGACGCCGGGGACGGGCGCGTCGGGGGACGCCCCCTTCGGCACGCCGAGATAGGCGAAAACGGAGGTCTTCTTCCCCTTGTACGGCAATCCGTCGTAATCGATCGCGCGGATGCCGCGAAATTCCTCCCGGTCGGTGTCGAGCTCCGGACGGGAGCGCACCTCGGGCGCGGGGAGCGTTTCGAGGATCTTTCTGACTTCTTCCATCGTGATATCCTCCTTATCCGGTTATATCAAAGATCGCCGCGGCGCGGTCCGACGTCCGAGACGTCGATGGGTACGAATCCGAGCGCGAACGCCGGGGACTCCGGCGCGAGACGGAAGTCGCGCTTCTCCGGATCGGCGAAGAGCGGATCGGCGACCACCGTGCCGTACTCGAGTCCGGCCTCCCGCGCCTCCCGCTCCGTGAGCGTCTTTCCGTCCGCGTTCTCGCGGTAGCCGTTCATGAAGCTGACGAAAGCCGGCTCCGGCCGCGCGGCGTCGAAGAAGAGATTGCGCTTGGAGGAAACGGTGTGATTCGTAAGGTGCGTGGGCTGGAGGCAGAGCATCGGGTTCCCCGAGGCGTAGAAGATATTGTTCTCGGCGAGCAGCGACATATGCGCCTCCGTCCGGGTGACGCGCACGAGCGCGGTCGCCGCGGTGCCGGCATAGGCGAAAATATTGTTGCGCAGCGTGTTCAGCGAGCCGTAATGCTGGTGGAAGGAGTTCTCGGAGGTATCGTAGCAGATATTGTCCTCCAGCGTGATGAAGGAAGATCCCTCGTCCGTGTACAGCGCCCAGCCGCCGTACTTCTTGGCGCGGACGTCGTGGATCACGTTGCCGGAGACGACGGTCCCCGGCTGGCGGCCGAGCAGATAGACGCCGCCCATGTCGGAGAGCATCCCGCCGCCGATGTGGTGGATGTGGTTTTTGAGGATCCGGTTGTCGCGGGCGACGGAGGGCGCGTACCCCCACACCCACCCGACGGAGACGCCGGTGTAGTACAGATACCCGATCTCGTTGTGCGCCACCGTGTTTTCGTAGGTGTGCATCAGGAGCACGCCGCAGCCGGCGGCGTAGCGGCGGCCGCAGTACAGGATCCGGCAGTCCTCGATCGTATTGCCCCACGTCTGCCTTGCGGCCGGCGCGTTCACGTCGCCGCCGCAGACGCGGACGCCGCCCGCGCCGCCGTCCCGGAAGAGCGAGCGCAGGATGCGGATCCCGTGGCAGCCCGTATGGATATTGACGCCGTACAGACCGTAGTTCTCGATGCGGCAGTCCTCCACCGTACAGTTGTGCGCGAAGCGGAAGGAGATCACGCCGTCCGCGTCGGAGGCGCTCTGCGGCCCGCCGGCGACCCGGTCGGCGTTCCGGTCGAACCGCTCCTCCCCGGTCAGGAGGTATTCGCCGCGCGTACCGGAGAGAGTGAGGCCGCGCAGCGTCACGCCGCGCACCGGCGCCTCCTCCGTCCCCTTGAAAATAAAGAAGCGGCTCGTGCGCGGGATCACGGCGTCCAGCGTCTCCGGCGTCATCGACTCGTCGCGGGGGATGTAGTACAGACGGTCGCCGTCCGCGTACCATTCGTCCGGGCGGGAGAAAGTCTCCGCCACGTTTTCCAGCCAGTATTCGAGCGCCGAGATCGAGCCGCGCTCCCCCGCGATGGAGCGGGCGGACGGATACCGCATCGTCACGCGGCGCGTCGCCGGATCGTAGCTCTCGATGGGGGAATGCTCGTCGATCCAGTAGTGGAAGTAGTTGATCCGGATCCGGTCGACATTGGAGAAATCCTTCCAGTCCCCCGCCTGCGCGACAAACCATTTGGAATGAACGCCGCTCGACTGATCGACCTCGTCGGCGTACAGATAGCCGGACTCCGGATAGCGCGTCATCTTTGCGCGCGTCCCGTTCACGTACAGATCGATGAAATCGATCCCGCCGGGCGCCGCCGGATCCTTCGCCTCCGGCGGGATCGGCGCGGAGAAGCACGCCGCGCCGCGGTACGTGTCGCGCCGCCAGCCCTCCACGCGGACGCCGCCGATCACGCGCGAAGCCGGATCGCCGAGGACGGTGACGCCGTACACGCCGGCGTCGACGACGACGGGCTCGAGGAAACGGTGCAGACCGGGCAGAAGGCGCACCGTGATCGGCTGGGCGATGCCCTGCCGCCTCAGTTCCCGGATATAATCGAAGGCTGCCTCAAGCGACGGAAAAGGCCAGCCGCGGCCGTTGGCGGCAGGCTCCGTGCCGCCCGCCGTCTCCGCGGCGGGAGAGGCGCCGTCGGGCGCGGTATGCGGCGCGACGTAGAGCGTCGTGATTTCATAGAAAGGGATCATGGCGGTTCTCCTTGTCGTTTCTGTATGCGGATCGCGGAAAGAGGATCCCGCCCCTATTGTACACTGTCGGGGGAAGGATGTCAAGAGGAACGCGGGAATCGGCGGCGCGCGCAGGGAAAAAACGGCGGGGCGATTTATGAACGATTTGTAAATTTCCGGATTTTTTCATTTTCCCCGGCAGATTTCCGATATTTCGGTGTCTATAAAGACAGAGAGAGATCATTTTCGGAAAACGAAAGGAAAACCGTCATGAAAACGAAAGCCACGTTCTGCCTGCTCCTCGCGCTTCTTCTCCTCCTCGCCGGATGCGGCGGCGGGAACACGCCGCCCGCCGAAACCGACGATACCGACACGGCGGAACCGGACGCTCCCGTCTGGCAGCCGCTCCCGGACTACGACCCGTCCGCCCCACGCGCGGAAAAACTGTACAGCCACGAATATTTTGTGGAAACGGCGCACGGCGTCGTGTTCCTGAACCGTGGGCTGCGCTACATGGATAAGGAAACGGGCGAGGTCCGTCTTTTGTGCGACGAGCCGGGATGCCGTCATGACTACAAAGACAAAACGTGTCCCGCGGTCGCCTCCTATCCGCTTTTATACGTGCCGGAAAACGGGCGGCTCTACTTCGCGCGGCAGTATCCGGGCACGTACTCCATCGGCTACGACATCGTCTCCGTCGGCATCGACGAGGGGGACCTCACGCCCTTCTTCCATACGCGGCTCAAGCAGGGGGACCGCATCACCTGCATGCAGTACAGCGACGGGAGGATATACTATACCCGTCAGATATATGAACACACAGCCACCCACTCCGGACACACGGAGATCATGGAGCTGGAGTCGATCTCTCTCACGGGCACTTCGGTCCGTTCGGAGGCGAGCTTTTCGTCGATAAACGGCTTCACCTTTCAGAACGGCATCTTGTACATGTGCCGTTACAACAAAAAGACCGAGCGCGTCGCGCTGTACGCCTATGACCCGGACACCGGAACGGATAAGGAGATCTGCGTGCCGGAGATCCGGAAGAAAATAAAGGGCGAACGCGACGACAGCTATAAGAACGCATACTTCTTGTTTTACGGCGATCACATATACTGCTGCGCCGACACGTATCTGAAGGAGATCGATCCGGAGGGGAATGAACTGTGCGAGCTGTGGCGCAATGAAAATCCGCCCTACGATCCCAGGTGGAGGATCGGCACCGACGGGACGATGTACAGCCTCGGCTACGACCCGCACCCGATCGAGACGACCGTCTACAGGCAGTTGGTGTTCAACGGACCGTCCGTACCCGTCACCGAGACCGTCCCGAATCTCTCCGGCGGGAACATACTCCGCTGGAAGGACGGCGTGCCGGAGCTTTTCGCGGACCTCGGCGAGCGCACGATCGTGGTGGATTTCACCGTGATCGGGGAAACGCTGTTCATGAAGTGCCGCGTATACGACGACGAGGGAAAGAGCACCATGCATTCCTATTACACCTTCGGCGGGCGCGCATACGAGATCCCGAAAGAGGGCCTCCCGCAGGGGTGAAGGAAATAAAGCAAAAAACAAAACAATGAAAGGAGAAACCGTCATGAAAACAAGATCCGTCCTCTGCCTGTTCATCGCTTTTCTTCTCCTCCTCCCCGGATGCGGGGGCGAGAATACGCCCCCCGGCGATACCGGCACGCCGGAGCCGGAGGGTCCCGTCTGGCGGCCGCTCCCGGAATACGATCCGTCCGCCCCACGCGCAGAAAAACTGTACAGCCACGAATATTTTGTGGAAACGGCGCACGGCGTCGTGTTCCTGAACGACGGACTGCGCTACATGGATAAGGAAACGGGAGAGGTCCGCCTTTTGTGCGGCGACCCGGAATGCCGTCATGACTACAAAGACAAAACGTGTCCCGCGGTCGCCTCCTATCCACTTTTATACGTGCCGGAAAACGGGCGGCTCTACTTCGCGCGGCAGTATCCGGGCACATACTCCATCGGCTACGACATCGTCTCCGTCGGCACCGACGAGGGGGACCTCACGCCCTTCTTCCATACGCGGCTCAAGGAGGGGGACCAGATCGGTTCCCTGCGGTACTGGAACGGGAGGGTATACTATACCCGTCTGGTATACGAAGAGACCGAGCATTACCAGGGACCTACGGGGATCAAGGAGCTGGAGTCGATCTCTCTCACGGGCACTTCGGTCCGTTCGGAGGCGAGCTTTTCGGCGATTGAAGGCTTCACCGTGCAGAACGGCGTCGTGTACATGGACAGTTTTGACAAAAAGACCGACCGCATCGCGCTGTGCACCTGCGACTTGGACACCGGAACGGAAACGGAACTGTACGTGCCGGAGCTGCGGAAAAGAAAGAAAAGCGAAAATCTCACCTACGCGGGCGCGACCTTCCTCGTTTACGACGGGCGCATCTTCTGCTTTACCGACACGTATCTGAAGGAGATCGGTCCCGACGGGAACGAGATCGGCGAGCTGTGGCGCAACGAAGACCCGCCCTACGACCCCATGTGGAGGATCGGCGCCGACGGGACGATGTACAGCCTCGGCTACGACCCGCACCCGATCGAGACGACCGTCAACCGGCAGCAGGTCCCCAACGGACCGTCCGTAGCCGTCACCGAGACCGTCCCCAATCTCTCCGGCGGGAACATACTGCGTTGGAAGGACGGCGTGCCGGAGCTTTTCGCGGACCTCGGCGAGCGCACGATCGTGGAGGACTACACCGTGATCGGGGAGACGCTGTTCATGAAGTGCCGCGTATACGACGACGAGGGAAAGAGCACCATGCATTACTATTACACCTTCGGCGGGCGCGCATACGAGATCCCGAAAGAGGGCCTCCCGCAGGGGTGAGCGGCATCACGGCAAAGAAATGCGGCGCGGCATCCTGCGATGCCGCGCCGCGGTCGTTTTGGGGGGACGCGTATTATTTCACGATCTCGCCGTACACGACGCCGGACGCGTGAAGCGCGTTCGACTCGTCGGTGTCGATGTGCATGGCGGCGGCGAACTTAGGGCTGACGCGCACGACGACGTCGCCGAAGATCAGGCTGCGGTCCGCGCTGTCGATCTTGACGGAGACGACGTCCTTGTCGGCGACGCCGAACGCCTCGGCGTCTTCCGGCGTGAAGTGGATGTGGCGCTTCGCGGCGATGACGCCCTCGGCGAGCTCGACCTCGCCGCACGGACCGATCAGTTTGCACGCGCCGGAGCCGGCAATGTCGCCGCTCTCACGGACGGGCGCGTCGATGCCGAGCGTGCGGGCGTCGGTGAGGGAGACCTCGACCTGACTCGCCTTTCTGGCGGGACCGAGGATGCTGACCTTCTGGAGGGAGTTCTTCGGACCGACGACGGTGACGCGCTCCTCGCAGGCGAACTGGCCGGGCTGGCTCAGGTCTTTCTTCTTGGTGAGCGTATGTCCCTCGCCGAAGAGGATGGCGATGTGCTCCTCGGTCAGGTGGACGTGGCGGGCGGAGGTTTCGATCAGAATCTTGTTTTCCATGACGGATCCTTTCTTCTGCTTGTACTTTTCGCTTTATTATACCACCGGCGGCGGCGGATGTAAAGCGGTTTCCGGATTTTTATTGGCGCGTCCCCTTGCATTTTACTGATATTTGTGATAGTATGGTACAAACAGAATTTGGGAGGTATCGCCATGCTTGCCAACGCTCAATGGATCACAACGCCCGCCCCCCTCGCCTGCCCCCTGTTCCGCCGCGTCTTCACCGCGAAGAAGAAGCCGGTCCGCGCCGTGATGCAGATCACCGCGCGCGGCGTCTACGAAGCGACGCTGAACGGAAAGCGCGTCTCCCGCTATCTCCTCGCGCCCGGCTGGACGCAGTACGAGACCCGCATCCAGGTACAGACCTACGACGTGACCGCGCTCCTCGGTGAGGAGAACACGTGGGACGTCACGCTCGCGTCCGGCTGGTATCTCGGCCGCATCGTCAAGTACGGCAAGAGGACCGACCGCGCCCCGGGCATCATCGCCTCGCTGCGCATCACCTACGCGGACGCGACGTCGCAGACGATCGTGACGGACGGGGACTGGCTCGTCGGCCAGAGCGCCCTCTCCCGCTGCGATTTCTACGACGGGCAGTGCTACGACGCGTCCTTCGTGCCGCATCCGGATACGCCCGCCGCCGTCGCCGACTATCCGAAAGACGTCCTGATCCCGCAGCTCGGCGAGGAGATCCGCGCGATGGAGACGGTGCGGCCGTTCCGCCTCTTCGTGACGCCGAAGGGCGAGCGCGTCGTCGACTTCGGTCAGAACCTCACCGGCGCGCCGCAGATCTCGCTGACGGCGAAGGCAGGGGAGCGCGTCGCGCTCTCGTTCGCCGAGGTGCTGGACGCGGACGGCAACTTCTACACCGAGAACTACCGCTCCGCCAAGGCGGAATTCACCTATATCTGCCGGGACGGCGCGCAGACCTACCGCCCGACGCTCACCTTCTACGGCTTCCGCTACGCGCGCGTCGACGAGTTCCCCGGGGAGCCGACAAAGGACAACTTCGCCGCCGTCGTCTATCATTCCGTGCTGCGCCGCACCGGCTACGTCTCGACGGACGATCCGCTCGTCGACCGTCTTTTCTCCAACGTGATCTGGGGACAGAAGAGCAACTACCTCGACGTGCCGACCGACTGCCCGCAGCGCGACGAGCGGATGGGCTGGACCGGCGACGCGCAGGTCTTCGTCCGCGCCGCGGCGTATAACTACGACGTGCGCCGCTTCTTCAAGAAGTGGCTCGGCGACATGCGCATCGCGCAGCGTGAGGACGGCAGCATCCCCTACGTCATCCCGACGCTGCATCCGAACGGCACCTCCGCCGGATGGGGCGACGCCGCGACGATCTGCCCGTGGCAGCTCTACGAGACCTACGGAGACGTCTCCTTCCTCGAGGACAACTTCGACATGATGCGCCGCTGGGTCGACTATATCACGGGCGCGAGCCCGGTCCCGTATCAGTGGCGGGGCGGCGAGCACTTCGCCGACTGGCTCGGTCTCGACGCGCCGTACGGGGAGTACAAGGGCTCCACGTCCCCGGATCTGATCGCCGACGCCTTCTACGCCGCCTCGACGGAGCGCGTCGTGCGCGCCGGAGAGATCATCGGCCGCGACGTCTCCGCCTACCGTACGCTGTATGAGAATATCGTGCGCACCTTCCGGGAGACGTACCGGGATTCCTTCCCGACGCAGACCGGACACGCGCTCGCCGTCCGTTTCGGCCTCGCCTCCGATCCGGCCGCCGTCGCCGCGTCGCTCGCGGAGATGGTGCACCGCGACGGCGACCGGCTGATGACCGGCTTCCTCGGCACGCCGTATATCCTCCACGTGCTGAGCGACTACGGCCACGCGGACGTCGCCTACACGCTGCTCCTCCGCCGCGAATTCCCCTCGTGGCTGTACCCGGTCACCGTCGGCGCGACGACGATGTGGGAGCACTGGGACGGCGTCTCCCCCGACGGGAAGATGTGGAGCAGCGACATGAACTCCTTCAACCATTACGCCTACGGCGCCGTCGCCGACTGGCTGTACGAGAAGGCCGCCGGCATCACGCCGCTCGAGCCGGGATTCTCCCGCGTGCGCTTCAAGCCGCTCGCGGACGCGCGTCTCGGCGCCCTGAACGTCCGCTTTGATTCCCCGCACGGGACGATCGAGTCCGGCTGGCGTGCTGCGGACGGCTTCGTCCGCTACCGGATCGTGACGCCGGTGGACGCCGTCTGCGAGATCGGCGAAAAGAAGTACGATCTCACGCCCGGCGCGTGGGAATTCGGGGAGGAACTGCATGACTGATTTTGCGTTCCGCACCGCGATCCCCGTATGGGGAGAGGGACTGTCCGGGGAGATGAACGTTCTGCTCGCTTTTACGGCGGCGGTGCCGGAAGGCGGCGCGCACCTGCGCCTGTGCGCCTGGTCCGCATGGCAGCTCTTCGTGAACGGGGAGTTCTTCCTCAGCGGTCCGGCGCGCGCCGGACAGGGCTTCTTCCGCGCGGAGGAGGCGGATATCCCGGCGGGCGAGGTGCGCATCCTCGTCGCCGCATACAACGTCCCCTCCTACTATCTCCTCGACGATCCGCCGTTCTTCTGCGCCGAGCTGTACGCGCCGGACGGCATGCTGATCGCCGCCTCCGGCGACGGGGAGAAGCCGTTCGGCTGCGCGCGGGTCTTCTCGCGCGTGCAGAAGACGCAGCGCTTCACCGGCGCGCGCACGTTCGCCGAGGCGTACCGCCTTCCCGCGCCGGAAACGCCGATCCCCGCCGTCCCGGTCGGGACGCGTCGCTTTATCGCGCGCGATGTGCCCGTTCCGGAATACGAGCGGACGGCGCTCGCCTCCCTCGTTGTGCGCGGCGCCTTCACCGTCTCCGACTCCGAGGACGATCCGGGGGCGGAGCAGGGAGACCTGCCCGGCTTTGACGCACAGGAGCAGGAGGTGCGGATCTCGCTTGAGGCGGAGCGGCTGCGCTGCGTGCCCGGGCGGGGTTCGCTGCGCGCCGACCGGATCGAGCTCGCGGGCGGCGAGTATGCCGTCGGCGATCTCGGGCGGGAGCTGACCGGGTATATTTCCTTTGAGATCGAGACGGAGGGCTGCCGCCTCATCGTCACCTTCGACGAGCGGCTGACGGACGGCGACGTTTTCTTCCGACGCTGCGGCAACTCCTGCTGCGCCGTCGTCTGGGACCTCGGTCCGGGAACGTGGCGTCTCACCGCCTTCGAGCCGAACTGCATGCGGTATCTGAAATTCGCCGTCACGGGACGGTCCGTGATCCGCGGGGCGGGGATCATCCGCTATGAATTCCCCTCCGCGCCGATCCTGCCGCCTCCGGCGCTGCCGGACGCGCAGCTCGCGCGGATCTATGACGCAGCCGTCGCGACCTTCCGGCAGAACACGGTCGATATCTACATGGACTGCCCCTCCCGCGAGCGGGCGGGGTGGCTGTGCGACAGCTTCTTCACGGCGCGCACGGAATACGCGCTGACCGGGGAGAGCCGGGTGGAGCGGGCGTTCCTCGAGAATTTTCTGATGCCCGCGTCCTTCCCGCTGCTCCCGGAGGGGATGCTGCCGAAGGCCTATCCGGCCATCGACCGCCACGGCACGTTCATCCCGAACTGGGCGATGTGGTATGTGCTGGAGCTGGAGGAGTACCGCTTTGCGCGCGGCGGCGATCCGGCGCTCGTCGAAGCGGCGCGGAAGCGGATGTACGGGCTGCTCGGATACTTCCGCCGCTTCGAGAACGAGGACGGACTGCTTCAGCGGCTGGAGAGCTGGATCTTCCTCGAATGGTCACACGCCAACCAGCTCACGCAGGACATCAACTACCCGACGAACATGCTCTACGTCCGCTTCAAGCGGGCGCTGGCGGCGCTGTACGGCGACGGTGCGCTGCGCGAGGAGGCGGACCGTCTCGCCGAGGTGATCCGTGCGCGCTCCTTCACGGGGGAGTGGTTCTGCGACAACGCCGTCCTCCGGGACGGGAAAGCCGTCCTCTCCGGCGAATGCACGGAGGTGTGCCAGTACTACGCATTCTTCACCGGCGTCGCGGATCCCGTGCGGTATCCGGCGCTGTGGGAGACGCTGGTCCGGGACTTCGGCCCGAAGCGCGCGGAGACCGGCGCGTATCCGGAGATCTGGCCGGCCAATCCGTTCATCGGCTACTATCTGCGGCTGGAGCTGCTCTTCCGCGCCGGCGCGTACGACGAGGTCCTGGAGAACATCCGCGGGTACTTCAGCGCGATGGCGGAGACGACCGGCACGCTGTGGGAAGGTACGGATGACAGATCGAGCTGCAATCACGGCTTTGCCTCCCACGCGGCGGTATGGCTGCGCGCGATCGCGGAGGCGAATGAGAAAAAGAGAGGAGAGAAAGCATGAAGCACCGCATCCGGCGCCGTCTCCTCGGCGCGTTCGTCATAGGGATATGTCTCGTCCTCCTCGCCTCCTGCGGAGAAGTGCTCGGGGAAGCGCTGGAGCTTTTGCTCACGGAGGAGACGGAAGCGGCGGATCCGTTCTCTCTCATCACCGACGCGCCGGACAGCGCGGCGCAGACGGAAACGTCCTCCGCCGAGACGCAGACGCTTGATGAAAACGGGAGTTATTCGTCGAAGGAAGACGTGGCGCTCTATCTCTGGACCTATCACCGCCTGCCGAAGAATTTCATCACCAAAAGTGAAGCGGAAAAGCTCGGCTGGCCGGGCGGATCGCTTGAAGCGTACGCGCCCGGCTGCGCGATCGGCGGGGATTACTTCGGGAATTACGACGGACTCCTCCCCGCGAAGAAAAAATACCGCGAATGCGATATCGGCACCGTCGGAAAATCGAGCCGCGGCGCCAAGCGGATCGTATACGCGGAGGACTTCTCGGCGATCTACTACACCGACGACCATTACGAATCCTTCACGCTCCTGTACGGAAGCAAATGAAGAAAACGCCGTCCCTGCCGCATGGCGGGGACGGCGCTCTTTTATCGGAAGAAGCGCGCGGGGACGGATCAGTAATCCGTTCTCAGCTCGTCGAACGGGCGGACGTCTCCGTCGAACGCCGGGCGGATACGGATCTCCCAGGAGAAGGACGTTTCCTCGAATCGGTACGGTTCGGCGAGCCACGGACCGCAGGAATTGGAACCGATGCCCGCCTGCCGGTAATCGGCGATGATCGTCGTCTCGCCGTGCGGGACGAGCTCGTAATCGTGCGCCGTTTCGGTGAGCTGCTCCGGCGTGAAGTGAGACGCGCTGAAGCTGAAGCCGTCGCCGAAGAAATACAGACCGTGTCCGGAGACGAAGGAAACGCGCGCGAAGCGGCAGTCCGCGTGCGCGGAGTTTTCCTGCGGGCGGATATACGGCTGGAAATCGTCCCGCACGTCGCACGAGAAGAGCCCGAGCCGGGCGGCGAGCCGCTTGTCCGCGTAGCTTTCCGTGGGTCCGAAGCCGAAGTAGCGCAGTTTCTCCGCGCCCTCCGGCATTGTCAGGCGGATACCGAAGCGCGGCAGCGGCGGCTGCCCCTCCGGGCGCTCCATCTCATAGCGGAGCGTGACGCCGCCGGCGGTGAACGTGTACGTCACGCTGCCGGAGCAGAACGGCGCAAACGGCGGCGCGCCGAGCGAGAAGCGCGCGCGGACGACGGCGCGCTCCGCCTCCTCCGATACGATCTCCACGCCGTAGCAGCGGACGGCGGCGCGGTCGTAGCGCATGCCGAACCACTGCTCCTTGACCCTGCGGTCGTTGTCCGTCGGCGCGCGCCAGATCGTCGGGCGGATCGGCTCCGCGATCATCTCCGTGCCGTTGTCGCACAGCGACGTGATGAGCCCGCAGCGGCGGCAGAGCGTGTAGACCGTCTCGTCCGCCGTAACGGTGATCGTCTCCCCGTCGTCGGTCAGCGCGACCGGGACGCCGAAGGGCGCCGGACGGCGCGTCTCGCGGGATGAAAGCGGGAGCTGGACGGCGCCGACCTCCCAGTCCTGCGGCGCCCAGGGCGTCGGACGGACGGCGTGCGCCGTCACGGTCAGCGTGCGGATCCCGTCCTCCGCCTGCGGCTCCGTCCAGAGCGTGACGCGGCGCGTCTTCTGCGGCGCGGCGGGCGCGGTGAACGACCCGGACGCGACCGCCTCCCCGTCCCTCTCCACGCGCCAGTCGAAGCGGAGATCGGACAGATCGGTGAAATACCGGCGGTTTCTGACGAGGATCTCGCCCTCCCGCGCGCCCGCCTCGATCGAGAACGGCTTGAGGACTTCTTTCAGTTCGAGGAATCCCGTATGCGGGCGGCGGTCCGGCCAGACGAGCCCGTCCGCGCAGAAGTTCCCGTCGTTCGGCGTGTCGCCGAAGTCTCCGCCGTAGGTATACCCCGGCGTCAGATACCGGTTGACGCCGCCCGGCGCGGTCACGGCGACGGCATGGTCGATGAACTCCCACACGCAGCCGCCGAAAAACTCGTCGTGCGCGTAAATGACGTCCCAGTACGCCTTCAGGTCTCCGGGGCCGTTGCCCATCGCGTGCGAGTATTCGCACAAAAAGAGCGGCTGCTTCACGTGCGGATTCTTGATATAATCATCAAGGCAGTCCTGCGGCGACGGATACATGCGGCTGGCGATATCGACGTAATCGGCGTCTCCGGCGCGGGGCGCCGTTTTGTACGTCTCCTCCGCGCGGCGCGTGGCGTCCTCGCTGTGTACGAGGCGGGAACCGTCGCGCTTGTGGAAATAATCCGCCATGGCGCGATGGTTTCGTCCGACGCCGGACTCGTTCCCCACCGACCAGAAGATGACGCTGGGATGGTTCTTGTCCCGCTCCAGCATCCGCTCGGCGCGGTCGAGATACGCCGCCGTCCACGCCGGGCTGTCCGTCAGTTCATCCCAGCGGCCGACGACCGCCATGCCGTGCGTCTCGAGATCCGCTTCGTCGCAGACGTAGATGCCGAGACGGTCGCACAGCCCCGTCAGGCGCGGATCGTTCGGATAGTGGCTCGTGCGGATCATGTTCACGTTATGCCGCTTCATCAAATGCAGGTCCGCGAGAATATGCTCGTACGGCGTGGCGTGCCCGAGCAGCGGATGGCTGTCGTGGCGGTTGACGCCCTTCGCCTTGACCTTGCGGCCGTTGATGAGCACGGTCTTGCCCTTTACCTCGATGCGCCGCAGCCCGCAGGGTACGGCGATCACCTCGCTGCCCGCGCGGAGCACGAGCGTGTACAAAACCGGCGTCTCGTCGCTCCAGAGCTCGGCCCGTTCGACGGGGATCTCCGTGCCGGAGGCAGCCGTCCCCTCCGCCAGCGTCTCGCCCGCCGGAGAGAGGAGCGCATAAGCGACCGCCGGTGCGCCGACCGTCTCGTACTCGAGCCGGAAGGCGCCGGACGCGAAGTCGTCCGCGAGCCGCGGGCGGATGAAGATATCCCGGATATACTCCCGGTCACGGAAGAGCAGATACACCTCGCGGAAGATGCCGGACATGCGCCACATGTCCTGATCCTCCAGATAGGAACCGTCGCACCACTTGAGTACGAGCACCTTCAGCGTGTTCTTCCCCGGCCGGAGGAAAGAGGTGACGTTGATCTCGCTCGTCATGTGGCTGACCTGACTGTACGCGGCGAACGTACCGTTCACCCACAGATAGAAGCAGGAATCCACGCCCTCGAAATGGAGGAAGGCTTCCTTCCCCGCGGCGGCGGCGGGCAGCGTGAAATCCCGCACGTACAGCCCGCACGGATTCTCCGTCGGCGTCAGCGGCGGCTCGACGGGATACGGATAGTTTATGTTCGTGTAGTTGGGTACGTCCCAGCCGCGGCCGAGGGCCGCCTGCCAGTTCATCGGCACCGTCAAAGACTCCATGCCGTCGGTCGGCCAATCGGGATCGGCGCAGGACGCGGCGTCCCCGAAGGAAGGAAACCAGCGGAATTTCCAGTCGCCGCAGAGCGACTTGAAATAACGGCTCGCCGCACGATTGTCCGTCAGCGCCGCCTCAAGGCTGTGGTAAGGGATAAAATAGGCGTGCGGCTTCTCACAGCCGACGTGCAGTGTTTCGAGAGAAGCATGGTATTCGGGTAATGAAAACGGCATGGAAATGTTCCTCCTTGATCGGATGGATTTCGGCAGTATCACTGTACCACAGATCGGCGAATTTGTCAAGAAGGAATGAGAAAAGTTTGCCGTACCGTCCCCGCCGCGGGGGCAAAACGGGCAAATGATAATTTTTTTTGAAAAAGACTTGCATTTTGGCTGAAGGTATGATATACTGTATAAGCTGTAACAGCGGCCCCTTGGTCAAGCGGTTAAGACGACGCCCTCTCACGGCGTAATCATGGGTTCGATTCCCGTAGGGGTCACCAAACAAGACCTATCCGAACTGTTTCGTTATGAAGGATCAGTTCGGATTTGTCTTTTCTCTCCCGGAAGTATGAAAGCGCGGGCAGGATCATCTCCTGCCCGCGCCGCCTTTCCCGGGGAGTTTTGACAGCGCCGCCGTCCGATGCTTCTGCTTTTTCACCCACTCCGCATACTCCGCTTTCCCCTCCTCACTCTCGAAGAATGCCGTGATATTCGGCAGCAGCGCGTGCGCAAGATCGCGCAGGACCCGGTCGGGGATGTGTGCTTCTCCGCGCTGATTGCCGAGGACAGACGTCAGAATCATCCGCAGTTTTTTCCAGCATCCGGCGTTTCTGTACTCTTCCGTTGCCCTGATATCAGCAGGCGGCGACGATTTTTGCTGTTTTCTTTTTCCGTCTTTTTGTTTTTCTCTGATCGTAATCTTCACTTTACTCCCCTCCGCATCACATCTGAAGCGAGATCCCGTGCTTGACAGCCCAGATCTCGCGGCGAAGTTTCTTGTCAATATCGTCGTCTTCCTCCCAATGATACTGTTTACAGTTGCTCTCAAAGGTCCGGCAGATGCTGTCAAAAAAGCGGAGCGCCGCGCAGAAAGCAGCGAGCTTCGGAGCGTCGGACTGCTTCTCTTT
Source organism: Clostridiales bacterium (assembly GCA_016288155.1). GTDB lineage: Bacteria > Bacillota > Clostridia > Oscillospirales > CAG-272 > SIG701. The sequence continues at coordinate 3,450 of JAEEYP010000092.1, read as the reverse complement.
CGGATCATTTTTCGGTTTCGCCGGCCCCTGTCCGTAGTACATCTGCAGCTCCATTCCGAGCTGCGCCGCCTCGCGGACCAGCGCGTTGCGCACCGGCTTGAACGTCGGCTCCTTTGACAGCGGAAGCTTCTCCGGAAGCATGTCGGTATACGCCTGCGTGACGGAGCATTTTGCCTGATACCACAGCTCGTACATCTCAGCGATCCGCTTGTCTCCGGCGACCAGTTCCACGGTTTCGTCGACCATTTTCTTGACGCTCTGCGGCAGATATCCGTACTGTTTTTTGCCGGAAACGTCGTTCAGACGGAGCGCAAGCGCGGTCATCTTTTCCTGGATCTCTTCGCTCATGCACTTGCCTGACGACACCTCGGCGGTCAGCTTTCCGAAGCGGCTGCGCATCTCATTTGTGATGCGGTTTCGCATCTCCGTCTGACGGTCGTAGACTTCATGGATTTCGTCCTTGAAAATCTCCGAAAGAAACAGCTGACGGAGGTTGTCAATGCCCTGCTTTGAGAGATACGCATGGCTGTTTTCCTGTGTGGAATAGAGCAGCATGTGCACGTGCGGATGGTGCGATTCGTTATGGAACGCGCCGTACCAACGGAGATTTGTCAGAGGGATCCGGTGCTCGTTTGCGATCCGGTCGATGTTGGCGCCGATCATACTGCGCCAGCGCTCGGCGCTGTTGTATCCGAGACGCTGCGCGTCCTCCCTTCTGAGCGAGATAATGATCGAGTACACATTGCCTTTGTGCGCTTCGAGCTTGCTGATTTCTTCGCCGAGATCGAGCGGCGTACCGCCGGACGAAAACAGTCCGTGTGCCTGACTGATCTTTTCCACGCCCGGTCTCGTCGCCATGTAACGAAGATATCCCTCCGTGTTGAGCAGTTCCGGCGTGCTTTCGAGCGCATGAGAAATGAATTCCGACGCGCTTCCGACGGTCTTTTCCTTCGTGTACATACCGTACTCGGAGGACTTTTTCAGCGCCGGATCCTCTCTCAGAAGGTCCCCGATCAGCTCCCTCTGCGCGTCGGTCACGGGCATCAGCCGCCTGTCCTGCGGCAGCGTTTCCACGTCTTCGCGGGTGGCGATGTACTTCATGTACCCGCCGTGACCGCCTCCGCCGCCCTTGGAGTAAACGCATTTTACGATGACCTTCGGCATTATTCCTCCCGATTTCTGGAGAACTCGATCGCGTTTTCAAGCGCTTCATCGAACGTAAACACGCCGTGATATCTGCGGATGATCCCGTAGGCTTCGTCATGATACGCGCGTATCACGTCCGGCGTTGCGGAGTCATACACCTTGTCCGAGACGAAAAGAAAGAGCGCAGCCTGCTCTCCCGCCATCTTGAAAAGCGCAGACGCGATACGGTTTTCCGCGTTCTTTATGTTGTCACGGATGACTTTTATGAGCTCCTGCGACAGCATCTCCTTGTGCATGTCCGCGCTGAGACTCGCCGCGTAAAACCGTATCGCTTTCTCCGTGAATTCCGACCGGGAACGGGCGTCTGCCGCGACCAGACTCGCGTCGATCATCCCGTTTGCCTCGTCCGAAAGATAGAAATTATAGCTTTTTTTGATCAATATCCGGTCCTTTCCGCGCCAAAAAGCGCAAGTAATACGACATCGTTCCGACGTCATACCGCACGAAACCGCAATCATTCGCGACGCCGGAACGACGCCGTGAAAATACCGCCGTTTTCCGGGGCGAAACGCCCCGCCGTCTTCCTCTCAGTCCGCCGTTGCGGGCTGATGTGAGCCCGACCGCAACCGGTCGTTTAACCCGCCTTCTTTTCTTTCGATCACCGTTCCGGCGCCGCGGCCCCCGCCTCCGCCCCGTAGCTCCATTTCCTCCCCACAGGGTGACAGGGGTGACAGGTTGACGGCTGTTTTGACAGCGAGAATCAGCCGTCACCCGTACACCGGATCAGCTTGAGAAGCAGCGGATCGGCTTCGGCTAACGACGGGGGTGACAGGTTGACAGCTGTTTCGACAGCGAGATCAGCCGTCACCCGTACACCGGAACCGTCACCGCTGACGGAGGGAGCATCGGGGACGGTCGATTCCGTTTCGGCGGTCGCATCGTCACCGGTATGCTCAGCACAATCACCGCACACCGACGCGAGAAGATCACCGAACATACCGCTTCCGTTTTCCGCGTCACGGTAGTACTCCGGCGGCCTGTAATTCTCCGTCTTGTAAAAGACCAGATACCGTCCGCTCTTCTTCCGTCTGTTCTCAAAACGGATGCCGAACGATTCGAGATCTTCATGATCGACGGTGAGCTGTTTGGTGATCATGTTCGGCGCGACGTCCACGCCGAACCGTTCCCTGAGCTGCCGCGACAGATCCGTCGGAGATACCGTCACCGTTTCCTCCTCGCAGTGTGACAGCGCCGCGAAAAGATACACGGCCTTGACGGCGTCGCTGATCTCCTTTGCGGTGCGCAGCGTATTGTCCTCTGACTTCCACACGCCGTCGCCGCTCTGCGTGATCTCCAGTTCGAACGATTCCATGTCGCGGCTCACGACTTTGAGCACGGCGGACTTCTCACTGCGCCGCGGACGCTCGATGCTGATGCAGTTGTCGACGCCGCCGGTCAGTCCCGTCGAGCCGGACACCGCGTGCAGATCATCCCGGCCGAGCGCCTTGCGGTGATGATGCACGAGCAGCAGCGCGATGCTGAACTTCTGCGCCAGCTGATGCAGCAGGATCATGTCGTCGTAGTCGCTCTTGTACATGTTCGTTGAGAACTTATCCGGACGGATGTAATTCAGCGTGTCGACGACGACCAGCTTCGTGTCTGGGTGCTGTGTCAGATACTCTGACAGCGACTCAATGAATCCTTCGCCGAGACGCAGGATATCCTGACAGAAATGCAGACCGGAAAACGCCTCCTCCGACATCTCAAACAGCCGCTGCTGCAGACGCTTCGCGTCGTCTTCAAAGCAGAAATACAAAACGCCGCACCTCTGCGTTGGGAAGCAGAGAAACGGAACGCCCTTCGCAACGGAAACGCTCAGACTGAGCGCAAAAAATGATTTGCCGATCTTCGGGTCGCCCGTCAGCAGCGTGAGCCCTTCCGGGAGCAGTCCTTCGACGACGTATCTGCGCCGCGCGAGCTGCATGTCAAAGAGCGCGTCGCTGTCGATCGTATGGAAATGTCGGATGCCGTTCGCTTCATCGAACAGATCCTGCTGTGTCAAAGTCATCATGCCGTAGTCTTCCGTCATCCATTTCCTCCATCACTATTCCTCCTCATTATTATTTTGTTTCCGCTGCCGCAGCCACTACAAAAAACCGTCGCTGAAATGGAACATGATCTTTCACCTCCAAAAAAGAAAAAGGGTCGGAACGAACACACAAAACATACCGCGGAAAAGGTATGTCTTCTATGTCGTTCCGACCCTTGCTTCCCGAATTCACCGCCGGGAGGATGGACACCCTT
>JAEEYP010000091.1 GCA_016288155.1 Clostridiales bacterium | reverse complement strand
CGCGGCGGAGCGCGGCGCGGCCGCCGTGTATCTGGAGGTGCGCGCGTCAAACGAAGCGGCGCTTTGCCTGTACGAGAGCGCGGGATTTGCCCGGATCGGGATCCGCCGCCACTACTATGCCGCCCCGCGGGAGGACGCCGTGCTGATGGCGCTTTCTCTCACGGAGGACGGAGGAGGAGAGAAGAGATGATCCTTCTCGGCATCGAAAGTTCCTGCGACGATACGGCGGCCGCCGTCGTCGAGATGACGGACGGCGCGCGGCGCGTCTTGTCATCCGTCGTATCCTCGCAGACCGCCGTCCACGCGCTGTACGGCGGCGTCGTTCCGGAGATCGCCAGCCGCGCGCATATCGAAGCCGTCGTTCCCGTCGTCACCGAAGCGCTGTCCGGCGCGGGCGTGGAGCCCGCGCGGCTCGACGCCGTCGGGGTGACGTTCGCGCCCGGACTGATCGGATCGCTGCTCGTCGGCGTCTCGTTTGCCAAGGCGTTCGCTTACTCGCACGGGCTGCCGCTCGTCCCGGTCAACCATATCAAGGGGCACGCCGCGGCGGCGTATCTCACCGATCCGGCGCTGCGCGCGCCGTTCTGCGCGCTCGTCGTGTCCGGAGGGCACACCTCCCTGTACGACGTGCCGGAGCCGACCTCCTACGTCGAGATCGGCGGGACGCGGGACGACGCGGCGGGCGAGGCGTTCGACAAGGTCGGGCGCGTGATCGGTCTCCCGTATCCCGGCGGCGCCGCGATGGACCGCCTGGCGGCCGACGGATTCGCTCACGGATACGGCGATACGTTCGTTTTTCCCTCGCCGGCGATCGCCGACGGAACGCTGGACTGGTCGTTCAGCGGACTGAAAACGGCGGCGATCAATCAGATCCACACGCTCTGCCAGAAGGACGGTCTGCCGGACGGCAGCGCCCTGCCGCTCTCCGTGCGGGAGGGGATCGCCGCCTCCTTCACGCGCGCCGTCACGGACGGGATATGCGCGAAGCTCGCCGCCGCCGTACGGGAGCGCGCCGTGACGCGCCTCGTGCTCGCGGGCGGCGTCGCCGCCAACTCGCATCTGCGGGCGGCGGTCGCGGCGCTCTGCGCCCGCGAAGGCGTCGATCTGGTCGTCCCGCCGCCGTCGCTCTGCGGCGACAACGGCGCGATGGTCGCCGCGCAGGCGTATTTTGAGGCGCTTGCCGGGCACTATGCCGACACCTCGCTGAACGCCTATGCGTCCGATGAGTATTCTGCGTTTGTCTAAAACAAGGCGATTTTCGACAAATGCATAACGGGTTTTACCCCGGATCTGCCCCCCAAAAACGCCCGTTTTTCCCCCGCTGTGGAAAATCGGCGGTGAAAAGCCGCCCGCATCGGTGCCGGACGGCCGATTTTCCCCGGGTATCCATATTGCAGAGAGGATGCGCGGACCGATCTCCGGATCCCAGTCCGCAGAAGAAAAAATGCCGCTTGTCAACAAAACCGTCCTGCCGCGCTACGGGAGCCGCGTCGCGGTCGTCCCCGTCCCGTCGGATCCCGCCGTCTGGCGGGAAGCGACGCGGGAACAGCTCGCGGTGCTGCTCGCCGTCATGGCGGAGCCGGAATTTTCCTATTTTTCCGTCGCCGATAAATCCGGCGCGACGCGCGAGCAGATCGACTGCGCGCTCGCCTATTGGGAGGGCGCAGGGGTACTGACGCTCGCTGCCGCGGACAACGCCGCGCCGCTGCCCGCCGCGGCACGGCACGTGCCGCCGCAGGCTGTGCCGACGCAGGAGAATGCGCCGCGCATGCGGTCCGAGCTGCCGCGCTACTCTTCGGAGGAGCTGGCGCGGAAGCTGGAGGCGAACCCGACCGCCGCCACGCTCATCGACTGCTGCGCGCAGGAGCTCGGCAAGATCTTCAATACCGCCGAGTCGGAGATTATCGTCGGTCTGCTCGATTATCTCTCGATGGATCCGGAGTACGTACTGCTCCTCTTCGCGCACTGCGCGAAGAGCGGACACAAGTCCCTAAGGTATATCGAAAAGATGGCGATCGAGCTGTACGACGCCGGGATCGTCACCTACGAGCAGCTCGACGTCTATTTGCGCCGCCTCGAGAAGACGGACGACGCGGAGGCGCGGCTGCGCGATATGTTCGGCATCGGGCGGCGTGCGCTCGTCAAGCGGGAACGCGAGGCGTTCCGCCGCTGGATCGGCGAATGGGAAATGCCGCTCGACGTCGTCGAATACGCCTACGAGATCACCGTCAACAACACGCGCGAGCCGTCCGTCCCGTATACCGACGCGATCCTCGAAAAGTGGCACGCGGAGGGATACAAAACGCTCTCCGAGGTGCAGGCGGCGCAGGCGGCGCGGACCGGCAAGACGCCGAAGGACGGCAGCTTCAACACAGACGATTTCTTTGACGAGGCGCTGAAGCGTTCCTACGGGAACTGAGCGCCGCGGGAGGGAGCATTATGGCATACAGCCGCGAGAATATCCGCCGCGTCCGCGAAGAGTTCGCCGCGCGGCGGCAGAACGCCGGCGAGGAGAGCGAACGGCGCAGGGAAGAGTTGCGCCGGGAGATCCCCGGACTTGCGGAGCTGGACCGGCAGATCGCGTCGATCGGCGTCCGCGTCATGGAGGCCGCCGTCCGCGGCGGCGACGTGGAGGACGCCGTCGGGCGGATGCGCCGGGAGCACGACGCGCTGCGCGCCCGCCGGGCGGAGATGCTCGCCGCCCGCGGCTATCCCGCCGACTACACGGATATCCGTTACCGGTGCGAGAAGTGCCAGGATACCGGATTCGTCGATACGAAAATGTGCTCCTGCATGCGGCAGGAGCTGATCCGCCTCGGCTTTGAGAGCTCCGGCATCGGTCCGCTCGCGCCGACGCAGACCTTCGACGCTTTCTCTCTTGACTACTACGCGGGCGACGACCGCCGGGCGATGGAGACGAACCTCCGCGTGCTGCGCGCCTTCGCCGAGGATTTCGCCGGCCACCGGACGGAGAATTTCCTCCTCATCGGGGCGACGGGGCTCGGCAAGACGCATCTGTCCGCCGCCGTCGCGCGGACGGTCATCGAAGGCGGCTATGACGTTGTGTACGAGACGGCGCAGGAGGTCTTCTCGGCGTTCGAGACCACCCGCTTCGGCGGGGAGGACGGCGGCGAGGATCGCTTCCTTACGTGCGATCTCCTCATCGTGGACGATCTCGGGACGGAACTGACGAACAATTTCACCGTTTCCTGCCTGTATCAGCTCCTCAACACGCGCCTGAACCGTCGGCTCTCGACGATCCTCTCGACGAACCTGACGCCCGCCGAGCTGCGCAGCCGCTACGCGGACCGGATCACGAGCCGCCTGTTCGGCGAGTTCCGTCCGCTCGCCTTTCACGGCAGCGACGTCCGCATGCAGAAGATCCGCGGCGCGAAGGGCGCGCCGCAGCCGTAACGCATCCCCCTGCCAAGCAGGTGAAAATTTTTTTAAGGGAGCGGCGACCCGCTCCCGGAAAGGGTACAATATGAAAATCGGAGCAATGGTGGAATCCTTCCGCGCGGGCTTCCGCGGCGGTGTGGAGAAGGCGGCGGCGCTCGGCGTGGACGGCGTGCAGGCGTACGCGACGACGGGCGAGCTGGCGCCGGAGAACATGACGCCGGATAAGATCCGGGAGACGCTGGACATCGTGCACTCGAACGGCATCGTGTTCTCCGCGCTCTGCGGCGACTTCGGCGGCGGGTTTTCCGATCCGGAACGCAACAAGATCTACGTGGAGAAGTCGAAGCGCGTCATCGATCTCGCGCTGAAGCTCGACTGCCGCGTCGTCACGACGCACATCGGCACCGTTCCCGCCGAGGAATGCGAAAAGAAAGAGATCATGCGCGCGGCGTGCCGCGATCTGGCGCTGTACGCCGACTCCGTCGGCGCGGCGTTCGCCGTGGAGACCGGTCCCGAGATGGGCGAGATCCTCGCCGACTTCCTTGACAGCCTCGGCGCCGGCGGCGTCCGCGTCAACTTCGACCCGGCGAACCTCGTGATGGTCGCGGGCGACACCCCGGTCAACGCGCTGAAATATCTGGGCAAGTACGTCGTCCACACGCACGCCAAGGACGGCATCAAGCAGGAGAAGGGCTATCTGGAACTCCCGCTCGGTCAGGGCGGCGTCAACTTCGACACGTATCTCCCGGCGCTGAAGGCGACGGGCTTCGACGGCTTCTTGACGATCGAGCGCGAGGTCGGCGACAATCCGGAAGCGGATATCGCCATGGCGGTCGGATTCCTCAGAGAAAAGCTGAAGAAACTCGGCATCTGATCCGGGAAAACAAGAACGGGGGAATGCCCCATGGGGCATTCCCCCGCGTTTTCAGCGGATCGTATCAGCGGTTGCCGCCGCAGCCGAAGCAGTTGCTGCCGCAGCCGAGCGAGAGCACGAGCAGGCAGAGAATGATGAGCCAGATCGTGTCGTTTTCAAACAGATTGCACAGGCATCCCATATCTTCGTATCCTTTGTTTCTTTGGATTCGGGGCTCGCACCCGTTCCGGGACGGCATGGAACGCGTCTCTGCTATTATTGTATGACGGTTCCCCCCGAATCGACACACCCCGCGCGCGTTACGTCAGATCGAGATGCGCGCAGTGGAGGAAGGCGTTCGCGCTGACCGTGCTGTCCGCCGGGATCTCCGCCGCCGCGTGACAGCGCTTGCACTCGACGCGCACGCGGTCCTCAAGGATGTCGACCGCGTAGTCTCCCTCGCCCTCCGGACAGCGGCACTGTATCTCTCCTTCCGCCTGCAGCTCGCGGATGACGTACATGACGATGTCCAGGATCTGCGGGTCGGAGAAGACGCCCTCGTCTTCCCGGTTTTGGGAAAGTTCCGTCAGTTCCGCGCCGTCGAGCAGCTCCCGCAGCTCTTCGTCCGCCGCGGCGAGCGCCTCGTCGATGCGCGGCTTCTTTCCGACGAAGCAGACGTCCACTCCCGTATACGCGCAGGGGAAGGTGAGCAGCTCCGACGAGAAGAAGAGCCGGGAGGATACGAGAAAGGTGTGCGGACGGGGACAGAGAAAGCACGGCACGCTCAGCCGTACCTTCTGGTCGGCGGTGTACACGATGCTGAGTTCGCTCTCTCCGCACGGGCATTTGAGCCGGATCATGTCGGCGCTCAGAGCGAACGCGCCGACGAAACTGACGACGGTCGAGCCGCAGTGCGGGCACCGGTACGCGACGGTCGTTTCCTTCTGATTCAGTATCATGTCAGATCATCCCATCTGTATCTGTTGAATTTTGTCGAGTTATCGCCTGCCTATATTATAGCACCAGTATCTATTTTATGTCAATTCCCCGGATCCGGGAATCGGGAAAAGAGTTTTCCGATCCGGTCGGGCGGGAAAGGAGACGCCGTATGCTCATGCGCTGGGAATCGGATACCCGCACCGCCGCCGTGGAAGCAGAGGCGCTCGCCGCCTTCGCGCGTTCCCGCCCCGGCGCGCCGCACGGCTTCTGCCGCAGTCACGGCGGCACCTCTCCCGAGCCCGGTCAGCGGCGGGACGTATCCGTCTCCTGCGTGCGGCGGGAGGAGGGGTTTTCCGTACGGGTAAGCGGCACCGTGAACGCCGCGGCGCGGGACGGCGATACGCTCGTCTGCGAAATGTACCGCGCCGTCCGGCGGCATCCCGGCGGGATCGATCCGGGCGGGGAACCGGTTTTTCTCGCCTGCGCCATGCTCTGCGCCGGGATGCTCGCCGAGGAGGAGGACGTCGATTCCGTCGTTCTCCGGATCGTCTTTACCCGGGAGAGGGACGGCGAGGCGCGCGCGTGGGAAGGGCATTTCGCCCGTGCGCTCCTCAGGCGCGCGTTCGACGCGCTGTACGCGCGCGCGCTCCCTTTTCTGCACCTTGCCGTCGAACGGGAAAGTGCGGGGCGGGAGGCGCTTTCCCGCCTGCGTTTCCCGTACCCCGCCGTACGCGAGGGACAGCGGGAGCTCATGGAGACGCTGTTCTCCTGCGTGCGGCGGCGGCGGCCACTGCTCGTCGGCGCGCCGACCGGCATCGGGAAGACGATGTCCGTTCTGTACCCGTCGCTGCGCGCGCTCGGCGCCGGCGCCGCCGACCGGATCTTCTATTTCACGGCGAAAACGGTGACCGGCAACGCCGCGATGGAGGCCGTGCGCCTTTTGCGCACGCAGGGCGGGACGCTGCGCTGCATCCGCCTTTCGGCAAAGGAACGCCTCTGCCCGCTGCGGCCCGGACGGGAGGAGGAGCGCGATCTTTGCCGCGGCTGCCCGCGGCTGGCGGCGCAGGGGGAGATCTCCTATGAAGCGCGGCGCGACGCGGCGCTCCTTGAACTTCTTGAAAAATACCCGCTCGCGGACGCGGACGCTTTGGGGGAGATCGCCGAAAAGTACGCGGTCTGCCCGTACGAGCTGTCGCTCGACGTGAGCGAATACTGCGACGTGATCCTCTGCGATTACGGGTATCTGATCGATCCGCACGTGCGGCTGCAGCGATACTTTGTGCAGAAACGGGAGGAGAAATACATTTTTCTTCTCGATGAGGCGCACAATCTGCCGGACCGGGCGCGCGCCGTCTATTCCGCCGCGCTGGAGCGTTCCGTTCTGACGCCGCTCGGGGAGACGCTCTGCGCCGCGCTGCCGGACGACCGTCCGCTCGGCGAGGCGTGGGATCGGATGCGCGCCGCGCTGGACGGGCTGGACGCGCTGTGCGCCGAGGAGGCGGAGGATACGGGTGAGGGTCTTGCCGGCAGCCGTCTTTTGCCGCAGCCGCCGGAATTTCTGACGGAAGCGGTCGGACGGCTCCGCGCCGCCGCCGAGCAGCTTCTCCGGCGCGGCGGCGCAGAGGCTCCGCCGGAGGCGGAAGAGCTGCGGGGACTGCTCCGCCGTTTCGCGGACGCCGTCGGATGGGCGGACGAGGGTTTCGCCTGTTATCTTGAATCCGTCTCCGGCGAGACGTCGGCGCGCCTCATGTGCCTCGATCCGTCGCGGCTGCTCGCCGCGCTCTGGGCGCGCGCGGAGACGACCGTCCTGTTTTCGGCGACGCTTGCGCCGATGGAGTATTACGCGGACGTGTGCGGATGCCCGGACGCGGCGAAGCTGGAGCTCCCCTCCCCCTATGAGCGGGAGAATCTCTGCCTCGTCGCCGTCGACGCGGTCAATACGCGCCTGAGCCTCAGAAAAAGCACCGCCGGGGAGCTCGCCGAGTGGATCGCCGCCGTCACGGAGAGCCGGGCGGGGAACTACATCGTCTATTTCCCCTCCTACCGGTACATGACGGACGTCTGCCGGGAGTACCGGCGCGCGGCGCCCGACGCGCACGTGATCCTGCAGAAGCAGAGCATGAGTCTCGCCGAACGGGACCGTTTTCTGCGGGAATTCGGGCGGTGCGCGCGGCAGGGCGAGAGCGTCGTCGCGTTCTGCGTGCTGGGGGGCATCTTCGCGGAGGGGATCGATCTGCGCGGCGAGGCGCTGATCGGGACGGTCATCGTCGGGATCGGGCTGCCGGGGCTGTCGAGCGAACTGAACATCCTCGCCGAGTATTACGACAAAACGCGGGAGCGCGGGCACGACTACGCCTATCTGTATCCGGCGATCAACAAGATCCTTCAGGCGGCGGGGCGCGTGATCCGCGGCGAGCGGGATCGGGGCGTCGTCGTGCTGATCGACGACCGCTACGCCGATCCCGGCGTGCGCGGCCTGTTTCCGGCGCACTGGGGCAGGATGCAGTATACGGCGGATCCGTACACGCTCGGAGTGATCCTCGATCGCTTCTGGCAGGAGACGGATGCCGCGCACAGTGAGGAGGAAGAACGATGAAATGGGGCATACAGCTTTCGAGCGTACGGACGTATATGCAGTCCGAGGCGTCCATGCGGGACACGCTGTGCCGGCTGCGGGAGATCGGTTACCGCATCGCGCAGCTCCAGTGGCACTCTCCGGACATCCCGCCGACCGCCGTCGCCGACGCTTTGCGCGCGGCGGACATGGAGGCGGTCTCCGTGCAGGATTACACGGAGAAGATCCTTTCCGAGCCGGAGACGTTTCTGCGGCTGGCGGACGCGTGCGCGCTCACGGACGTGTGCGTCAGCGGCATCCCCGCTCCGTCTCTGACGCCGGACGGCGTGAAAGAGACGGCTGAAGCGCTCGTGCCGCTGCATCGGCGGCTCGCCGCCGATGGGCGCACGCTTTCGTTCCATCCGCGCTGGCAGGAGCTCGTGCCGCTGGACGGCGGGCCCGACGCGCTCACGCTGCTGCTTGCGGCGTCCGATCCCTCTTTGCGCGTCGTGGTCGACTGCAGTCACGCGGTGCGCGCCGGAAAGGATCCGGCGGCGTTTTTGCGCGCGCTTTCGGGGCGGGTCGATTTCATCCACTGCAAGGACATGGAGAGCGCCTCCCGCGAGGCGGTGCGGCTCTTGCCCGTCGGCGCCGGATGCGTCGACTGGCAGCCGCTTATCGCCGCGGCGCGCCAGAGCGGCGTCCGCGTCGCCTTCGCCGAACAGGAGAAGTGCGAGGGCGACGTTATGGAGGCGATGGCGGCGAGCCTTTCCTATCTGCGCACGCTGTGAACGGTTCAAAAAAAGCGGCGGACGCCGGTTTCTCACCGGTCGTCCGCCGCATTCTCTTTCGCCCATGGTATCGGTCGCTGCGGGATTCAGTTCTCCCGCCGCGTGTCCGGCTCCTCGTGGAGGCGGCCGGAGAGGAAGGTGACCGCGCGCTCCGGCGCGTCTTTCGCGTCGCCCCACGGCTCGGCGTCGTAGCGGTAGTCGAATTTCTTGACGAACCACGACACGTCCGCGTTCAGCTTTTCCATGTACGCGCCCTGCTGTTCGGAGAGGACGCGGTAGAAATCCGCGAAGTCGCGCCGCGCCATCCGCTCCTTCGCGGCGGCGACGAAGCCCGCGAAATGAGACAGGCAGAAGAGCGGCTGTGCCGCCGTCTTCTGGCGGAACGCCTCGTCGTTTTCCCAGAGCAGCGCCGCCGTTTCCTGCATCCGCGTGAAGTTGTACTCGATCCGCGAGCAGATATAGCAGCTCTTTTCCAGCGCCGCGTACTTTTTCGCGGCGTTCTCTCCGGCGCGGCCGGGGAACGCCGCGCCGCGCCCGAGGCTCTTGTACTGCTCGGCGAGATGGCTTTCGAGGATCAGGGCGAGCGGGAGCCGCTTCGGGCGGCGTAGCATCATCGCGAAGTGATCGCGGCAGAAGCCGAGTTCATTGGTGCGGATGCGGACGTCCGGCTCCATCATCGACGCGCCGAGGATCAGATCGAGCTCGTCCTGCTCGAGTGAATTGTACAGCCGGCAGAACGGGCATCCGAGCGACGGATCCGCCGCCGACGCCTCGAACGCTTCGTTGACCGGGATGGTGTAGATCTGTTCCATAAACTGCCTCCTTCGTATCCGCGCTCCGCCGCCGGACGCGCGCCTCTTTTTGTGTTTTCAGACGTTTCATACTGGTATTATAACACAGGCGGCGCCGCTTTGCAATTCCCAATTCGCCGCGAGGCGATTTTTTTCGCGCGGCGGCTCGGTCTTGCAATTCCGGAGAAACTGTGATATACTGTAACCGGAATGCGGGAAGCGCGCGTCATCAAAGGAGGATATCATGAAGATCAAACTGAAATATCCGTTCAGCAAAGCCGTGAAAGACAAAGAAGAGGCGCCGATCCGTCTGCTGTACGGCGCGCCGCGGATCGTCCGCCGCCGGGACGACGCCGCCATGGAAGAAGTGTACGCCGGGCCGGATCCGGATCCGGAGGACGTCCCGGAAAGCCCGGCCATGGAGGCGGTGTACGCGGGACCGGGTCGGATGGGGAAGCGTTTGAGACGTCCCGCGAAGCCCCCGAAAGAGGCGGAGATGGAAGCCGTGTACGCCGGACCGGAGCCGGACGACGAGCCGCGGGAGCCGGTCATGAAAGCCGTGTACGCCGTGCCGGAACGGGTGGAGGATCGCGGACGCTTTCCGAGGTCCCCGTCCGGGGAGGCGAGGATGACGTGCGTGTATGCCGGACCGGAACAGATGGCGCGGCGCGTCGGACCGCGCGCCGGTGAGGACGCCGAGCCGTATCCCGGTCCGACGAAGCGCTGCTCCGCCTGCGGGACGCGGATCCCGCGCCGCAGCGTGTTTTGCCCGGAATGCGGCAAAAAGCAGCCCGAAGACGGGAGCGCCGAGATATGAGCGTCCCTTTCCGTCTGCGCAGCTGCGTGTGGGAGATCACGCTCGCCTGCTGTTTTTCGTGCGCGTACTGCGGTTCCTGCGGCGGAAAGGCGCGTGAGAACGAACTGACGACGGAGGAATGCGTCGGCGTCGCCGAACAGCTCGCCGCGCTCGGCTGCCGCCGCGTCTCCCTCATCGGCGGCGAGGTGTTCATGCGCGCGGACTGGGAGACGATCGTCGAGGCTCTGACCACCCGCGGCATCCGCGTCTGCATCATCACGAACGGCTTTACCATGACCGAGGGGCGGCTCGATGCGCTGACGCGCCTCGGCGTCGAGTCGGTCGCCGTGTCCATCGACGGACCGCAGCGCGTGCACGACGCCTTCCGTCAGGAGGGGAGCTACCGCCGCGCGATCGCGGCGCTTGAAGCGCTGCTCGCGCATTCGATCCCCGTCTCCGTCATCAGCGCGCTGCGCCGCGACAACGCGCCGTGCCTGGAGGAGTTCTACGAGACGCTGTGCGGCTACGGGATCTTCGCATGGCAGCTGCAGGCGTGTTCCCCGATGGGCAACGCGAAAAAAGGGAACGTCGACGTTCACTTCGACGCGCGCGCCGTCATCGATTTCGTGCGCCGCCGCGCGCCCGAGGCGCCGTTCGCGCTCGGCGTCGCCGACAATATCGGTTACTATACGCCGGAAGAGGCGTTTATCCGCGGCCGCGCGGACGGCGGACCCGCCTTCGGCGGATGCAGCGCCGGACTCACCTCCCTCGGGATCGACAGCGTGGGCAACGTCCGCGGCTGCGAATCCATGTACGACGAGCGCTTCATCGAGGGGAACCTGCGCGAGCGGACGCTCGGCGACATCTGGGAGGACCCGGACGCGTTCGCGTACAACCGCCGCTTCACCGCGTCGCTCCTCACGGGGAAATGCGCCTCGTGTCCGTACGGCGAGGAATGCGCCGGCGGATGCCGCTCCTATAACTATTTCGCCGGCGGCGGCAGGCTGTACGAGAATCCGCTCTGCGTGCGCTGAGACGCGGACAATGAAAATCGCCCCGGATCCCGTGCGGGATCCGGGGCGTCTTACTGCGTCACGGAGCGGGTTGTTCGTTCTTTCTCCGATCCATATAATCCTGCAGGATGAGCGTCGCGGAGAGCTCGTCCACGGCGTTTTTGCGCTTTTTGCCGTATACGCCGCCGTCCGCAAGGAACCGGTGCGCCGACACGGTCGTCAGCCGCTCGTCGAACAGCTCGACCGGGATGCCGGACAACTCGCCGAGCAGCGCGGCGAAGACGCGCACGCGTTCGCTGCGCGATCCCTCGCTGCCGTTCATGTTCCGCGGGTTTCCGACGATGATGCGCGCGGCGCCCTTCTCCCGGGCGAACGCCGCCGTCTCTTGTGCCGTTTTGCGCAGATTGGACTGCCGGATGCATCCTGCGCCCGTCGCCAGAAGCCCGGTCGGATCGGACAGCGCGAGCCCTGTGCGCGCGTCGCCGAAGTCCACCCCGAGCAGTACCTCACCCTTCACTCCGTTCTTCCTCCGTTTCCGTCAGTCCGAGGATCTGCCGCGCCGCGGCCTCTGCCGCCTCGCGTTCCGTCCCCGGCGCGATGCGGGTGCTGTAGAGCAGCGACAGCACCGCCCAATCGATCGGCGCGGGGCGGATCGACGCGTTGTAGCCTTCGTAGAATACGCTTTCCGGGTAGCTGTAGGAATCCGCCGCCAGACCCATGGACTGCAGAAATTCCTCGCAGATCACGGACGCCTTGGCGCTCTGCGGGATGATGTTCGTGGCGATCCCCGCCTCCGCCCGCAAAATCTCCCCGCGGGATCGGAGATAATAGAAGCGCGACATGCCGCTCGAGGAGGCGGCCTCATCCCCGAACACGGCGGACAGCTCGTTCTGCATGACGAAATGGACGGTGAGGTTCGCTTCCTCCTCCTCCTCGGTGCGGCGGATGCCGGGGAAGCCGGGTATCTCGTTCAGCTGCCGGCACAGATCGTCGAGGACCGCCGTCTCCCCGTCGCCGAATTCCCCTTTGAGGAAATACGCGACCGGCTGCGCCCATTTGCAGACGAAGCCGCGCTCGCCGCCGTATTCGCTCTCGAAAGCGGTCTCGCAGAAGTAGGCGTAGATCTCCTCGGCCGTATATCCCTCGGCGGTCGGGGGATCGGTCGGGGAGAAGACGGCGGAGGACGCCGCGCAGCCCGCGAGCAGCAGCGCGAGGAACAAGGCGGCAAGCCGCTTCATCGCAGCGGATGCGCCTCGGCGAAGGCGAGCACTTCCTTCAGCGTCGGGATGGAGGAATACGCACCCTCGCGGGAGACGACGATCGCTGCCGCGCAGTTGGCGAGATACGTCGCGCGCTCCATGTCCTTGCCCTCCAGATAGAAGTGGACGAGCGCCGCGGTGAACGCGTCGCCCGCCGCCGTCGTGTCGACGACGGGGACGGAGACGGCGGGGATGATATGGTAATACTTCCCGTCGTATATGTACGCGCCGCGTCCGCCGAGCTTGATGACGGTATACTTCGCCTTGATCGACGCGGAGAGCTTGATGGAGGCGCGCAGGCAGTTCTCGGCGTTCGAGGGGTCGATGCCGGAGAAGACGCGCGCTTCCGTTTCGTTCGGAGAGAAGATCTCGATCGGATTGAGCTGTTCGAGCGGGAAATCGGAGCGGGCGGGACCGGCGTCGATGAAGAGCGGGATCTTCTTTTCCCGCGCGAAGGCGGCCGCCGCGAGGATCGCGCGGTCCGGGATCTCGAACTGCAGGAACACCGCGTCCGGATACGAGGTGAACGCCTCTTCGACGTCCGCCGGGCTCAGCTTCTGATTGGCGCCGGGATAGACGATGATCCGGTTCGTGCCGTCCTCCTCGACGAGGATGGAGGCAAGACCGGTCGGCGTCGTTTTGTCCTGCGCGATGAAGCGCGTGTCGATGCCCTCCCGTTCGTAGATCGCGCGCAGGCGCGCGCCGTTCGTGTCCTGACCGAGCCGGGTGCAGAAGATGCAGTCGTCGCCCAGCCGGGCGAAGGTGACCGCGCTGTTCGCGCCCTTCCCGCCGGGGACGTAACTGTATCCGCCCGACTCCACGACGGTTTCTCCCGCGTTCGGGATGCGGCGCATCCGCTGTACGAAGTCGAGATTGGCGGAGCTGACGACAAGGATCCTTTTGTTCATACGTGCCTCCTTATTCCGTTCTTTCGATTCTGATATTATTATACGGCATATCTTCCGTAAAATCAAGAGGAGATTTTTCTCTTCCCCGGCGCCTTGCATCCGCGGCGGATTTATGTTATAATGTGCACAGCGCACAGCGTATCAGAGAAAAGGAGAATCCCATGAAAACCGTTGAGATCCTCAGCGTCGGGACGGAGCTGCTCCTCGGCGACATCGTCAACACCGACGCCGCCTATATCGCCCGGCAGCTCGCCGTCCTCGGCTTCCCGCTGTACCGGCAGACCGTCGTCGGCGACAATCCGGGACGCCTCCGCGCCGCGATCGACGAGGCGTTCTCCCGCGCGGACATTCTGATTTTGACCGGCGGGCTCGGCCCGACCTGCGACGACATCACGAAAGAAGTGACCGCCGAGGCGCTCGGCCTCCCGCTCATCGAACACGCGCCGTCGCTTGCCGCGATGGAGGAGTACCTGCGCCTCGTCGGCGCGCCGCTGACGGAAAACAACCGCAAGCAGGCGCTGATCCCCGCCGGGAGCACCGTGTTCCCGAACCGGTGCGGTACCGCGCCCGGCATGGCGTCCGTGAGCGGGGGAAGGACCGCGATCCTCCTCCCCGGTCCGCCCTCCGAGCTCGTTCCCATGTTTGAGGAGTCCGTGATACCGTATCTCTCCCGCTTTTCCGACGGCGTATTGTACAGTCTCAATCTCCACCTCGCCGGGATCGGCGAGAGCGCGGCGGAGGCGCGGCTGCGCGATATCATGGATTCGTCATCAAATCCGACCGTCGCGCCGTACGCGGGCGAGCACGAGGTGCGCATCCGGCTGACGGCGCGCGCCGCGACGCGCGATGAGGCGGAGCGGATGTGCCGCGCCGTGAAGGAGACGGTACTCGACCGCTCGCTCAGAGAATATTTCTACGCGGAGACGGACGATCCGTCCGCCGCCGCCGACGCGCCGGCGCACGCGCTGCTCGCCGCGCTCCGGGAGCGGGGGATGACGTTTTCCTCCGCCGAGAGCTGCACCGGCGGGCAGATCGGCGCGCGGATCACCGCCGTGCCCGGCGCCTCCGAGGTCTACGTCGGTTCCGTGATCTCCTATTCCAATTCCGTCAAGCGGGGGCTCCTCGGCGTCCGGGAGGAGACGCTCGCCGCCCACGGCGCCGTCTCGGAGGAGACGGCGCGGGAGATGGCGCTCGGCGCGCGCCGCGCGACGGGCGCCGATCTCGCCGTTTCCGTGACCGGGATCGCCGGACCGGGCGGCGGCACGGCCGAGAAGCCGGTCGGCACCGTCTGCTTCGGCGTCGCGGACGCGGACGGCGTCGTCACGCAGACGATGCACTTCTCCCCCCGCGGGACGCGGGAGCGGATCCGGCTCCAGGCGGCGTCCCACGCGATGCGCATGGCGCTGAAGCGTCTGAAAGAACAAAAGTGAAGATCCCGCCGCGGCGTCCTTCGGGGCGCGCCAGCGGCGGGATCTTTTTCAGCCTTTCATTTTCTCCCACGGGATCGCGACGGGCGCGTGCCGCGTGAGGACGTCGTCCACGTGCAAAAGCAGCGGGAAATCCTCCTCGGAAATTTCTCCGCGCGCGGCGCGGAGCCGCACGGCGCGCGCCACCCGTTCGGCGACGACGAGCGATTCGAGCGTGACGCCCGCGAGCGTCTCTTTCGCCGCGTCGACGTCCATGCCGCGGCCGAGCAGGATGCCGATCTGCCGCGTCCGTCCGCCGTATACGGTGACGTACAGATCCCCCAGCCCGACGGCGAGGTTTTCCGGCGACGGCGCGCCCTGCAGCGCGAGCAGGCGCGTCATCTCGCGCACGCTCTGCCCGAAGACGGCCGCCTGGGAATTGTAGTGCAGGGGGCTGTCCTCCCCGAACTGCTTCTGATTCACGCCGATGGTGAGCGCGACGGCGAGCGCGTAGCCGTTTTTGAGCGCGACGGCGCTCTCGATGCCGGTCACGTCCGTCGTCACGCCGACGTGGTAATAATCCGTCTGCATGATGGCGCGCAGCCGCTCGAGCACGGCGGGATCCGCGCCGCAGAAGGCGACCTCCGTCTGGTCGTGCGCGACGAGCTCATAGCTCGTGCACGGACCGCCGACGGCGTTCAGCGAGCGCGTCAGCCCGCGGGCGGCGAGCCGCTCCGCCCACACCGCCGGATACGTCATCAGCCGCCCGTCCGGCGTGTCGAGCAGTCCCTTCGTCACCGTCAGGACCGGCGTCGCCTCCGGAATGCGGGGGAGGATCTCCTCGCCGAACCAGTCGACGCCGAAGCTCGAGACGCCGCCGATGACGAGATCCGCGCCGCGGATCGCCTCATCGACCCCCTCGATCTGCACGTACCGGATCCCGTCGGGGAAGCGGCGCGTGAATTTCGGATGCCGTCCCGACGCGCGGCAGGCGTCGATGATCTCCCGGTCGAGCGGCGTGCCGACGAGCCGGACTTCGTGCCCGTTTTCCCGGGCGGGGAAGGCGAGCGCAGAGCCCATCATGCCCGCGCCGATGATCGTTACCACAGCCATGGCCGTACCTCGTTTCTGTAAAGGATCGCCGCGCCCCGTCAGGCGGCGCGGCGGATCAGATCGATCACGGCGATCTCCGAGATCGCCCCGGTCTTGAAGGGGATGCCCCAGCCTGAGATGCCGGAGGTCACGATGAAGGCGGTGTCTCCCCGTACCTCCAGCCCGTAGACGCGGTCGTTCGCACCGAGGGCGAGCCCGATCGGTCCGGCGGGGATCAGATGACCGCCGTGCGTATGGCCGGAGAGCACCAGATCGACGCCGGCGGCGGCTTCGTTTTCATAATCGTTCGGCTGATGATCGAGAACGACGGCGTACCGCGCCGGATCGAGGTCCGCGGTCAGCGCCGCGATCGGCGCACGGGAGGGGTCCGAGCGGTCCCGGCGGCCGACGAGCGTCAGCGCGCCGACGGAGACCGCCTCGTCTGCGAGGACGCGGACGCCGTTTTCCTCAAGCGCCGCCCGCAACTCCGCCGCCGTGAAATCGCGGGCATCGTAGTATCCTTTGTCGTGATTGCCGTACACGTACCAGACGCCGCCGGGCGGATCGAGCCGTCCGAGCGCTTCGCACGCCGCCAGCATATCCGTACGCTTCGTGTCGTCGTCGACGAAATCCCCGGCGATCACGATAAGATCGGGCGAGAGCGCCGCGATTCGTTCCGTCTGATATGCGAACGCCTCTCCGTCGAGCGTGATCCCGATGTGCGCGTCGGCGATCAGAACGATGCGGACGGAGTCGGCGCCGATATCCTTGTCCGTATACAGCGTGTAGCCGGTGATGAATACGTGATGTGCCGCGAACCATCCGGCGCCGAGATACGCCGCCGTGAACAGGATCGCCGCGATCCCGGCGGGATAACGGGGCGATCTTTCCTTACGGCGCAGCAGGAGAATGAGCTTCCCCGCAAGATCGCACAGCATCCAGATCAGGGCAAGATGGACGAGCACGACGACGGCGGTGAAGACGTTGACGAAGAGAAAGCAAAGACAGACGGCGAGCGGAGAAAGCGACGCGAGCCACGAAAGGACGCGGCTGCGCGCGGCGAGCGCCTTGACGAAAGGGAAGCGGCGGAAGCGGACGACGACGTACACGGCCCCCGCCGCCGCGAGCGTGACGAGCACGATCAGGATTACGATCCACATAGGCGATCCTCCGTTTGGGCGCGTCCGGCGGACGTCACCAGTATTTGCGGTCCAGCGCGCGGAGCTGCACGGCCTCGGCGACGTGCGCGGCGGAGATCGTCTCCGATCCGGCGAGATCGGCGATCGTCCGCGAGACGCGGAGGATCCGGTCGTAGCCGCGGGCGGAGAGCCCCATTTTCTCCATGGCGCGCTGCATCACGCTGCGCCCGGCGTCGTCGAGCACGCACTGACGGCGGATCTGCGCCGCCTCCAGCTTCCCGTTCGGGCATCCCTGCCGCCGTTCGGCGGCATCGCGGGCGCGGATCACGCGCTCCCGGATCGCCGCGGACGGCTCCGCGGGCTCGTCCGTGCTCATTTCCCCGAAGGTGAGCGACGGCACCTCCACGTGCATGTCGATCCGGTCGAGCAGCGGACCGGAGATGCGGGAGAGATATTTCGTGATCGCATCGCGCCGGCAGGTGCAGGGGCGGACGTCGCTCCCGTAGTACCCGCACGGGCACGGATTCATCGCGCAGACGAGCATGAAGCGGCAGGGGAAGGTGTAGCGCCCCGCCGCGCGGGTGATCGTCACGACGCCGTCCTCCAGCGGCTGGCGGAGGCTTTCCGTGACGGCACGGGAAAATTCCGGCAGCTCGTCGAGGAACAGTACGCCGTTGTGCGCGAGCGCGATCTCCCCCGGCTCGGGGACCTTCCCGCCGCCGACGAGGGAGGCGGCGCTCATCGTATGATGCGGCGCGCGGAACGGACGGACCGTGACGAGCCCCTCCCCGCCGAGCGTGCCAGCGACGGAGTGGATCTTCGTCGTCTCCACCGATTCGGCGAAGCACATCGGCGGGAGGATCGACGGCAGCCGCTTGGCGAGCATCGACTTCCCGGAGCCCGGCGCGCCGATCATCAGAAGATTGTGGCTGCCCGCCGCGGCGATCTCGAGCGCGCGCTTGGCGCGCTTCTGCCCCTTGACGTCAGAGAAGTCGAGCCCTTCCGGCACGGCGTCGAAATCGGACCGCGCGGCGGCGGTCGGCGTCAGCGCGCAGCGGCCGGAAAGGTGATCCGCCAGCGCGCCGATGCTCGGCACGCCGTATACGGTCAGCCCTTCGACGGCGGCGGCCTCCGCCGCGTTCTCCGGCGGGACGAACAGCTCTTTGAATCCTGCCTGCGCCGCGCAGAGCGCCATGTTCAACACGCCCCGCACGCCGCGCACCTGCCCGGAGAGCGAGAGTTCTCCGATCAGGCACTTGTCCGACAGATCCGCCTCGTGGGGGATCGCGCCGCCGCACTGCAGGACCGCGGCGAGCATGGCGAGATCGAAGGCGGAGCCTTCCTTTCTGCGGTCGGCGGGCGCGAGATTGAGCACCAGCTCCAGCTCCGGGAACGCGAACCCGCAGTTTTCCGCCGCGGACTGCATCCGCTGCTTTGCCTCGCGGATCGCCATATCCGGGAGCCCCACGATCTCCAGATCGGGCAGACCGATGCGGCCGCCGCATTCGACGGTGACGATGTATCCCTCCAGCCCGTTCAGACCGGCGCAATAAGCAACTGACAGCATGGATGCCTCCGCTTGATCGTTCTTACTGTATTTTAACACAAAATTCAAGCAATGACAACAAAAAAATATTATAATACTCTTCGGGAACAAGATGCAGCCGCAGAATATGAAAGATATCCGCAGAAAGCGGGAAAAGGAGCAGTCCGATGAAGAACAAAGCGGCCTTTACCGTCCGGCTGGACGAGGAACTGTACCGCAAGCTGCTGGCGGTCGCGGCGGCGGAGGGCACGTCGCTGAACAACCATCTCCTCCGCCTCATCCGCACGAACGTCGCGTATTACGAGCGCGTGCACGGGCGGATCGATCCGTCCCGCGTGCCGCTGCCGTCCGAGGAGGAGGAAAACTGAACTCCGGCGGCGGGGCGGCGTCCCCCGAAACAAGAAGCAGACTGATCCGTCAGCCTGCTTTTCTGTTTTATTCTGCGGCGTAGGAGATCGCCGTCACCGCGCCGCTCTCGTCGGCGACCATCGTGATCGACGTCGCTCCGCGCACGAACACGTAGATCCCGAAATCCGGGTAGGAGGCATCGGCATCGTAGGCGCCGCCGTAGGCGGCCAGCGCCGCGTCGACGGAGTCGCCGATCCTCACGCCTTCCTCCGTCGCTGCGGCGTCCGTATACAGCGTGACGGAAGATACGTACGCGCCCTGCGCCGAGGGAGAGGTGACGATGCCGAAAGCTCCGTATTCGTAGAGCGTGTCGTTCCCTTCATGCACGCAGCTCGGCGCTTCCAGCACTTCGAGCGCCGTGCCGAAGAGCGCTTCCACGTCCGCCGTTTCCCCGAGAACGAGCCGCGCGTCTCCGACGGTGAACGAGAAGGCGGATGACGTTTCCTCCGGCGGCGCCGTCACGTCCGACGGATCTCCGGCGGACGGGGGGAGGGACTCTCCCGTCGGTTTGGCGCCGCAGGCGGCGAGGAGCAAAAGAAGAACGGCAAGCAGTACGGATACTCTTTTTTCCATCGGTTATACTCCTTACGGTTTATTGGATCGGGGGGTAGAGGGAAGCGTCGAAGGAATAGTATCCTTCCACGCAGTTTTCCGAATACGCGCGCACCTCCGCGTTCGTCAGCATGAAGGAGGTCAGCGGATATTGCTTGTAGTGCGGGCAGGTATCGAAATGATACCAGCCGTCGCCGCAGTTGACGAGGTTCCAGAAATGCGGATGCGCGGGATCGTCCCGGCGGATCTCCAGATTGTCGATCCCGGCGCAGTCGAGCAGGATGCGGGAGACGGCGTAAAAGACGAAGCAGTCGCCGCGTCCGTGCGTGAAGCCGTAGTACGCCGCGCGTATCCAGTACGTTTTGTCCGCGTACGCGACGTAGGATATATGGAGGCGCACCCAGTCGTAGATCGCGCGCGCCTTCTCGAGCGGCGTCATGCCGTCCGTCAGCACTTTGCTCAGAACGGACTCGGCGAGCGGACGGATCGCGGCCTGCGTGACCTCGACGACGAGGACGGAACCGGTGACCGAGGCGGTCAGCCCGCGGCTGTCCGTCGCCGTATAGGTGACGGCGTAGCGTCCCGGCGTCGACAGGTCGACGCCGCTCGCGTCCGCGCGGACGGTCAGTACGGCGCCCTCGACGTCCGTCGCCGTGACACCGGCGGTATAGTTCGGACGCGTATCGACGTAGGTCGTCAGGTTCCGCACGCCGGTGATCTGCGGAGGCATCGCCTCCTCGAGGACGGTGAGCGTACAGCGGACGTATCCCTTGTTCCCGGAGTCGTCCGTCAGGCGGATGAGCACCGAGCGGATACCGGGCGTATCGAAATCCGGCTCGGACGCGAAGACGGCGGTCACCGTGCCGAAGTCCGACACGCTGAGCAAAAAATCGTCCGGCGTCGGGCGCGTGCTCTGTTCCCGATAATGGACGACGCGCAGCGCCTTGCCCGTCGGCGGCGTCGTGTCCTCCACCGTGACACGGATCTCATAGATCCCCTCGCCGGTCTGCACGCGGACCGTGTGTTCTCCGAGCGGGAGGGAGGAGAAGTCCGGATCGTCGGGGAAGAACGCCTCCGTCTCCGTGCGCAGAAGATCCTCCCGCGCTTCTTCTTTCGAGCAGCCCGCCTCGATCGACGCGGCGGACGGGATATCGTAGACGGTCAGCGGAGCGGTCATAACGGACTGGTTCCCCGCGGCGTCGCGCAATACGACGGAGACGCGCCGATCCCCCGGGGCGGAGGTGTCCGGCGTCTCGCCGAAGGACAGAGAGACTTCGGAGACGTCCCGGACGGACTGGACGAAATCCTCCGGGGAGAGCTCGCTCCCCATCAGCGCATAGACGGTACGGAACGTCGCCGTGGGCGGCGTCGTGTCGGAGAGCTCCAGCCGGAGATGGAATTCGTGTCCCTCGATCGTCAGGACGATCGCGTAGGTACCGACC
This sequence comes from Clostridiales bacterium, assembly GCA_016288155.1. Taxonomy (GTDB): domain Bacteria; phylum Bacillota; class Clostridia; order Oscillospirales; family CAG-272; genus SIG701. The sequence goes on along the minus strand of JAEEYP010000091.1, from coordinate 25,285 downwards.
GAATCGAAATCGACGCCGGGAAAGCTTTCGTCCATCTCCGCCTCCGGCACCCGCGCGTGCAGCGCGGCGGCGCACTGGGCGGCGGTGATCCCCGCCTCCATCGCCACAGTATCGGAGACGCCGTAGACGGTCAGGCTCGTCTCGCCGACGGCGCTGTTTCCGCAGGCGTCCGTAAAGGTGACGCGCACCGTGTGTACGCCTTCTTCCGTCACGTCGCCGTCGATCTCAACGGCATAGGAAAACGCGGAGAAATCCGACGCTTCGGCGACGAACGCCTCGCTTGGCACGGGGTCGCCGAGCAGCGTGCCGCAGTCCGCGAGCGTGAAGCGCGGCGGCGTCGTGTCCACGACCGTCAGCGTCGTGTGCAGCGGGATGCGGAGAAAGGTGAACAGCACCGGATGCTCGCCGAGCGCGGCGCAGGCGGGATCGGCGAGATCCGTTGCGCAGCGCAGCGGCAGAAAGGAGAATCGCTGAAAATCGCGCGCCTCGGCGATCCCTTCCCCCGCTTCCCGCGTGACGGGAAGCAGCGCATTCTGCAATATTATAACGCTCCCGGCGACAAAAATCAAGAGAAAGATCAGAAGGCCTATGAGGACCCGGCGCTTTTTGTGCGGCGCGGCGGTCACGGCCGCGCCCGTTTCCGTATGATTCATCCGAGCGGGCCCCACCCTTCCGAGGAGAGCTCCGGGGCGTCCTCACCGCAGAAGAGGAGCTGCCCGGTCGCGTCCAGCGCGTAGGAGACGCGCCCGCCGCAGGCGACGGCGCGGATCCGGGACCAGCCGGACGTCTTTATTTCGCTGCCGCACACGGAGAGTCCGGCGCTGAGCACCCGCCCGCCGCTCGTCAGCGCGATGAGATGCGCGTTGCCGACGCTGACGCGGACGACGTCGTCCCACTCCCGCGTTTCCAGCGTCTCGACGGTGAGATTCCCCTCGGCGAGGACGCTGCCGTCGCGGAACACGAGCGCGGTGGCGTACTCGCCGGCCGCGACGGAGACGACGTTTTTATACTGCGAGACGGAGCACTGCCCGGAGCCGTTTGAGCCGCACGCCAGAACGGTCCCGTCGGCGCACAGCGCGACGGAATGCTCTTTGCCCGCGGCGACGGCGATCACATTGCGCCATCCGGTCACGGCGCACTGTCCGGCGCTGTTCGATCCGAAGGCGCGCACCGTGCCGTTTGAGAGCAGCACGAGCGAATGATCCCCCGCGGCGGCGACGGCGACGGCGGACGTCAGACCGTTCGCGCCGCACTGTCCGGCGCCGTTCGCGCCGAAGGCGCGCACCGTCCCGTCCGAGAGGAGCACGAGGACGTGAGAGGTGCCGCAGGCGACGGACACCGCGTCCTCCGCCAGCGTACCGCGCACCGAATCCCGCGCCGTACCGTCGGAGCCGATCGCCGCGACGAGCGACTCGGACGCCGCCAGCCGACAAGCGAGGAAGGTACGCTTTTCCTCCGCGCTCATGAAGCGGGAGAACTTATCGTAATACCGGCGCACGATCATCGTGCCGGCGTTCGGATAGACGGTCTCGAAGACGGAGAGGTCCCCCGTCAGCTCCGCCACGGTGAAGGCTTCGTCGTATTTCCCGCGCGCGAGCAGCTCCGATTCGATGCCGTAGAAGAGCTCCTCGACGCCGGAGGGATCGTGCAGACGGCGGATGCAGGCGACGGCTTCTTCGTATTCGGATTGCTGCAGATACCAGCGGATCAGCTCGCGGAACAGCTCGTCCGAGTACGCCGCGCCTTCCTCGCTCTGCATATGCAGAGCGACGGCGCACGCTTCCTTCAGACGTCCCGCGCCGTGTTCCTTTTCCGCCATCCGCCGCAAGACGAGTTCCTTCAGCGCCTCGTCCTCGCTCTGCAGCGCGCGCGAGGCGTCGTCGAACGTCCCGGCGATATACGCCTCGGCGGCGGCGCGGTAGATCGGCTCGTACACGGGGACCGCGCGGCAGTTTTCGTAGCGGATCGCTTCTTCAAAATCGCCCGCGGCGCAGTAGTAGGCGACCGCCTCGTCGATGATCGTGTCGTACAGGACGGAGTCGTTTTTCAGCGAGGAATAGGCGAGCGCCTCGTTATAGCGGTGTTCTTCGATGTACGCCTCGGTGACGCGGAGGCGCTCCGCCGGGAGCACCTCGTCCACCTCGCGGCGGTACTGCCCCCAGAGCAGCCAGATCCCGACGCCCACGAGCGCGGCGCCGACTGCGTAGGGCAGGATCCGCACGGCGGCGCGGCGTATCTTCAGAAAGCGCAGATAAGAGCGCCGTCTCCCGGCGTCGGAAAGATACCACGCGCGGCGGCGGGACATCGAGCAGGCGGAGCACGCGTCCCCTTCGGCGACGGCGCCGCAGACGCACTGCCACTCCGGTTCCTCGCCGACGGCGGGTACGAAGACGCACTTCTCTCCGAAATGCCGCCGGAGCATCGCCGTCTCCCGGGCGGTGAGCACGTCCTCCAGCATCTTCTGCGGGGGCGTGAGCTCATAGGCGTCGGCGGAGAATTCCTCCGAGGTGCCGTCCGCATAGGAGAGCGAGACGATCCGCGCGTCGAGCCCGGCGATATCCTGATACGGCAGGATGACGGTCTTTGAACCGAGGGAAGTCTGATGCGCGGCGAAATAGACGTCCGTGAAGCGGAGGACGGAGTCCTCGCCGATCGGATTCTCCTCGCGGTCGAAGTAGCGGACGAGGGCGGAAAGACCGGTCACCGCGCGGTCGCCCCGGTTGCGCACGCAGAGCTTCATGATCTTCTTCTGATGCTTCAGAGAGAGATAGAACTCCGCGTGGACGACGTCGGCGGGGCAGGAGGCGAGATACGGACGGTTCTTGCAGCGGGAGAGGAAGACGCGGTCGGAGGCGGGCTGACGTTTTTTCATTGTACCGCCTCCCGATATACGAGCGGGATCTCATCGATCGGGTGATCGGTGGGAAGGTAATGCTCGATCGCGCTGTCCTGGAAATGCCACCATTCCGAGTTGATGTAGGTGAAGCCGCAGCGGGTCATGATGTTCGTCATGTAGTTGATGTTCGCGCGCTGCGCCTGCGTGATGGCGGGAGAGTAGCGGGAGGACGCCTCCGTCAGCGTGTGCATGGCGGTCGGCATGTCCATTTCGACGCCGTTTCTGTCCATGAGCGTCATGTCGATGGCGACGCCGCGGTCATGGATGCCGCCCAGTCCGATGGACGGATCGGCGACCCATTTGTGGACGCGCACGACGTCGAACCACTGCTGCTGCACGGACGTCGGGCGGTAGGCGTCGTAGATGACGATCGTGTAGCCGTCGGCGGCGAAGAGATCGATCGCGGCGAGGAGCTTCGGGATCGTGTCCTCCTCCAGCATACAGAGGTTCCGCGTATAGAACGGCTTGCCGATCGTCGTGCCGTTCGTCGCGAGTTTCATCTTGACGACGACCTGCTTCGTGTACAGGCGCACGTCGACCAGATGGGATTTCGCGGGCACGAGTTCGCCGTTGGCGTTCCTCGCCATGCCTTCCTCCGGAGGAAGGCAGCCGTAGTAATTGTCCCAGAAGCCGCTCATGACGCCGGCGGTCTCGCAGTAGCCGAGGAAGATCCCCGCCTTCTTCACCTGGAAGAAATCGTCGCTGTAGTACGCGAGATCAATCAGTTCTCCCTTCGCCGCCGTCGTGGCGATGCGGGAGGTGAGGCTCGGCGCGCTGTAGATATTGATCATCCGGGAGGTGACGGAGGCGGCGTGATAGTTTTCCGCCTCGACGGAGATCTGCGCGCCGGCGGCGTCGGGCGTCTCCGGCAGCTTCGTCAGCGCGGCGGGATCGACGGTCTTTTCCGGCGCCTCGCCGGAGGCGAACTGGCTTATGTCGTAATTCCGGAAACTCCGGTTTTCGTAGTAATAATATCCGCTCGCGCGCGTGGCGCAGCCGGCAAGGCTGAGCGTCAGCACGAAGAGGACGGCGGCTCGGATACGGGACAACGGGACTCCCTCCTTTTGATCATGACGGTATGGCGGCGTCTCCTGCGGCGTTACCTTTCACCGGTAATGCGGTCCGCCGCGGCGACGAGCTGGGGAATGTTTCTTTCGGCGATCTCTATCAGTACGAAGGACGCGCCGGTCTGTTCGATGAGCTCGATCCGGTACGGCGTCGAGCGTTCGTAGCGCACCTCGGCGAAGGCGGCGGAGAAATACGGGATCAGCGCGGAGCCGAAGGAATCACGGAAGACCAAAGCGACACCTTCTCCCCGCCCGCGCGTCGTGACGACCATGTCCATCGGCGAGGTATAAGCGGAAGTGTATACGAAGGAGGAGGAAAGATCGACGTCCGGGACGAGGTCCTGCTCCGTCTTTCGGGCGCCCGGATACAGCATCGCGTCCAGGTCTCCCTCGATCGGCGTGCCCTCCGTCAGCGGCACGTCGGCGTAGTCCTCGTGCGGGATCTCCGCCGTGTCCAGGATCGCCCGGTACGCCGCGAGCGCGCCCGCGCCGTTCCAGTGCGTGTCCCGCCGGTAATAGAGGAGCGTATCGCTTCCCGACAGCGCCTCTCTGAGATCCGCGTACAATACGCCGCGCTCCGAGAGCGCCGCGTACAGCCGATCCATGTTCGTTTCGTGCGCGCCGTCGTGCAGACGGCGGTAGACCGCCGGCATCCGCTCGGAATAGATCGTGTTCTTGTTCGGCGCGGCGGCGAAGACGAGGCGCGCGCCGTGCTCCGCGGCGTAATCGGACAGAGCGAGGAGCGCGTCGGCGGCGGCGGCGAGTTCCGCCTCCGTCATGTCGCTCTCGCCGCAGTAATCGCCGACCGTGTCGGCGTAGAAGAGGAACCCGTCCGTCCCGACGACGACCTGTTCGCTGCCCGTGCCGAAGACGCGCTCCCGCACGGTGCTGACCGCGGAGATCCACAGCGGACGGAGGGCGGCGCGGTCGGTCAGCCACGCGTCGAATTCGGAAAAGAACGCCCCGTTCCAGCCCCCCTCCTCCGTGCGGAGCGCCGGGAAGGGGGCGAGCTCCCGCCCTTCTCCCGCGGAGGCGGGAAAGAAGACGCCGGCGGAGAGGAGCAGACAGACGAGGAAGAAGGCGGCGCAGCCGATGCGCGCGCGGATCGTTTTGTCTTTCATGGACGCCTCAGAATCGGAAATATATGAAAGGGTTGAATGTGGAGGTGACGAGCGCCGCGACGGAGGCGGCGAGGAGCACGGCGGAGCCGATGGCGCCGAGCGCCTCCCGCGCCGCATCGGGGAGGCGACGGGAGAGAGCCGGGAGGACCGGCATCGAGAAGAGGATCGCGGCGCCGAGAGCCGTCAGGTCGTACCCGTTCAGAAACGCCGCGAGCGCCGAGCCGGACGGCGCGGCGGTGAACATCGCCGCCGCGTAGGCGAGTGCGTCGGGGAGCGTCTCCGCGCGGAAGAGCACGAAGCCGAAGAGCACGGCGGCGAGCGTCACGATCCGCCACAGCGGGCGAAGCCATTTTTTGTCCCACGGGCGCACGACCTCCTCAAGGGAAGAGAACGCGCCGTGCCAGAGACCCCAGAGGATGAAATTCAGGCTGGCGCCGTGCCAGAGCCCCGTCGCGAAGAAGACGATGAATTTATTGCACGCCGTGCGCACGCGCCCGCGGCGGTTGCCGCCGAGCGGGATGTACAGATACTCGCGGAACCAGGCGGAGAGGGAAACGTGCCAGCGCCGCCAGAATTCCTTGATGCTGCCGCTGCAGTACGGATAGTTGAAGTTCTCCGGCAGCGCGAAGCCGAACATTTTCCCCAGCCCTATCGCCATGTCCGAGTAGCCGGAGAAATCGTGGTAGATCTGCAGGCAGTACGCGAACGCTCCCAGCCACGCGAGCGCCGTACCCGGCGCCCGTGCGCCGAAGGCGGCGTCCGCGATCCGTCCGCAGGCGTTTGCGAGCAGGAGTTTTTTCGACAGACCGATGAGGAAACGCCGGATCCCCGCCGCGCAGAGCAGCGCGTCCGTCGGGCGCTCGTCGAGCTGGGCGCGGATGTCGTGATACTTCACGATCGGTCCGGCAATGAGCTGCGGGAAGAAGGATATGTAGAGCAGCAGCGTGACCGGATCCCTGTGCGCCCCGACCTCCCCGCGGTATACGTCGACGACGTAGGAGAGGATCTGGAACGTATAGAAGGAGATCCCGATCGGCAGAGCGACGGCGGGCACGGGCACGGATACGAAGGGAAGCAGATTCAGCGTCCGCGCCGCGAGCGCCGCGTATTTGAACACGCCGAGCAGCAGCAGATTCAGCGTGACCGCGGCGGCGAGCAAAAGACGGCTGCGGCCGCGTTCGATGCGGACGGCGAGAAAGCCGTTCACCGCGACGGAGGCGAGCAGAAGAAGGACGCACACCGGCTCGCCGAAGGCGTAAAAGAGCACGCTGACGGCGGCGAGCAGGATATTTTTAGCGCGCTGCGAGGGGACGGCGTAATACAGCGCGGCCGTGGTCGGAAGAAACAGAAAGAGGAATACGGCGCTTGAAAAGGTCATGGGAGCACCCCGACGCCGGAAAACGGCGAAAATTCCACAAATACTCAGTATAATTATAGCGGATGAAACGCCGTTTGTCAATTCGGAGGGCGGCGGAAACGCATGCCGGAGGGATATTTTTTCGCGTTTTTTTGCGCGGGGGCGGGGGGAAAAGCGCGCGGCACCGCAAAGAGGGGACGCGGGGGCGGTTTTTTCGCGTTTTCCTGTTGTAATCCGTTCGGGAAAGTGCTATAATATTACATTCCCGTATGATGTAGTGAGGTATTGAGATGGATCTGCTCAACCTGAAGGATCTTTTCCGCGCTCCCGACGACTGGACCGGACGGGAGATCACCGTCGGCGGCTGGGTCCGCAGCAACCGCGCCTCCAAGGCGTTCGGTTTTCTCGTCGTGTCCGACGGCACGTTTTTCGAGCCGCTGCAGATCGTGTACGCGGACGCGCTGCCGAACTTCGCCGCGATCTCCAAGCTGAACGTCGGCACCGCCGTTCTCGTGCGCGGCACCGTCGTTCTGACGCCGGACGCCAAGCAGAAACTGGAACTCCACGCGGCGGAGGTGACGGTAGAGGGCGCTTCCACGCCGGACTATCCGCTCCAGAAGAAACGCCATTCCGCGGAGTATCTGCGGACGATCACCCATCTGCGCCCGCGCACGAATCTTTTCCAGGCCGTCTTCCGCGTCCGTTCCCTCGCCGCCTACGCGATCCACCGCTTTTTCCAGGAGCGGGGCTTCGTGTACGTGCACACGCCGATCATCACCGGCAGCGACTGCGAGGGTGCCGGCGAGATGTTCCAGGTCACGACGCTCGACGCGGCGGATCTGCCCCGCACCGAGGACGGCGCCGTCGATTACGCGAAGGACTTCTTCGGAAAGAAGACGAGCCTTACCGTCAGCGGACAGCTGAACGGCGAGACCTTCGCCATGGCGTTCAAGAATATTTATACGTTCGGTCCGACCTTCCGCGCCGAGAATTCGAACACGACCCGCCACGCGGCGGAGTTCTGGATGATCGAGCCGGAGATCGCCTTCGCCGATCTGGACGACAACATGGCGCTCGCCGAGGACATGATCAAATATATCATCTCCTACGTCCTGGAGAACGCGCCGCAGGAGATGGCGTTCTTCAACCAGTTCGTCGACACGGGACTGCTCGAACGGCTCCATCACGTGATGACGAGCGACTTCGGCCGCGTCACCTACACGGAGGCGGTGCGCCTGCTCGAAGAGCACAACGACGCCTTCGACTACAAGGTCTATTGGGGCTGCGATCTGCAGACGGAGCACGAGCGGTACCTGACGGAGCAGATCTTCCGCCGTCCCGTTTTCGTGACCGATTATCCGAAGGAGATCAAGGCGTTCTATATGAAGCTGAACCCGGACGGGAAGACCGTCGCCGCCATGGACTGCCTCGTCCCCGGCATCGGCGAGATCATCGGCGGCTCGCAGCGCGAGGACGATTACGATCTCCTCGTGCGCCGCATGGACGAGCTCGGACTGGATCGGAAGGATTATGAATTCTATCTCGATCTGCGCAGATACGGTTCGGCGCGCCACGCCGGCTTCGGTCTCGGCTTCGAGCGCTGCGTCATGTACCTGACGGGCGTGTCGAACATCCGCGACGTGCTGCCCTTCCCGCGCACAGTCGGCACCTGCGATATCTGATGGAGCAGACGAAGCTCGACCGGATCAACGTCCTCGCCCGCAAGGCGAAGACGGAAGGGCTGACGGCGGCGGAGCGTGCGGAGCAGGCGGCGCTGCGCACCGAATACGTCGCCGAATACCGCAATATGCTGCGCGGCATCCTCGATCATACGACCGTCGTGCGGCCGGACGGCACGCGCGAGCCGCTAAGGAGAAAAGAAGACGCCTCTTCCGGCAAGACCGAAAAAAACACGTGACGGTGAGAGAAGGACCGCGGGATCTCCCGCGGTCCTTTTTTCGCCGTACCGCGGGGGCCGCAGCGCGCCTTTTGCGTCTTTTTTTCGATTTCTCTTGCATTTCTGCCGTTTTTCGTGTATACTATACGGCGGAAGGGAGTAGCCGACGGCTTATCGGCCGCCGCAGCGTCGTCATCACGGCTCATCGCCCGGCGCTGCCCCAGCACTGCTGGCTCGGCAAGACTTCTATCGCATCGGACGTGCGGTAGGAGTCTTTTTGTTTTCCCGCCCGTCCCCACGGAAAGGAGCGTATCCCCCTTATGCTTATCCCGGTGCTTCTCTTTATTCTCGGACTGGCGCTGCTCATCAAGGGCGGCGACTGGTTCGTGGACGGCGCGACAGGGCTCGCGCACCGGCTGCACATCCCGGAACTCATCATCGGCGCCACCGTCGTTTCCATCGGCACGACGCTGCCGGAGGTCATGGTGTCCGCCGCGTCCGCCGTCAGCGGGCACGGCGAGATCGCCTACGGCAACGCGATCGGCTCCGTCATCTGCAACACCGCCCTGATCGCCGCGATCACGGTCGCCGTGCGCCCCGCCGCCATCGACCGCAAAACGCTGCATCTGCCCGTCACCTTCTTCTTCGGCGCCGTCATCTTCTACGCCGCCGTCGCCTATCTGAGCGGGACCTTCTCCCGCGTCGTCGGCGTGATCCTGCTCACGCTTTTCTGCCTGTACGTGATCCTCACGATCCATCAGGTGAGAAACGCGCCGGACAGAACGGCGGCGCCGGAGACGGACGAAACGCCCGGACCGTCGGACAAGCCGGAGGCGCCGCTGTGGAAGGATCTCCTCCTTATCACCGTCGGCGCGGCGTTCATCGCCTTCGGTGCGGATCTGCTCGTGGACAACGGCACGCTGATCGCCGCGGCGCTCGGCGTCCCCGAATCGGTGATCGCCTTGACCTTCGTCGCGCTCGGCACCTCGCTGCCGGAGCTCGTCACCGCCGTTACCTCGCTGGCGAAGGGACACGGCGCGCTGTCGCTCGGCAACGTGATCGGGGCGAACCTGTTCAATCTCGTGCTCGTCTCCGGCACGGCCTCCGCGCTCTCCCCCTTCTCCGTTCCGCAGGGGAAGACGATCGCGGGCGTCAGCGTTTCGCTCGCCGTCGATATCCCCGTCTCGATCTTCGTCATGGCGTTGCTCACGCTGCCGGCGCTCCTTCGCGGGAAGCTCAGCCGCTGGCAGGGGATCGTCCTGCTCTGCGTGTACGCCGCGTTCTGCGCCGTGCAGTTCATATTGTGAATCGCATTTTCTCTTGCGTTTTTTGCAAAAACGCGGTATAATTATAATAATCACGGGCGGACGGAGGCTCTTTCTCCGCCCGCGCGGATATGTTTACAGAAACCCGGAGGTACTGTTATGAAACAAAAAAGGATCCTTTCCGTGCAGGACGTCTCCTGCTTCGGAAAATGCTCCAATACGGTGGCGCTGCCCGTGTGCAGCGCGGCGGGGCTCGAGACCGTGATGCTCCCGACGGCGCTGCTCTCCACGCATACGGGCGGCTTCAAGGGCTTTACCTTCCTCGACACGACGGAGGAGATGGGGAGGATCCTTCGTCACTGGGAAGCGGAGAAGATCAGCTTCGACGCGCTCTATACCGGCTATTTCGGTTCGGCACAGCAGCTTTCTCTCGTCACGGAGTACGCCGCGCGCCTTCTGCGCCCCGACGCGCTCCGCATCATCGATCCGGTGCTCGGCGACGGCGGGAAGCTGTACTCCATCTATGACGACGCCTACGTCGCCGCGATGCGCGCGTTCTGCGCCGGCGCGGATATCATCACTCCAAACGTGACGGAGGCGTGTAATCTTGCCGGCGTGCCGTACTGCGGCGAGGCGTACGACAAGGATGCGCTCGACGGCGTGCTGGGCGAGCTGCAGAAGCTCGGCGTCCGTTCCGCCGTCATCACCGGCGTCCGCTTCGGCGAGACGGAGATCGGCGTGCTGTACCGCGATTTCGGGACGGGAGAGACCTTTACGCTCTCCTCCGTCCGCTCCGATATGCAGCTGCACGGGACGGGCGACGTGTTCGCCTCGGCGCTCGCGGGATTCTTACTGAACGACTATTCTCCGAAGGAGGCGCTGAGCCGGACGATCGCGTTCCTCGCCGCCTGCATCCGCGACACGGAGGCCGCCATGCCGGAGCACTGGTACGGGCTGCTCTTTGAGCGGCGCCTCGGCATGATCGCCGACGCCGTCAGGGAATAAGACATGATCTATCTGCTGGAAGACGACGATACGATCCGCACCTTCGTGACCTACGCGCTGAATCAGTCTGAATTGGAGACCGTCGGCTTCAGCCGTCCGGGCGCCTTCTGGGAGGCGGTGGAGGACGAAGTGCCGCAGCTCGTGCTGCTCGACGTCATGCTTCCGGAGGAGGACGGGCTGTCCGTCCTGCGTCGGCTGCGCGCCGCCCCGGCGACGGCGCGCGTCCCGGTCATCATGCTGACCGCCAAGGGCGCCGAGTACGACAAAGTGATCGCGCTGGACGCCGGAGCGGACGACTACGTCTCCAAGCCCTTCGGCATGATGGAGATGATCGCCCGCATCCGCGCGCTGCTCCGCCGCACCGCCGATCCCGCGGCGGCGGAGGAGTACGCTGTCGGCGAGATCCGCCTCTCCCCGCAGAAGCATTCCGTCCGCGTTTCCGGCGACGCCGTCACGCTTACGCTGAAGGAGTTCGAGCTTCTCCGCGTGCTGATCGCCGAGCCGGACATCGTATTCACGCGGGATCAGATCCTGCGCCGCGTGTGGGGCTTCTCCTTCGACGGAGAGAGCCGGACCGTCGACGTCCATATCCGCTCGCTGCGCGCCAAGCTCGGCGCGGCGGGCGACCGGATCGAAACGGTGCGCGGCGTCGGCTATACGCTGCGCGGCGGCGCGGAGCCGGACCGATGACGGTCGGCGAACGAACGATATGGGAAAGACCGGCTGAAGCGGGATCGCTTCAGCCGGTCTTCTATTGCTTTTTGGGAAAGAACCGCCGTCAGAACCACGCCGGACGGTCGTTCTGGTTCGTAGGATATTCTTCAAAGTGCAATTCGTCCAGCGGAGGATTGTGCAGGCTCCACGCTTCCTTGAAGTCCGGGCAGTCGTACGCAAGCATCCGCTCGGCGAGCGCGCGGTTGTACGCCGCGTAGTCCGCGCGCAGCTTCGGGCCGATATATCCGTCGAAATCGGCGCACAGCGCCGTGCCCTCCTCCTCGCCGAGCGCGCCGGCGTCGATCTGCTCCTTCACGGCGTCGGCAAAGAGAGAACGCAGGTTCTTTTCCCCGATCCACATCCTGTCATGGAGCCAGTGGGATTTCATAAAATCGAGCTGAAGCGAGGAACGCGTGATCTGCCGGCGCTGCTCGTCCGTCTCCGCCTCGGAGGCGGCGTCCTCGAAGTACTTGTACCCGTTCACGATGAATTCGTGCGGCTTAACGGTCAGTCCGCCGTAGTCGGCGTACTTGTCCCAGTCCACCTCCCGGAAGGCGCGCAGCATGTTCGCGTCAAGCCGCATGTCCTTCGGTACCCGGCGCGAGGGGGCGATCCGCGGGGCGTACACCTCTGCGTGCATGGGCGTGTACATGCGGATATGATCCTTCTGCACGATGCGCGTGGTGTAGTCGATATACGCGCGGATATGCCGCCAGCCGGGACCGTAGAAATCCGCAAGAAACTCGTCCATGTAGCCGTAGTACTGCTCGTCCGTCATGAACGGATCCCACGCGAGACGGCAGAGCAGATAGACGCGCAGATAATCGAATTCGCCGTTCTTCCAGCCGCCGTATACGCCCTGCTCGAAGAGCGTCTTGACGTTGTTCTCGGCAAACAGCCGCGCGTTCGGACGGAGCGCCGCCCAGTTCGGGAACGGGAACAGATAGCCGGGGAAGTTGATCGTATAGTCCCACAGTGACATGTAATTGCAGACCTTCCCCCATGCGCTCAGCATCGCGGGGAAGTCGACCGGCTCGCGGCATTCGGTGAGCGGATGCGCGAAGCAGCTGGAGTCCGTGCAGATCTGCACGAAGACGTTGTCCGCCGCGCGGACGCCGCCCTTCGGCGGCTCCTTTGTAAACGAATAAGCGAAGGTATGGATGAGGAGATCCGGATACTCGTCCTTTAGTGCGTCGGCGACGCGGTTGACGAAGAGGAGATAATGACCGGACCAGCCGTATTTCTCCACGCGCTCCATGCAGCGCGGGCAGTGGCACGCGGCACCCTCCCCGCCGTCGCTCTGTGAGAGGGAAATGCGGTTCGCGCCCGGTTTCTCGGAGAGGGACTTCTTCGCGGCGGCGAGCACGTCGGTGAACGTCTTCTCGTCGGACAGGCACGGATCCGGCCCGCAGCCGCCCCCCGTCCCGGCGAGGAACGCAAGGGTATGGCATCCGCCCGGCCACGCGTAGACCGTGCGGTCGTTGTTGACCTTCCGCTTCGCGGCGAGGACGGGATCGCCGAGCACGATGCGCCAGTAGATCGTGCGGATGAGAAAGGTGGGGATCTGTTTGTCCTCCTCTATAGGCGAGAGAAAAACGGTCGGATGGGCGGGGATCTTCTCGAACGTCCCGGTATAGAAGCGGCAGCCGAGATAATCCTCAAGGAAGCCGTATACGGCGTACAGCGTGCCGTTCACGCTCCCTCCGATGAGATACAGCCGTTCGCCTTCCGTGCGGATGACGAAGCCGTCCTCGCCCAGTTCTTTTTCCTCTTCGGCTGTGATACCGCCGCGGTTCGTTTTGCCGACGACGATCTCCCGCGCGAGGAGCGGCGCGTCGTCCGCCGCGAGCGGGAAGGCGGCGCCGGTGATCTGCCCGAGGTATTTCTTCAGCTCCTCCGCAGCTTTACATTCCGTCTCCGATGCGTGCGCGCCGCGCACGATCACGTAGGCGGTCGCGCCGTCCTTCGCCAGCGGCAGAAGCCCCGCCGCGCCGGACGCGGTAAAGTACGCTTTTTCCATAAATGCCGATCCTCCTTATACGGATATTGGATTGCGGGTCGCTTTCTCACGGTCTATCATACCAAAGCCGGAACGGTTTGTCAAGGGCAAAAAAGGAAAAAGGACGGTCCGCACGGGATCCGCCCTTTGGTTTTTTCGATTCCGTTATTTCTCCCCGTCCGCCGCGCGCACGGCACGGGCGATGGCGGCCGCATCCAGTCCGGCGGCTTTCGTCAGCGATGCCGTGTCGCCGTGCCGGATGAAGTCCGTCGGCGCCGCGATCCGCACGCGGATCTCCGGCAGCGCCGCCGCGAGCGCCTCGCCGATCCCGCCGCGCCGCATCGCTTCCTCCGCGACCGTACAGTTTTCGATCCCGTCGAGCGCTTCGCGCACGGACTCGGTCGGGAGCGGATGGATCCGGAGGAGACGGATGACGCGCACGCGCATCGTCTCTCCGAGCGTCTGGGCGGCGTCGAGCGCGTTTTTGCTGATCCGCCCGTAGGTGACGATCGCCGCGCGCGGTCCCGTTTCGCCGAGGTCGGCGGTGAACACGTCTCCGCATTCCCGCCAGACGGAGCGGTCGTAGGCATGCTCCGCGCCGCGCGGATAGCGGATCACCGTCAGCGCATCGCGCGTGAGCGCCCGCGCGAGCGATTCCCGCAGCTCTCCGAGAGATTCCGGCGAGACGATCTCCACGCCGGGGATCGGCGAGAAGAGCCCGACGTCGAACAGCCCCTGGTGCGCCGCGCCGTCGCCCGGCACGATCCCGCACCGGTCGAGCGCGAGCACGAGCGGCAGCTTCTGGAGCGCCGCGTCGTGGAGCAGCTGATCGAAGACGCGCTGGGAGAAGGTCGAGTACATCGCGGCGACGGGACGTTTTCCCGCCCGCGCGAGTCCCGCGGCGAAGGTCACCGCGTGTTCCTCCGCGATCCCGACGTCGAAGAACCGGTCGGGGAAACGCTCGGCGAACGGGCGGAGCCCCGTCCCGTCGCGCATCGCCGCCGTCACGGCGCAGATCCGCCCGTCCTTCTCCGCCAGCGCGCAGAGCGCCTCGCCGAAGGCGGCGGAGAAGCTTTCCGTATCCGCGCGCTCCGGCAGTCCCCGCGCCGCGTCGAAGGGCGGCACCGAATGATACCGCTCCGGCGTCTCTTCCGCCGGCTGGTATCCCTTTCCCTTGCGGGTGATCCCGTGGACGACGCAGGGCGTGTCCGTCGCCATCGCTTCGCGGAGCGCGGATTCGAGCGCCGCTTCGTCGTTGCCGTCGACGGGACCGAGGTATTCGAGACCGAGCGCCTCGAAGATGTTCCTCTGGTTCAGCGTCCGCTTGATGAGTTCCTTCATCCATACGGCGAATCGGATCATCGGCCGGCCGAGGAGCGGTATGTGTCCGCAGACGCGCTTCGCCGCCCGCTTGAAGGCGAAATAGCCGCGGCTGAGGCGGATGCGCGCGAAATACTCCGACAGCGCGCCGACATTGCGCGAGATCGACATCTCGTTGTCGTTGAGGATGACGAGCAGCCGGAGACCGCGCTGCGCGCAGCCCTGCAGCGCCTCGTAGACCATCCCGTTGCCGAAGGAGGCGTCACCGATCACGACGGCCGTCCACGCGCCGCTTTTGTCCATGCGCGCCGCCTGCGCCATGCCGAGCGCCGCCGACAGCGCCGCGCCGCTGTGTCCGCTGGTGAAAAGGTCGTATTCGCTTTCCTCCCGGCACGGAAAGCCGGACAGACCGTTCGTTTCCCGCAAAGCCGAGAAGCCGCCGAGGCGTCCGGTCAGCATCTTGTGCGCGTAGCACTGATGCCCCACGTCGAACAGGATCCGGTCGCGCGGCGCGTCCAGCACGCGGTGCAGCGCGACCGTTATCTCCACGGCGCCGAGGTTCGAGGCGAGGTGCCCGCCGTGCGCGGATACCGCGCGCAGGATCTCCTCCCGCAGCTCTCCGCACAGCGCCGTGACGTCGTTTTTCCCCAACGCTTTCAGATCCTGCGGGGAGCGTATCGATTCGATCATTGCGTATCCTCCCGGACGGCCGCGCTCACGCGCGCACGGACCGCCATTCTTTTGCCGGATCCTCCCAGAGCCACCGCGCCCCGGCGGCCGTCAGCTCCTCCCGGCTCCCGTAGCCCCACAGGACGCCGACGGCGTCCATGCCGTTTTTTTTCGCGCCGGCGACGTCGTATTCGCGGTCGCCGATCATCACCGAACGCGCCGGATCGATCCCCGTCTCCCGCACGATATACGCGATGACGGCGGCCTTGTCCGCCCGCTTTTCCTTCATGTCGCTCCCGCCGATGAAGCGGAAATACTTCGTCAGCCCGAAGTGCGCGAGTATGCGCCGCGCGTATACCTCCGGCTTGGAGGTCGCCAGGTACAGCCGTTCCCCCGCGGCGGCAAAGCGTTCGAGCATCTCCCTGATCCCCTCATAGACGGCGTTTTCGAGGATCCCCCGCTCGGCGAAGTATTCCCGGTAGAGCGTGAGCGCCTGCGCCGCCTCCTCTGCCGTCATGCCGGCGCGGAGCCGGAAGGAATCGAGCAGCGGCGGTCCGATGTACGGATACAGCTCGACCCGCGGCGGGACCGGCCGCCCCATCTTCTCCAGCGCGTACGCGACGGAGTTCGTGATCCCCTCGCCCGGATCGGTCAGCGTGCCGTCCAGATCCCACAGGATCGCGTCATAGCGGCCGCCGTGCCCCGCCCGTTCGCGGGCGGCGAGCTCCGAGAGCCGCTCGTCCCACAGGCGCTCTACGCGTAAAATTGCCGCCTGCGTTTTGCCGTCCGGGATCTCCCCCCGGCAGATCATGTCGACGGCAACCTCGAGCGGGATCCGCCGCACGCGCAGAAATTCGTCCGCGTCCGGGTGCGGGCTGCCCGCCGACAGTCCGGTCGCCAGATAGAGGGAGATCCCCTCGGACTCTACCGCCGGCGAGCCGTAGAATTCCCCGAGATACCGCATCTCCCGCGCCGTGAAGCCGGTCTCCTCGGCGAGCTCCCGCCGCGCGGCGGCGAGCCGCCCTGCCTCGTCCGTCGGCTCGCCCGGATCCAGCTTTCCCGCCGGGATCTCGAGCAGCACCTGCCCCATCGGATAGCGGTACTGCTCGACGAAATACACCTCGCCGCTGTCCGTCAGGGGGACGATCGCCACGGCGCCGCGCCGCCACACGACCTCCCGGGTGGCTTCGCCGCCGTCGGGCAGCCGCACCGTGTCGCGCGTCAGATGCACGACGGTCCCGCGGTAGATCTCCTGCCGTGCCGTCATCTCTTCGCGCAGCGTGTCGTTTTTCATCCGATCTCCGTTCCTTTCCGCGGTGTCATTTGTACAATTATATCATACTGAGAGGGATTTTGCAATCTCCGAAATACGTCCGGGAATTGCAAATCCGGCGCGGCTGTGCTATAATGTACGCAGAATCCCCGTGGGCAAAGGAGAGATCCCGTGGAAACCAAGCGATTTACGAAAAACGACAGCGGCTTCGTCTGCGTCCACTGCGGGAAGACGGTGCTGCCGCTCGGATATACCTCGCGCAATCACTGTCCGTTCTGTCTGTGGTCGATGCACCTCGACGAGAATCCCGGCGACCGCGCTGCGGAGTGCGGCGGTCCGATGGAGCCGATCCGCGCCGAACCGGACGCGCGCCGCGGCTTCATCATCACGCACCGGTGTACCCGATGCGGCGCGATCCGCCGCTGCAAAGCGGCGCCGGAGGCGAAGGTGCAGCCGGACGACATGGACAAGCTGATCCGCCTGAGCGCCGGCGAGCGCGTCTGACGGCGGCGCGGCGGATATCGGAGGACAGATATGAAGATCAAAACGAAAGCGATGGACTACGACAGCGTCATGCGCCTGCCGCGCATGCGGCACCGTCCGCCGCGGCGTCCCACGCTCTTCTTCCGGGCGCTGATGAGGGCGGCGTCCGCGTCGGATTTGCGCGACGCGCATTTTTCGTATACCTCCTCCCGGATGGAGGAGGCGGGGGACGGCCCGTGGCTGATTTTGATGAACCACTCCTCCTTCATCGATCTGGAGATCGCCTCGCGGATCTTGTTCCCGCGTCCGTACTGCATCGTCTGCACGACGGACGGATTCGTCGGCAAGGAATGGCTCATGCGCCGCCTCGGCTGCATCCCGACGCAGAAGTTCGTCTCCGATCTGACGCTCATCCGCGACATGGAGACGGCGCTGCACGAAAAGAAGACGAGCGTGCTCATGTATCCGGAGGCGGGGTATTCCTTCGACGGATGCGCGATCTCCCTGCCGCGGCGGCTCGGCGCTCTCCTCAAGCGGCTCGGCGTCCCCGTCGTGATGATCCGCACGTACGGCGCGTTTACGCGCGATCCGCTCTATAACTGCCTGCAGAAGCGGGACGTCCCGGTGCGCGCGGAGATCTGTTGCCTTCTCACGCGGGAAGAAGTCGCCGCTTCGTCCGTCGGGGAACTGGACGGCGCGCTCGATCGCGCGTTCACCTTCGACAGCTTCGCGTGGCAGCGCGAGGAGAAGATCGCCGTCACGGAGCCGTTCCGCGCGGACGGGCTGCACCGGATCCTTTTCCGCTGTGCCCGCTGCGGGCGGGAGGGCGGCATGGAGGGACGCGGCACGCGCCTCCGGTGCGCGCTCTGCGGCGCGGAGTACGAGATGGACGAATACGGTTCTCTCGCCGCCGCGGACGGCGGCCCGACGGAGTTTTCCCATATCCCCGACTGGTACGAATGGGAGCGGAACGAGGTCTGCCGCGCGCTGGACGAGGGGACGTACCGGCGCGACATCCCCGTCGATATCGCCGTGCTGGCGGATTCCAAAGCGCTTTACACCGTCGGCGGCGGGCGGCTCGTCCATACGGCGGACGGCTTCGTCTTGTCCGGCGGGAACGGGTGCGTGCTGTATACGCAGTCGCCGCGGGCGGCGTGTGATCTGAACGCGGACTTCTACTGGTACGAGCTCGGCGACGTCATCAGCATCGGGGATCGGGACGCGCTGTTCTACTGTTTCCCGAAGGACGGCACCCCCGTCGCCGAGGTGCGCATGGCGGCAAAGGAGCTGTACCGCCGTACCCGTCCGCGCGCCTGAGAGGATCCCTTGAACGAAAAAGCGCCCCGCGGTCTGCGGACCGCGGGGCGCCTCTTTTATTTTCTCTGTTTACTCCGTTTTTTCTTCCGCCGGCGCCTTCTTCATCGCTTTCCAGTTGACGAGGATCATGCCGATAAGGAACACGGCGGTCCCCGTCAGGATGTACGCCGTCACGGGCTCGCGGAAGAAGATCACCGCCCAGAGCAGCGTGAGCAGCACGCACGAACTCTGGATCGTCGTGACGATGAAGACGGGGACCGTTTTCATCGCCTCCGCCGTCAGAAGGAACGCGATCCCGGTGACGAAGCCGAGGATGAGCAGCCCGCCCAGCGCCGACCAGGAGAAGGGTCCCTGGAATTCGGAGGTGAACGGGAGCGGCGCGCCGGTGATGAGGATGCAGAGCACGAACATGGAGAGGTTCAGATTGCACGAATCCATCTTCCCGACGAGCATCCGCTGCGCCATCGTGAAGCATCCGGCGCCGATCCCCGCCACCACCATGAGCATCGTGTACAGAAAGCCGCTGCCTTCGAAGATCTCGCCGAGCGGGCGGCCGTTCCAGCTGATGACGGCGACGCCGGCGATACAGAGGACCACGCCGGCGATCGCGCGCGGTGTGATCTTCTCGTGCAGGAAAAAGAGCGAGAAGAGGAGCACCGTAACGCACTGCATCGGCCAGGAGATGATCCCGCCGAAGGAGTAGCCGTGGGAGATCGCGTAGTTTTCCGTGAGGTAATTGACGCACTTGCAGACGACGCCGAACCAGATCGCGCCGCCGATGAGGCGCAGCGAGATCTTTTTGCGCGCGATGAGCATATACAGAAGCAGAAAGATCGCTCCGAAGAAGAACCGGGAGAAGGCGATGATATCGGAGGAGACCCACGTTTTTGCGAGCGTGACGGCGGCGCCGATCAGACTGAACAGCACCGTGGCGATCACGGTATATATGTATCCGATCATGAAATGACTCCGATCAAAGGATTCCCGGCGCGCGCCGGGGACGGCATGAAAAAACGGGCGGCGCCCGCGGGGGATCCGCCCGCCCGTATCCGCTCAGAAGCGGCGGAAGATCGCCTTGATCGCGCCGAGGACGCTCAGGACCACGGCGGCGGCCCCGACAACGAGCGCGGCGTCGAGCAGCGAGAAGGCAAAACTCCCGCTCAGCTTAGCCGTGCCGCACTGTTTGTCCGGTTCCTCCCGGCGGTACAGCGTCATCGTCAGATTCACGTCGTTGTTTACCGTCATGCGGTTCCCGCCCCGCAGATCGCGGATCGCCTGCGCGACAGAGCGGCAGGCGTCTTTTTCGGTGATACGGATCATGTTTTTCATCCTTTCCTTTATCCCGCACCGCAGTGCGGCTTCGCCGGCATTCGCTCCGGCGGTAATCGCAGTATTCCCCGGGACCCGTCCGCGCATACGCGGCGACCGTTCTGTTATATTATATCAAAAACGCGGCGTTTTTGCAACCGGTTTTTCCGCGGCGGCGGAAAAAACGTAAAATTTTCCGATATTCCTCTACTTTCCTTTGACAACCGCCTGCTTATATGGTATGATTATAGTACCCCATCACGAGGAAAGGAATCCGTATTATGAAAAAAATACTTGCCGTCGTCTGCTTTCTCCTTCTTGCCGCCGCGCTGACCGCCGTCGCTTCCGCCGAGGACGTCCGCGTCGGAGACGTGTACAGCTCGCAGATCCTCGCCACGGTGGACGGGCATCCGATCCCCTCCTACAACATCGGCGGGCGTACCTGCGTCGTCATCGAGGACCTCGCCTATTACGGTTTCCGCGTCGTATGGGATCCGGAAAACGGGATCATTTCCGCCGTCTCCGCCGACGTTCCGACGAATTACGCCAAATACGCCGCCACCGCGCGCGGCAAGGGCAGCAGCATCGTCGGCGCCGTATATGAGACGAAGATCGTCGCCCGCGTGAACAATCTGCCGGTGACCTCCTACAACATCGGCGGCTACACCTGCGTCTGCATCGAGGAACTCGGCGACCTCGCCGGTTCCCCCTCCGCCATGTACGGCTACTCCAAATATTACATGAACGCGCAGTGGGATCCGGAGAAGGGCATCATCAATCTCGGCACCTTCCGCATCACGCCGGACAGTGAGAATCCCATCGTCGCCGCCGGTCTCAACTACGGCTGCGTCTATACGGCGGGCGCCGACTACGGCACCGTTTCTTTCGGCACGAAAGCGTATTACAGCGACTTCCGCGGGGCGATCAACAGGGTCCTCCCGCTCTACTACGTCCGCAACAACGGCACGTTCATGGAGTACGTGCTCGCGTATGCGTCCCCCTTCGGCGTCCACTTCGTCACGGATCTGACGGAGGCGCTGATCGAGGAGGAGAGCCACGACTACGAGAGCATCGCGGCGGTGCTGCGCAACGAGCCCGGCTTTGAGACGATCACCTATATGACGACCGGCGAGGAGGCCGCTCTGTACGGCGCCTACGTCTACGGCGACCGCCGCGTCTATTCTCTGCGCGTCATCGATTCGAACGGCAACGTGATCGAGCTGCTCGACGACCTGTGGGAGATCGACGCGGCGGAGATCACCTTCCCGTGCAGCGAGATCACGTTCAACCGCACGAGGACGAGCCTTCTCTTCTCGCTCTCCTACGGCGGCCGCCTCTATCATTATGAGTTCGATTTCCTGACGGGAGAGCTCGACCGCATCGACTGAGCGCTTTCTCATCCCGCGTGCCGGACAGGCTCCGCCGCGCTCTCATCGGAGGATACCGTCCATGACCTCGTACATCCTTGCGCTCGACGAAGGGACGACCAGCGCGCGCGCCATTCTCTTTGACCGGAGCGGCGCCGTCGTCTCCTGCGCGCAGCGCGAATTTCCGCAGTCCTATCCGAAGCCCGGCTGGGTCGAGCAGGATCCGCTCGAGATCTACGCGGCGCAGTACGCGACGCTGACCGAGGCGGTCACGCGCTGCGGCGCCGATCCTGCCGCGATCGCCGCCATCGGCATAACGAACCAGCGGGAGACCGTCGTCGTCTGGGACAAGACGACCGGCCGTCCGCTCACCCCCGCCATCGTCTGGCAGTGCCGGAGGACGGCGGACGCCTGCGAGCGGCTGACGCGCGAGGGGCTCGCCCCGATGCTCCGCGAGAAGACGGGGCTCCGCCCGGATGCGTACTTCTCCGCCACGAAGCTCGCGTGGATCCTCGAGCACGTCGAGGGTGTGCGCGCGGCGGCAGAGGAGGGAAGAGCGCTGTTCGGCACCGTCGACACGTGGCTCCTCTGGAAGCTGTCCGGCGGGACGATCCACAAGACGGACGAAACGAACGCCTCCCGCACGATGCTGTACAATATCCATACGCACGACTGGGACGAGGAGCTGCTTTCGCTCTTCGGGATCCCGCGCGCGATGCTGCCGACGGTCCATCCGTCCGGCGCGTTTTACGGGAACGTCACGCTCTTCGGCGTATCGGTGCCGGTCTGCGCCATCGCCGGGGACCAGCAGGCCGCCCTCTTCGGGCAGGGCTGCTTTGCGGCGGGCGACGCGAAGAACACCTACGGGACCGGCTGCTTTCTGCTCGTACACTGCGGGGAGACGCCCGTCGCCTCCCGCGCCGGGATGCTGACGACCTGCGCCGCCGTACTGTCCGGCGAGCGTCCGCAGTATGCGCTGGAGGGGAGCGTCTTCGTCGGCGGCGCCGTGATCCAGTGGCTCCGCGACGCGATGGGACTCATCCGCGAGACGCGCGACAGCGAATACTTCGCCTCGAAGGTGCCGGACACCGCCGGGGTCTACGTCGTGCCCGCCTTCACGGGGCTCGGCGCGCCGTATTGGGACATGTACGCGCGCGGCACGATCGTCGGCATGACGCGCGCCTCCGGGCGCGATCATCTGATCCGCGCGGCGCTCGAATCGATCGCCTATCAGACGGACGATATCCTCCGCGCCGCCGTCGCCGATACGGGGCTGCCCCTCACGCGGCTCCGCGTGGACGGAGGCGCGTCCGCAAACCGCCTGCTCATGCAGTTCCAGGCGGATCTCTCCGGCACGGAGGTCGTCCGCCCCGCCTCCGCGGAAGCGACGGCGCGCGGCGCGGCGTATCTCGCCGGGCTGACGTGCGGCTTCTGGGAGGACCGGGAAGCGCTGCGCGCGCACTTCGCGGACTCGACCGTTTTTACCCCGCGGATGTCCGAGGAGGAGCGCGCCGCCCGGCTCGCCGGATGGCACCGCGCCGTGCGCGCGGCGTCCGCCTGGGCCGCCGACCGGGGTGCGGAGTGAGAGAAAACCTGTCGTGATACAAAAAGATCCTGCCCGATCGGCAGGATCTTTTGTATTTCGGCGTCTTCTATTTCTTTGCGAGCAGACGGTCTCTTTTCTGCCTCGTTTCCTCCACGACCGTTTCCTCCGTGAAGCCCCATTCGTCCCTCAGATTACAGAGGATCCGGTCGTATACGGCGGCGGCCTTTTCGTACTCGCCCGTGATCTCACAGATCAGCGCGATCCCTTCGAGCGCGTCCGTGAAGCGCGGCTTCTCTTCCTCTTCCGCGGCGTAGGACGCCTCGTAGCACGCAATCGCTTCCTCGTATTCGCATTTGCGCGCGTGATACTGCGCCGCCTCGAAGAGGAAACCGCCGTCGCCGGCGTACTTCGTCATGCCTTCGGCGATGATCGCGTCCGCCGCCGCCTCGTCGTAATCGGCGAGCGCGATATGCGCCGCGTATACGTCCGCCAGAAACTCCTTGGAGGCGGGCAGCGCGCGGTACTCCGCCAGATACCGCTTCGCCTCTTCGGTACGGTGATCGGCGATCAGATTGTCGAGCAGATAACAGTACGGCAGCGGCGAACGCGCTCCCGCGCTCCCGTCCGCGATCAGCTCCTTATAAAAGTCGATGACGCGGCTGTGCTGGGATACGTTCCAGTCCCACGTATACTGTCCCTCCGCCCGGTCGAGCAGCCACTGGCAGTCCTTGATCTCCGGGGCGAGGCGGATCGCCTCCCGCGCGCAGCGGCTCGCTTTCCGTCCGTCGGATTCCATGCGGTGATGGTACAGGTGCCCGAGCAGGCTGAGGACGCGGCGCCGGTCGCCGCCAGCGGCGAGCTGCGTTTTCAGAAAATCCTCGTATTCCCAGAAAAGCTCGCCCGGGAGCTCGCTTTCCGTATCCATGCGGCTTTCGATCCGGAGCAGCTTCTGCTCCGCGCTCAGATCGAACAGTTCGTCGATGCTCACGCCGAACACCTCCGCCAGCGCCGGAAGAAGGGCGACGTCCGGCATGGATACGGCGTTCTCCCATTTGGATACGGACTGCGCGCTCACACTGAGCCGCTCGGCGAGCTGTTCCTGCGTCATCCCCGCCCTGCAGCGAAGTTTTTTGATAGTTCGTCCCATTTCCATGGTATCGTACCTCGTCGTTCGTTCTTTCGGGATCCCGGACTCTATTATAGCCGATTTCCGCCGAAATGGCAATAACGCGTTTGTATCGCCGCCTCAACCGGCGGGCGAGAAGGGAAGAGAAATCAGAAAAAGGACTTGCGAACGCAAGTCCTTTTCTTTTTGGCTGAGAATGAGAGATCCGGGGAACTCCGGTTTTGCGCTGTGTACAGCGCAGGCGCCGCACAGCGCCGCAAAACCTTATCATCCGTGCGCCTTCGGCGCCCGGATGAGGAGCTCAGATCGCGCAGTTTTTCGTGAAAACCAAAAGAAGCCCCGAGGGACACTTGCCATATAGCAGATGTCCCTCGCGGTTTGTTTACGGGTTTGGTGCGACTGGGGCAATAATAATTAACTCGTTTTTCAACTCTAACAATCAAGGCGGGGAGCAATCCCCGCCTTGATTTATGAAGATTTTATTTTGCCTTTTCCTCTAACGCATTTACGATAGCAACAAAGCGCTTATTATCTCGGATAACGTCATACCGTGATGCTTTCATATGGTCGAGCATATACCAACTCTGATTATGCTCCGTCCATTCGTGAACATCCTTTCCGTGTTCCGGGTAGATCAGCTTGTCGGTAAAGATGGACGAATAGCTTTTTCCGTGATCCTCCTCATAGGAGTGGTCATAAGCGAGCGCATGCGCGCACATGGATTCGAGCGCGTCGAGTGTTTCGCCCTCCTTCCCTTGAGCGATGAGATATGTCGAAATCAGCCAGTAGTTCCACTCCAGCGTTGTATGATGGAACATCAGATTTTCTCCATAGATCATCCGATAGAGCTCGTTTGAAGTTTTGAGCATTTCGATCTTCTTGTCCCACGTCGACGGGTCGTTCGGAAGGTCTTCGTTCAAGACGAGCGACTTCATGGCGAACCCCAAATAAACCGTAAGTTTGCCGATCTCGTCCTGAATGTACCATTCGGTTTTGCCGTCACCGACCCCCTGCTCCATCGCGAATTCACGGCAGTATTTCATCGGTGCGAGCAGCTCCGCCGTCTCAAGCGCTTTTTCCGGATTTCCGCAATCCTTGTAGATCGCGATCAGGGTGCAGACGGCGTCATGCCGGATATCCGAATCCCGGCTGTTTTCCATCAGCGTCCGCAAGAGAACCTCGGCTTCGTCCCGTGCTGCTTCGTCACGGTTTTCCGACCAACGATAATAGAGACAGGTGGCGAGATGGGATTTGATCTCTTCGTCTCCTGGGAAGTGAATGAGAGATTCCCGGGCAAAGCGGATCCGCTCGTCCGTGGTACCGACCTCAGAAAGGCGGTTCAATTCTTTGTGAATACGGTTGAGCTTTTCCTCCCGCTCAGATTTCCGGTAGCCGATCAGTTCATCAATACTCACGGCGAAGAAATCGGCGATTTCGGGCAGAAGTTCGATATCGGGGTACCCGCCTTCTCCTTCCCACCTTGAGATTGCCTGCGGGGTCACTCCAACTGCCGCAGCCAATTCTTCCTGTGTTACTTTTTGTTCTTTTCTTAGTT
>JAEEYP010000090.1 GCA_016288155.1 Clostridiales bacterium | reverse complement strand
GTCGCCGCTGCAGCCGCCCATCAGGACGCCGTCGCCGTCCTGCCAGAGCAGCACGCGCGCGCGCCGAGAGGCGCCGTCCGGCGCCGCGATATCCGCCGTCTCCGGCGCGAAGCGGAAGACGATCTTCTGCCCGTCCGCCGTCGTGATATCACAGCCGGAGACGGCGCCGCTCTCGTATTTCTCCGCCGCGGCGACGCGGGAGACCTCCGTCGGGGACGCCGCCATGACGGTCAGAACGGAACTCGTCCCGGCTGGCGCCGTCCAGTGCGTATGGATCAGCGGCAGCGGATATCTTCGCCCCGGGATGGAGGCCGCGAACCAGCCGCGCGCCGGATCGAGATCGCCGTAATGGCGGGAATACGTCAGCGGACGGGTGCTGAACTGATACAAAAACAGATTCGGCGCGCCCTCCTGCGCGGTGCGGATGCAGCTTGCCGCCTCGTCGACGATCACCTCGTCGTTCCCGAAGCCCCACGTCATCTCCGTGCCGGGAATGCCCAATCTCATCTGCTCGATCTGAGGCACGCGCGGCATGACGTTCCAGTTCTGCGTGTAAACGTGTTCCTTCTCACCGCTCAAATTGTCGAGGATGAAGAAGAGCCCGGACGGCTTGTGCCAGAAGATCTCCCGCTGATGGCGCACGTCATTTCCGGCGTAGTAGCCGTCGGCGTAATTGCCCTCGACGTACAGAAGCTTTTCGCCGTCATGGTACCGGTTTCCCGTCGTCGTGGGATACTGCTCGAAGATGCAGCTGTCGCCGTTGCGCAGACGGGACTGGGACGTCCCGTCCACAAGGACGACGTTGCGTCCGTAGGAACTGTGCTGGGCGATGTCGATCTGCTCCATGAAGGAGAGCTGATCCGCGTCGAGCCACCGGGGGACGCTGTAACTGTTGCCGCCCGCATTCACAAGGAACGGACGCCCGTAGGCGATGAAGAAGATGTCGTTGCAGTTCTCCACCGCGTGGCCGGAACCGCCGCGCGGCGCGTAGAAGAAGAGGTACGTGTCGTCCCAGTCGAAGCCGCTCCGGATCACCGCCTGTCCGTTGTACGGGAAATATACGGAACGGAAACGCGGCGGATCGGACATGTCTCCCACGGAGCAGCGGATGATCCGGTCGTAATCCTTCCAAAGGAACGGGACCGGAAGCGGCTCGACGTCCTTTTCCGTCAGATCCGGACAGAGCGAGAGGACCTCATAGCGGACGCGGTTGAGAAGAAGCCCGCGGCGGTATCTTTGCCGGATCTCCGGGTCGCGGATATCCGGCGGCGTCACGAAGCCGCAGGTGCCGATGGCGGGAAGATCCGTGACGGGCGCGGCGGTGACGTTCAGCATCCGCGACAGATAGCTCACGCGCTTCGCCGCGCTCTCCGGCATGGGGATCGCCCGGAAATTCTCGCGGACGCCGAGAAAATCCTGAATGATGTCCCCGTTGTAGTTGAACGCCTGCTCGAGACAGGTCCCGTCCGGATAGATCACGCACTCGAAATGTCCGGTGAGATTCTCCATGATGTAGGCGTGCGCCGCGTCGTTGATGCGGAAATCCGGATGAAGAAGATTGAGATAATAGATCCGCCGGAGCGTGTGCGTCTTCTGGTTCGGGACGTTCAGACGGCAGTCCTTGATCCCCGTGTAAATGCTGGCGGTCATGATGTACAAAGAACACTGCGCCACGAGCGCGGCGGGGATCGTGTCGAACGCCCCCATCTCCGCGATGATCTCCATCGCGTACAGAAGCTCCAGTCCCAGTCCCGGCTCGAAGAAGCCCATGTTCCACGACCACGCGATGATGCAGCCCTGCGCCGTATTGAGCATCTCGTCGCTCAGAGCGTCGAACTGCGGCTTGCGCCGGACGGCGGCGGCCTCAAGGACCGCGATACATCTCTCGCGGGAACGCTCGTCCCGGTTGATATAGTAGGCGACGGCGGCCTCCGCCGCCGAAAGCCGGGAGCGTTCCTCGTCGCCGGAATACCACTGAAAATTCTCGTCGGCGCGCATAAAGGGCGTCAGGTCCGCCTTCTCCGCTCCGCGGTCGAAGTCGTATGCCGCCCGTCCGTCCGTCTGTTCCCGGAACACCTCCATAAAGCGTTCGCGGTACGCCCCGAGCGCTTCGGAATACTTCCCCGCCCGCACGAGCGCGCGGATCTTCTCGGCCGCTTCCGTCGTGCCGAGCGCGTGCTCGAGCCGCTCGGCGACGGACCGATCGTCCATCGGCGGGTACTGCACGGGATATTCCTGCCGCTCGCCGAAGTGCCCGCTTCGCTTCGCCAGCTCCTTGAGGTCCGGCGCGTTCGGATCGTCCGTCACCGGGCGCAGCGAGGTCTCGTAGCACAGATAATCCGGTCCGACGACGGCTTCAAAGCCGCTCGTCATCTTGCTGTCCAGCCCGACGGAGCCGCCGCGCAGCACGCGGAACGGACCGCGCGCGTCGAAACACCATTCGCAGGCGTTTCCGCTCATGTCGTACAGACCGTATCCGTTCGGCTTGAGCAGTCCGACCTCGTGCACCGTCAGATCCTTCGAGCCGCCCTCCGCGAACCAGCAGTACGCCGGATCGAGAACGTTGCCCCAGTAATACTGCGTCGTCGTCCCGGCGCGGCAGGCGGTCTCCCATTCCGACGAGGTCGGGAGGCGGTAGCCGTTTCCCGCCGCCGCGGGGCGCACGACGGGATCGTCGCAGAGGCCCGCGCGGTACACGCTCCCGTCCGGGAGCCGGTACACGGGAGTGAGCCCCGCCAGCTCCGAGGCGGCGTTGCAGAATTTCAGCGCGTCGTACCACGTGACGTTGCCGACGGGCTGACGGCCCGCGTTCTTGCCGCGGGACAAATCCGTGTAGCCGTGCTCCTTCGCCCAGAGGGCGACGGCGTCCCACTGCTCCTTCGTAACGAGCGTTTCCGCCATGCGGAAACCGGTGATCGTTTTCATCGTCGTTTCTCCTTCCTCATCCCCGCCGTGCGGGAAAATCGTTTATCCGATCTGCCGGAACATGTACCGGATCTCGTCGAGGCTGTCGTCGAGCGTCTTCTCCGCCTTGGTCTGTACGGACGCGAGCCACGACGCGAACGGTTTGTCAACAAACATCTGCCTCCACAGCGGCGTGTCGCCGAAGATATCCCATACGAGGTAGTCGGTGATATCCACGGAGCGGGTATCAAGGCACAGCCGGATATTCGCCACGTTGCGCGGATCGCTGTTGTACTTGTACTGGAGGCACGTCTCGATGAGCGCCGGAATGAGGTTTTGATACGCATAGGCGTTCATCGCCTCGAGCACGGCGCCGACCATGTCCGGATCCTGTACGTTGTTGTAGACCATCGAGAAGATGACACCGATCGTCCGCGAGATATACTCTTCCTGCGCTTCGTCGTACTTCGGTATCGGCAGCACGGCGTAGACGGATTCCATGCTGCGGAATTCCTCGTTCGCCATCAGACCGATCATCGTCGTGAAGAAGAGCTGCCGGTCGTGGACGAACATATCCGTCGTGACCATGCTTTCCATATCCGCCCGCTCGGCGACGGAGGTCGCGGCGCTGAAGAACATGCTTTTGCAGTACTCCAGCACGTTGATCAGCTTCTCGTTGCCGAAACAGGTGAAGCAGGGAAGATTCTTTTCGTCCTTCCCCATGAAGGGAACGTCGGCGGCGCAGAGGAAATCCAGCGTCGTCAGCCGATGGTCGTAGGAGCCGAAGGTCGTGGAATCGGCGGGCGTCAGCTTTCCGTCTCCGTCCAGATCGTGGTTGGCGGTCTCCCGGTAGGCGGCAAGCGCATCGAACGTCCACTTCCCCTCGTTCACGAGATCGTACGGAACGGACAGGCCGTGGTTTTCCGCCGCGGAGAGATTCATGAACAGACAGCCCGTATTGTTGAAGGACGAGAGCTCATAGCTGTTGAGCACCATCATCTCGTACTCGCCGATCGCCAGCTTTTCGCGCTCCCTGCTGTTCCAGTATTTCTTCGAGAGGTCGACGTACCGCAGCCGGATGATCGGGAGATAGATGTTCTCCAGCGCGTTCACGAACGCGAAGCGGTCGAGCTCGTTGATCATCTGGATCTCCGTCTCCCCCGACAGGTAATACGTGAGCGGATCGAGCGTCGTGCCGAGCCGTTCGCCGAGGGATACGTTGAGCAGTTCCTCGACGTACGTCTTCATTTCGTATTTCGTTTGATTGAGAATCTCGGCGTCCGGCTCGTCGAACAGAATGCAGGAACCGGTCTGACTGTACATGACGAAATCCGCGCCGTCGAAATCGAGGTCGGCGGGAAGATCGTGGACCGCCGCGGGATCGGGCGGCGCCGTCTCCGGAGCGTTCGTCACGGGAGCGGTATCCGTCGCCGGAGCGGCGTCCGCCGCGGGGGGATCCTTCTCTTCCCCGCCGGAGCAGCCGGGAAGGAAAGAGGAAGAAAGCATCAGTACGGCGAGCAGAAAACAAATCGGTCGTGCGTGTTTCATGGCAATCCTCCTTTATCGGATGCAGCGGATCGTTCTTGCGGGCGCGCGCCCGCGGGGGAAAACACGTATCCTCTCGTTTGAATGTCTTCAGCGAATGCGGCCGTATCGGCGATTTGCTTCTTCCGGAAGGGGAGCTTGCCGTTCGTTCTGACGTTGTTCGTCCCGGTCGGGGCACACTCCCGTTTCCGTTTCTCAATGGAAGAACTCCTCATGCAGTATTATAAAACAAGGCTGCAACGCTCATGCCCGACGGTCCTGATCCATTGCGGTTCGCCGGTCTTTTGTATTGCGGCGCTGAAGTGTTCTTTATCAATTCTGTTGAGGATCGCCCACAGTGCCCTTATGCTCGCCATGATTGCTTACCCCCAATCAGGTGTTTTCGTTCTCCCTGATCCATGTGAGAAGGTCTTCATAAGTCATTTCGCCGGACGCGACGGCAAGGCCGACACGCACGACGTCTTCGTTGGTCGGATTGATATGGATTCCGTTGGTCTCCAGAAAGGTCAAAAGCACATACATACCAATGCGCTTGTTCCCGTCGACGAACGCATGGTTGGAAATCAGCGAGAATCCGATTCGCGCAGCCTTTTCTTCCTTCGACGGATAAAGCTCTTCGCCGCCGAAGGTCTGAAAAGCCGATTCGAGTGCGCTGTCCATAAGACCGATATCCCGCAGACTCGGATCTCCGCCCGTCTCTTCAGTAATCAGTTTGTGAAGCAGCAATACTTTTTCCTGACTGAACCGGATCATTTCGCCAGTTCCTCAAACGCCTTGCGGTATTTTTTCAGGACGCGCGCGGCGACAAGATCGATCTTCTCGTCATCGGTAAGTTCGAGTTCATCGTCCTGTTCCATATCGACAAGCTTGAATTTCGGTTTGTTGTTTTTGAAAATCACGATCGTTCCCTTCTGTTCGGCGAGACGCGCGACGCGGGAGAAGTTCTGGTTCGCCTCGGAGATCGAGACGATTTGGTTGGTATCGATATTCATAACAGACCTCTAATCTATTTTGATGGATCCATTATACACCGATTTTAGGATGTTGTCAACCTATAATTTGTTTGATCATCATGCAGTTGCAGTCAAAGATTTCCTCCGGATTTCATCTATTGGATCCCCCAACTGCATCACCCTTCTTTTTCCCGGAGTGACGATCGAGGGCCATTAAACTGAGAACAGACCATCCTGAGAAAAAGTCCGGCGCGGTGACCTTATGTGACGAAATCTTCACCTAATTT
>JAEEYP010000089.1 GCA_016288155.1 Clostridiales bacterium | reverse complement strand
GCCTCGCGTCGGCATGCCGTAAAGCCCGCCGGCGCGGCAGGCGACTCGTTCCCGCGGCGCGGTTCGTCGTAAAGCAGGCACCGCAGCTCCCACAGATGCTCCGGCGCCGCCGCGGCGACGATGAGAATCCCGTCCGCCGCCAGCACACGCGCCGCCTCGCCGGAAGGGATCGGTGCAAAAAGGCTGAACACCGCGTCGAGCGACGCGTCCGCGACGGGCATCGAGAAGATGTTCCCCGCCGCGAAGCAGAGCCGGACGCCGTCCTCCGCCGCCGCGCGTGCAAGACGCGCACCGGCGGCCGCTCCCCGTTTGGAAGCGTCGAGCCCGCACATCTCCGTCGGCACGCCAGCGGCGCGCGCGACGCGCCGGGCGATGCGGTCGGTGTGATACCCTTCCCCGCATCCGGCGTCAAGGAGAGTAAGGCGCGTCCGTCCGGCGGGCAGGCAGGCGATCGCTCCGTCCGCCGCCGCGTCGGAGATCGCGTCGTAATATCCGCCGGACAGAAACGCCGTCCGCGCGGCGAGCATCTCTGCCGCGTCGCCCGTACGGGCGTTGGAGCCCCGCCCCGGCGGCAGGAGATTGACGTACCCCGCCGCGGCGATATCGTAGCAGTGACGCCGCCCGGTCTCCCCCGCGCAGTACAGGCTGCCGCCCTCCCGCGCGAGCGTCCCGCCGCAGACGGGACAGCGGAGGAACGAGCTGAAATCCGCCCCGGCGCGCATCACGTATACGCCTCGATGAGAACGGCGTGCAGCGCGTACCGCCCGTCCCCGAAGTTCGTGCAGGTCGAGAGCGTGAGCATCCGGTCGCCCTCTCCGATCTCCACGTCCGACGGGACGCTGGAGCGCGCCTTCATCGCCTGAGCAAAGGTGACGAAATCATCCCACGAGGTGAAGCCCGTGCGGATGTAGCCGGAGCTCGGCATCGTCGCGTACACGGAAAACGCCTTGTAGACGAAAATGCCGTCCATCGTGTAGATATAGATCAGGGCGTTATTGAAGATATCCTCCTCGAAGAACCGCTCCACGCCGTGGAACATCGCCCCGGTCACGATATTGTGCCCGTAGAGCACCGTGTTGAAATTGAGCATCATCGTCTCGTTGCATCGGTAGTCCACGAAGATGGAGCCGATCACGAGATATTCCTTCTTGTAGTTGTGGTCGAGGTAGTAGTCGTTGTCCTCCCCCTGCACGAGCACGTACGAGATGCCGACGGAGGGGACGCTGATATAGCCGTACACGTCGTCGTTCCGTTCCTTGTAGGAACGGAGCAGCGCCCGCAGTTTCTCGAGCTGCTCCGCGTTGTCGGAGGATGGCGCCGTCTGTGCGCTCGGCTGCGCGGCGGAGCCGCTCCCGCTCTGGCGCCCGGTGATCGAGAGGAGCGCCGTATCCGCGCGCGAGGCGCGCAGCGTATGGAGGATCCCCTCGGCGTCCGCGCTCTTCGTGGCGTCCTCCAGTCCGAGTTCCCGTCCGATGGAGTCGAATTCGGCGGCGACCTCGTCGTACAGAGCGTTCCCTTTCCGCTTCTGGATCAGGTTGTCCGCGAGCAGTACGCAGCTCACGGCGAACACGGCGATGCACACGATGAGCAGGACGTTGGAGCCCCACGCGCCGAGCCGCTGCCGGAGCGAAGGCTTCTGCCGCTCGTGAGACAGCGGGATATCCTCCGGCGTCAGCCGGTCGAGCGAATAGAGAAACGGATCTTTATCGTAATTCGGTCCCGATTCCCGGCTGAAAGAGAATTCATCCTCTTCGCCGGACGGCGCGGGTTCCTCTCCGGAAAGCCATTGCCTTATTTGGTTCAACAGGTCCATGCGCGCTCCTCCCGGTCGTCTTCCGTCCGCGGCGACGCAGCAGACGGTTCCAGTATTATTATAGGTTTTTTTTCGCCGTTTGACAAGGGATTCCGAAAAGAGTTCTTCATTTTTTCATCCGATGTTTACAAATTCCGCATTTTTGCGCGGATCTTCCGCCGCCGCCGCTGAGAGAGTGGATTTGCGAATCCTTCCCCGGCGGCTTGCAATTCCCTCTCCTTCTATGTTATAATATATACGGTCGCTTCGAGTTTCCCCGTTTTGAGGTGCGTATGGCAGATATTTTTGAACTGTTCCAGAAAATACGTAAAGAAGAGCCGGCGCCCGCCGCGCCGCTCACGCATATCGTCGTCGGGCTCGGCAATCCGGGTCCGCGCTACGCGCGCACCCGGCACAACGCCGGCTTCATGGCGCTCGATTCCCTCGCCGCGCATATCGGGGCGGCGGTCACAAAAGAAAAATTCCACGCCCTGATCGGCGACGGGATGCTCGGCGGACGGCGCGTGCTCCTCATGAAGCCGATCACCATGATGAACGCCTCCGGGATCGCCGTGCGCGACGCCGCGGAGTTCTACCGGATCCCGCCGGAAAACATCCTCGTGCTCGTGGATGACGTCTATCTCGCGCCGGGTCGGATGCGCGTGCGCGCCAAAGGCTCCGACGGCGGGCACAACGGTATGGAGAACATCATCGACCAGCTCGAGTCCGACGCGTTCCCGCGCATCCGCTTCGGCGTCGGACAGAAACCGACGCCGGAGTACGATCTGGCGGACTGGGTGGTCGCGCCGCTCCCGCCCGTGGATCTTGCGCGCCTTACGGCGTGCTTTCCGATGATCCCCGACGCCGCGAAGATGATCTTTGACGGGCAGACGGACCGCGCGATGGGCCTGTGCAACGGCTTCCGCGGCGAAGCGGACGCCGGGGAGGCGCCATGAATTTCGAGCTGCTGATCTCCCTCTTCCGGCGCAGCCGGGAATACGCGACGCTGACGGAGGCGATCCGCTCGCAGCTTGCGACGGGACGGATCCGCCCGATCACGGCGACGGGGCTCTCCGAGGGCGCGTCGGACGTCTTTCTGCCCGCGCTCATCGGCGATTTCTCCGATCAGTGCGTGCTTCTCCTCGTGCCGGAGGAAAAGGACGCGGCGGCCGCCGCCGCGCTGCTCGGCTCGTGCGGGATCCGCGTCCTCCGCTATCCGGCGCGGGACTACAATTTCAACAACATCACCGCCTCCCATGAGTACGAGCATGAGAGGCTTCACGTATTGTCGCGCCTGCTCACGGATCCGGATCCGCTCGTGATCGCGGCGACGCCGGAGGCGGCGCTCCAGATCACCGTCGCGCCGGAGACGCTCGCGGCGCGGACGGTCACCGTCGATACGGGCGGCACCGTCGACACCGCCGCCCTCGCCCGCTCTCTTACGGAGGCGGGTTACACGCGGGGCGAGCTCGTCGAGGGTCCCGGACAGTTCGCGATCCGCGGCGGGATCGTCGACGTCTTCCCGCCGACGGACGCGCCGTACCGCATCGAGCTGTTCGGCGACGAGATCGACCGCATCGGCACCTTCCACCCGGAGACGCAGCGGTTCCTCGAACCCGTCGAGGGCAAGATCCGCATCCCGCCGGCGCGGGAGATCCTGCCGGACGGCGAAGCGCGCCGCACGCTCGCCGCGCTGATCCGGCGACAGAAAAAGAAACTCACCGGCGCCGACGACGCGTCACGCCGCGCCGCCGAGGTGCTCGACGGAGAGATCGCCGCACTGGAGCAGGAGGCGGATATCGACTTCGCCGACAAGTACCTGCCGCTCCTCTGCCCGGAGGGGACGTGTCTGCTCGATTACTTCCGGGGGCTCCTCGTCATCCGTTCCGCGCAGGCGTGCGCCGCGAAAGCGGAAGCGAGCGGCGCGCTGCTCGCGCAGAGCGTGACGGACATGCTCGCCGCGGGCGAGCTCTTCCCGATGCGCGCCGGGAGCGAATACCAGCGCGCATGGGACGCCGTCGAGGGCGCGTGGACGCAGATGCCGTGCCTCACGCTGGACGCGCTCGGCACGCCGGGCAGCGGGCTCTCCTTCCGTTTCCAGTCCGGGCACGTCCCCGCCTACGCGGGGAATCTGGCGCTGCTCCGCGAAGACTTGGAAAATTACGTCAAGAACGGCTACATGACCGCCGTCGTCTGCGCGACGGAGCCGGAGGAGGAGCAGATGGTCCGCTCGCTCCACGACGACGGCTACACCGTCGGGTGTGCCGAGGGAGCGGACGCCGCCTTCTTCTCGCCCGGCGCGGGCGGACGGATGCCGGTCGGCGTGCTCGTCGGCTCCTTCAGCGCCGGTTTCGATCTGCTCTCCCCGAAGCTCGCCGTGCTCAATTTCTCCTCGGCACAGCGTACCGCCGGACGCGTGCGCAAGCCGAGTCACAAAACGAAAAAGAACGCCTCCGAAGCGATCCTTTCCTATGCGGATCTCGAGGTCGGAGATCTGATCGTGCACACGGTCTACGGGATCGGGCAGTATACGGGGATCGAATCGATCACCGTCGACGGCACGACCCGCGACTACATCACGATCCGCTACGCGGGGACCGACAAGCTCTTTCTGCCCGTCGATCAGCTCGACATGGTCTCCAAATACATCGGCGCGGGCGCGGACACCGGCGCCGTCCGCCTCTCGAAAATGGGAGGCACGGACTGGGTGCGCGCCAAATCCCGCGCCAAGGCGGCGACGCGCGACATGGCGCGCGAGCTGATCGAGCTGTACGCCCGCCGCAAGCGCGCGCGCGGGATCGCCTTCGAGCCGGACGACGATCTCTGCCGGCAGTTCGCCGACGCCTTTGAATACGAGGAGACGGACGGACAGCGCGCCGCCATCGAGGACATCCGCCGCGATATGGAGGCATCCTGCCCGATGGACCGGCTGCTCTGCGGCGACGTCGGTTACGGAAAAACGGAGGTCGCGCTCCGCGCCGCCTTCAAGGCGGCCATGAGCGGTTACCAGACGGCGGTGCTCGTCCCGACGACGATCCTCGCCTTCCAGCACCTCCAGACCTTCCAGAGCCGGATGCGCGGCTTTCCCGTCGAGGTCGACATGCTCTCCCGCTTCCGCACGCCGACCCAGCAGGCGGCGTCGCTCCGCCGTCTGCGCCGCGGCGACACGGACATCATCATCGGCACGCACCGGCTGATCTCCTCCGACGTGCAGTTCGCACGGCTCGGACTCGTCATCGTGGACGAGGAGCAGCGCTTCGGCGTCGGACAGAAGGAAAAGCTCAAGCAGCTCGCGCCGGACGCGGACGTGCTCACGCTGACCGCCACGCCGATCCCGCGCACTCTGAACATGGCGATGGGCGGCATCGTGGACATGAGCGTGCTCGAGGAAGCGCCGGGGATGCGCTCCCCCGTCCAGACCTACGTCATGGAATACGACGAGGGGATACTGAACGAGGCGATGCGCCGGGAACTGCGGCGCGGCGGGCAGGTATTCTATCTCCAGAACCGCATCGAGAACGTCTACGAAACGGCGTCCCGCATCGGGCGCGCCCTGCCGGAGGCGCGCGTCGCCGCGGCGCACGGTCGGATGGACCGCGAGGAGATCGAGGAGATCTGGGCGTCGCTCGTCCGCGGAGAGATCGACGTCCTCGTCTCGACGACGATCATCGAAACGGGCGTCGACGTGCCGAACGCGAACACGCTCATCATCGAGAACGCCGATCGCTACGGCCTCGCGCAGCTGCATCAGATCCGCGGACGGGTCGGCCGCTCCAGCCGCCGCGCCTACGCCTTCTTCACCTATCCGAAGTACAAGGAGCTCTCGGAGATCGCCGAGCGGCGGCTCGCCGCCATCCGCGAATACGCGGCGTTCGGCGCCGGCTTCAAGATCGCTCTGCGCGATCTCGAGATCCGCGGCGCGGGCAATCTGCTCGGCGCGGAACAGCACGGGCACATGGAGGCCGTCGGCTACGATATGTACGTCCGGCTCCTGAACGAGGCGATCATCGAGGAACAGGGCGGCGAGGCGCCGGTGCGCGCGGAATGCGCCGTCGATATCCGCGAGGACGCCTATCTCTCGAAGGGATACATCCCCGGCGCGCCGCAGCGCATGGAAATGTACAAGAAGATCGCGCGCATCGGCGAATACGCCGACTACGAGGACATCCTCGACGAGCTGTGCGACCGCTTCGGCGAGCCGCCCGCCGCCGCCGTCACGCTCTGCCGGATCGCGCTGATCCGCGCGCTCGGCATCAAAGCGGGGATGAAAAAGATCGAGCAGCGGGATCAACTTCTCCGCCTCGTGCCGGACGAGGTGCGCCCCGCGGCAATGGCCGCGCTCAGCGACGCCTTCCCGAAGGCACAGCTCAAAATGCAGCTCGGCGGCGAGCCGACGCTGACCTGCCGCCCGCCGAAGGGCGAGAAGATCTCCGATTTCGCCGTCGATCTCCTGACGAAATACGTACAGTTCTGACGCACATACGCCCGCACAGAAAGGAAACGCTATGAAACGACGCATCCTCCCGGCGCTCCTCGCGCTCGCGCTGCTTCTCCCGCTCGCCGCCTGCGGCGGCACAAAGGCCGCCATGTCCTACGGAAAGAGCAGTATTTCGATCTATATGTACCGCTACTGGCTCTCGACCTACAAGGGCGTCTTTCTGCGCACGTATTCGGACATGCGCGACACGGACGCATTCTGGGATTCCGTCCTCGACGGCGGGGAGACCGCGGAGGAATACCTGAACGGTCTCGTCGCCGAGAACGTCAAGAGGACGCTCGTCTGCGCGGAGCTCTTCGATCGGTACGACCTCACCCTCCCGTCCTCGTCGGTCAAGCAGACGGACGACTATATCGAGGAACTGATCACCGAGGAAGCGAACGGCTCGCGCAGCGCCTTCAACCAGATCCTCGCGCAGTACGGCGTGAATCTGAACATCCTGCGCGAGATCTATCTCTTCGAGAGCAAGGCGTCCGTCCTCTTCTCCTACCTGTACGGCGACGGCGGTCCGCGTCAGCTCGGTCCGGAAAAGCTCGACGAGTACTGCGCGTCCCATTTCGTGCGCGTCCGGCACATCTACGTCAACGACGCGTACGCGCTCGACACGGATGAGGACGGATATTACAAAACGAACGCCGACGGCACCGTCGCCACGCGCCCGCTGACGGAGGAGGAAGCCGCCGAGAAGGCGGAGATCATCGCCCGGATCGAGGCGGCGCTCGCCGCGGGGGAAAACTTCGACGCCGTATACGAGCGGTACTCGGAGGATAAATACTATGAGAACGGCTACTACCTCAGCCGCGGGATCGATTTCATCGACGAGGTCGTCGACGCCGCCTTCTCTCTCGCCGTCGGCGAGCAGACGGAGCTGCACAGCGACTACGGTACCCATTTTTTGTACCGGATGGAATCGGAGGAGCGGCCGTATGAGAACGAGGCGAACGCCGATTTCTTCGATTCCGTTCTGAACGACGCGGAGAACGAGGACTTCATGGCGTATCTCGACACGCTCCTGCCCGACGTCACCGTCTATGAGGACGTGATCGCCCCGTATTCCATCCGGGACGCCGCCGTCAATTACTATATCTGATCATATCCGATCCGCCCGCGCCGCCGCCGGGGGGATCCCCTGCTCCGCCGTACTCTCCGTACGGCGGAGCTTTTTTCGCCGCACGCGCAGTCCGACGCGGCGCGCAAGTTCGATCGGGACGACGCAAAGCGACAGAAGCGCCGAAAGCGTCAGCTCCCGCAGCGTCAGCGGTTCGCAGCGGAAAACGTCGCCTCCGAAATAGAGGATCATGAGCTGCACGGCGGCGACCGTCAGGATGATCCCGATGAACGGACGGTTGCGCGGCAGATGCGAAAGCAGGTTCAGCCGCTGTGTGCGGGCGAGAAAGCACTGGACGATCCCACTGAAGATGAACAGCGCGAAAAAGACGGTCAGATAATAGATCTCCCCTCCGCGGCAGAACAGTCGGTGCATCGCCGGCGAGCGAAGAAACCACAAGCAGAGCGCCAGCGCGGCGCCGCCCGCGGCGAGGATCTGTTCCGTCATCGCGCGGGAAAGCAGTTTCTCTCCCCGCGGGATCGGCGGCAGCTCCATGTATTCGGAAAGGGACGGCTCCCCGGCGAACGCGAGCGCGCCGAGCGTATCCATGATGAGGTTCACCCACAGCATCTGGATGACGGTGACCGGCGTCTCCGTGCCGAAGAGCGGTCCGAGCAGCGACACACCGACGGCACACAGGTTCATCGTGAGCTGGAACACGATGAATTTCCGGATGTTCTGAAAGATCGTGCGCCCGTACAGCACCGCCTTCATCACGGACGAGAAGCGGTCGTCCGTGACGACGATATCCGACGCCCGGCGCGCCGCGTCCGTCCCGCTCCCCATCGCGAAGCCGACGTCCGCCGCGCGGAGCGCCGCGGCGTCGTTTATACCGTCGCCCGTCATGCCGACGACGAGCCCCTCGCTCTGCGCGACGCGGCCGAGGCGGTTCTTGTCGCCCGGCAGCGCGCGCGCCACGACGGCGATCCGCGGGAGCAGGCGCGCCGCCTCCTCGTCCGTCATCGCCGCCAGCTCCTCCCCGCGCACGACGAGCGACGGTCCCGCTCCGCCGAGGATCCCGCACTCCCGTGCCACGGCCTCCGCCGTCAGCGGATGGTCCCCCGTCACCATGACGGTATGGATCCCGGCGCGGCGCGCCGTCTCCACGCTCTCCCGCGCATCCGGGCGGAGGCGGTCGCGGATGCCGATCAGCGCGAGCAGCGTCACCTTCCCTTCCTCCGTATACGGTCCGGCGCATTCCGCGGCGGCGAGCACACGGTGCGCCGCGCGCGCCATCTCTTCCCACTCCGCACGGAAACGGGCACGGACGCGCGGCGTCATCCGGTGCGTCCGCCCGTCCTCGCCGCGGTAGCTGCCGGCACGGGAGAGAATGATCTCCGGCGCGCCGCGCAGCTGCGTGCGGACGCCGTCCTCCGTCGCCGTCCATCCGGCGCTGATCCGCACGGCGGAATCGAACGGGATCCGTCCGAGGACGTCCCGTGCATCCTCCGTCGTCCCGAAAAAGCGGTCGAGCGCGTGATCCGTCGCGTTCCCGCGTCCGATGCTCCGGCATACGCGATGGTTTTCCGCAAGCGCGGCGGCGATGCCCCCGCCGCGGCGGAGCGCCGCCAACGAGCCGTAGGCGTCCGTCGCCGTGACGATCCGTTCCACCTGCAGCTTTCCGCAGGTCAGCGTCCCCGTCTTATCCGTGAAAAGGACGTTCATGCTCCCCGCCGTCTCGATCCCGACGAGGCGGCGCACGAGCACGCCGTCGGCGATCATCTTCTTCATATGAGAGGAGAGAACGACGGTGATCATCATCGGCAGTCCCTCCGGGACGGCGACGACGAGCACGGAGATCGCCACGGTCAGGGCGCGGAGCAGATGCGGCAAAAGGAACGAAAGATCCGTCAGCCGTGCGCGGAGCACCGCGCCGTCCATGCCGCTCCCCTCCAGAAGCGCGTGCATCAGATACGCCCCCGCGATGGCGGCGGCCGCCGCGTAACCGAGGCGGCTCACCGACCGGGCAAGGACGGTCAGCCGCTCCTTGAGCGGACTGGGCACGGCGTTCTCCTGCACGCCGGACGCGACGCTGCCGTACAGTGTCGCGTCCCCTACGCGCAATACGATCATCTCCCCTTCCCCGCCGCAGACGCGGCTGCCGCGGAACAGCGTCCCCGGCGCGTCCGCGTCCCACGCCGCGTCCTCCGGCGCGGCGGTCCCGACCGGCGGAAGCGGCAGCGGCGCCCGTTTGCATTTCTCCTCGCTCTCCCCGGTCAGCGGCGCTTCGTCCACCCACATCGTCCCCTCGGCGAGGACACCGTCCGCCGGGACGGTGTCCCCGGCGCCGAGACGCACGATATCCCCCGCGACGAGCGCGGAGATCGGTCTTTCTGTCCACTCCCCCTCCCGCAGAACGGAGCACGGCACGTCCTCCGCGCGTCCGCACAGCGCGTCGAACGCCGCCTCCCCCGTGTACTCCGACACGGTGGACACGAGCGTGGAGATCAGCACCGCCGCGGCGATGCCGGCACATTCGTACACGTTGACGTGTCCGAGCGTCACGGCGGCGTTGACGATCAGCGCGCCGAGCAAGATCCGGATGATCGGATCGTTGAAGTTGTGCAGAAACTGCCGGAGAAAACCGGCTTTCTTTTTCCGGGTCAGCGCGTTCGTCCCGTGCGTCTCCCGGGAGAGGCGCGCCTCCTCCTCGCTCATGCCGCGTCTCCGGTCGTATCCGATGCGGCGCGGCGCTTCCCGGGCAGGGGCGGCAGTGTCATGAGGGCTCACGATAGCGCATCACGATCCTTTTTTCAGATTTGCCCCATTCTATGCGCCGAAATCGGTTTTTAGTAGCGGCGGACGTCCCCCCGGCATACGATGACAGAGAACCGATACCGAAGGGAGATTGCCTATGCCGAATAACCGTTTCCGTTATGCTCCGACGTCCGACGAGGGAGACGCCGTCTTCTTCGCCGGAGCGAACACCGCCGATGGGTTCATCGGCGCGTACGGCGACTTCATCCGTGAGCGGGAATGCGAACGGATCTTTATCCTCAAGGGCGGTCCGGGCACGGGAAAAAGCACGCTGATCCGCGCCTGCGCCGCGCACGCCCCCGCCGATGCGGCGGTGACGCTGCTCCTCTGCTCCTCCGATCCCGCCTCCGCCGACGCGGCGATCCTCACGTCGCCCGACGGGCGGCGCGTCGCGCTGCTCGACGGGACGGCGCCGCACGCCGCCGATCCCGTCCTCCCCGGCGCGGCGGGCGAGATCGTCGATCTCGGCCGATTCTGGGACGGCGCCGCACTGACGGCGGCGCGGCGGGAGATCGACCGCCTGACGGAAGAAAAAGCGCGCGCCTTCGGGCAGGCGTACCGGCTCCTTGCCGCGCGGCGGCAGATCGCGCGTCTCTCGCGCGCCCTGCTTGAGGAATGCCTGCTCGGCGACAAACTCGCCGCGGCGGCGGCACGCATGCTGCGCCCCATTCCCCCAGAAGAAACGCCGGAGGAGGAGCGGCGCTTCACGTTCGCTCTCTCCATGCGCGGCGCCGTCCGGCTGCCCTCCTTCGCCGCGGCGGCGCGCCGGACCGTGAGGATCCGGGACCACGGAGGCAGTGCCGTCCTCTTCCTCGATGCGGTCCGGGAGGAGGCGGCGCGCCGCGGCATCTCCGCCCGGATCTCGCCGCTGCTGCCCGATCCGGCACAGCCGGGCGAGATCCTGCTCCCGACAAGCGGCATCCGCTTCTGCCGGGAAGAGGACGCGCCGCCGTCCGGGGACGACGCGCAGACGGTCAACATGCTCCGCTTTCTCGACCGCGGCGCGCTCGCGTCACGGCGGGGGCGGCTGCGCTTTCTCGAGCGCTGCGCCGACGACCTCGCGCTCGCTGCGCTCGGATCGCTGGAACAGGCGCGAAGCGCCCACGCCGCTCTGGAAGAGATCTATCGTGCCGCGATGGATTTCGGCGGCGTGCAGGCGCTCACGGAAGCGCTCGCCTGTCGGATCCGCGATCTGCTCGCCTGACGGGAGGGCAAAAAAGAAAGAGGGAGAAGCCGCGTGGCTTCTCCCTCCTGTGATCGGACATGCCGACGAGAGATTTCCCGGGAAATCAAGTGATCGACGCCGACTGAGACGGCGGGACTGACGCCGCCTAATTCGCCGTCAGCGGGCGAGGTCGTTGACCATGGCGTACAGCCGGGCGAAATCTTTCTTCTTTTCCTCGATGGCGCAGTCCATCTGCGCGATCTGCTCCGCGGTGCACTTCTCGAGCATGCCTTCCTTCAGCGTGCCCTTGTACTTGCGGTCGAGGATCTGCGAGTAGAGGATATCGACGGCGACGATGCGGTTGTCCTGCTGGCAGATGACGAGATTGCTCTCGCCGGCGAGGAGCCGCTCCACGGCGTACACGCCCATCTTCGCGGCGAGGATGCGGTCGCCCAGCGTCGGGTCGCCGCCGCGGACGACGTGCGCGAGGCGCGCGAACTTCGTCTCGACGCCGGTCTCCGCCTGGACGCGCTTGGCAAACGCCTCGGAGAAGTGCTCCACGCCCTCGGACACGATGACGAGGAAGCTGCGCTTCCCGTCCGCGCGCAGGCGGCGGATCTTCTCCATGCACGCCGCTTCGTCGAACGGGACCTCCGGGATGACGGCGGCGACCGCGCCGAGCGCGAGCGCCGTATTGATGGCGATATCGCCGGCGCCGCGGCCCATCACCTCGACGACGTTGCAGCGCGCGTGCGACTCGCACGTATCGCGCAGGCGGT
This sequence comes from Clostridiales bacterium, assembly GCA_016288155.1. Lineage (GTDB taxonomy): Bacteria > Bacillota > Clostridia > Oscillospirales > CAG-272 > SIG701. The sequence goes on along the minus strand of JAEEYP010000089.1, from coordinate 17,130 downwards.
CGCACATCTGGACGACGGTATTCATCGCGGTATCGAAGCCGATGGAATTCTCCGTGGCGGTGATGTCGTTGTCGATCGTGCCGGGCACGCCGATCGTCGGGATGCCGCGCACGGACAGATCCGTCGCGCCGCGGAAGGTGCCGTCGCCGCCGATGGCGACGATGCCGTCGATCTCATGCTTCTTGCAGACGCCGATCGCCGTCTGCATGCCTTCTTCCGTCTTGAACTCCTCACAGCGGTCGGAATACAGGATCGTGCCGCCGCGGGAGACGATATTGCTCACCGTGCGCGCCTTCAGCTCGATCATGTTGTCGTGGATCAGGCCGCTGTAGCCGCCGTAGATCCCCATGACCTCCACGCCGCGGGCGAGCGCCGCGCGCGCGATCGCGCGGACGGCCGCGTTCATGCCGGGCGCGTCGCCGCCGGAGGTGAGCACGCCGATCTTTCTGAATTTCTTTTCCATGGTTTTCACTCCTTATTCATTCCGGATAGCCGGAAATTCGCCGTACATCGTACCGAATAATTGTAGCACATTTGCCGCGGGAATACAAGAGGAAGACGCAAAAAACGCGGACGCCGCGCCGGGATACGGCGGATTTTTTTGCCGGAACCGCCGAAATCCGCCGGGGCGGCGCATTCCCGGTTGACAGGGGCGTCCCGATATGCTACAATGAGAGTATCGGATTTCCAAACGATCCGCACCGGCGGACGCCGGAGAAAAGAGGGTCAAGCATGGACAGAAAAGCAAGCATCCCGAGGGACGAATATCCTCGCCCCGCGCTCGTCCGGGGGGAAGATTCCTGGGTCTGCCTGAACGGGCAGTGGGCGTTCGCCTTCGATTTCGGGAAAAGCGGCCGCGAGCACGGCATGATCGACGGCGGCGAGTATCCGCTCACGATCACCGTCCCCTTCGCGCCGGAAAGCAAACTCTCCGGCATCGGGTATACCGATTTCATCGCCGCCGTCTGGTACCGGCGTTCCTTCGCCGTGCCGGAGGGCTTCTCCGCCGCGGACTCCCGGCTGCTGATCCGCTTCGGCGCCGTCGACTACCGCTGCGAGGTCTGGATCAACGGCCGCTCCGCCGGGAAGCACCGCGGCGGCTACACGCCGTTCGCCTTTGACATCACGGATCTCGTCACGGCGGGGGAGAACGTCGTCACCGTCTGCGCCGAGGACGACACGCGCGATCCGATGATCCCCTCCGGCAAGCAATGTCCGGCGCGCGAGAACGTCGGCTGCATGTACGACCGGACGACCGGCATCTGGCAGACGGTGTGGCTGGAGGTCGTGCCGCGCACGTATATCCGTTCTCTGCGCATGACGCCGGACGTGGACGGGGAGAAGCTGGACGTGACCGTCTTCCTCGCCGGGGATCGGGGCGCAGCCGGGATCTCCGCGTTCGCGTCGCTGGACGGCGATGCCGTTTCCTCCGTCACCGTCCCCGCCGAGGGGATGACCGTGCGGCTGACCGTGCCGGTCCCCTCCCCGAAACTGTGGGATCTCGGCAAGCCGGTGCTGTACGACCTGATGCTGACGGCGGGCGCCGACCGGATTCTCACGTATTTCGGGATGCGGAAAGTCGCGCTCGACGACCGCGCGTTCCGCCTCAACGGGCGGCGCGTCTTCCAGCGGATGGTGCTCGATCAGGGCTTCTGGCCGGACGGGATCTACACCGCTCCGAGCGACAGCGAGCTGCGCGCCGACGTCGAGCGCGCGATGGCGGTCGGCTTCAACGGCGCGCGGATGCACATGAAGATCTTCGAGCCGCGGTACCTCTACTGGGCGGACCGCCTCGGCTACATGGTCTGGGGCGAGTACCCGAACTGGGGACTGGACGACAGAGAGCCGGGGGCGCTGCTCGCCATGCTGCCGGAATGGATGGAGGAGATCGAACGGGATTACAACTCGCCCGCGCTGATCGGCTGGTGTCCGTTCAACGAGACGTACCAGGAGAAAAACGCGGAATTCCTCGCCGCGGTCTACACCGCGACGAAAGCGATCGATCCGTACCGTCCGGTCATCGACACCTCCGGTAACACGCACTGCGGCGTGACGGACGTCTACGACGTGCACGACTACGAGCAGAAGCCGGAGGTGCTGCGCTCCAACCTGGCGGAGATGACCGATCCGACGAAGCCCTGGCACAACAGCCTGAACCCCGTCTGCTACGAACACGACCGTCCGCTCTTCATCTCCGAGTACGGCGGGACGCGCTGGCTCATCGACGCGGATCCGAACGATCCGGCCTGGGGATACGGCGACGCGCCGAGGTCGCTTGAGGAATACTACGCCCGGCTGAAAGGGCTGACGGACGCCATGCTCGACTGCCCGGAGGTCATGGGCTTCTGCTTCACGCAGCTCACGGACGTCTTTCAGGAAAAGAACGGCATTTACGCCTTCGACCGCCGGGAAAAGTTCGACCGGGAGACGATCCGCGCGATCTTCTCCCGTCCCGCCGCCGTCGAGGCGGAGGAACGGAAAAAATAACGTCGGAAAAGAATAACCTCCGTTATTAAAATCACATAAACCACAAGGAGAGATCTCATGCTGACCGATCACAGATACGTAAAGATCACCGGCGGGTACTGGCAGAAAAAGGCGGCGCTCAACCGCGACGTCACGATCAAGGCAGTGTACGACCGCTTCTTTGAATCCGGGCGGATCGAAGCCTTCCGCTGCGACTGGAAGGAAGGGATGCCGAACAAGCCGCACATCTTCTGGGATTCGGACGTCGCCAAATGGATGGAAGGCGCGGCGTATATTCTCGAACGGGATGCGGATCCGGAGCTTGAGGCGAAGGTGGAGGCGATCATCGACGAGATCGAAAAGAACCAGGGCGAGGACGGGTATTTCAACGTGTATTACACCGTCGTCGAACCCAAGGGGCGCTTCACCAACCGCGACTGTCACGAGCTCTACTGCGCCGGGCACCTCATGGAGGCGGCGTGCGCGTATTACAACGCCACCGGGCGGGACCGGTTTCTTGGACTGATGGAGAAATACGCCGATTATATCGCCAGGGTCTTCATGATCGACCACAGCGCGGCGTTCAACACGCCGGGACACAAGGAGATCGAGCTGGCGCTGTATAAAATGTACGAGACCACCGGGAAAGAAAAATACTTCGAGCTCATGAAATACTTCCTCGAGACCCGCGGCAGGCAGGATATCCCGGGGCTCCCGCAGGAGGATCTCTCGCGCCAGATCCAGTCTCACGCCCCGATCCGGGAACAGCGCGAGGCGATCGGTCATTCGGTGCGCGCCATGTATCTCTATTCCGCGATGGCGGATCTCGCCCGCGAGACGGGCGAGGAGGAGCTTCTCTCCGTCTGCCGGGAGCTCTTCACGGACGTCACACAGCGGAAAATGTACGTGACGGGCGGCATCGGCTCGACGCGGCACGGGGAGGCGTTCACCGTCGCCTACGATCTGCCGAACGCGCACGCGTACACGGAGACGTGCGCCTCCATCGGGCTGATCTTCTTCGCCAACCGCATGTTCCGCGCCGATCCGGCGCGCACGTCGCGGTACGCCGACATAGCGGAGCTCGCCATGTACAACGGCGCGCTGTCCGGGCTCTCCCTCGACGGCGAGCAATTCTTCTACGAGAATCCGCTGGAGATCCGCCTGCGCGACCGCACGCGTCTCACGAACGGGAGCGAGCAGGAGAAATATCCGATCACCCAGCGCGTGCGCCTGTTCGGCTGTTCCTGCTGTCCGCCGAACCTCACGCGTCTTTTGCCGGCCATCGGGGATTATTTCTACGGCTTCGACGAAAAAGAAGGAGCCGTCTACGTCAATCAGTTCGGGGAGAGCGAATTCTCCTACGGCGGCGCGAAGGTCGTTCAGACGACGGACTACCCGCTCGACGGCGCGGTGAAGATCGCCTCGAACGTCCCGGTGTACGTGCGTATCCCCGGCTGGTGCGGCGGTCTCTTCCGGGCGGACAAGGCGCATACCTTCGAGAACGGCTATGCGCGCTTCGAGCCGGGAGAGTTCACCGTTACGTTCGAGCTCAAGCCCCAGCTCATCGCGGCGAACGTGAACGCGGTGAACGACATCGGCCGTGCCGTGCTCCGCTGTGGACCCTTCATTTACTGCGCCGAGGCGCCGGACAACGGCGGCGAGGTGCACACGCTCTTCTTCGACCGGACGGCGGTCGCGGCGGCAAAGACGGAATACTCCGAGTACTTCGGCGCGCCCGTCGTCACGCTGCCCGGGCTGCGGATCAAAAACAAAACGGACGCGCTCTACGCCCCGCTCGACGAGCAGTACGAACAGGTGACGCTCAAGATGATCCCGTACGCCGCGTTCGCCAACCGCGGCGAGTGCGACATGCTCGTCTATCTGAACGTGCGGTAAAGCGGCGCAGAAACCGCGCGACGCCTCATCGGAGCGCCGGGGACGCCGACGCGCCGATCCCCGCAGGACACGTACGAAAAAAGGATCGCGGATTTCGTCTGCGATCCTTTTTGATTTGTCCGAACGGGAGGCGCGCCGCTCAGCCTTTCTCCCCGCCCGGATTGCGGATGATGTCCGTGACGTCCTGCAGAGAGATGAAGGCGTTCCCGTCGATGGATTGAACGAGCTCCTTCAGCTTGTTGATCTGGAAATGGTTGACGATGAAGTAGATGATCTCCTTGTCCTCCCGCGAGAAACCGCCCACGGCGTTCACGATCGTGCCGCCCGCGCCGAACCGGTCGGAGATCGCCGCGCAGATCGCGTCCGCCTTCGTCGTGACGATCATGGCGCATTTGGCGCGGTTGAAGCCCTCGACGATGAAATCCACCGTCTTCGACCCGGCGTAATACGCGACGATGGAATACAGCGGCAGGATCCAGCTCCGGATCACGATCCCGCTGACCGTGTACAGCACGGTGTTGAAGATCATCACGAACGTGCCGAGCGATATGCCGATCCGTTTGGCAAAGATCACGGAGAGCACGTCGATGCCGTCGATCGCCCCGCCGAAGCGGATCGTCAGCCCGCTCCCTACGCCGGAGAGAACGCCGCCGAAGAGCGCGCAGAGCAAAAGATCCGACCCGGCGAGCGGAGAAACGAGGGCGACGTCGATCGCCAAAGCGTTCATGATGAAGTGCGCCGTCAGAGAATACGTCCCGACGACGAACAGAGAATAGATCGTAAACGCCAGTCCCTGCTTCTTCAGTCCGATAAGGAAGACGGGGATGTTGAGGAGGACGAGGAAGAGCGGCATCGTCAGATACGGCGGCGTAAGCTGATCGAGGAACATCGACAGCCCGGAGATCCCGCTGTCATACAGCCGGACCGGGTACAGAAATACCGTCACGCCGCACGCGTTGATCGCCCCCGCCAGCGCAAGAAAGAGAAAATGGAGCGGTCTGATCTCCTTCAGTCCGCAGCGGATCCATGCCGCCGTCGCCTTATCTTTGCGGCCGTTTGCCATACCGTTGTCCTTTCTGATCCGGAATACGGGAACCTACGGAATATTATACAGGGATTTTCCCGTCAAGTCAACAGAATTTTCCGTATCCGTCCGCTCCGCGCCGCCGTCGCGCTTGCATTTTCCCAGGAAATATGATACAATACTTTCAGCCGTCACCCATTATCTCACCACGGCGAACGGAGGATACCATGGAATATACCTTTTCCGACAATCTCGGCTCGCTGAAGCCTTCGGCGATCCGCGAGATCTTCAAGAGCCTCACCGATCCGTCCATCATCAGCTTCGCGGCGGGCAATCCCGCGCCGCAGTCCTTCCCCGCCGACGCGCTCGCCGATCTGGCGGCGGATATCTTCAAAAATAACGCCGCCGTCGCGCTCCAGTACGGCATCACCGAGGGATACACGCCGCTGCGGCAGGCCGTCGCGCGCCGTCTCCGTGAAAAGTTCGGCATCGGGCGCGCCATCGACACGACGATCATCACCTCCGGCGGCACGCAGGGGCTGGAGCTCTGCTGCCGCGCGCTCTGCAGCCGCGGCGATGTGGTGCTCGCGGAGGATCCGTCCTTTATCGGCGCGCTCAACTCCTTCCGCGCCTGCGGCGCAGAGACGGTCGGCGTCCCGCTCGGCGCGGACGGGATCGATCCGGCGGCGCTGGAGGCGGCGATCCTCGCCCATCCGAGGACGAAGCTGCTCTATCTGATCCCGACCTTCCAGAATCCATCCGGCATCACGACCTCGTGGGAGAAGCGGAAGGCGATCTATGAGATCGCCCGCCGGCACGGCGTCATGATCCTTGAGGACAACCCCTACGGCGAGCTGCGCTTCGCCGGGGAGGACATCCCGACGATCAAATCGATCGACGAGGAAGGCATCGTCGTGTACTGCTCTTCCTTCTCGAAGATCCTCTCCGCCGGGATGCGCGTCGGCTACGTATGCGCTCCGGACGCCGTCGTGCAGAAGATGGTCGTCGGCAAGCAGTGCGAGGACGTGCATACGAACCTCTTCTTCCAGATGATCACCTACCGGTATATGACGGAGTACGATCTGGACGGTCATATCCGCGAGATCCAGGACATCTATCGGCACAAATGCACGCTGATGCTCGGCTGTCTCGACGCCGCGATGCCCAAGGGCTTCACCTTCACGCGGCCGGAGGGCGGACTCTTCATCTGGTGCACGATGCCGGACGGCATCCCGATGATGGACTTCGTCAAGAGAGCGCTGGAGCGCAAGGTCGCCGTCGTGCCCGGCTCCGCGTTTTTGTGCGATCCGACGGCGGAATCCCACTCCGTCCGTCTCAACTATTCGACGCCGTCCGACGACGATATCCGCCGCGGCACCGCCGTGCTCGGCACCCTCGCCGCCGATATGCTCCGCGAGAGAGGCTGACGCCATGTTCATCGATACGGTACAGATCCACGTCAAGGCGGGGGACGGCGGCAACGGCTGCGTCTCCTTCCGGCGCGAGAAATACGTCGCGCGCGGCGGACCGGACGGCGGCGACGGCGGCAACGGCGGCAGCATCCTCTTCCGGGTGGAGGAAGAAACGAACACGCTGCTCGCGTTCCGCTACCGGCGCAAGTTCATCGCCGAGAACGGCGGCGACGGCGCGGGCGCCAAGTTCCACGGCAAGAACGGCGCGGACGTCGTCATCCCCGTGCCGCGCGGCACGCTGATCCGCGACGCACAGTCCGGACGGATCCTGCACGACATGTCGGACGACGGGGACTTCCTTCTCTGCCGCGGAGGGCGCGGCGGCTGGGGCAACAAGCATTTCGCCACGCCGACCCGGCAGATCCCCCGCTTCGCCAAAGCCGGGCTCGCCGGCGAGGAGCGGGACGTGCTGCTTGAACTGAAAATGATCGCGGACGTCGGGCTCGTAGGGCTCCCGTCCGCCGGGAAATCCTCGCTGCTCGCCGCCGTCTCCGCCGCGCGGCCGAAGATCGCCGAATACCACTTCACGACGCTGGAGCCGAACCTCGGCGTCGTCTCCCTCGGCGAGGGACAGGGATTCGTCATGGCGGACATCCCCGGTCTGATCGACGGCGCCGCCGAAGGCGCGGGACTCGGCCACGATTTTCTGCGCCACATCGAGCGCTGCCGCCTGATCGTGCAGGTCGTGGACGTCTCCTCCTCGGAGGGGCGCGCGCCGCTCGACGATTTCCTGACCATCTCCTCGGAGCTGGAAAAATTCTCGCGCACGCTCGCCGAGAAGCCGCGCATCGTCGCCGCGAACAAGGCGGATCTTCTCCCGGACGGCACGGACGCGGAGCCGATCCGGGCGCTTGAGGCGGAGGCCGCCGCCCGCGGCTATCCGCTCGTCTTCCTCTCCGCCGCGACGGGAGAGAATACGAAGGCGCTGCTGACCGAGATCCAGCACGCGCTCGCCGCGCTCCCGCCCGTCCTCACCTATGAGGCGGAGCCGGAGCCGATAACGGAGGCGGAAGACGCGGACGTGAGCAGCGTGCGCATCCGCCGGGACGACGACGGCGCGTTCGTCTGCGAAGGGAAATGGGTCGACGCGCTCGTACGTCAGGTCAACTTCGACGAGCGCGAGTCGCTGATGTTCTTCGAGCGCGTGCTCCAGAAGAGCGGTCTCATCGACCGGCTCCGCGAAGCGGGCTGCGGCGAGGGGAACACCGTGCGCATGAACGGGATCGAATTCGATTTCGTGGATTGAGCTCCGCCCCCGACGACAAAAGAGAAAGGAAGGCTTCTCTGCCTTCCTTTTCTGTTTCCGTTCTTGACTTATCTCTGCTGGCGCTGGCGCGAGATGTTCACCGCGCCCTCCGGGATGACGGAGATATGGTCGAGCGATTTTCCGGTCCCGATCGCCACGCAGGAGACCGGGTGGTCCGCGACGCGCGTGCGGATGCCCGTCACGTTGGCGATCAGGCGGTCGAGCCCGTAGAGCAGGCTGCCGCCGCCCGTCATGACGATCCCGTTGTTCAAAATGTCGCCGATGAGCTCCGGCGGCGTCCGCTCGATGACGGAGCAGATCGACTCCACGATGGCGGTGATCGGCTCCTCCAGCGCGTCCGGCATCTCCATCGAATTGAGGTGCACGACGCGCGGCAGCCCCTGCACGAGGCACCGGCCCTTCACCTCGATCGTCCGCGGCTCCTCGCGCTGCCACGCGCCGCCGATCTTGATCTTGATCTCCTCCGCCGTCCGCTCGCCGATGAGGACGTTGTACTTGCGGCGGACGTAGCGGATGATCGCCTCGTCGAACTTGTCGCCGGCGACCTTGATCGACTCGGAGACGACGATCCCCTGCAGGGAGATGACGGCGACGTCCGTCGTGCCGCCGCCGATATCGACGATCATATGCCCGTTCGGCATGGAAATATCGATCCCCGCGCCGATGGCGGCGGCGACCGGCTCCTCGATGAGGTAGGTATGCTTCGCGCCGGCCTGCGTCGCGGCGTCGATAACGGCGCGTTCCTCCACCTCCGTGATCCCGCTCGGCACACAGATGATGACGCGCGGCTTGAAGAGGAGCGAGCCGCACGCGCGGCGGATGAAATATTGGAGCATGCGGAGCGTCACGTCGTACTGACTGATGACGCCGTCGCGCAGCGGACGGATCGCCGTGATATAGCCGGGCGTCCGCCCGAGCATCATCTGCGCCTCACGCCCGACCTTGAGGATCCGGTCCGTGTTGCGGTCGATCGCCACAACGGACGGCTCCTTGAGCACGATCCCTTTGCCTTTAACGTAGACCAGCACCGTTGCGGTGCCGAGGTCGATCCCTATATCCTTACTCATACCGTTCCGTGTATTCCCGGCCTTCCGGCCGCCATCCCATCTATTTGCACCGGACCCGCGCCCTGCGCCCCCGTCGGCGAAGTGTTTCGGTCCGCATGAATTGTCACAATAATATTATATAGTATTTCAGGAAATAATGCAATCCGTTTTGTGCGTTTTTTTCCGCGAATTTACGATTTTCCCGCCGCCGCGGAAAAAAGACGGAAAAATCAGAAAAACTTACCAGAAAATTCAGTTTCTTTTCATAAACCCGTGCTATAATAATGTTGTCTGAATGGTGCCAAAGGCATGCTTCCAAATAATTTCCGATGAGGAGGATCCCGCTTTGATTGAAGTTCGGCATCTGACAAAGAAATACGGAGCGTTCACCGCCGTGAACGACGTCAGCTTCACGGTCGAAAAAAGGAAGATCTACGGCTTCCTCGGTCCGAACGGCGCCGGGAAGTCCACGACGATGAACATCATCACCGGATGTCTCGCGCCCACCTCCGGCACCGTGACCGTCAACGGTCACGATATCTACGAGGATCCGATCGGCGCGAAGGCGTCCGTCGGCTATCTGCCCGAATTGCCTCCGCTGTATCCGGATATGACGCCGGAAGAATATCTGCTCTTCGTCGGCGAGGCGAAGGGGCTCGAATCCGTCCATCTCGACCAGCACGTGGACGCGGTGATGGAGACGACGCGCCTGACGGAGGTGAAGGACCGGCTGATCCGCAATCTCTCCAAGGGCTACCGACAGCGCGTCGGCATCGCGCAGGCGATCCTCGGCGACCCGGAGATCGTCATCCTCGACGAGCCGACCGTTGGTCTCGACCCGCTGCAGATCATCGAGATCCGCGACCTCATCCGCAGGCTCGGAGAAGACCACACCGTCATCCTCTCCAGCCACATCCTCTCGGAGATCAGCGCCGTATGCGACACGGTCATCATCATCTCCCGCGGGCGGATCGTGGCGAGCGACACGCTGGAGCATCTGACGGCCTCCGCCGACGGACGGCGGATCATCACGCTCGACGCGCGCGGCGCGTACGACCGCGTCGAGGAGATCCTCCGCGGTCTGTCGGGCGCCGACCGCGTGTCCGTCTCCCACGGACTGAACGGCTGCATCCGCGCGCTCGTGGAAACGGCGGCAGACCTCGATCTGCGCGAGGACGTCTTCCGTCTCTTCGCCGCCGCGGACTGCCCCATCGTCGAGATGACGACGAACGACGTCAGTCTCGAGGACGTCTTTCTGCGCCTGACGGAGGAGCCCGCCGACGACGGCGAGGTCCCCGGCATCCGCGCCGCGCTCGACGCGGCGGACGGCGCCGATGACGAAGAGGAAAACGAAACGGAAGAAGAAGCGGAAGCGGAAGAAGAAGCTCCCGACGCCGGATCCGCGGACGCAGAAGAGGATGCGGACTCCCCGTATTACGACGCGCCGAAAGACAAAAAGTCCGGCAAAGCGAACAAGGACAAACGAAAGAAAGACCCGGACGACTACACGCCGCTCTTCGGCGGGAAAGAATGAGGTGCCATCATGTCTGCGATCTATAAACGCGAGCTGCGCTCGTATCTGTTCGGCGTGACGGGCGCGATCTTCGTCTCCTTCCTCCTCGTGATGATCGGCGTCTTCTCGACCGCCATCAACTTCTCCCAGCGGTATCCCTCCTTTGAGATCGTGCTCTCCAGCGTCCGGCTCGTTCTGCTCCTCGTCGTTCCCATCATCACGATGCGCTCCTTCTCCGAGGAACGGCACGCCAAAACGGATCAGCTCCTCTATTCCCTGCCGCTGTCCCTCTCCCGCATCGTGATCGCCAAGTATCTCGCCATGGTCACGGTGCTTGCCGTTCCCTGCGGCGTCGCCTGCCTGTACCCGGTGATCCTGTCCTTCTACGGCACGATCAATTTCGCGTCCGCTTACGGCGCGATCCTCGGCTTCTTCCTCCTCGGCTGTGCGCTGATCGCCATCGGGATGTTCCTGTCGTCCCTGACGGAAAGCCAGGTCATCGCCGCGCTGCTCACCTTCGGCGCCTTCTTCCTCATCTATCTCGTCAACGGGCTCGCCGGGCTGATCCCCGCGACCGCCGGCGCCTCCGCCATCGCGTATATGCTCTGCGCCGCCGCCGTCGGCGGCATCCTCTACGCGCTGACGAAGAACGCGACGGTCTCCGCCGCCGTCGGCGGCATCCTCGTGCTCGTCGTCGTCGGAGCGTATCTGATCGACAGCACGGCGTTCGCCGGCAGCATCCAGAAAGTGTTCTCCTCGCTCGCGCTGTTCGACCGCTTCAGCGATTTCTCCAACGGCATCGTCGATCTCACCGCCTACGTCTACTACCTCTCCGTTTCCGCGCTGTTCACCGTCTTCACGGTGCAGTCGATGGAAAAGAAGCGCTGGGCATGAAAGGAGTACGGTCATGGAATCCGAAAAGAAAGAAAAGAAGCCGATCAATCTCCGCGCGCTGAAAGGCGGCTCCTACAGCCTGGCGCTCTGCGCCGCCGTGCTCGTCGTCGTAATCCTTATCAATCTCTTCGTCGGCGCCCTGCCCTCGACCAAAACGAAGCTGGACGCGAGCGCCGTCGGGTTATTCACGCTCAGTGAGGAAACGAAGAAACTCGCCGCCTCCGTCACGGAGCCGGTCACCTTCTACCTGGTCGCGCCGCGCGGCCAAGAGGACGCGGCGATCTCCGAGCTGCTCGCCCGCTACGCGGACCTGAACGAGAACATCAAGACGGAGACGGTCGACCCGGACACGAATCCCGCCTTCGTCTCCCAGTATACGACGAGCACGCTCGCCTCGAACAGCGTGATCGCCGTCAGCGCCCTCCGCTCCTACGTGATCCCGTACGACAGCATCTATTACACCTCCTACGACAACCTCACGGACGAGGATCTGTATAATTACTATTACTACGGGATCACGCCCGAAGGCACGCCGTATTTCTCCGGCGAGCCGGAGCTGACCTCCGCCCTCGACTACGTGACCGCCGCCGCGATCCCGACGATCTACGCGCTGAACGGTCACGACGAGGACGCGCTCAGCAGTACGATGAACACGTACTTCACCGCGGACAACATGCTGACCGCGTCGCTTACGCTGCTCAGCGACACCGGCATTCCCGAGGACTGCTCCGTCATCCTCATCAACAATCCGAAATCCGATATCAGCGTTTTTGAAGCGGAGCGGCTGACCGCCTATCTGAGAAGCGGCGGCAGGATCATGCTCGTCACCGATTTCCGCTACTGCACCGCCGAGAAGATGCCGAATCTCCTCTCCGTGACGGAAGCGATGGGGATGACCGTCTCCGAAGGCATCGTGGTGGAGACGAACCGCAACAACTACAATACCTACCAGACCTATCTGCTCCCGACGATCGGGACGGCGGGACCGGGCGCTTCCCTCTCCGCCGATCAGTACGTGCTCCTCCCGAACGCGCACGCGATCGCCTTGACCGGCGAGGGCGACGCCGACGCTTCCGCGTGGATCCGCACGACGACGGCTTCCTACGTGAAGAAGTCCGGCACGGACATCACGACGTATGAAAAGGAAGACGGCGACACGGACGGTCCGTGTGCCGTCGCCGCCTACGCCGCGCTCGACACGGACGGCGGCAGCGCCCAGCTCGTGTGGTTCTCCACCCCGTCCATCGTGAGCGATCAGATGGACTACTACGTGAACGGCGGGAACTCCGCGGTGTTCATGGCGGGCATGAACTGGATGTGCGAGAAGAAGATCTCCGTCTCCGTCCTCGCCAAGCAGCTGCAGGTCGAGGCGCTCGTCGTGCCGGAATCCTCCGTCGGTCTGTGGACGACGGTGCTGACCGTGCTCATTCCGGGCGCGATCCTCGTCGTCGGCTTCGTGCTCTGGTTCCGCCGGACGCGCCGCTGAGGAGGATACCATGAAAAAAAGCAAGATCCTCCCGCTCATATTGCTTCTCGTGTTGGCGCTCGCTCTGTTTTTTGCCTACAAGGTCATGATCGGCACACAGGAAAGCGGTACGCCGTCGGCCTCCACCGGAGACGAGGTGACGATGATCCTCGACCGGATCTCCGACGACGTGCGCGCGCTCCGTTATACCGCGGGCGGCGAGACGCTGTCCTTCACGCACGCCGCGTCCTCCGCGGACTGGGTGCTCGAGGATCAGCCCGTGTTCCCGCTCGATCAGACGACGGTCGCGTCGATGGCGTCCGCCATCAGCACGATCGGCGTGTACCGGACGCTCGACACGGGCGACACCGGCGCGTACGGATTCGATGCGCCGGCGTGCACCGTGTACGTCCGCTATTCCGACGGGGAGGAGCATTCCTACGCGATCGGCGCGCTCAACTCCGTCACCGGCAACCGGTATTTCAAGGACCTCGACACGGGCGTCGTGTATATGATCTCCCCCGCCCTGCTTCCGTATTTCCAGTATTCGCTGTCGGATCTCTTCGTCTACGACACGCTGCCGACGGACATCGACGTCTCCTATATCAGCGCCGTGACGCTCGGCGCGTCGGTCACGGAGGACGCAGAGAAGATCGAGGAGATCTATAACAACTTCCTCCGCCTCACTCCGACGCGCTACGCGGACTGGAGCGGCACGGAGGAGGCGAAGGCCGCCTACGGCATCGGCGCCGCCGCGCTCTCCCTCTCCTATAAGCGCGCCGTCTCGGTGACCGATACCGCCGGTGCGACGATCACCTCCCGCATCCCCGCCGATTACACCGTTACCTTCGGGACGCCGGATGAAGAGGGTCGGATCCCCTACTGCCTCAGCGGCTCCGACGTGATCTATCTCGCGGACGCCGCGATCTACGAGGCGATCGCCGCCGTCTTCGGCTGAGTGAAAGGAGGCGGGGCCCGTGCACACGAAGAACAGCGATACCTCTCCACAGTCTTCCTACCCGTCGGCACAGCCGGCGCGGTCGAAGAATATCCTCTCCGTCTTCCGCATCAACGCGCCCGTCGTGCTCGGATTCGCGCTCCTCTCTCTTGCCGCGCTGATCCTCGGGACGGTAACGGGCGGCGGTACGACGCGGCTCTTCTTCTCCGTTTACCGTTCATCCCTGCGCGATCCGCTCACGTACGTGCGGCTCGTCGGGCACGTCCTCGGGCACAGCTCCTTCGCTCATTTCTTCTCCAACATGTCGCTGCTCCTTCTTCTCGGACCGATCGCGGAGGAAAAATACGGGAGCCGGAACCTGCTCGTCTCCATGATCCTGACCGCCGTCACGTCCGGCGCGCTCCACTGCCTGTTCTCTGCGGATACCGCGCTGCTCGGCGCGTCCGGCGTCGTGTTCATGCTCATCATGCTCTCCGGTTTCACGAACGTGAAGAGCGGGACGATCCCCCTGACGCTCGTGCTCGTCGTACTCATGTATTTCGGGCAGGAGGTCTGGAACGGCGTCGTGCAGAAGGACAATATCTCCCAGCTCACGCACATCGTCGGCGGACTGTGCGGGATCGCCTGCGGCATCGTCCTCAACCGCCTGCCGCAGAAAAAGAAAGAAAACCGTCCCTGACGGGCAAATGAAAAATCACGCGAAAGCCGCGGAAATCCCCCGCGGCTTTTTCTTTTTGCGCGCCTCTCCTGAAATGTGAACGGATTGTAAAATCCCGGATTTTCCCCTCTGTTCCGTGACGTCGGGGCGGCTTTATGCGTTATTCATCATGAAAACAAAAATCCGTGCGTAAAGGAGCGATATCATGAAACGCCTGTACCCGATCGTCCTTGTCCTCGTCCTTCTCCTCTCCCTCGCCGCCTGTTCGGGTCCCGAAGACTACCGTTCTCCTTCCCCGACGCAGGGCGGATTCTCGATGAGCAGCCGCGGCAGTTACGTATACGGCGGAAAGCTGTACGAAGCCCGGCGCGTCCTCTCCGCCTGCGAGCTCGCACACCTCGACGAACGCGAGGAATATGCGGAAGCGTTCTGTTTCGATCCGCTCTGCGAGCATGATTCGCCGAATTGCAAAGCGTTCATCGGCGGCGCCGGGACGCTCTGCGTGCGGGAGATCGGCGGGACGGCCGCCGTGTTCGCCGCCGGCGGGAGCGGAAGCGAAAACGAAGAGGAGAAGACCGCCTACAAGATCACCCGCTTCGACACGGATACGCTGATGAAGCGCGAGCTCGCGCGGGGAATCCCGGATCCGATCGAGACGCTCTGCGTCACGGACGAGTACGTCGTCTTCACGGTGCGGCAGGGCGGACGCCATGCCCTGCGCGCCTGTCCCGCGAACGGGGCTAAGACGCTGTGGGCGGACGCGCTGTGGGCGGAGGACAAGCCAGAGGGAGCGGATCACCGGCTCCTCGGCTGCGTCGGCGAGAACGTGTATTATTACGACGAGGCGGGAAACGTGTGGGAGACCACGGTCACCTTCGAGAAAGCGAAGATCCTCTTCACCGGGATCCTGCCCTACGGGTATCTTTTGTGGGACGGATACCTTTATTTCCCGTACAATCTCTCCGCGCAAGAGATCCAAGGCTATACCGACTGCTTCACCTTCAGCAGCGCGGACCTCTTCCGGACGCCGCTGTCCGCGCCGTCGATCGAAAACAGCGAGGCGGTCGCGCGCGGAGTATACACCTCCTACAACGTGATCGCCGCCCGCTTCTTTGAAGGGAAACTGTACTGGAGCCCGCTTGACGCGGAGTACTTCGGGACGGTGGAGTACGGATGGAGCACGTCCCCCGACGCGCCCGGCGCCGAGCTGGCGGGCGGCTCCATGATCGACACTATGATCCGGAGCACGGCGTCGCTGTACGAAACGGATCCGCGGACGCTCGAGGCGACGGAAGTCCTCTCCGATCTCGGATACAATACGGTCAATATCCTGTACGCGGGACCGGAATACGTGCTGTTTCAGTCGTCCGTTTCCGGATACAGGACGGACGTACCCTACGACCCCATGGGAGCACAGTACGTATACGACCGTACCACGGCGGCGCTGATCCGGTATCAGAGCAACAGCGCCGAAGAACACGCGGGTTGGTTTTACCGGTATCTCGACCTCGCGGAGGACTGATACGGTGCGGATCTTTCCTGAGGAGCTGCGCAAGCCGTTCGGGAGCAGGATCTTTCGCCTCGCGCTCGCCGCGATCCTGCTCGCCGAGGCGGCGCTGTGCGCGTATCTGTTCTCCTCGCAGCGGCAGTACGCGCCGTCCGCGCCGCTCACGCAAGAAGCGTATCACGTGCGTGTCGGCGAGGTCCGCGCGCAGGCGGAGAAGAACATCCGGCGGCTCGCCGAGCTCGGCGCGGAGGAGGAGGACTACTCGATCCGTTACCAGCGCGAGGTGATCCGCGTGTACGCGGCGCTGGAGGAGACCGTGCGCTTTGCCGACGAGGCGCCCTCCGAGGGGTGGACGCTCTTCTTCGGCTGCGACGTCTTTCTCCCCTTCGCCGCGATGGGGACGGTCATCATCGTTTGTTCCGCCGCGGTCCTCGACCGCCGGAGCGGGATGTGGCAGATCACGCGCACGGCGAAACGGGGACGCGGCGCGGCGGTGTGGGCGAAGATCTTCGCCGCCGCCGCGCTCTCCGCGCTTTTCTCCCTCCTCTCGCAGGGGATCGTGCTCTTTCTCGCGGGACTCTGCGGCGGGCTGTCCGATCCGACCGCCGCCGTGCAGAATCTGCCCGATCTTTTCCTCTGCCCGTACCCGGATTCCATCCTCTCCTTTCTTCTCGCCGTACTGCTCTGCCGCTCGGTGACCGCCGCCGTCTTCGCGTGCGCCGTCTGCTGCGCGGCGGCGTTCAGCGGCCGGTATTTTTCCCCCTTCCTCG
This sequence comes from Clostridiales bacterium, assembly GCA_016288155.1. GTDB lineage: Bacteria > Bacillota > Clostridia > Oscillospirales > CAG-272 > SIG701. The sequence continues at coordinate 194 of JAEEYP010000089.1, read as the reverse complement.
CCGGAGCCGGACTGTACGGCGCGGCGTTCTTCGTATATTCCGCCGATCTGCCCGCCGTCTTCGATTGGCTCGATCTCTACCGGACGATGCTCCCGGTGCAGGCCTTCGGGCGGTACGCCGCCCTCAGCGCCGCCGGGCGTCCGATGCCGCTTGCGGCAGCGGCGGCGATCCCCTGCATCCTCATCGCGGCGGCG
>JAEEYP010000088.1 GCA_016288155.1 Clostridiales bacterium | reverse complement strand
TCGCTGAACGCGAATGACGAATGCTCGCTCGGGCAGGGGCGGCTCTGACAGCCCGCCGGGCTGTCATTAACTTCCGCCCCCTTCAAGTCCTCCCGTAAATACCCATACCAACAAAAGAAGGAGGCTAAAGCCTCCTTCTTTTGTTGGTGCGGGCAAGAGGACTTGAACCTCCACCGAATTGCTCCGACTAGAACCTGAATCTAGCGCGTCTGCCAATTCCGCCATGCCCGCGTATTCCTTTTTTCCGCCGCTTCTACTGCAAACGGCTTTCCGGGGAACGAGAATATTATAGCGTACACGCCCCGTTTTGTCAAGCCTTTTCGGGAAAGTTTTTGAAAAAGTCGGGACGGTCCGGCGTCTGCGGCGGGGCGATTTCGGATCAGGGCGGATCTGCGGCAAATTCCGGCAAAGACTGTTGACAAATCACGGCGTATGCAATATAATCAATATGGTCCGCCCGGCACCGCCGCTTGCGCCGGTCAGCCGGTCGGCGGCGCGCCGTTTTTCGGCGGCAGGGACGGGCAGAATTCTATAAATCTATAAATAAAGAGGAGTTACACGATGAAAAGAACCGGTCGGGGAACCGCGCGGCTCCGGATCGCCGCGGCCGCTGTACTCACGATCCTCCTGGGAGGAATACTGATGTCCGGCTGCGGAGGAAAACGGTACGCCGTCGATTACTGCGGAGAGAAGGATGCGTACAAGGGCGCCGAGGATACGTACCGTGCGGGCGCGCAGGTGACGCTGTACTATGATCTCATTGCGACGGATACGGACTATTCTTTCTATTTGGACGGAGAGAGGCTCTTGCAGGATTACGACGACAGCTGCGGCTTCATCATCCGTTTCACCATGCCGGAGCACGACGTGAAGCTCGAATGCGTCACGAGGAATACGATGGAGTACGTGCCGGAAACACAAGAAGCGCCGGGCGAATGACGAACGCCGATCCTTACGGGAAGGAAAGGGAAGAGTATGAACTGGAAACTGATCGCCGTCCTCATTCTGACGGGCGTTTATCTGTATCGGCTGCTGTTGGATATCATCCATTGGCGTTCCGCGGACAATCCGATCCCGGAGAACGTCCGCGACGTGTACGATGAGGAAACGTATGCGAAGTGGCGCGCCTATCACGCGGAGAAATCCCGCCTGGGGATTTTGACGGCGACGGTATCGTTCGCGGCGGAGACGGCGCTTATCGTGTTCGATCTGTACGCCGCGTTTGCCGGGCTCTTCCCGGCGGGAGCGTTCTGGCAGATGTTCGCCGTGCTCCTTCTGTCCGCCGCCGCGTCGCTGATCCAGCTCCCGCTGTCTTATTACGACACGATGGTCATCGAGGAAAAATACGGCTTCAACCGGACGGACGCCCGGACCTTCTGGCTCGATCAGGGGAAGGAATTCTTTATCGGGCTCGTGCTCATGACCGCCGTCGGGGCGCTGCTTCTCGGCGTCCACCGGGCGGTCGGCGACTGGCTGATCCTCGTGTTCGCCGTGCTTTTGTCGCTGCTCGCGCTGGGGATCGCGTTTCTGTTCCCGATATTCAGCCGGATCTTCAACCGCTTCACGCCGCTGGAGGACGGAGAACTGAAGGACAAGCTTACGGCGCTGCTCGAAAAGAACGGCTACCGCGTGCGCGCGATCCAGGTCATGGACGCCTCGCGGCGGTCGACGAAGTCGAACGCGTACTTCACCGGTTTCGGGAAGATGAAAACGATCGTGCTCTACGATACGCTGGTGAACGCGATGACGCCGGACGAGATCTGCGCCGTCTTCGCGCATGAGATGGGGCACGGACTGCACCGGGACACGCTGAAGAATCAGATCCTCACCTTCGTGCAGACGGCGATCCTCGCGGTCCTCGCGTGGCTGACCGTCCGCTCGGCGGAACTGTTCATTCCCTTCGGATTCACGGAGGTGAATTATGGCTTTGCGATCCTTCTCATCGTGAGCGTGGAGTTCGCTCTGATCTCCCCGCTGTTCGGACTGCTCGTCAACGCCGTCACCCGCCGGGCGGAATACAGGGCGGACGCGCAGGCGGTACGGGAAGGATACGGAGAGGCGCTGATCGACGCGCTGAAAAAGCTCGCCCGCGAGAATTTCGCCGAGCTCGCGCCGGCGCCGCTCCTCGTCGCGCTGGAGTATTCCCATCCGACGCTCAGCCGGCGGATCGACGCGATCCGCGCGGCACAGCCGCGCGCCTGACGGCTGCCGCGCAAAAGAATAAGAGCGGATCCCCGGACCGGCGTCCGGGGATCCGTTTTGTCTGTTCATCGGGGATATCCCGCACGATCTCATAGGTGGCGTAGGAATCGCCGACGATCCGGATCCGGCGCAGATCGGAGCCGTAGACGAACGAGTTCACGCAGGCGTTGCAGTCCGGGGCGAAGCCGTAGAAATCATCCTCGTCCCGCTTGGAGTTGCCGTTCACGTCGTTGTACAGGTCGAGGCAGTATCCGCACAGGCGGTCGAGCGTCCACTTGCCGTCCCGGACGAGCTGTACAGCTCGTTTTCCGTGTGCACGCAGTCGTCCCATTTCGTTTTGTTGAAATACACGACGACCGTCGCGGCGGTATAGCTGAGCGTGAAGTCGCCGGTCGGAAAGAGCAGCTTGCCGTCGAGGACCGCGTCCTCCAGCCCTTGCGTGTACCGGGGATTGTCGATGTCGGCGTACGGGAGCGTGAGCACGTTCCGGAGCACGCCCTGGACGACGACGCCCTCCACCGCCTGCAGCAGCTGGGAGATCATGTCGTATTCGTCGTCGCCCGCCGGTACGAGCGTCGCGGCCATCGAGATGACCTTGCTCGCCCCGACGGTCATCGGCTCCGCGATCGTGACGCCGAAGCGTTCCTTGAGCTGTCTGTTGCGCTCGTACACGCATCGTTGAGCTTCTCGCCGTTCTGATCCTCCACGTAAAACCAGTTCTTCTCGTTCGCCTGAAGGATCTTGAACTCGGCGCCGTCGAAGTCCATCGCCGGAACGGTATCGGGGTAGACGTACTCCGTCACCGGCTCCGTCGCCCGGTCGGCGGGAGCCGGGTCGCTGCCGGTCGGGGTAGTCTTGCCGGAGTCCGGCTTATCCGAGCAGGCGATGAGGAGGGGCGGGAGCATGAGGCAGGCGAGGAGGAGAGATGCGATTCGTTTCCGTGTCATTGCCGCAGACCGCCTTTCCCGAAAGAAGTGACAGGCTCCGGGGAGCCGGGGGACGATGGGGAAGCGCGTCATGCGGTATAGAACGTCATGCGGTATAGAAGACGAGCTCGCCGCCGCGCATCATGTCGGTGACGGGGAAGGAGGTGAGCCCGACGTCCTCGCCGCCGAAAAGCACGCGGACCGGATCGCCGTCTCCCTCACGGCGGATCGTCAAATCGTTTCCATTGTGGAGATGGAGCACGGCGCGCGAAAAGCGCGGCACGGAGAGGAACATCCTGTCGAAGCCCGCCATCGGGAAGATGCCGAGCGCGTTCCAGAGGTAGCAGGAGGAAAGCCCGCCGCTGTCGTTGTTGCCGGGCAGCCCGCCGCGCCCGACGGAGAACATCGAATCGAGCCCGGCGCGGATTACCGCGTACAGCTCGCGCCGCAATCCCGCCGCGCCGAGTACGTACGGCGATTCCATGTCCGTCTCGTTGTTGAACGCCTCGAAGCGGCAGGTGAGCGGGTCGTCCTTGTGCGTGAATCCGAAGAAGCGCAGGCACGCCGCCCGGAACGCGTCGGCGCCGCAGAGCGCGATCCGCTCCTCCATCTCGTACAGCGGACGGAAGGAGTAGTTGAAGCGGGTGCCCTCGTAGTATTCCGCGTCGTCCCGCAGCATCCCGTCGGGGCTGAACGCCTCGCGCCAGCGCGGCGCGAAGCGGGAAAAGTAATCGGCGGCGTCCTGCCGACCGCACTGCGCCGCTGCGAGAGAGAGCGCGCGCGACGCCTCCGCCATGTCGAGCAGATGCGAGGCGTAGTTCCCGCAGAGGACGGCGGGATCCTCCGCGGCGCCGCCGTCGGCTTTCCCGAAGAAGTCCGTGAAGCGGGCGCTGTCCCGGACGGCGCCGTCGATCAGCCCGCCGTAGTCCGCGCGGATCCCGCGGTAGTACGCGTCGCAGATCGTGAAGTCGGCGAGCATCCGCGCCTGATTGACGGAGAGCTGCATGTCGGAGGAGAGGATGAGGCACTGCGGATATTTCCCGATCGTCTCGCACGTGCGCTGAAAGGAGGCGAGGAGCTTCTCGGAGATATCCGGATAGAGCGTGAGGAGCAGAGGCAGCTCCGTTTTGTACATATCCCACATCGTGGCGAGGTCGGTCACGAACGGACCGTCCCCGAAACCGGCAAGGAAGCTCTCTCCGGAGAGATCGCACGGTTTGACGAGCGACTGATACAGGTTCGAGTAGAAGATCTCCTCCTCGATCGGATCATCCGTCTCGATCTCGACGGCGGAGAGGGCACGGTCCCAGAGCGCGTACGCCTCCGCGCGCGCGCCGTCGAAGGACTGCGGATCGCAGAGGAGCTGTGCCGCGTGCGCCTGATCCCGCAGGCTGACGGCCATATGGAGCACGATTTGCGGCTCGCGGACGGTGAACGTCACGCCGCACGCCTCCTCGTCGGTGAAGGAGAGTTCATCCCCGTCCGTCAGGCTGTCGCGCTCAAAGAGCGCCGCGCCCTGCGAGGAGGAGAGCTTCACGCGGAAATGCAGCGTCACACCCTCGAGCGTGACGTCCGCCGCCGCCTCGCCGGCGCCGAGGATCCGCACGGAGCCGGACGCCGTCCGGTACAGCTCGCGCCGCGCGTCGCGGTACAGACCGTCGTTTGCAAAGTTGATGCTGATGCGTCCGCCGCTCGTCGCCAGCGCCGCTTCGTCGCGGAAGGTGTAGCGATGGATCGCCGTGCGGCGATCCACCGTCGCCTCGCAGCGGACGGAGCGCGTCGTCACCGCATAGTATCCGGGGCACGCGTCCTCGCCCTCGACGCGCTGCGGCGCGAAGGCGTCGGCGAAGGAGGTATAGGGACCGTATCCCGGCGCCGTGACGGCGTAGTTATAGTACGCGCCGATCTTCCCGGTGCCGCTCGGATGAAAATGGGAGAGCCCGATGAAGGGCATCTCGGACCAGAGCTTATCGACGACGGGACCGCCGCAGTGGAGCATGTTGACGCCGTAGCCCGCGGGATAGCCGCCGGTGTAGGCGCAGACGGAATACTTCCCGAAGGGGAGGCAGGCGGCGGGCGTGGTGTTCCCCGTGCGCCCCTTGCGGATATACCAGGCGGAAGCGGGCTCGACGGGGGTCGGCAGACGGTATTCGCCGCAGCCGTAGAAAACGTTGACGCGGGAAACGGGATGTTTCATGGAAGGATCGGTCCTTTCTGCGTTGTAAGGGGGGAACCGGACGATAATGATTCTCTTGCGTATCATTATATCATAGAAAAGCGCGGATGTCTACGCCGTTTTCCTCGGTATCCGGGGACGTTGTGCCTCTGTTTTTCCGGTTTTCCCGTTGATCCGCCCGCGCGGCGGCATCCCGGATCTGCCGGCGCGTTTTTTCGGGGGATATCCCGGCGCGGTATTGCAATTTTCCCGTCGGACGTATATAATGTACACGGCACGCGGCGGGGACGTCCTGCCGGTGACGGGCGTTTTTTCGCTCCCGGACGCATCTGCGTTCATCGGGCATCTTGCAAATCCCGGAAATATGTGGTACAATAGTGCAGATTCAAAACGGAAAAGGAAAGGAACGGCGGATCATGGAGTACACACATCTGACGGATCTCGGTCCGGGACCGGGCAACCCGCGCAACAGCGAGGGCGCGTTTATTGCGCTGAAGGACGGGCGCGTCGCCTTCGCGTACAGCCGTTTTGCCGGCGAGAGCCGTCACGACGGCGCCTACGCGGAGATCGCCGCGGTCTTCTGGGACGGCGAGCGCTTCAGCGAGCCGCGGATCCTCTTTCGCCCGGATCCGGCGGCGGACGAGACGAACACCATGAGCGTTTCCGTCCTCCGGATGGCGAACGGGGACGTCGGTCTGTTCCGCCTCGTCAAATACCAAAGCGGCTTCTCCGAATACCTCTTCGCCCGTTCCGCGGACGAGATGGAGACGTTCGGCGCGCCCGTGTGCGCCGTGGGGGAGCAGTTCCCCGGATATTACGTCGTCAACAACGACCGCGTCGTCGCGCTGCGGGACGGCAGGCTCGTCGTTCCGGCGGCGCTCCACGCGATGGACGTGCGTACCGGACGGATGTCGAGCCGCGGAGAGGCGGTCTTCTTCGCATCGTCCGACGACGGGAGAACGTGGAGCCGCCTGTGCGAGCCGTTCGCAATGCCCGGCGGGGCGCATTCCGCCTCCGGGCTCCAGGAACCCGGCGTCGCCGAGCTGCCCGGCGGCACGCTGTACGGCTATTTCCGGACGGATCTCGGACGGCATTACGAGAGCTTCTCTCCGGACGGCGGCAGGACGTGGAGCCCGGCGCAGCCGTCGGCGTTCACCGGTCCGTGCTCGCCGCTGCTCATCAAGTATAATGAATACGACGGAAAGTATTACGCGGTGTGGAACCCGACCCCGTCCTCGCCGTTCCGCTACCGCTGGATGTCCGAGGTGCCGAAGTATGTGGACGGAGACCGTTCGCCGCTCGTGATCGCCTCCTCGGAGAACGGCGTCGATTTCGGCGCGCCGCAGATCGTCGAGGACGATCCTCTGGCGGGGTACTGCTATCCCGCGATCCATTTCACCGGTCCGGGAGAGATGCTCCTCGCGTACTGCGCGGGCAACGAACGGCTGGGCGACAAAGGCTGTCTTGTGCGCACGCGCATCGCCCGGCTGCGGCTGGACTGACGCCCGTCTGCGCGGTCCTCTCCGCTTTTGCGGCGAGAGACCGGAGCGATCACCGAAAAGGAGTTACGTGCATGAACGATTCACGCGGCAAAAGCCGGATTTTCACGATACCGAACTTGCTGAGCATGGTCCGGATCCTTCTCATCCCGGGGATCGTCTGGATGTACGCGGTACGGGAGGATACGGTGTGGACGCTTGTCCTCGTGGCGCTTTCCGCCTTGACGGACGTGATCGACGGACGCATCGCGCGCCGCTTCAATATGGTGTCCGATCTCGGCAAGGCGCTCGACCCGATCGCGGACAAGCTGACGCAGGGCGCCCTCGCGATCTGTCTGGCGCTGCGGTATCCGCTTCTGTGGGCGCTTGCGGCGTGGCTCGTCGTGAAGGAGGTCACGACCGGCATCCTCGGGCTGATGCTCGTGAAAAGGGAAAGACCCGTCCACAGCGCGAAGTGGCACGGCAAGGTGTGCACGGCGCTCCTGTACGGGAGCATGATGCTGATGCTGCTCGTGCCGGGACTTCCGAGGTGGGTGGCAAACACGCTGATCGTGCTCTGCCTGGTCATGATGACGGTGTCGTTCGTGATGTATCTCCGGGATTATATCGGCAGACTGAAGTCGGAGAAAGAAGAATGATTCGGCGGCGCGCGGGAGGATGATCCCGAACGAAATAAAAAATACAGTACCGAAGAGGAGAAAAAGGATGAACGAGACCGATCTGATCCGGGAAGAACGGGAAGAGGAGCTGGAGACGCTGCGGCGCACCTGCCGGGAGCTGGAGGAGACCGTACGGGCGCTGCGGGAGTCGAACGTTCTGTGGGGAAAGAAGTACTTCGCGGCCGGCGACAGCTTCACGCACGGCGATTTCAAGTACGGGAAGCAGGAGGAGCGCGGCGTCGCGGTCTACGACGAGGAATGGGGCATGTTCAAGACCTATCCGTGGTGGATCGCGCGGCGCAATCACATGACGCTCGTGTGCGACGGGATCAACGGCTCGATCATGCCGCTCGCGCGGGAGTACGTGCGGGGGGACAAGGACGTCGGTCCCGATTACCGCTGTCCCTTCTCCTTTGAACGGTACAAGAAGATCCCGCCCGACACGGATTACATCACGCTGTGGTTCGGCTGCAACGACTGCTGGCATACGAACCTCGGCTCTCCGGACGATACGACGAACACGACTTTCTGCGGCGCGTGGAACGTCGTGCTCGAATATCTGCTCATCCATCATCCGTTCGCCAAGATCGGGATCATCGTCACGAACTGCTGCACCGCCGCCTATCAGGAAGCGACGCGTGCCGCCGCGCGGCGGTGGGGCATTCCCTATCTCGACATGTCGTGGAGCGACCAGACGCCGGTCATCCTCGACCGCGCGTCCTCGCTCGGCGTCTGCGAGAGGGCGCTGGAGCTGCGGCGGGACGCTTTTTACGTCTCGAAGGAGAATTCCCACCCGAATCTGGAGGCGCATCGGTACGAGAGCACGTTCATCGAGGAATTCATGCGCAGGCTGTAAGAAATGAAAAAAAGTGGCTGACGCCGCGGCGTCAGCCACTTTTTTTATCGTACCGTCCGGACCGCTCAGAGGATCCGGGTCCCTTCCGCCGTGACGGCGGCGTCGAATTCTTCCCGTCCGGGGATGCGGATCCGGACGGTACCCGGCCGGTCGGCGGCGACCGTCAGGGAGACGACGCGCCCCCCTTTCTGTTCCGCCGAGACGGTGTAGCCGCCGCGCGCGCGGAAATTCACAAAGGAGGCGTCCAGCCACGCGGGCGCGGCGGGGAAGAGCGAGAGCACGCCCTCGTGGGACTGCATCAGCATTTCACCGATGCCCGCCGCGCCGCCGAAGTTCCCGTCGATCTGGAACGGCGGATGCGTGTCGAAGAGATTCGGCAGCGTGGAGTTCGTGAGGAGCAGGCGGACGTTTTCATACGTCTCCTCCGCCTTCCCCAGCCGCGCGAACAGATTGATGAGCCAACCGCGCGACCAGCCCGTATGCCCGCCGCCGGAGGCGAGGCGGCGTTTGAGCGTCACTTCGATGGCGGAAAAGAGTTCGGGCGTTTTCCGCGTGATGAGCGCGCCGGGATAGAGTCCGAACGCGTGGGAGATATGCCGGTGCCCCGGCTCGCATTCGTCGTAATCCTTCAGCCATTCCATGAGCTGACCGTGCTTCCCGATGCGGAGCGGTACCATCCGTGCGCGCATCGCGGCGGCTTTCTCGCCTTCTTCGGGGCAGATGCCGAGGATCTTTTCCGTCTCGGCGTAGAAATCAAGCAGGCTGCCGATGATCTCCAGATCCATCGTCGGCGAGATCGCCAGGTAGACCGAGCGGTGCTCGTCGTCGAAGTACCGGTTCTCCGGCGAGGTCGACGGACCGGTATGAAGATAACCGTCCGGACCCTCGAACAGCGTATCCATGAAGAACTCCGCGCATTCGCGGATATAGCGGTAGGCGGTATTCCGCAGAAAGTCCTCGTCGCGCGTGTAGAGATAATGCTCCCACATATGATGGGCGAGCCACGCGCCGCCGAGCGGCCAGAGTCCCCAGAGCCCGTCCGCCGGCGCCGCGAAGTCGTAGATGTCGGCGACGTGATGGACGACGGTGCCGCGGACGCCGTAGCTTTCCGAGGCGACCTTTTCGCCGCCGGGGAGCAGGATGCGGTTCATGTAGTCGAAGAGCGCGGCGGTGCATTCGCCGATGTTCGCTTCCTCCGCCTGCCAGTAGTTCATCTGCAGATTGATGTTCGTGTGGTAGTCGCTGTTCCACGGCGGCGTCAGCCCGTCCGCCCAGACGCCCTGGAGGTTCGCGGGGAGCGTGCCCGGACGGCTCGAGGCGATGAGCATATACTTGCCGAACGCCCAGTACAAAGCGAGCAGACCGTCGTCCCGCGCCGCGGGATCCGCCTTCAGCCGCGCGAGACGGTCGGTGACGGACATCGCCTCAAGCGCCGGATCGGCGCCGCCGAAGGAAAGATCGGAGCGTCCCGCGAGCGCGGAGAAATCCGCGGTGTGCTCCCGGAGCAGCGCCTCCCAGCCTTCCCCGGCGCGGGCGAGGGCGGCGTCCGCCGCGGCGGCCGGATCGGCGGTCTCAAAGGCGGTGGCGATCGCGGTATACAGCGTCACCTCCGTCGCGCCGCGGACGGCGACGCCGTTCTCCGTGACGGAGGCGGCGCCGTTTGAGAAGATCCTCGTCTTGAAGACGAAGCGGTGCTGCCCGTTCGCCGTCGCGGCGACGGCGGTCAGCGAATCGGGGGAGAGACGCAGGCTGACGACGTTCTCCCGGCGGTAGCGGATACACAGATCCATCGGCGCGCCGCACGTGAAGCGGCAGCAGATCAGACGCGCGGGATAGGAGGCAAAGTATTCGCGGCAATACGCGTGACCGTCCTTTTCATATCGGACGGTGCAGACGCCGTCGGTGAGGTCGAGGTCGCGGCGGTAGTTCGCGGCGGCGTCGTCCCCGCCGAAGGAGACGAGCAGCTCGCCCGCGTATTCGTACGCCTTGATGCGCTTGAAGCAGTCGCCCATGTTCTTCTCCGCCCACTGATCGGCGTCGTATTCCCGACCGGCGAGGAAGAGCTCGCGCACGTGACGGAGCTTGTCGGCGTACCCCTCGATGCGCATGTCCATCGGACCGCCGTCCCAGATGGATTCCTCGTTGAAGGTCATTCGTTCCTCGGCGACGCCGCCCCGGATCATGCATCCGGCAGAGCCGCAGCCGATCGGCGAGGCGTTCTCCCACTCCGACGCGGGATTCGCGAGATGAAGCAGATGATGGTTCATGGTGTCCTCCGGTGTGTCAGATTTGGATGGTGAATCTACTATACATTATCCCGCCGGATTTTGCAAGAGGGCGGCGGAAATTTCATGAAAAACTTTTTTCCCCGGCGGACTTCGGACGGGGACAGTTCGTGATTTTGCCGGATTTACGCCTCCGTTTTCGCACGAATCAAGGCACAATTTCCTGCCGTGCGGCGTGCTCGTTTTTTCGCCTTTTGCAGAAAGACATTTGCCGAAAACGGGCGAAATCCGGCCTGTTTTGTGCGCAGTGCACAAATCCGATTTTTGCGCGCGCCAAACGATACGGCACGCGAAAATCCCGCATACTTTTCCCCAGCGTGAGGAAAAGTATGTGGAAATCCCTTGTGTTCCGCGTCTGTGAGCCACTTTTCCACAGGGGAAAACCCGAAAAACGGAGGAAAAGTCATCCGCCGAATACCAAACGTTATATTAGACACATGCCTTATATTTGGCGCTTCGGAGAAAACGTTCCGTGCAAAAAAGAAAGGGACAGGTCAGCCGCATTCTTCGTGCGGCCGACCTGTCGATGCGTAAAACGGAGGCGGAAAACGCGCCGTTCTCCCCGGCGTGGTCAGAGAACGGACTGCCTCTTCCGCCTCGCCGCCACAGTATATGCCAGCAGCGCGCCGTTTATGCAGCCGGCGGGAAAAAACCGCGGGGCGTCAGCGGCGGCGGCGCACCTGCTGCTCGCGGCGCCGCGCCTCCCAAAGGATATAGAGCACGGTGAACACCGCGAGGAAGATGAGCGTCGCGCGGAAGAAGCGCCCGGTCGTGAAGGACTTGATCCGTTCGAGAAGGAACAGGAATTCGCTGCGCGTCACGGAGCCGGTGGCGATCAGATCGGCGGAGCCGAGGATCTCGTCGCCGATCGTGACGGTCACCGTGCCGCAGACCTGACCGGCCTCCACCGGCGCGGTCAGCGACTCACCGTGCGTGACGTACGCGACGCGCACAAGGGAGAGATCGGTATCGACGGGGAGATAGCAGACGATGGGGGACGCCGGCACGAGCGTCACGTAATCGACGGCGGAGGAGAGCGTGACGGGCATTTCGCAGATGCGCTGATCCGCGCCGAGCACCTCGCGGTAGGAAAAGGATTCGAACGCCCAGTCGAGGAGCTCCCGCGCGTTCGCGTAACTGTAGATGCCCTCGTCGTCGTCTTCCGCGTTCATCACGATGCAGAGGTACGTCAGCTCGTCGCGCGCGGCGACGGAGACGAGGCAGTACCCGGCCTGCGCCGTGTAGCCGGAATTCATCCCGACGGCGCCCGCGTAGTAGTAGCGCGTGTCGTAGAACTTGGAGAGCTGCGCGTTGCGGTTGTACAGATTGCGGTAGTCGCTTTTGTTCGTCGCTTCCATGACGTACTTCGTCACGCTCGTGATCTCGGTGAAGCCGGGGAGACGGTAGGCGTAGCGGGCGATCGCCGCCGTGTCTGAAACGGTCGTGATCATCGCGTCGTTGTGCATCCCGGTCGGATTCGTATACCAGGTGCTGTACGCGCCGAGGAGCTGCGCCTTATGATTCATGCGTTCGACGAAGGCGTCGACGGATCCGGCGACGGTGACGGCGAGCACCTGCGCGGCGTCGTTCGCGCCGTTGACGAGCAGCGCGTGCAGCATGTCGCCGGCGGTGACGACCTCGCCTACCTTGAGCCCGATGTTGTTCCCGATGACGCCGTGCACCATCTCGCTCGTCACGGTGATCGGGAGAGTGAGATCGCCGCCCAGTGCCTCGAGCGCTAAGATCCCCGTCATCAGCTTGACCGTGGAGGCGGGGAAGATGCGCGCGTCGGCGTTCAGGGAGTAGAGGACGGTATCGTTCTCGAAATTGTACAGGTACGCGCCCGCCGCGCGGGCGACCTCCGGCGGCTCCAGCGCCGCCGCAGGAGGGGCGAGCGGAAGGAGCAGGGAGAAGAGCAGAAGAAGGACGAAAAGGATCCGCCGTTTCATGGCGCGGCCTCCTTTCGCGTGCGGAAATAGGCGCGGGTGCGGCGCACGTCGTTCTCGATGGCTTCCCGCAGCGCGGACAGGGAGGAAAACGTCTCCTCGCCGCGCAGCCGGAGGAGGAGCCGGACGGTCACCGTTTTGCCGTAGAGATCGCCCTCGTATCCGAGAATGTGCGTTTCGCATTCGAGCGCGCCGCCGGACTCGACCGTCGGACGGACGCCGACGTCGGCGACCGCTTCCCGGAGCGTGCCGTCGAGCGATACTTCGGCGGCGTAGACGCCGCGGCGCGGAACGATCCGGCCTTCGGGAAAGCGCTGGTTGAGCGTGGCGAAGCCGAGCTGCCGTCCGAGCGCTTTGCCGTGGAGTACGGGAAGCGTGAAGGAGAAGGGGCGGCCGAGCATCGCCTCCGCCGCTTCCATGTCGCCGTCTTCGACGGCGGCGCGGATCCGGGTGGAGGATACGATCCCGCCGCCCGCGGTGACGGGCGGCACGACGATGAGCGGGACGCCCCGCGTCTCGAGCGCCGTGCGCAGCGTGTCGGCATCCCCCCGCGCGCCGCGGCCGAAGCGGAAATTGAAGCCGCAGACGACGACGGCGCACCGCATCCGCCGGAGCAGATAACAGGTGACGAATTCCTCCGGCTCCATGCGGCACACGGCGTCGAATTCCTCCGCGATCACGTATTCCGCGCCCGCCTCGCCGAGCGCGCGGAACTTTTCTTCCGGCCCCGTGAGGCAGGGGACGTGCGGCGCGGTCTTGGCAAGAGAAGAAAACGTCCAGACGGCCGTCAGGCAGTCAGGACGGGAGGCGGCCGCCGTCCGGGCGGCGCACAGAAGACGCCGGTGCCCGAGATGCACGCCGTCGAAATTTCCGAGAGCGACGGAAAGAGGGCGATCGGGCAACGCCGCCGCCGTCATTTCCGGGAACTTGTACACGGTCATGGGCAGAGGGCGTCCTCAGACGCCGAGATACCCGCGCACGAGCGCGGCGAGCAGCTCGTAACGGTCGATGCGGCGGATCAGACTGCGCGCGTTCTTGTGATTCGTGATATAGGTCGGATCCTCGGAGAGGATGTAGTTGACGATCTGATCCGTCGGGTTGTAGCCCTTCTCGCTGAGCGCTTCGTAGACGGCGGTGAGGATCCGCTTCATCTCGCGGTCCTTTTCGTCGCGCACGGAGACGGTCGAGAAGGTGATGGTCTTTTCTCTGTCGATGTTGTTCATGGCGAACCGCCTTTCTTTTCCATCCGGGGAAGAAACTCCCACTATATATATGATACCACGCCCAAAGTGAAAAAGCAAGGGGATGAAAACGAATGTACGGATTTTTTTCGCCGCCGCGCCCGAAAAGATTTTGTACGGAAAAAGTCTCCCAAGCCCGTTGACACAATATACAGATTTATGATATAATTATCAAAAGCGCTTTGGGTATTTACGATATCCCGGTCGCTTTCAGCCGCCGCGCGGAAACGCGGGACGGAGGCGGATCGCGCCGCGCGGGGAGGAGATGCGGATGGAACAGTTTCATCGGGTGATCGTCTCATCCGCGAAGGGCGGGATCGGAAAGTCCACGACGGCACTCGGAACGGCGGCAGCGCTCGCCTCGCTCGGGCACAGGACGCTGCTCGTCGACTGCGACGTGGGGAACCGCTGCCTCGATCTGATGCTCGGGGTGGAGGATCGCATCCTCTGCGATCTCGGCGACGTCGCCGCCGAGCGGTGCGAACCGTCCGCCGCCGTGACGGCGGTGCCGGGACGGGAGGCGCTGCGCTTCTGCGCCGCGCCGTACGCGTGGCCGGAGGGCGTCCCGATCGAGCGGCTGCCCGCGGCGCTGGACAAGCTGGCGGAGGCCTCCGGGGCGGAGTTCGTTTTCTGCGATACGGCGGGAAGCGGCGAGACGGTGCGGCGCATCGTCTCCGATTTCGCCGACGGCGCTTTCATCCTCTCGACGCAGCAGCCGGCGTCCATCCGCTCCGCGGAGCGGACGGCGCAGCTTCTGACTTCGATCCGCCCGATCCCGTGCCGGCTCGTGATCTCCTGCTTTGACGACCGCGCCGCCCGCCGCGGAAAGCGCGCGGGACTTCTCGAGATCATCGACCGGACGCACGTGCGCACGGCGGGCGTCGTGCCGCTCGATCCGGTGCTCATGCTCGCGCAGGAAGAGGGGCGGATCCCCGACGCGGATTCGCGCGCGGGCATCGCGTTTCGCAACATCGCCCGGCGGCTCCTCGGCGAAGACGTCCGCCTGTTCGAGGGAATGGGCGCGCTGCGCGCGCGCCGCGTACTGTGAGACGCCGCCGACGGAGCAAGATCATCAGATACTCAGATACTATACAAAGGAGAGACGCAGATATGGAAATAGCATTGATAGCGGACGACACCAAGAAGGAACTCATGACCCAGTTCTGCATCGCCTATTGCGGGATACTGAGCAAGCACAGCCTCTGTGCGACGAGTACGACCGGTAAATATATCGAAGACGCCACCGGACTGCAGGTGGAAAAGCTGCTGTCCGGCGAGCACGGCGGGGAACAGCAGATCGCTTCCCGCGTCGCCTACAACGAGATCGACGTGCTCCTCTATTTCCGCCGCACCTCGCCGCGCCCCGTCATCGACGAGGAGGAATATACGCTGCTCCGCATGTGCGACGTGCACAACGTTCCCGTCGCGACGAACATCGCCACGGCGGAGGTCCTGATCTGCGCGCTCGATCACGGAGATCTTGACTGGCGTGAGATCGTCAACCCGAGATCGGATTACAACCGCCGCCGCCGCGGTCTGCGCGGCTGACAGACGGCGCTTCTCCGCCGGGGGCGTTCCGCCTTCGGCGGATTTTTTATCCGGGGACGGAGGAAACGAAAATGGAACGGCAAACATCCGATACGCCCGCGCCCGCACAAAGAGCGCGCGAGGCCGCCGTGCGGCTCAAGCGCCTCTATCCGGACGCGCAGTGCTCGCTCGTATCCGGCGGGGATCCGTGGCGGCTCCTCGTCATGGCGCGCCTCTCGGCGCAGTGCACGGACGAGCGGGTCAATATCGTCTGCCGGGATCTGTTTGCCGCGCTGCCGGACGCCGCGGCCATGGCGGACGCGCCGCTTTCCGCGATCGAGGCGATGGTGCGCCCGTGCGGGCTGTACCGCCGCAAGGCGTCGGATCTGAAGGAGCTGAGCGCGGCGATCCTGCGCGATTGGGACGGGCGCGTACCCGATACGATGGAGGGGCTGCTCGCGCTGCCCGGCGTCGGCCGCAAGATCGCCAATCTGATCCTCGGAGACGTGTACGGACTCGGCGGCATCGTCGCGGACACGCACTGCATCCGCATCTGCGGGCGGCTCGGCTTCTATCCGGAATCGCTCTCGGATCCCGTGCGGACGGAGCGGATCATGACGCCGCTCGTTCCCCGGGAGGAACAGGCGGCGTTCTGCCACCGTCTCGTGCAGTTCGGACGGGACGTATGCACCGCGCGCGCGCCGCGCTGCGCGGCGTGTCCGCTGTCCGGGATCTGCGCGCACGCCGGGGCGGCCGACAAAAAATAATCTTGCATATTCCCCCAAAATATGCTATAATTTTCACCGGAATTCCGGATTTTCATGCGAAAAGCGGCAGAAAGGGTTCGAGAGACCGTTTATTATGAAACAGATTGCTGTGATCGGCTTCGGCGTTGTCGGCGGCGGCGTCGTCTCCCTCGTGGAGGAGAACGCGGCGTATATCCGCGCGGCGGTCGGAGACGACGTGCGCGTCAAATATATCCTCGATCTGCGTGATTTTCCCGATTCGCCCTACAGGGACCGCGTCATCCACGACGCCGGGCGGATCTGGGACGATCCGGAGATCGCGCTCGTCGTGGAGACGATGGGCGGCGTCCGCCCCGCGGCGCAGTTCACGCTGGAGGCGCTTTCGCGCGGCAAGCACGTCGTTACGTCCAATAAGGAGCTCGTCGCGCGGGAAGGCATCGCGCTGACGCGGGAAGCGGACGCGCACGGCGCCGCGTATCTGTACGAGGCCGCCGTCGGCGGCGGCATCCCGCTGCTCCGCCCGATCCGCACCGCCCTGACGGGCGACCGGATCGAGTCCGTGTGCGGGATCCTGAACGGGACGACGAACTATATCCTGACCCGCATGCGCGACTGCGGCGCCGCCTTCGGCGACGCGCTCGCCGAGGCGCAGAAGCTCGGCTACGCCGAGCGCGATCCGTCCGCGGATATCGACGGGCTCGACGCGCAGCGGAAAATGATGATCCTCACCGCTGCGGTGACAGGCGTGCTCGTCGGCGCGGAGGACGTGTTCACCGAAACGACCGCCCGCCTGACGGTGCTGGATATCGACGCCGCGCAGCGGCTGGGCGGCGCGGTCCGCCTGATCGGCATGATGCGGCGGGAGGGAGACGGCATCTCCGTCTCCGTCTGTCCGCGGATCGTGCCGGGCACGCATCCGCTTTCCCACGTGGACGACGTGTACAACGGTATCTGCGTTTCCTCCCGCCTGAGCGGGGACGTGATGTTCTACGGGCGCGGCGCCGGGCGCTTCCCGACGGCGGGAGCCGTCGTGTCCGACGTGATCGCCGCCCTGAGCGGCGCCTGCCGCTACGAGGCGAACCGCGTCTGGAGCGCGCCGCCCGCCGGCTTCGTCCGCCCGTTTTCCGAACTTACGGGACGGATGTACGTGCGCATCGGCGGGATCAGCCCTTCTCAGGCGGCGGAGAGCGCGTCGGCGCTGTTCGGCGACTGCGCCGAGGTGCCGGGCACGCCGGAGGGGAAGACGGAATTCGTCACGCCTGCCGCGCCGGACGGCGTTCTGCGTCAGCGGCTCGCGCGCATGCCGGGCGTGACGGAATCGGCGATCCGCCTTCTGTGAGCGGAAACGGACGAAAAAAGCGGCGGAGGATCGTTCCTCCGCCGCCGATTTTCGTCTTTACGCGCCGGTCTCTTCCCCGACGCCGGAGAGCGCGGCGCCGATGACGGTGCCGAACTGCGAACGCTCCGGGATCAAAAAACGCATGTCGAACATCCGGTTCAGCGTGGCGAAGATCTCCTCCGCGTAGCCGACGGTCGTCAGGTTCCCGGTCAGGACGATATCCCGCAGACCGTAATTCTGCGCGGCGAAGCGCGCGACCATGCCGATCGTCTCGAAGACGAGGTTCAAAATCCCGAGCGCCAGATCGGACTTCGTGGCGATGTCGCTGACGTTCCCGAAGTTGGAGGCGGTCATCGTGTCGGAGAAGCCGGGGACGATGTCGTGCTTCGTCAGATCGTTGATCTTGAGATCGACGCGGCTGAGGTTCCCCTCGCGGGCGAGCGCCTCGATATGGCTGATGTTGTCCATGCCGAGCAGCTTCTTGGACAGCCCGAGCAGCGTACCGCCGCCGACGCCGGTGCCGCCGAGGTACTGCGGTTCCTCGCCGCGGACGGAGTAGACGAGCGCGGTGCCGGTGCCGAGACTGGCGACGATGGCGCGGTCGAGCCCGGACAGATAGAGCCCCCCGAGACCGATCGACCGGAATTCCGGCGTCGTCTCGCAGGGCAGGGAATAGATCGGCTTCGTGACGTACGAGGAGCCGACGCCGGTGATCATCACCTTGCGGATCTCGTCGAGGGAGAGGTCGTTCTGCTGCGTGAATTTGCCGAAGGCGCCGTAGACGGACGTGATCGGATCCGTGGCGCGCACGAAGAGCGGCTCGATCAGCCGCATGCCGTCGGCGAGATCGAAGCCGACGATCTTGGTGGTGCTCCCGCCGACGTCGATGCCGATGATAACGTGAGACTGCATGGCTTTCCGTTTCCTTACCTGATCTTTATTCGTTCCCGCCCGCCCCGACGGGGGCGGGAACGTTCCGGTTACCTATATTATATCATAGTTTTCGCGGCATTGCAACAAAATATATTTTCACGGCGCGTCGGCCGCGTCCCTCGTCGGGGCAGGCGCCGGCGCGCGGAAAGGCGGATATACGGTGGATGCGGTCATGCGGGACGGAGGAGCGCTGCTCCGTTCGAAGAAACTCTTCATTTTCGACATGGACGGGACGATCTATCTCGGCGGGATCCCGTTCGATTTCGCGGTACGGTTTCTGCGCCGTCTGCGTGAGGACGGACGACGGGTACTGTTCTTTACGAACAACGCCTCTCATTCCCGGACGTTCTATCAGGCGAAGCTGGCGCGGCTCGGATTCGATCCGCAGCCCGGCGAGATCATGACCTCCGGCAACGTCACGGCGGCGTTCCTTACGCGCAGCCGTCCGGGCAAGCGCGTCTATCTGCTCGGCACGGCGGAGCTGTGGGACGAATTCCGCCGCGCCGGCGTTCGGCTGATCTCCGATCGGGACGGGCGGCTGACGGAGCCGGACGCGGCGGCGGATATCGTCGTCACGAGCTTCGACACGACGCTGACGTACGAGAAACTCATGCTCGCGTGCGATTTCATCCGCGGCGGCGCGGAATATCTTTCGACGCACCCGGATTTCAACTGCCCGACGGAAACGGGCTTTATCCCGGACAGCGGCGCCATCGCCGCCGCCGTCACCGCCTCGACCGGCGTCACGCCGACCTATTTCGGGAAACCGTACCCGGAGACGGTCGAGATGATCGGCGAGATGACGGGGACGGCGCGGGAGGATATGTGCGTCTTCGGCGACCGGCTGTATACGGATATCGCCGTCGGAAAGCGGCACGGGATCACCGCCGTCCTCGTCCTCACCGGCGAGACGAAACAGGAGGACGTGGACGCCGCCGCACCGGAGGAAAGACCGGATCTCACGCTCCCCAGCCTCGCCGAGGCGGAGGAGCTCATGTTCGGCTGAGGGATCACGCGTCCGGCGTCCCGTCGTCCGGGATGAGGACGCGGGCGAGAGCGAGCGCCGCCTGAACGCCGGCGCGCTTCGCCTGTGCGAGCGTGTTCCCGCACGAGCCGATCTCAAGCAGCAGCGACCCTGCCCGGTACTGCTCGTTGAAGGCGGCGCCGCGCAGATCGATCGCCCGGCAGAGGGTGGGCGAGGCGGCGGCGAGTTCCGTCTGGAGCTTCAGAGCGAAGTTCAGATTGTCCCGCCATCCCGGATGGACGGCGCCGCGTGCGTCGGTCCCGACGACGATCATGCACTGCGCGACCTCTTCTCCGCCGATGCGGGTGAGCGGGCGGAGACGGGTATTGTCCGTGCGGACGATCGAATCGCGGTGCACGTCGAGGACGACGGAGATGGAGGGATGCTCCGCGAGCAGCGCCCGGATCGCCTCGGCGGCGCGGCTGTAGGCGTTCTGATAGGACGTCAGGGCGAACATCTCCCGCACGTGGAGGACGGGGATCCCCGCCGCTTCCAACGTTTCGGCCATGACGTCGCCGACGGCGACGACGTTTTCGGCGGTATCCTGTGAACGGAACGGATCCGCCGCCGTATACATCGACTGCCCTTCGGCGGCGAACGCCTCCGTCCCGTGCGTGTGGAGGATCAGTATGTACGGCTCGGACGGATCGTGCCCGACGCTCCAGCGAACGAAATCCGCGAACGGCAGCGCCGCCGCGGCGAGCGCCGCGCAGTCCGGCGCGTAGTCCGTTTCATTGAACAGCGACAGCGGATCCGCCGCGCAGCTCAGATCGACCTCGCGGATCGGCCAGCGGCGGACGTCGGTGGACGCCGCGTTTTCCTTGTCGTCCGCCTCGGGTCCGGCGGCATCCTCTCCGGCGTCCGCGCCGTCGCCGCCGACGCCGCC